>CALGGO010000095.1 GCA_937916085.1 uncultured Prevotellaceae bacterium | reverse complement strand
AATATATGAACTAATAATGTTAAAAATGTTAATTCCCTTGGTTTGCAACATAGAAAAAGAACATAAGACTTTCATAAAAACAAAATTATGTTCTTATTCTAAAAATACTGGCGCAGCATAATTGAACTTATGTTTTTATGTCTAAAAATAAAAACCCGAGAGCAATGCGCAACTAAACCTGAGTTATTTCTTCTAATGTTATTATTTTATTGTATTGCTCATCATCTTCGTAGTATGTGACATCAAAACATTTATGATTCTCGTTTTGATTTGCTTCATAGAAGTCGCTGTCTGATGCATCAAGCATAATATGAAATTCTAAATTTTCATATTCTTCAAATGCTTTATCTCTATCTTCATATGTTTTATTGAAGACTTCTTCTCCATTAAATAATTCTGTTAATTTATAAACTGTTTTTTCCATAATAAACTATTTATCATTCAATTAATTTGAGATTTTTTGATGTACATATACTTGGGATAGCGTCCGAGAACGAAGAGTGTTACCGGGCAGAGCCAAATCTCGCGGTCAAAGCCTGGCAGACCGTTGACGGTGTAGAAGGAACCACCAGTGAGGGAGTGCTCGCCCTGCACGAGTTCGGCATAGCCGGGCAAGTCCTTGCGCTTGCTGCTTGGTATGACATCAACGCGCGTTGTCTTGCCGTCATCGCTCAAGAAGTCACACAGCTCGTCGGCACCAGCCACCATCAGCAGGTTGTGGTGGTCAAATGGCCAGTTTGGGAAATCAACATACCAGAGCCCGTCGTCCTCGTTGTTGAACTGGAGGTGGTATTCGTTTTGCTTGCCAAAAACACTGTTTGCGATAGTTTGTGCACCATTTAATAAATTGTTGATTGAATAAGTCATAATACCGTTTTTTAAAGATTGATAATTTTAGTGGAGAGTGGAGATGGAATTGCGCTTCGCGCAGGTTAGAGTTTAGAGTTTAGTGTTTAGTGGGTGTTGCCTTTAATCACTTCACTGTCTTCGATAAACGATAAACGAACAACGATCCCCGATCCCCGATAAACGAAAAAGTGGAGAGGGGAGAGAATTGGGAGATTACATTGTCAGGCCAAGAATTTTCCAGAACTCGGCTGGCAATGCCACGTTCTCGAGGCGAACGCAACATCTGAACAACTGAGCCACATCATTGATGTTGTGGCCGGCAATGCCGCAGCCCACTTGAGTGACGAGGAATCGCAGCTCGGGATGCTGCTCGGCAAACTGGGCGAAACGTTGCACCGCCTCTGCCATCTGCTCAAGCGGACAAGTGGTTGGGAGAGCGTAGCTCCTGCCTTGCAGACCCTCGCCTTGTCCCCACACTGCCCCGAAGCGCTCCATTGCAACTTTTGCCGCTCCGCCACTGTGAAATCCCTGTGGATTGCTGCCGAAGACGAATATTTCGCCTTCATGTAAGGAGTAGATGTGGTTGGGAGTCACGCGGTTCTCGTAATACTCGCTTGCCATTTGGCGCTTGCGCTTAAGCCATTCCTCTTTTGATTGTCTGCGTCCCTGACGAAACTCCCTGTCCATCTTGCGGAAATAGTTGTGCTTTGCCGCACTCTCACGGTCCCATGAGCTTCCCACGCCTTTCACGTCATGGCTGAACTCTATCACATTATTAATGGATAGATTGAAGCTCACCTGCTTCACGTCGTGGTTGCTTCCCATGTAGGAAAACGACCAGCCCTCTTGCGTGAGTTTCTCGATAAACTCTTTGAGGGCGGCACCGGTCCACTCTTGCGAGGCGTTCTCATAGCCGTCGGTGAGCACAGTCACCACGGCACTTGCATCCTCATCATCCTTGATGAAGTTATACAACTCGTTTATCGACTGCCCCATAGCATCATAGAGAGGAGTGCAACCGCTTGGGTTGTAATTCTTGAAATCCTCGACTTCGGCAATGGGTTTGCGGTTATACAAGGTGCGCACTGGCTCAGAATAGCCATTAGAGTCAAACGTGACTAGGGTTAGAAAATGCTCTTGTGTGTTGGCAAACTCATTTTGCGCTCCACGAATCGAGTTGATAGTTTCGTTCACCCCACTCTGGGTAGCATCTCTGAGCGAGGACATCGAACCGCTCTCATCAACGATGATTAGGTTGTAGATGCGTGCTTTTTTCACGCTTGTCTCTGAATTGTTCACTTCTTGCTGACTCTGGTTTGATTTTTCGCTGTTCATCTCTTCTTGATTTTTAATTGGTTCGTTACTCACATTAATTCTCTCGGTGCTCTCGCCACCGTTGCCGATGGCGTCTTCGTGGGCATTAAACCCAACCTGTTTCCTGAAAAAGTTAGATGAAATCATAATTGTTATTTTTTTGCTTTGTGTAAATTTTACACTGCAAAGTAAATGTGTATTTTTTTACACAAACAAATATTTTGCACGTAAATATTACGCATTTAACATTTTTTAATCATAAGCCTATCAAAAAACGGTAGTTTTCGACAAGTAGAAGTAAAATGATAAATGAGAAATTAAATCCTCATGTCCGATTTGCTTAAAATGAAATCTAAAAGATAGGATGCGGCAATTAATAGTACACTCCTATTACATTAATAAATATATAATCAGGTTTAAGATGTACACAAACATTTATGTGTAAAATATACAAAAAGCGTGCCAAATGAACAAAAGCGGCAAAATCTGACATTTTAAGCACATCAATAGCTTTGATTTTGATAATTGATAGGACATTATATAAACCTATATTTTAGAGCTTTAACTCAGAAAATAATTTTGATTTTGTCATGATGGTCTTTTTCCCCTTTATTTAATGTGATAATTTTGCAGTGCGCAATCAAGGACGTGTGGCATAAACCACCATTGCCTCGTCAGCTTGTTTGCTCGTAAGCTCGTCAGCTATAATTATTCACATAAACACAACTCAAAATGAAGAAACTATCATTGTTATTATTTGTTGCCATGACATTGCTCGGCTGGAGCGGTGCTCAGGCGCAAGATGTGGTGGAGGTGACTGCCGCCTCGCCGCAAGTGACTCAGGACTTCGACGGAATGTGGGATGCCACTGCCGGGGAAGCCTTGCTCGACATGCCGCAGGGATGGCGTGTAGATCGCAACCTCAACGCGCCTCGCACTGTGGGAGCCTACAACAGTGCCGCCACCAGCGTGATGTACAGCGGTGGCACAAGTCTGGCAAGCAATGCCAGCAACGGCACCTGGAATTTCCAGTCAAGCACCACCCCTAGCGACTGCTCGGTGGGTGGACTCTCAACCACAGTGAGCAACGGCACCCGCTGCATCAACGTGATGACCTGCGTGAAGAACGCCGGCGACGAGGCCGTGAGCAAACTCACCATCGCTTATGACATCGAGAAGTACCGCGACGGTGACAACACAGCCGGCTTCGCCGTGCAGCTCTACACCTCGACCGACGGCACCAACTGGACCAGTGCGGGCGAGAACTTCTACACCTACTTCGCTCCCGACGCCGCCACTGCTGGCGCCGCAACAGTACCCATCAGCACTACCGCCATCAGCGGCAAACAGCTCAAGGTGAGCCTCGCAGCCGGCGAACAGCTATACCTGGCTTGGAACATCAGCGTGGCAAGCGGCACAAGCCCCAACAAGGCGATGGGTCTCTCTATAGATAATGTGGTGATTGACGCCACCTTCGCCTCGCAGGACCAGAGCGCCTATATCTATGTGGAAGACGTGACCAAGTGGAGCTCCCTCTACATGGACGGCGAACTGCCTGAGAGCAGCGCGACGGTAAACGGCGTTAATTATAAGGTGTGGGCAATCGACATGGACGGCAATGAACGCACACTCACCTTCGGCGACGGCGGCAGCAACAGCCAGACATTTGACATCACCGCCAACCGCGACTACTACCTGTGCCTCACAAAAACCGAAATCTCCGAGATTACCGACCCCGAGAACTACACCGGCTGGGTAGATCCCAGCATACCGCCCTTCGTGGCGTCGGGCATCTACCTGCGTGGCGAGGTCAACAGCTGGGGTGCTGTGAGCGACTGGGAGTTCAGCGATGAGGGCGACGGAGTTTACACCCTCTACAACAAGACTCTGAGCGGTGCCTTCAAGGTTGCCGACGCCAACTGGAGCAGCGCATGCAACTACGGCAGCAACGGCACATCGGCGATGATCGACACGCCTTACGCTCTTGTGCTCGGCACCAACGACAACATCTCGTGCGGTGGCAACACCTACGTATGCAAAAAGATTATCCTCACCATCGCCAACGGCAGCGCCACCTTGCTGCTGCAGAGCGATGACGACGAGACGGGCCTCACATCGGTATATGTGATTGGTGACAACAACGGCTGGAACTACATGGACACCAGCGGCGAACTCCAACTCACCGAGGATAACATCTTCACGGGTCAGGTGACCATGAGTGCTGGAGAGGACGGATACTGCCACTGGCGCATCTATCAGCGCCTGGGCATGGTGGGCGTGTGGGGCACCGAGAGCGACCTCACTGGCGACAACACCAGCGGCACGCTCGTCAAGGGCAGCACTGGCAAGGTCTCGACAGCCGCCGGCACCTACAACGTGACCTTCAACCTCTCGACTGGCGAGTATAGCCTCGTGAAGAGTGCCTCAACTCCCACCACGATGACCCTGCAACCTGCCAACGTGGTGCTCGTTCCCGAACTTCCAGAAGAAGTTAAAGTGCTGTCGCTCAACAACAGCCTTATCTATTATAACGACCAGGACGCAGTGTTTAACGACATCGCTGCCGCTATGGGCAAGAATGCCAATTGGACCAAGCACACCCTGCTAGGCAAGTCGCTGCTTACCCACTGGGAAGAAGGCGACGGCATCGCCGAGGACGGCAACCCTGGCGCCAAGATGCTCGTGCGCAGCGAGGCGTGGAGCCACATCATCCTGCAAGAGCAGAGTTCGCTGCCACGCACCAACATCGAGACCTTCCGCGCCAACGTGAAGCGATGGGTTGACTATATCCGAGAATACTGTCCCAATCCCAACGCCATCATCATCGTGCCAATCAACTGGGCTTACAGCGGCGACTGGAGCAACTACACCGCCTTCAACAGCACATTCGTGAAGAACTATCAGGATGTGGCACTCGACCTGGGCGTGACACTCTGCCCAGTGGGAGTGGCTTATCAGGCAGTTTATGACGCTGAGGGTGCCGACGGCACCAACACCTGGTTCCTCGACGACCGCCACCCAACCCTCAAAGCCACCTATATGGCGGCAGCGATGGAGTATGGCCTTATCTTTGGCGAAGACCCAGCGTCAATCACCTATGCTCCCAGCGACCTGAGCGCCAGTGACGCGGCAAGTATGCGCACCTACGCCAGCAACGCCCTCAACGGTTTCACCAACTATGTTGACCACACCGCAGGGCAGGTTCACTACAAAGTTACCGTGCGCGACCAGTATGGCATGGAGATTGAGCCTGCCGACCCAGTAGTGATGACCCTGAGCGACGGAGGAACTCTCGACAACTATGTGTTCACCAGCAACGGCACTAACGGCACCTTCAATGTGAACGCCACCACAGGCAGCTTCAACGCCGACGCCACCGTTAAGGTTGCTGCCGCCGAGACCGAAGTGGTGGTATATCCCGCCATCGAACTTAATGAGGAGACCCTTAGCGCAAGCGAGAACTTCGACGCTATGGGCGACGCTGCCACCGCCACCCTACCCGACGCTTGGCGCATCGACCGCATCATCACCGCTCCACGAACCGTGGGACGCTTTGACCAGGCCGACACCGAGACGATGTACAGCGGTGGCGTGAACCTAGCCAGCAACGCCAAGAACGGCACTTGGAACTTTGGTGCCGACAACACTAGCGACCGCGCTCTGGGCGGCATCTCGACAGGTGTCGCCAACGCTACCCGCTGCGTCAACCTCTACGCCCACCTGCTCAACACAGGCAAGAAGAACATCGAGAACGTGAACGTGAGCTACAACGTGGAGAAATACCGCAAGGGCTCTAACGCCGCTGGCTTTGCCGTGCAGCTCTATTACTCGATTGACGGACGCAACTGGACCAGCGCAGGCAACAAGTTCTACACCTACTTCGCCCCCGACAGCGAGACAGCAGGCTATGCCAGCGTACCCGGCGAGACAATGGCGGTGAGCGATGTGCTCGACGTGCCCATCTCACGCGGCTGCGACCTCTACCTTGCCTGGAACATCACCGTGGCAAGCGGCGACGCTGCCAATGCAGCAATGGCGATTGGCATCGACGACTTCAGCATCAGCGGCGAACTCCCAACCATTCCTGCATCCAAGCACTACATCTATGTTGATGACCAGACTGGCTGGGACGCTCTTGGACTCTACGCCTGGGGCGACGGCGAACTCTTTGGCGCATGGCCTGGCGAGGCAAGCGTGGGAGAGGTGACCTTTGACAGGGCAACGACCTACAAAGTGTTCCTGCTCGACACCGAGGGTGGCAACTACAACCTCATCTTCAACAACTGGAACAACGGCAAGCAGCTGCCCGACTACAACATCACCGCCGACCGCGACTTCTACTTCCGCATAGATGAGAATGGCGTGACCGAGGTCGAAGTTTCCACAGTCATTGAGAACGTCGCCAACAGCAAAAAGGCAATCACCATCAACGGCAATATAGCATTCTTTCCTGGTGTGATTGAGGTTTACAACATCAACGGCCAAAAGTTGGCACAAGGCAGCAACAGCATCAACCTGAGCGAGTTGAGCCGTGGCTTATACATCTTGCGCGCCACCGACGGCAATCAAACCACCACACTCAAAGTGGCAAGATAAACAATCTCTTCACCATAAAACACACACTCAAATCCCCCGCGAGAGCCTTCGTGGGGGATTTTTCACTCATATTCTAGACCCAAATGGCAATGCCATTGAGCTAACAAGCTAACAAGGAACAAGCAAACAAGGCAATTCAGTTTTCAGACCTCAGATTTCAAATCTCAGACTCGCTTCTGATGTCTCTTCTTTGATTTTTAATTAGTACTTTCCAGTCGTCTCCTTTTTTTGTTTGCAATTGTTTGCAATTGTTTGTAATTGTTTGACAAAAAAACAGTAGCATTTTTTCGGTTTTCTCGTGGATATTTCGACAAAAATCACTATCTTTGCCGATTAAAAGTTTATCTACGCAGTTAGCAATATGAACGACGATAATAACATAAATGAGGAAGTTAATGAGTCAATGGAGTTGAATGAAGCCCGATCTCCGATCCCCGATCCCCAATCCCCGACCTCCGATTCCCGAGCCCCGATTCCCGACAAGGACAAGAAGCTGCGCCTATCGGGAATGTATGAGAACTGGTTTATCGACTATGCCAGCTATGTAATTCTTGAGCGTGCCATCCCACACATTGAGGATGGCCTCAAACCCGTGCAGCGCCGCATCCTCCACGTGATGAAGGAAAGCGACGACGGCCATTACACCAAGGTCGCCGGCATCGTGGGCGACACCATGCACTACCACCCTCACGGCGACGCATCCATTGGCGACGCGTTGGTGCAACTTGGGCAAAAAGAACTGCTCATCGACACTCAAGGAAACTGGGGCAACATCCTCACTGGCGACGGAGCCGCAGCGCCCCGTTACATCGAGGCAAGGCTTAGCGAGTTTGCCCTCGAGGTGGCGTTCGACAACAAGGTCACCGAGTGGACGATGAGCTACGACGGCCGCAACCGTGAGCCCATCACGCTGCCGGTGAAGTTCCCGTTGCTGCTGGCGCAGGGTGCCGAGGGCATTGCAGTGGGCCTGTCGTGCAAGATACTGCCTCACAACTTCAACGAGATACTCGACGCTGCCGTTGCCTACCTCAAAGGCGAGGAGTTCCAGCTCTATCCCGACTTCCCCACGGGGGGATATGTTGATGTGAACAACTACCGCGACGGTGAGCGTGGAGGCAGCGTGAGGGTGCGCACCAAGATTGAGAAACTCGACAACAAAACCCTTCTCGTCAAAGACCTGCCCTACGGCAAGACCACCAGCACACTCATCGACTCCATCCTGCGAGCCGCCGAGAAAGGCAAGATAAAAATCAAGAAGGTAGAGGACAACACCTCCTCGACCGCCGAGATTATCGTCACCCTGCAGCCTGGCACGTCGAGCGACAAAGCGATCGACGCGCTCTACGCCTTTAGCGACTGCGAGACCAGCATCTCGCCTAACATCTGCGTCATCAAAGACGAGAAACCGCAGTTCCTCACCGCCACCCACCTGTTGCAGTTCAGCGTAGATCACACCAAGGATATTCTGCGGCGCGAACTCGAGATACAGCGTCTCGACACTATGGAGTCGCTGTTCTTTGCCTCGCTAGAGAAAATCTTCATTGAGGAGCGCATCTACAAAGATAGAGGCTATGAGCAGGCTAAGGACGAGGACGCCGCCGTGAACCATATCGACAAACGCTTGGAGCCGTTCAAGCCACAGTTCTACCGCGCCATCACCCGCGACGACATCCTGCGCCTGATGGAAATCAAGATGAAGCGCATCGTCAAGTTCAACAGCGACAAGGCCGACAATTACATTGCCATGCTCAACGAGCGGCTTGCCGACATCGACTACAAACTCACGCACCTCGTGGAGCACACCATCAACTGGTATGAGAACCTGAAAAAGAAATATGGGCACCTGCATCCACGCAAGACCACCATACGCGACTTCGACACCATCGTCGCCAGCAAAGTCGTCGAAGCCAACGAGAAACTCTACATCAACCGTCAGGAGGGCTTCATAGGCACCGCGCTCAAGAAGGACGAGTTTGTGTGCAACTGCAGCGACATCGACGACATCATCATCTTCTACAAGGACGGTAAATATAAGGTCATCAAGGTCGCCGAGAAGATTTATGTGGGCAAGAACATCCTTTATGTGGGAGTTTATAAACGCAACGACACACGCACCATCTTCAACGCCCTCTACACCGATGGACGCGGCGGCACTACTTATATGAAGCGTTTTGCCGTCACGGGTGTCACCCGCGACAAGGAATATGACATCACTCAAGGCAAGCCAGGGTCGAAGGTAGTGTGGTTCACCGTCAACCCCAACGGCGAGGCCGAGGTGCTGCGCATCACCCTCAAGCCCAAGAAGCACCTGCGCACGGTGCAGTTTGACGTCGATCTCGCCGACATGGCTATCAAGGGCAAGACCACTCGTGGCAACATGGTGACCAAGAACGAGATACACCGCATCACCCTCAAGGAGCATGGACGTTCTACGCTCGACGACCGCGAGGTGTGGTTCGACCAGGATATACTGCGTCTCAACTACGAGGGACATGGTGTTTCGTTAGGAAAGTTTGCCGGCGAAGACCGCATTCTCGTGATAATGAAGAACGGAGAGTTTTACACCACCACCAGCGAGGCCACCAACCACTACGAGGAAGGCATCCTGCGCATCATGAAATATGACCCCGGCATGGTGTGGACCGCCATCCTCAACGATGCCGACCAGGGTTATGTCTATCTCAAACGCTTTACCCTCGACGATAACAACAAAAAGCAGCGCATGATTGGTGACAATCCCGAGTCATCGCTCATCGTGCTTTCCAACGAGAAATATCCGCGTTTTGAGGTGAAGTTTGGTGGCGACGACAGCTTCCGTGAGAACTTAATAGTTGATGGCGAGGAGTTTATCGCCGTCAAGAGCTTCCATGCCAAGGGCAAGCGACTCACCAACTACAACGTTGAGACAGTCACCGAACTCGAGCCACGCATCGTGGAAGAAGACCTCCCGCAAGAAGGCGAGGAACCAGTTGCCGAAGGAGGCGAGGAACTCAACAACGACATCAGCCAGCAAGAGGTTCTCGACAAACTCACAGGCCAGACACGACTTTTTGAAGACGAAGAAAACTGACTTCTGACATCTGACATCTGACATCTGAAATGATTAGCAAGATTGACATACGGTTTCTGATTTTCATGCTTTTAATGGCATGGAGCTGGCAGTGCGCGGTGGCGCAAGACGGCGACGAGGAGCCGCTGCGACCTGTAGCAACTGTCATTTCGGCTCAATATGGTCATGCCTCCACCCTCGACACCTACCTCTCGCCAGTGAGATATGGCGGTCACGCCATGTCGCTCAACTACGAGGCGCAGCAGGCAACAGGCTTTGCGCCCGAGAGTTGGACACGTCAGTTGAGCATAGGCATAGATTACGACTACACCCACAATCCCGCTGGTAACCACACTATGCACTCGCTTATGGTTGATGGCAGGTGGGGCATGATGCATCGGTGGAGAGATGTTTTCACGCCAGGACTTCAGTTCCAGCTCGGCGGCGCCACCCAACTGCGTGGAGGTGTGCTTTATAACGCCAACAACAGCAACAATGTGGTTTCTACACGCATCCACTGGAACGTGGGGCTGTTGGGGCAAGCCATCTACAACACACGCATCAAGCGACTGCCCATCACCCTGCGCTATCAGGCCTCAGTGCCCGTGATTGGCGCATTTTTCTCGCCCGACTATGATGAGGCATATTATGAGATTTATTTGGGCAACCACAGCAATCTCGCCCACTTCGGCTGGTGGGGCAACCGCTTCGACCTCGACCATGCCCTCACCGCCGACCTGCATCTGGGCAACACCATTCTCAGGATAGGCTACCGCAACCGCATCTCCACATCGTGGATTAACAACATCAGCACCCGCGACATGAATCACTACATCGTGATAGGTCTGGGCGGCGAGTTCCTGAATATCGGGGCGAAGAATAGAAACAAGTTGAACAACAAGGTAATATCATCAATCTATCAATGAAGCGTCTATTGAACATATTATTGCTGATTGTGGCTCTGCTGCCTCTTGCGGGGTGCCACGAGGAGGTGGAGTGGAAGGATGACCCCTACGGCAACTTCGACGCTCTATGGACCATCCTCGATGAGCACTACTGCTTCTTCGCCTACAAAAATGTGGACTGGCAGGAGGTGCGCTCACGCTACCGCGGCAAGATTTCAAAAGACATCACCAGCCGCGAGCTCTTTGACCTGTGCAGCGAGATGCTCAAGGAGCTGCAGGACGGCCATGTGAACCTGATTTCGTCCTACGACGTGTCGAGAGACTGGATTTGGGAACAATATCCCGAGAACTACAACGAGCGCCTAATCGATGAGCATTACCTGAACTTCAACTACCGCCGCGCCTCGGGCATCAAATATCAGATACTGTCTAACAACTACGCCTATATGTACTATGGCGACTTCTCTAGCGGCATAGGCGAAGGAAATCTCGATATCGTGCTCAATGACCTGGCGGTGAGCGACGGACTCATTATCGACGTGCGCAACAATGGCGGAGGCTATCTCACCAACGTCGAGACTCTGATTGGACGCTTCATCGACGAGCGCATCTATGCTGGCTCAATACAGCACAAGACTGGCAAGGGGCATAACGAATTCTCCGAGCCTTACGAATACTATTTCGAACCAGCGCATGGTCGAGTTCACTACAATAAGCCCATAGTGGTGCTTGCCAACCGAGGCTCGTTCAGCGCTACCAACAATTTCGTCTCAATCATGAAGTCGCTGCCCAATGTCACCGTGGTGGGCGACACTACGGGAGGCGGATGCGGACTGCCCTTCACCAGTGAGCTGCCCAACGGCTGGAGCATACGCTTCTCGGCAGCCCCCATCACTGGCCCCGACGGAGAACTAACGGAATTTGGTGTGGAGCCTGATGTCAAAGTGGATATGACCGAAACCGACATGGCACAGGGCAAAGACACTATCCTTGAAAAAGCTTTTGAGATACTGCAACAACAACGCATAAATAATTGAGCCTTATGGAAATCACCCCCATCGCCACATTCCACTCGCCATTTAAGGAGAAGTTTGGCATTCCGCGCCAAAGTGGAATTGTGAGCGCTCTGGAGGGGACGATAGTGCTTGAGCCACAGTTCCGCAACCCCGACAGCCTCAGGGGGCTTGACGAGTTTGACTACATCTGGCTCATCTGGGAATTTTCGGCCAACAAGCACGCCGCGGCAAGCCCCACGGTGCGTCCGCCACGGCTCGGAGGCAACACTCGCATCGGGGTCTTCGCCACACGCTCGCCCTACCGCCATAATGCCTTGGGGCTCTCGGCAGTGAGGCTCACCAGGGTGGAACTCACCACGCAGCAAGGTCCGGTAATCCATGTTGCCGGCGCCGACCTGATGGATGGCACACCCATCTACGACATCAAGCCTTACGTTGCATACGCCGATGCCCACCCTGAGGCGCGCAGCGGCTTCGTTGATAGCAACGATTGGCAACAGCTTGATGTGAATATTCCTGATGAAGTGGCGCAACAGTTCTTGCCCAAGCAGCTCGACGCTTTGCGGCAGACTCTTGCCCTCGACCCCCGGCCGCACTACCACGACGACCCTGCCAAGGTCTATGGCATGCGCTTCGCCGGTCATGACATCCATTTCACCGTTGATGGAAACACTTTGAAGGTAATTACTCTATAGTTTGATGTTTTTTTTGTATTTTTGCAAACCATAAGTTTATAACACATGCACGGCATAGACATAAAAGAAGATTACTTGCTGAGTCTTGGAAATGGCATTCTTGACACGCTGCTCCTTGACCGCACCACTGGTGAGAATATCATTTGGGCTACAGATGACTATGCCTCAATGGGCGATGAATATACCTTCTTTAAACATATTACTCCAGAACTTATTACCGGTGAAAATACAAATGTGATTCAGCCTCGTGTTGCAAAGAGCGAAAAAGAAAGAAAACTGAGAGCCAGGAAGATGGCCGAGGTGTTCACTCCATCGTGGCTTTGCAATGACATGAACAATGGTGTTGATGAGAGATGGTTCAAACGGACTCCAGTATTCAATGTCGCTTTTACTGAAGGAGGGAAGCATAGCTGGACTCCCACTACTGATAAAATTTTGTTTCCTGAAGGCAAAACCTGGCAGGAATATGTCAGTATGGGTGTGATAGAAATCACTTGCGGTGAGGCCCCTTTCCTGGTTAGTCGTTATGATGCTGTAACTGGTGAGGCGATTCAGGAATTAAGCTATCGCATAGGTTGGCTTGACCGCAAACTTCGCATTGTCAATGAGAATACCGAAAATTACGAAGATTGGCTCTATTGGACAAAGATGGCATTCAAAGGTATTCTTGGTTTTGAGTGGCAAGGTGACAATCTGCTCTTGGCGAGAGAGAACCTTTTAATGTCGTTCTTTGACTATCATGAGGACCGTTTTAAAGGAGAGCCTGCCATTGAAGACATTAAAGAAATTTCAAATATCATATCCTGGAACATTTTTCAAATGGACGGATTGAAATTTGTGATTCCTCGCAGTTGTCATCCTGTTGTTGTTGAAACCCATGATTTGATAACAGGTGAATTGATTCGCCAAGAGATAGAATGTGAAGGTTGCAAAAAAGGGTTAATCCATAAGCATAACGGCATCTATGTGAAAATGATGGACTGGGATATAGGACAACCAGTGTTTTTCCACACATACAACGGACTTGCAAAAATAGATAAGCTGTAAAAATAATGAATACTGAAGTTGTCGATAAAATAATCATTGGTCGTGTAGAACCTCACATCTATGCGTTTGAGACTAATACGGTGCCCAATTACCTAAAGATTGGTGATACCTATCGTCCTGTCGAGGAACGGCTGGAAGAATGGCGTCATCATTATAAAGACCTGGTAAAACTCTATGAGCATGAGGCACGAGTCGATGAGAAATATTTTAGAGACTTCGAGGTGCATAAGTTTGTGATAGAAGAGAAGAAACGCAGTCGTATTACTCGCGACGTATTTCCTAATCTTAAATATTTTTCCAACGAATTCTTTGAAAATGCCGTACCTTCTGACATAGACGAGGCGATTGCTGACATTAGAGAAAGTGCAAAGAAAAATGACGGACGATATAAGTTCTACTCTATGCAAGATGGCTGGATACCAGAGGACTTCCATTATACCCGAGATAAAGAGCCTTTAATTCCACGCCCTAATCAGGCTGATGCAATAGAACGTTTTGAAAACGCAATCAAGAATAAACGTACCCATCTGCTGATGTATGCTGTCATGCGTTTTGGTAAGAGCTTTACGGCAATGTGTTGCGCTCAAAAAATGAACGCTGACTTGGTGCTTGTTGTTTCTGCAAAGGCCGATGTGAAAGGAGAATGGAAGAAAACTGTTGAGAAATTCAAGAACTTTGAGGAATACCAATACTTTTCAAGCAACGATTTGAAGTCTAATCATCAACTGATTTTGGAAGCAAAGGAAAAAAGGCAGAAAATTGTCGTTTGCTTGACGTTGCAAGACTTGAGCAGCAACGAGATTAAGGAACGTCACAAGCAGCTGTTCGAGCAATCTGTAGATCTGTTGATTGTTGACGAGACACATTTTGGTGCTCGTGCTGAACACTATGGTTCTGTGTTGACAAAGGTTTCCAAAAACAAGATATTGGTTCAGGAAAAGAAGCACAACGATGAGAGTGTAGACGATTTGTTAGAACAAACACGAAAACTGAAAAGCAAAGTTCAACTTCATCTGTCAGGCACTCCATATCGTATATTGATGGGCAATGAGTTTACCGATGAGGATATTATCAGTTATTGCCAGTTTACAGACATCATCGAAGCAAGTCATAAGTGGGATGAGGAAAACCTAGACATGAAAGAAGAATGGGAGAATCCCTACTTTGGCTTCCCTCAGATGGTCAGATTTGCTTTCAATCTCAATGCTTCTGCTATCAAGAAACTTGACGAACTGAAACAAGCGGGCATTTCTACGGCTTTCCGCGAATTATTCTGTCCTCTTTCTATCACAAAGGACAACAATGATAAGCACCTTGTCTTCAGACATGAACAGGAAGTCCTTGATTTCTTGCAAGTAATTGATGGTTCAAAGGAAGACACTAATGTAATGGGATTCCTTGACAATGAACGCATCAAGCAGGGGAACTTGTGTCGTCATGTCGTAATGGTGTTGCCTTATCGCGCTTCGTGTGACGCAATGGAGGCCCTTATTAAAAAACACAAAGGCAAATTTAAGAACCTCTCCAATTATGAGATATTGAACATCACAGGCATAGAAGATGAGCGATTATATGGTGATCTCACAAATGTAAAGAAGAAGATTGAGGACTGCGAAGCCAATGGTGAGAAAACGCTGACGTTGACTGTTAATCGCATGCTGACAGGTTCGACAGTTCCAGAATGGGATACTATGATTTATTTGAAGGAGACTCAATCGCCGCAGGAGTATGACCAGGCCATCTTCCGCTTGCAAAATCCCTACGTGGTGACATATACTGATGGTGATGGTAACATCGCAAAGCGAAATATGAAACCACAGACTTTGTTGGTTGATTTTGACCCAAATCGCATGTTTTTCCTTCAGGAACTTCGCGCGCATATTTATGACATCAACACTGATGCCAATGGTAACCGTCATCTGTTGGAACGAATTGGAAAGGAGCTTGAGGTTTCGCCTGTGATTTGGCTGAATAAAGACAAGCTGCGAGAAGTTACGCCAAATGACATTTTGGACTTTATTCGTAAGTATTCCAGCGAAAGGAGCATATTAGATGAGGCCAAGGATGTGCCAGTTGACCTCTCGCTGCTTGATGTCGATGAACTGCGAGAGGAAATCATGCGCCAACAGCCTATTGGAGCCAGAGGCGGCTTGAAGATAAATCCAACTAAAGAAGAGGGTGAAGATGACATTGATTTAGGCGCAGATGATGCGATGCCATCAGAAGAAGATGTGACAAGTCCAAGATCAGAAAAAGAGAATAAGGAAGATGACTCTTTAGGCAAGCGGATTGTCACGCTATATTCACGTTATCTGTTCTTCGCATTCCTTTCAAAAGATAAGGTGATGGCTCTTCAGGATATTATGGATGTGATTGAAAATGGGGGTGACAATAAGCGCATAGCCAAGAACCTTGGTGTCAGCAAGAGAATGGCGCAACTTCTTCATAAGCATTTAAATCCTAATGCTCTTAGAGAACTGGATTATAAAATTCAGAATATTAACGACCTTGCTAACGATGAGAGCAAACAGCCCATAGAACGTGTGGAGAATGCCATCAGGCAGTTTGGCCGCTGGTCAGAGTCGGAGGTGGTAACACCTGTTGAAAGCGTGGCATTGAGAATGTTGCGTCAGGTTCCTCATGACAGGATTGCCGCCGATGCGAAGTTCCTCGATATAGCATCAAAAGTTGGCGAGTTTGCTTACGCCATCTTACTCGAGTTTGGCGACAGCTATAAAGACAAAATATATTCTATCCCTACATCATCCATAGCCTACGAGTTCACTCGCAAGGTGTATGAGGCTTTGGACATGCCAGTAGAGAATATAGCAAGTGATTATAATTCTTACGACCTCATCGGCGAGCGTGCCGAGGAGATAATAAACAAGATAAAAAAAATGGGAATAACAGTAGCGGTGGGCAATCCACCATATCAAGACGAAGGCGGTTCGGGCGGCACTAATGATGCACCAATTTATCAGAAATTTTGTGGAATAACCAAAGAAGTAACTACAGACTTTACTATGATGATAACTCCATCAAAATGGTTTACAGGAGGACGCGAGCATCTATTAGGAGATTTTAGACGAGATATGTTAAAAGGTGGCAATGTGTTGTTTATGAGTGCATACAGTGATGCTGGAGCTCTGTTCCCAAATGTGGAAATAAAGGGTGGTATTTGCTACTTTATTACAGATCGTCTTCATTCTGGCAAATGTGAATATTCTTTGAATAGGGATGGAGTTGTGAGCTCTGCCAGCTTAAATTTAGGAGAATATGACATACTTATACGTGAACCACAAATGGCACTTATCGTTAATAAAGTGCTGAAACAAGCTAAAATAGATGGTGTGGACTTTGTTGAAGGTCATATTTCTTCAGACACACCATTTGGAATACCTACTAATCCGTCAAAAAGTAAAAAGACCAAATATGAGGTGGTAAATGAGAAGCGAAACCTTGATGACGTGCTCATTTTCTATCTTGATGGAAACAAACGAACTGTTGGATATGTTGATCGTAAACTTATAAGTAAAAACGCAGAAGATATTGACGCTGTAAAAGTCTTTATCCCAGCAGCATACGGTGCAAGCGAATCTTTTCCTCATCAAATACTTGGAGTTCCAGAGTTTGCTCCTATTGGCTCTGTTTGCTCGCAGACATATCTCTATATAAAGTTCCCCACAGAAACTGAGGCTACCAACTTTATATCCTATCTTAAGACACGATTTTTCCGCGCTTTGGTATCTGCAATCAAGATAACTCAACATGCTCAGACCTCTGTATATCATTTCGTGCCGATGCAAGACTTCTCTCGCCCCTGGACCGATGAAGAATTATATAAGAAGTATGACTTGACCGAAGACGAGATAAAGTATATTGAGTCAATGATTAAGCCAATGTGATGATGTGTCATTTGGTTTTTGAGCGATAAGGCAACAGTGCCTCTCCCGTCAAATGATGCGTCATAGCGTTGATGGAAACACTTTGAAAGTAATTGATAAATAATATAATTAAAATTTGCTCCCCATGTTACAAATCCGATGTAAAAACAACAATGCGACACGAGAATTTCCGGAGGGAACGTCGCTACTCGATGTGTACAACGCTTTTGCCGATGAGCTGCAATTTAAGTATCCTGTGGTCTCGGCAAAAGTTAACAATGCCTCACAGGGCCTGAAGTTCAGGCTGTTCCAGAACCGCGATGTGGAGTTTATGGACGCGCGCCGTGGCTCGGGATTCAGAGTTTATGTGCGCTCGCTGTGCTTCGTGCTTTATAAGGCCACCAGCGACACCTGCCCAGGCAGCAAACTCTTCATCGAGCACCCCATCTCGGGCGGTTACTACTGCAACCTCAGGAAGAAGAATGGCGAGCCGGTGACCGATGATGACGTTGAGCGCATTAGAGCTCGCATGCACGAGATTGTCGATAACGACATGGTGTTTCACCGTCATGAGGCAACAACCGAACAAGCCATCAAGGTTTTCGCCGAGCGCGGCTTTGCCGACAAAGTGAAACTGCTGGAGTCGAGCGGACAAATCTACAGCGACTACTTCACGCTGGAAGACACTGCCGACTATTTCTACGGTCCACTCGTACCCTCGGCAGGGTATCTGAAGGTTTGGGATGTCATAAAATATAAAGACGGATTGCTGCTGCGTGTCCACGACTGGGAGAACCCCACGCAGCTGTCGCCCATGCGTGATATGCCGCACACCTTCGAGATGTTTGCCGAGAAAGTGCATTGGGATGTGATTATGCGTCAGTCCAACGCCGGCGACGTGAACAAGGCGATTCTCAACGGTCACGCCTCAGAGCTGATTCAGGTGAGTGAGGCTCTGCAGGAGAAGAAGATCGTGCAGATTGCCGAAGAGATTGACCGTCGCTTCCGTGACAAGGAGAATCCCATCCGCCTCGTGCTCATCACTGGTCCATCCAGCTCGGGAAAGACCACGTTCTGCAAACGTCTGTCAATCCAGCTGCTGGCTTGCGGTTTGCGTCCGCTTTCGTTCTCTACCGATGACTACTTCGTCAACCGCGAGGACACTCCACTGTTGCCTAACGGCGATTATGACTTCGACAACATCAAGGCTGTGGATTGCGACCTCCTCGAAGACCACCTCATGAAACTTATGAATGGCGAGAGGGTAGAAATTCCTGAGTTCAACTTCGTCACCGGCAAGAGGGAGTATAACGGCAAGAAGCTCAAACTCAAGAACGACACGGTGCTCATCATCGAGGGCATTCACGCCCTCAACCCCATGCTCACCGAGCGCATCCCCGACAGCAAGAAGTTTAAGGTGTTTATCTCTACCCTCACCAGCATCTCGCTCGACGACCACAACTGGGTGCCTACCAGCGACAACCGCTTGCTGCGGCGCATCATCCGCGACTACAACAAGGGGGCTTTCAGCGCCACCGAGACCATCAGCCACTGGAAGAACGTGTGTACATCGGAGGAGAAATGGATAGCGCCCTACCAGGAGAATGCCGACATGATGTTCAACTCGGCGCTCAACATCGAGTTTGCCGTCTTGAGGCCCTACGCCGAGCTCATCCTCGCCACTGTGCCCAAGAACTGCCCAGAATATTCCGAGGCACACCGCCTGCTCAAGTTCATCCACTACTTTATCCCCGTCGATGACAAGGAAATCCCGCCCACCAGCATCATGCGAGAGTTCCTCGGCGGCTCAAGCTTCAAATACAATAGGTAGGTTATAAGTGGTAAGTTATAAGTGTTAAGTAGTAAGTGGTAAGTAGTAAGTGGTAAGTAGTAAGTGTTAAGTGTTAAATAGCAAGTTCTTTATCATGGCTCTGCTGTGATGTGAATAATTAATATATCAGTTTCATTTTTAATACATTATCATTATGAAGAAATTTTACATGATTCTTGCGGCTATTGCTGCATTTGCATTTAGCGCCCAAGCTCAGACCGAGGGCACTATCAACGTGGGCGACTGGGACAATGCCTCAACCTACAATGGTTCCTACTTCGACATGGCTCCCACCAACTTCTATATTGCCCACACAGGAGCTCAGATGATTTACACGCCCGACCTGCTCGCCGACATGGACGGCAAGCAAAATGTGGTAATCACCAAGCTGCAATTCAAGTTTGATTGTGAGACATGGGAAGACATCACCCGCGACGTGAAGATTTATCTTCAGGAGACCGACGCCACCGAGTTTGCGGTAATCGAAGGCATTAAGCAGTTCTTCACATTCGACACTCCAGTTTATGAGGGTCAATACGACATTAGTTTGCTTGACTACTATGGCGACGAATGCACTATTGAGTTTCCTATAAACTTTGCTTTCACTCCTGGTAAAAGCCTGCTGGTGACTATGGTATTTGACGCACAAGACGATGACAACTGCACCTCGGGCAGCGACTATGCTCCCTTCTACACCTCGGGCATCACCGGTAAGGCAATGACCTACACCGACAACTGGAGCAGCTTCGTTAACTATGCTCAGGGCGAGGACTTCCCCGATGCCACCGCCACACTGGGCTGCGGCACCAATGTTGCCCTTCCCGTGACCCAAATCAGCTACACCTATGAAGAAGAGCCAGCAGAGGAAGGCTTCTTCCTGGTGGGCAGCTTCAACGACTGGAACCAGACCGCCGAGGGTGGCCGCATCACTTTTGACGAAAATGACCAAGCCGAGGTTGAATTTGAGGCAGGTGCTGAGTTCAAGGTTATCACGTATGACCAGGATGGAAGCACCATCTGGTTTGGTGGCCAAGACGAAAACAATGTGGGCTACTTCCTAATTAACAGCGACCTTCTTGGAGTTGGCATCATGACTGTGCAAGGTGATAATGGAGCAAACTTCCGCGTTGAAGAAGCTGGCACTTACGAAATCAATCTGGCTGTATTGAAAGACTTCAATGGCGCAGTCGTTATGACAGTCAACAAAAAGCAACCCGAGGCAATCAGCACCGTTGGCGTTGATGCTAATGCCGACAACGCTTACTACAACCTGATGGGCGTGAAGTTCAACAGCATGCCCACCGCTGCCGGCATCTACATCCACAACGGCAAAAAGATTATCGTGAAGTAATCTAACGAATCTTGACAATCTAAAAAACGCAAGCAGCATGAAAACCTGCTTGCGTTTTTTCGGTTTTCACACATTTATCTGTGGTTTTATTTTCTTTTACTCCTTTAATTCCTCTCCTTTAAAAAATAATGTGTAATTTTGCACGATTTTTTGAAAAAGGATAATATTATCAATGAAATACAAAGAGAAAATAAAGGCATTTGGACAGTGGCTTTTGAAGGCTGCAAACTGGTTGATGAAGCCTATTATTGAGGATTTCAACTTCTTCCTTGTGATGTGGCTTATCAACTGCGGGGTGACGTTTGGCTACCTGGTGGGATGCTTCTATATCGACGGCAACCACTGGGATCACGGCCTGCGGTGCTGGGCACTCGGCACTTTTGTGAGCTACCTCTTGACACTGGGGCTATACCTATGCAAGAAACGCCCCATAAGAATGGCATATAAGTGCATCATCTACTTCCTGGTGATTCTGCTTGAGGCGACTTATATCTTTGTGAATCTGAACTTTGACATGGGCATCGGGGCGCGGCTGTTCACCCTTCTTGCCGAGACCAACGAGAGCGAGGCGAGCGAGTTCATCACCACCTACGCCCTCGCCACGCCAAGCCTCATCACCTACGGCATCGTGGTCGCCATCATCATCGTGGTGGCTATTGCCGAGTGGCTCAAAGACTTGTTCAACAGAGTGGCGCACAACAAGGTGATGAAGATTGTTCTCACGGTGCTGCTGTTGCCGCTCATCCTCTTTGGCGCATACTACAGCCACAACTATGTGAGAATGGCGACTTGCAAGCACTCTAAAGACCTGAGCAACTGGGTTGCCGACTTTGGCACTTATGCCCTCGACAATGTGAGCAGCGTGATATATTCCTTCAGCTACCTGAGCACCAGCCATGCCGATGTGGCGCAAGCCATTGACGTGGCGCGAGAGGTGTATAAGACTCCCATCGAGGTCACTGAGCCCGACTCGCTCAACGTGGTGATGGTCTTTGGCGAGAGCTACATCAAGAGCCATGCCGCCCTCTATGGCTATGAGCACAACACCACGCCCTACATGATTAGGGAGCGCGACCGTGGCAACCTCATCGTGTTTAACGACATGATAAGCCCCTACAACGCCACCTCCACCGTGCAGAAGAACTTCTTCTCGCTCAACGACATGACGAAAGACGAGTACTGGTATGAGAGCCCTATGTTCCCCACCGTGTTCCGCCATGCCGGCTACAAGGTGTATATCTGGGACATGCAGCGCGAGTATCAGAAGACCGAGCTCTACACCATCTCGGTCAACGCTTTCCTCTACAACGACACCATCGCCAAGCTAAGCTACGATGAGATGTCATCAACCCCGTTCAAGCATGACGGTCAGATGATTGGCGACTTCAAAAACAGTTCTAAGGTGCCGCCTGGCAAGCACAACCTCTACATCTTCCATCTCAAGGGGCAGCATGTGAATCCCGAGTACCGCTATCCCAAGGGCAAAGGCTTTGAAACGTTTAACGCCGATTCTATCCACCGCACCGAGGATTATGTCACAAAAGAAGTAAAAGAGTATATCGCGCATTACGACAATGCCACTATTTATAACGATGCCGTGATGAAAGCCATCTTCGACATCTGGCGCGACAAGAACACCGTGGTGATTTACCTGCCCGACCACGGCGACGAGGCCTACGACTTCCGCGACCACTGCGGCCGTCAAGGCGGCACACGTGCCGAGGCCGAATACTTCCACTGCGACAACGACGTGCCTTTCGTGGTGTGGTGCAGCGACACCTTCATCGCCAAGCATCCCGACCTGGTGCGGCAGATGCGCGCCGCGGTTGACCGCCCTGGCATCAGCCTCGACGTGAGCATTATGCTGCTGCGCCTGGGCGGCATCAAGACCAAGTATTACGATGCCACCCGCGACATCTCCAGCCCCGACTACAAGCCCAAGAAGAGGATAGTCTATGACCGCTACGACTACGATGAGGTGGTAAATAAAGCTAAGGAGAAACCTAAAAGCAAGAAATAGCTATGATGCGAATTGACATACTCACCGTGATGCCCGAGGCATTGGAGTCGCCGCTGCATTGCAGCATCGTGCAGCGCGCGCAAGACAAGGGGTTGGTGGAAATCCACATCCACAACCTGCGTGACTGGTCGCTGCGCAAGCACCGCAAGGTAGATGACTATCCCTTTGGCGGCGAGGCAGGCATGGTGATGCAGATAGAGCCGGTGTTCCGCTGCATAGAGCAGCTCAAGAGCGAGCGCGACTACGACGAGGTGATTTTCACTTCGCCCGACGGCGAGATGTTTGACCAGCCGCTTGCCAACCAGCTGTCACTGGCACAGAATATCATCATCCTGTGCGGGCACTACAAGGGTGTGGATTACCGCATACGCGAGCACCTTATCACACGCGAAATCTCCATTGGCAACTATGTGCTCACGGGAGGCGAACTGCCAGCAGCGGTGATTGCCGACGCCGTGGTGCGCCTCATCCCAGGCGCCATTGGCGACGAGCAGAGCGCGCTGAGCGACTCCTTCCAGGACAACCTGCTCGAAGCGCCAGTCTATACCCGCCCTGCCGAGTTCAAAGGCTGGCAAGTGCCCGAGATACTGCTCAGCGGCAACTTCGCCAAAATCGAGGAGTGGAAGATGGAGCAAGCCCTCGCCCGCACCAAGAAGCTGCGACCAGGGCTGCTAGAAGACAGCTAAGTTTTTTTCTATATCGACAACTCGAGCATTCGAACAATCGAACATTCGAGTTTTCGAGCAGTCGAGTGCTCGAGCACTCGAGTGATTACTAATTATAGTTAAACGAGTAATTATTATTGCTAATATTCAGAATTATTGCTAATTTCGCAGTCTAATTTACGAGTAAAACGATAACGAAATGAACATAAAAATCAAGCGTCCCAAGTGGCTACCTCTGTGGCTCAACTTGCCATTTCTGATTTTCTTGGCTTTTATCCTTATGATGCTGTTCTTTGGCGACTACAACTACATGGAAATCTCCAAGCAGAAGTCAGAAATCAACAACCTCAATGCTCAAATCAAGAGCAAGGAGGATTCAGCCATGTATTATGAGAAAAAATTCCGCGAGCTCGACACCGATAAGGAAAACCTCGAGAAACTCGCTCGCGAGCAGTATAGAATGAAACGCACCAACGAGGATGTGTATGAGACCGATATAAAATAGAAAATGAATAAGAACACAAAACATAATATAGGCAACTTCTTGCTGTGCATGTCGATGACGATATTGCTGGCAGCAGCCGTTGTGCCTCTCTTCATTATCCCCATGCCAGCGTGGCAACGATGGCTGATGGCCGCCGGTGCAGCAGGCACTCTAGTGGCACAGTTTCTCATCCCCAGCCCAAGCGACGAGCTCAGGGTTAAACGTCTCACGAGGATGAATGTGGTGGCGGCAATAGTGTATTGCATTGCAGCCTACTGCCGCTTTTCCTCCAACTTCGAGATGCAACGCAGCTGGGTCGCCTTCCTGCTCGCTGGTGCCGTGATTCAAATCTATGCCACACTGATGCTCTCAAAGCTCACCAGCGACAAAAAAGGCAAGAAGGAAAACAAGGAAGTAAAGTAAATACTATAAATGCTAAAAAATGTAGAAAACCGCTTTTATTGAATAGTATTTACTAACTTTGCACTTTGGTAGAAAAATCAAATAATCTAGCATGAAAATCTTTAAATACATCATATCAACAATCGTGGTTGTGGCTACTTGCCACATGCCCGCAATGGCACAATCATCGACAACACCCTACTCCAAACTTGGCTATGGCATCCTCAGCGACAATGCCACTGGCATACAGCGCGCGATGGGTGGTGTGGGTATTGCCATGCAAAACGGCCGACAGATCAATGTCATGAATCCTGCCAGCTACTCGCAGGTCGATTCTCTCACCTTCTTGTGGGACATGGGCGTTGACCTCACCAACTGCTGGTCGAAAGAGGGCGACAAGAGCGGATATAATCTGGGAGGTGGACTTGACTACATCACCATGGAGTTCCGTCTCGGCAAAAACATAGGCGCGGCGATAGGCGTGGTGCCATTCTCAAGTGTGGGCTACAGCTTTGGAGGCGACATCACTAACGGCACCGACTCACGCATCGGCACAGGAGGTCTCTCCGAGCTATTCGCCGGCGTGGGCTACCAACCTTTCAAAGGTCTCTCGATAGGAGCGAATTTCTCTTATCTCTTCGGCACTACCACCAACACCACAAATGTTGAATCAATATCAACAACTCAGTTCTTCCGAAACTTGGAGGTCAGGGACTGGAACATGCGTGTAGGACTGCAATATGCCTTCAACATTTCACGCAAAAACAAAGTGGTGTTAGGTCTCACTTACCAGCCTAAGAAGTCTCTTCACGGCACGGCTATGGGCAGAATGGCCAATATCAACCAAGATATCATAACAGACAAAAACGGCAACACGGTGATAGTGTATGACACTATTGCCAATATGTCGATGAAAGACAATTATGAGTTGCCCAATTCTTTCGGTGCCGGTATCAGTTATACCTACGACAACCGCCTGAACCTAGAGCTTGACTACACCTATCAGCAATGGTCAAAAGCCAAATACACTCCAATCGACTATTTTGAGACACCACAAACCAAGTGGAATGACCGCTGGAAAGTGTCGGCAGGAATGTCTTACCTCCCTAATCCGCGTGGCAACTACCTCAACCGCATGACCTATCGAGTGGGAGCATTCTATAACAACGACTATATGAATGTGAACGGCAACGACGTGCGCGACTATGGTGTGGGACTGGGATTCTCATTTCCCGCACTTGCCGGCAACAAGACCCTGGTCAACCTGGGAGTGGAATGGCGACACCGCTACACCACTCCTGTCAACCTCATCAAGGAAGATTACCTCAACATCACCGTGAGCGTGAACTTCAACGAGATGTGGTTCTGGAAGAATAAGATTAGGTAATAGTAGGTGTTAAGTGTTTTGTTTTAAGTAATAAATCTAGTATTAACTAGATAATCTAGAAAATCTAGAACTTCTAGAATCAAGAAAAGCTAGAACTAAAAAGATAAAGATTAATAGCTCAACTACCGTTGAGAATAAATAATGAAGCAAAGTAGATACTTTTTTATTATTGCAATCTTAATTCTCATCTTGATAGCCTCGGGCTGCAAGGATGATGGTGGTATCGCCGCCAACCAACAAATCGACGCATCAAAACTGCCCACAATGGTCTCACATAACGTGCAGACTCTGCTCAGCGACTCAGGGGAGACAAGATACCGCATCACCACAAAGACATGGCTCGCCTACGAAGAACAGGAACATCCGCACTGGGTGTTCCCCGATGGACTTATCGCCGAGGAGCTCGACAAGCAGAGTTTTGACGTGAAAATGTCGATGAAATGCGACTCGGCACACTACGACCGCAGCACCCGCATGCTTAACATCACTGGCAACATCACCATCCACGACAAGAATGGCAGTGAGATAACCTGCGACTCGGCCTACTACGACGAGGAGAAAGCTCTGTGGAGCCTCAACAGCATGGTCACTATCACCAACCGAGACGGCAGCAAGATAGAGACCAACCAGATGTTCTGGGACCGCAAGGCAAGCAAATACTACAGCGACTCGTTCATCAGAATGCAGGCGCAAGAAAAGGTACTAGAAGGCTATGGATATGTGTCAAACGAGAAACTTACCACCTACAAAGTTAATCGCGTGCAAGCCATAGTGCCAGTCAACGACACTCGATTTCCCACTTTTTAATTAACTGAAGCCTAGTGGAACAATTAACACCATATCTCATTCTTACCATCACAGCGCTTGTGTTCGCGGGATTCTTCTCGGGCATGGAGATTGCTTTTGTGTCGTCTAACAAAGTTAAGACCGAAATCGACATCAAGAAGGGTGGTCTGGTAAGTCAGATTCTCAACATTTTCTACGCTCACCGCGAGACGTTTATCTCGACTATGCTCGTGGGCAACAACATCGTGCATGTGGTATATGGTATTGGCATCGCATGGCTGCTCAAAGAACCTCTAGATAAGTGGCTCGGCGGCAACGAGGCTCTGGTGCTGCTGGTGCAGACCGTCATCTCCACCGCCATAGTGCTGGTGATGAGCGAGTTCCTGCCCAAGACAATGTTCCGTGTCAATCCCAACCGCTCGCTGCGCGTCTTTGCCGTGCCGCTCCTGTTCCTCTACCTGCTGCTCTACCCTATCTCGCAGTTCACCTCGTGGATGTCGTCAATTCTCATGCGCCTCTTTGGCATCAAGAACGAGAAGAAGGAGATAAGGCTTATCTCGGTGGGCGAACTCGACGACTATCTGCAAGAAAACATCGACAAGAGCGAGGATGAGAACAAAGAGGTGGAGCGCGAGGTGAAAATCTTTGAGAACGCCCTCGACTTCAGCGACACTCGCCTGCGCGACTGCATGATACCCCGCAACGAGATAGTGGGTGTGGATATCGCCGAGACCAGCCGTGACGAGTTAAGCCAATTGTTCACCAAGTCGGGACTGTCAAAACTCGTGGTTTATCACGACGACATCGACAACGTGCTGGGCTTCATCCAGGTGAGCGAGTTGTTCAAACCCGACGTGAACTGGAAAGACCAAATAAAGCCCGTGATTATCGCCCCCGAGACCATGCTCGCCAAGAAGATGATGCAAAACCTGCTCAAAGATAAAAAGAGCATGGCGATAGTGGTCGATGAGTTTGGCGGAACGGCAGGTATGGTGACCCTCGAAGACCTCGTGGAAGAGATATTTGGCGACATTGAAGACGAGCACGACCGTCGCAAGCTCATCGCCCGCAAGACTGGCGAGAACACCTACGAACTCTCGGGACGCATGGAGATTGAGCGCATCAACGAGATGTTTGACCTCGACCTCCCCGAGAGCGATGACTACCAAACCATAGCAGGCTATATCGTCAACCGACTAGAGGTCATCCCCAATCAGGGCGAGGAGCACACCATCGACCAGTTCACCGTGACCATCAACAAGAAGAGTGGCGCGCGGCTTGAGCTTGTCACTCTTAAAGTGAATGAAACCGACAACGACAATAACAACTGACACTCCACAACAAAAACCCAAATAAATAAGTATGAAACAAGACCGATTTTGCGTGATAATGTGTGGCGGCGTGGGAAGCCGCTTTTGGCCCTACAGCCGCACCGCGATGCCCAAACAGTTTATCGACTTCCTGGGCACAGGACGCAGCCTGCTGCAACTCACCTTTGACAGGCTCGCCGATATCATCCCAACAGAGAACATCATCCTTCTCACCAACGAGAGATATGCTGGCATCATACAAGAACAACTGCCCGACATCAAGCCTAACCAGATTCTGCTTGAGCCAGTGATGCGCAACACTGCGCCATGCAACGCCTGGGCGGCTTGGCACATCAAGGCCATCAATCCTAATGCCAAAATAATGGTTGCTCCCAGCGACCACCTGATACTGAGGCAAAACGTCTTCAACGATTGCGTGGTAAAAGCGTTTGACTTTATCGAGAAGAACGATGCCATCGTCACCTTTGGCATCAAGCCCAACCGCCCCGAGACGGGTTATGGCTACATCCAAGAAGGCGAACACATCGACGAGGCGTTCTCTAAGGTGAAGACCTTCACCGAGAAACCCAACAAAGAACTCGCTAACGTATTCCTTGAGAGTGGGGAGTTTTTCTGGAACTCGGGCATGTTCTTCTGGAGCGTAGATGCCATCATCAACGCGATGCGCACCCACGCACCCGAAATTGCTGAGGTCTTTGACCATGCTGGAGACATCTACAACACCGATCGAGAACAAGAGGTAATCAACAATCTTTATGGCACCTGCCCTAATGTGTCTATCGACTATGCCTTGATGGAGAAGTCGAGCAACGTCTATGTCGAGAAGGTAGATTTCGGGTGGAGCGACCTCGGCACTTGGGGCTCTATCTACGACAACGCTCCTAAGAACCGCGACGCCAATGTCACCCCAAATAGCAAGGTCCTAGCATTTGACAGCCACAACAACGTAATCGCCGCTCAAGGCGACAAACTCATAGTGGTATCGGGCATCAACGGATACGTCATCGCCGACACTCCCGACGCACTTCTCATCGCACCCATCAACGATGAGCAGAAAATCAAAAACTACGTCAACGAAGCAAAAACCCACTTCGGAGACAAGTTTATGTAAATCTTCAGCTTTATAATACACAAAGAAATGAGACAACGGAGTCGCGACCTCGTTGTCTCATTTTTCTATCTACTTATTCTTCTTGATTCTACAAAGCTAGGCGGAAGCCACGCACGTTGCCGCGAGAGTCGGGATTCTGCCATTGGCGATAATACACTTTCATAAGTCCTGAGTTTGTGGTTATACAATTACCACCGCGCATAACGCGGTAAGTTCCTGTCTCAGGCCCTGTGGGGTTGGTCTGTGGATCTATTGGCTCAACACCGTAAGTGGCAAACCAGTCAAAGCACCATTCATCAACGTTGCCACACATGTCATAGATTCCAAGTTCGTTGGGTGCCTTAGTAGCCACGGTCTGTGTGCCCCAGCCATCGGTCCAAAGTGTGGGTGAAGGTATGGTTGCTTTGTACCAGGCAATATCATTAATGCTGTCGCTGCCTGCAAATTCATAGCCATGGGTCAGGTTTCCTCCGCGCGCAGCAAACTCCCACTCGGCCTCGGTGGGAAGGCGGAAGTTCTTGCCTGTGAGTTGACTAAGAGCTTCGCAAAATGCCAGGCAGTCGCTATAATTCACATAGTCAACAGGTCGCTGCAAGTTGATGCCAGCGTCCCATGTACTATGACTATTAGAGTGGACTTCGGCATTTCCATATTCATTGAAATAGCTTGGGTTTGAACCCATCACTGCAACCCATAGTTCTTGAGTGACCTCGGTTTGACCAATGCTATAGGTGCTGAGTGTAACTTCGTGTGCCGGATGAGCGCTACCAACATACAGCTCGGTCCCCATCATGAAAGTGCCGCCTTCTACTTCCACCATCTTGAAGGTGACGCCATTAACGGTGTACTCAGTCACTGGTGCGGGAGGCTCCTCGGGCGATACAACGCCAAGGATGATGTTGTAGATGATTGTTATGTCGGCAACAGTGATGTAGCCGTCACCGTCGATGTCGCTGGTGGCGAGGAATGTCTCGTCGCCTTCGAGAAGATAGTTGTAAACTGCGGTGACATCAACGACCGTCACATCGCCGTCACCGTTCACGTCGCCATAGACATTGGCATTAACAGCCATGCTGCATGCGACAATCGCCAAAAGTGCAAGTAGTGCTTTCTTCATAATGTTATTCTGATTTTCTATGAATTAATGATTATCTGTTTCGATAGTGCAAAGGTAATCACTTTTTGGACAACAATTACAATGATTGTCCATTTTTCTTTCTCTCCGTAGCAATCTCTGACATCTGACATCTGACATCTAAACTGCTCCAGTTTCAAGGCATGAGGAATTAATTATGAATTATGCCTTGTTGATTGTGAATTATTTTGTATCTTTGCAGTTTGAAATAAAGATTTTTCACAAATGAAGGTCAAGATACATCAAGAAGGACAGAACATCATCTTTGTATTGCTGTTTATATTACTGGCAATCAACGTTCTTGCCTTTATGTTCATAGAATTGAAGGCCATCCCCATCACTCTGATGGTGATAAGCATCATCATGTTTGCGCTGGTGCTGAACTTCTTCAGGCTGCCACAGCGGCACTTCAAGGGCGACAGCGACGGTGTAGTCGTCTCTAGCGTCGATGGCAAGGTGGTGGCGCTTGAGGAGGTGTATGAGGGCGAGTACCTGCACCGCAACTGCATCCAGCTCTCGGTGTTTATGTCGGTATTCAACGTTCACGCCAACTGGGTCCCCCTGAAGGGTAAAGTGAAATACGTGAAGCATCATGCAGGCCGCTTCCTTGCCGCCTACCTCCCCAAGTCAAGCACCGACAACGAGCGCTCGGCAATAGTCATTGAGAGCGAGAAGAACGGCGAGGAAGTGCTGGTGCGACAGATTGCCGGCGCCATAGCCCGCCGCATCGTCACATATGTGGAGGCCGACGATGATGTTGACATCAACGACTTCATTGGCTTTATCAAGTTTGGCTCCAGGGTAGATATTTACCTGCCTCTCAACACCGAGATACTGGTGAAACTTGGCGACAAGACCACTGGCGGCATCACACCAATAGCTAGGCTTAAATAGGAAAAATTGTATTAATTGAAAATGAATATTCTACAATCCATAAAAAACAACATCCCTAACACTATCACCTGCCTGAACCTGCTGTGCGGAGCGCTGGCGATTGTGGTGTCGTTCGACCCCTTTGCCACTACGACGGTGCTGGGGCTGCAAGGCTACCAGCTAGCGTTTGCCTTCATCGCGCTGGGTGCTGTCGCCGACTTTTGCGACGGTCTCGTGGCAAGGCTGCTTAATGCCGTGTCGCCACTGGGCAAGGAACTTGACTCGCTCAGCGACTGTGTGACCTTCGGTCTGGCACCCGCAATGATTCTTTTCAACGTGATGGTTCCTGCCGGATGCCCGCAGTGGATGTGTTATGCCGCGATGCTGATTCCCATCTTTGGAGCCCTGCGATTGGCGCGCTTCAACATCGACACCAATCAGGCCACCACATTCACCGGACTCCCCATCCCTGCCAACGCCATTTTCTGGATTGGCTTCATCAACTACTACGCCAACCACCACACCATCAGTCCGTGGATTGTGCTGGCTCTAATAGTGGCGCTGTCGCTGCTCATGGTGTGCAACCTGCGCATGTTCTCGCTCAAGATTCACAGCTTCGGGATCAAAGAGACATTCAGGCAATATGCTCTGATTATTGCCGCCGTGGCGTTCTTGGTGGTGGGAGGCATCTCGGGATTGGCTTGTGTTATTATCTTCTATGTGATTGCATCGGCTCTGTTCCCTGAGAAATAATCGTGGCATAATTTGGCACGAATGTTGCTTATTTTGATGAATAAAACAATATTTTCATGTGGGTTCTTATTATCATATTACTCTTGTTGTTTTTCTTGTTCTCACCTGTCATCAAGGTGTGGCGTGCCGTGCGCAAATTTCAAGACGAATATAACCGCACAATGAATCAAGCACGCCAAAACCAAGAAACAGCACAGAAAAACGACGAACAAAACGACCTCAAAGAGCGCTACCGCCGATACAGCGACGAGACTGGCGAGTATGTGAGCTTTGAGGAGATGGAAGGTCGCCCCAATGATAATGAAACCACCGAGCCACAACCTTCAAGCAGCACCAGCTCAAAATACCAAGATGAACCAGTGAGCGACGCCGAATTTGAGGAAATATAATTTTATCCCGAATCGGTCATTAGCTTGTGGCAATGTAGCCTCCTAATGACAAATTCGGGATTATAATGGTTTACACAAAAAGTGGGATTGGCTATCTCTTAGTCAACAATTAACATAGCGTCGCCATAGGCTCCAAACTTGTAGCCTTCATCGATAGCCACCTTGTAAGCATCCATCACCTGGTCGTAACCTCCAAATGCGCAAGTCATCATCAGCATCACTGAGTAAGGCATGTGGAAGTTAGTCACCAGAGCTTCGGCGGTGGTGAAGTCGTAGGGAGGGAATATGAACTTGTTGGTCCACCCATCAAATGGCTTGATGTGACCATTCATACTCACAGAGCTCTCCATTGCGCGCAAGGTAGAGACTCCCACGGCACACACCTTGTGCTCATGGTCGCGACGCTCGTTGATGCGCTCGGCAACGTCCTCAGGGATGCGTATCTGCTCACTATCCATGCGGTGCTTGGTGAGGTCTTCTACATCAATGTTTCTGAAACTTCCCAGACCAATGTGAACAGTGACATACTCATCTTGGATGCCCTTTATCTCCATGCGCTTGAGCAACTCACGACTGAAGTGCATACCAGCAGCGGGAGCTACCACAGCGCCCTCGTTCTCGGCGAAGATAGTCTGATAGTTCTGCTCATCTTCTGGTTCCGACTCACGACCGATGTAATAAGGTAAGGGCGTATTTCCCAAGGCATAGAGGTTGGCCTTGAACTCATCGTGCGGACCGTCGTACAAGAATCTTAGCGTGCGTCCACGCGAGGTTGTATTGTCGATTACCTCGGCTACCATTCCCTCGTCAAGCCCGAAATACAGCTTATTGCCAATGCGAATTTTTCTTGCCGGTTCCACCAGCACATCCCAAAGTTTGTTGTCCTGATTAAGCTCGCGCAGCAAGAACACCTCAATCTTGGCACCAGTCTTTTCCTTGTTGCCATAGAGTTTGGCGGGGAAGACGCGAGTGTCGTTAAAGACAAAAGTGTCCTGATCGTCGAAATAGTGGATAATATCCTTGAAAATGCGGTGTTCTATCTCACCTGTCTTGCGATGCAGAACCATCAATTTCGCCTCATCACGATTCTCCGCAGGATGTAACGCGATAAGGTCGTCGGGCATTGCAACATTAAATTCCGATAATTTCATCAGTGAAACGTTTTTAATATGTTGTTAGACTAATAAATCTGTGTAAAAGTTAAAAGAGTGTTCTCGCTAAATTTGCGATTGGCGGGGCTTTCGCATCTCGCGCCTTAACTGCTGCTCGGCTTTGCGCTGGCGAGCCATGGCACGGTTCTTCTCACGCTCCTGCTCCAAGCGCTCCTGCTCGGCACGGTCGGGCGACACCATTTCCTCGGTCTCAAGCCTCGCTATTAGGTGCTCCACACTCTCGCAATCATCAACTGATATGTCGCCAATGCGAGTGCGCCGCAGTGCCGTGAGATGGGCGCCACTGCCCAGTGCCACACCAATGTCGCGGGCGAGAGCGCGGATGTAAGTACCCTTGCTGCACACAACTCTGATTATCAATGTGGGCTCTTGTGGCAAGCCGCACTCAAGCAGCTCTATCTCGTCGATGACAAGGGTCTTGGCGCGTATCTCCACATCTTTGCCCTTGCGCGCGAGTTTATAGGCGGGCTTGCCGTCAATCTTGCACGCCGAGAAAGCGGGAGGCACTTGCTCTATGGTGCCTGTAAACTGTTCTTGAAGAGTCTTCTCTACTAATTCTCGCGTGATATGCTGCCAGGGATAGGTGGCGTCAACCTGAGTCTCAAGGTCAAACGATGGTGTGGTCTCCCCCAGGCGCAGGTGTGCGACATATTCCTTCACGCCAGCCTGCAATTCCTCGATGCGCTTGGTGGCACGACCAGTACACACGGTGAGCACACCAGTAGCTAGAGGGTCGAGGGTGCCGGCGTGTCCCACGCGCAAACTCTTCACGTCGAGACGCTTGCGCAGCCTTGCACGCACCTTCTTCACCACCTCAAATGATGTCCATTTCAGGGGTTTGTCGATGTAGAATATTTCGCCTTCTATGGGATTGAGCATATATCAAATAAAGATTAGTCAACCATCTGTAACGAGTGACCGGTAAGCAGTAACACCAAAATCAGTCCGCCCACTATGATGCGGTACCAACCAAAGGCCTTGAAGCCATATTTGGTAAGGAACGAGATGAAAAACTTGATAGCGAGAATGGCAACGATGAAAGCCACCACGCAACCTATGAGCAATACACCCACGTTATTGGAGAGTGCTTCACGGTACTCATCTTTCATAAGCATCTTCAGCAGCTCATAGCCTGTAGCAGCAGCCATGGTGGGCACTGCAAGGAAAAACGAGAACTCGGCGGCAGTCTTGCGAGTCAAGCCCTGCTGCATACCACCAGCGATGGTGGCAAACGAGCGCGAGGTGCCTGGTATCATCGAGATGCATTGAAACAAACCTATGGTGAACGCCCTGCGCTCGGTAAGGGGCTTGTCTTCTTTGCGTTCAAACCACTTGTCAACAAAGAGCAGCAACACGCCCACTGCCACGAGCATCACAGCAACAACCCACACGTTGCCCATGAGACCCTCAATAAAGTCGCCAAGGGCAAGACCGATGACTGCCGCAGGGATGAATGCCACAAGCAGTTTCCAGTAGAAGTCATATTTTTGCAGAAAGGCTTTCCAGCCAGTCACGCCATCCTCTACCTTTTTCAACACGAAAAATCGTCTCCAATAAAGACATACCACCGACAGAATTGCGCCAAATTGAATGATTACCGTGAACGCGTTCACAAACTTGTCGTTGATATCCACGCCAAGCATGTTCTCGGTGATAATCATGTGCCCAGTAGATGACACAGGGAGAAATTCGGTCAAACCCTCAACTATCGCAATGATGATTGATTGTATCCAGTCCATTATTTGATAGTATTAACGCTAAAAGAGGCTTTCTTCTTAGCTGTGTAATTCTTTTGCCTTTTTATGAACTACTTGTTATTGACGATAATATTGCTTGTGGAAGCGGCATCATCATCTTGCGGTTGGGGCACATCATCAGCTCTTCTGCCCTTGTAAAGAATGGCGGGTATCATGCACAAGAAACCTAAGAAGGTAATAAACGGTGCAACCACGATGCGAGTAGAATTAAACACGTCATAATTGAATGTATCGCCCTCATTGCTGCTGCCACTCATTAAGATGAAGCCAATAACTATCAGTAACAAGCTCACTCCCATTAATATATAATTAATCTTTCCCATTGGCATAGGCTCCTTCTCAACCTTAGAGTTTTGCGATTGGGATTTGTTGACTGTGGTTTGTGACTTTTTTGCCGCTTCAGCATTAGCAGCACGTGATGACATTTTTTGATTTGTCTGTTTCTTTGCGATTGCCATATTAATAATTGTTCTTTTATTACCCAATTTATTTCGGGTTTTCCCTCTGAAATTAAATACTCTGCAAAATTACAACCTGAAAAAGCGTTTGTCAATATCTAAAGCCAGTTTTTTCATTAAAAGTCTCTAAAAAAAGAAGAAAAGAAGGAAAAAGAAAGAAAGGGAAAAGAAAGGAAAGGAGAAAAGGAAGGAAGGAGGGAAGGAAAGAAGAGGAGGAAAGGAGGGAAGGAAAGGAGGGAAGGAAAGGAGAGGAGGAAAGGAGAGGAGGAAAGAAGGAGAGGAAGAAAGGAAGGAAAAGGAAGGGAAAGAAGCCTGTGTGGTGTCGTGTAGTGCGCCGCACCGCGGCGTTCGAGGTGGCAACTGTGCTTTG
>CALGGO010000094.1 GCA_937916085.1 uncultured Prevotellaceae bacterium | reverse complement strand
TCTCAACAGGTTGAGGAGCTCCCATTGAAGCGCATTAACTGAATATCCCTAATTAGTGTATTTTCAGAAGGACAAGGTATAAGAGTGTTTTTTACTGTATCTTGTGATATGTTATCTCTTGCAGACCCACTACTGACTCTTACGAAATAGTCGTATAGAGACGAAACATAAAGACGTAAATACTGTGTATATTTGTTGTCTTTGGGCATTATTCCACAAACCGCTTGATTAGAACAAGCCTCAAATGACAAGAAGCTCACTTTACCAGCAGTAGCACCATACAAAGCAATAATAATTGAATTTGCAGGGTACATTTTAGCACTTGAATTTTGCAAACCCAACTCTGTTATGTAATTTGTGGTAGCAGTAATAAATGGTTCGTTTAATTCACCACTATTAATCCATGCAATATTACCATCATCATAATAGCTGGGGTTGTTAGATTGTGGCGTTCCACCAGAGTATGTATTAGCAAGTTCAGATAGCTTCTTAACTTGCCAGTCAAATGGAATTTCACGCTTCAGCGCATCATTCCACACCATTTCACCGCCACTCGACTTATAAGGTTGACCTTCTTCGTTCGGGAAGTCGAACTGCACGAACCAGTAGCCGTAGAGCTGGCGGGCGACCTGCTCTAAATTGCGATTTATCTCATTAGAGAGAGCAATTTCATTCTCGATATGGTCTAATACATTGACAACCTTATCTTGTATGGGGCGGTCGATGTATTTTATGGGTATTGATTTAAAGGCATTTTCAAGTTGTAAGTTGCGAAGCCCTGATGTTTTGCCCTCAAAGTTAAAGAAGATACCGTTGTTATAAACCAATTGAATGTAGTAGAAAACATATTTTGGATTCCAATCATCTTTGACACGAAAGGCAGCGCAAAAATTAGAGCAAACAACACTTTGTAAGCGGTCAATACATTTCTGCGAAATGAAAGCGACACGTCCTGTCGATTGTGTAGGACTTCCGCCCGATTTCTCAATGATTATGTCACCTGCTTGCAGTTGTTTGCTGTCAGTAGATGATTCAGCAACATAACGTATAGGCACATTCTCAAAAGATTGTGCGTTCACGCTATTAATGTCTGCACCCCGAATACAACGAACTGCCTTTGGGGACTCATCACTTGCTTCATCTGCGCCCCAATCTCCGGAAATGAAGTGGTCGATTGTGTCAATTAAATATTTATTGTTTGATGTATCTACCATGATCTTGTTTCTTCAAAATGTTGAATCTTTTTAGTTTCTGCCCAATGTTGGTTGAGCAATTCATGAAAGCGTGAATAGATGCGAGGTTTGATGTCGCACCAGTCATAACCTTCACCCACTTGTGGTGTGAAGTCGCTATATGACAAAACCGTTTTCTCAACTGCAGTCAGTTGGTCTAACTCTTTGTCAAGCGTATCTTCGATATAGTCTTCAAGCAACCTTCCGGGGAAGAATATCTCATCGTAGGTTTTAGACTGGATTTCGCATGAAAGATAGTCTATAAACCTGAACGTATTCGGGTAATCGTCAGCGATGATGAAGCCCAAATTGGAGTTCATCACTCGCATGGCGCGGCGGCATACTTTGTCAATAATATCTTTGGACAAGTGGACACATTCACGCTCAATATTATCTATAAGTTCTTTGGCAGTCATTCCAATTCGTGTTTTTATCATAGTCACTTTTATGCATCAAGTGACTATGTTAATCTTATTCGCTTGCGATAATTGCCCAGTAACCCTTTTTGTCGCTGCCGACACGTTTGATAAATTTACCACGTAATGCTGCAATGTGGTTCTTTACCGTTCGCTCCGCAATTCCCAGTGTTTCACTTAATTCCGTAATGGTTGCATTGGGATTCTCTACAATAGCCAAGAATGTTCTGCGAACATTCTTCCGGGCAATTTTCTGGGCAATTTTCCGGGCAATTTCGGCATTTTCAGGGCACTCTTCATCCTTAGAGAATGACAAAGATGGTTTCACTGTAGCCTCGAAGACCGTGATTTTGTCGACTGCAAAAATCGGGGCGGGGTTGCCGTTCTCTTTGAGCATGGTTGTCACACGCTCAATGCCACGGTTGAACATGTTCACATACCTCAACGCTTTCATCGCCTCGGCAATGATTGGGTTGCGGTAATCATTGACATTGGGGAAGTTCTCGGGGCGTGCTTCGCCATAAAGTCCACCGGCATTGAGGATTTCGATGCGGTCGCTATACTGATAAAAGCGAATGGGCATGTTCGACTGATAGTCGCGGTGCATACAGGCATTCATCAAGAGTTCCCTCAAAGCCAGTTCGGGGTAGTTATACACCGTCTGCTCGCGCAACATACTGATAGGCACGGGGCGAGAGGTCACCACCGCGTCGCGGACAAAATTTTCCAGCAAAGGCAGCATCTTGGCGAGGCAACCTTTGAACTCACGTTCATTAAGGATTTCTGAGCCATTATTGATGCCGGCAAAGTGAACATATTGCACATAGGCACCGTGCATGAAATACTTCGGGTCTTTCCCGAAAAGGATTACTGCGGCGTTTGTGGGGCAGTCATGCCCGGTGTCGTAAAGATGAATCGACGCCATCTGCTCCTTGATGTCGCGGTCGTCCTCGGCAAGCAATTGCGAGTCGATAATCTTTGGCAGATACTCATTCTTGATAAAGTCGGTATCAATATCGGTAATTTTAGCCGAGAAACACGGCGTAGCATCGAATGTCGCCATGAATGAGGCGCGTTTTTCCATGAGAATGCGTTCTTCGGCTTCCGAAGCCACGTCGCGCCGCGGTCCGATGCGTATAAACGTGCAACCACGATAGCGCACAGGAGGCACAAGCGAAGGTGACACCTCGGCGACCAATAAGTCGCCATCTTCGTACTCGAACCGTTCCACTGACATGACAGGCAACGGCAATATGTTACCGTTTGAACGGATTGACGCTATGTTTTTGAGCAAGTTGTCTTCCACTTTCAGACCGGACAAAGAGCCGTCATCGTAAGCACCGATAATCAGGTATCCTTTCTTGCGAGAGTTGGGCAAGTCGTTTGAGAAAGCACAGATGGCTTCTTGGAACTTGTCCATATCCCGAAGTGCGGTAGTGCGCTCGACACGGAAAGTCTCGGTACTGCGCAACAGCTGCAATACTTCTTCTTTGGTTATCATATCTCTTTGTCGGCGTTAAATCTTAATGACTTCAACTGTTTCATTATCTCGTTTTCGAGGCGGTGACTTTCGGCGAATTGTGCGGTGAGCGTTGCCTTGTAGTCAGTCATGCGACGGTTGAACTCCTCCTCGGAAATATCAACGTAGTCAATCTTGATGTCGAAATACTGACCTGCCGAAAGCGAATAGCCTTTCTCTTTGATTTCGTCGTATGTCGGGGTGACGCAAAAATCCTCAACAGGCTCACTTGCTTTGAATGTGTTGACAATCTTTTCGATTTCTTCGGGACGCAGGAAAGTTCTTTGTGTGTTGCCGTCTTTGAGCGTTTCGCCAAGGTGTGAGGCATCAATAAGCACCACCTTGTCGTGAGTTTTTGCCATATCAAAGAATAGCACAGATACATTAGTGCCTGTTGTGGCAAAAACATTTGATGGCATTGAAACGACACCATAGATGATGCGTTCCTTGACAACTTTTTCAAGGATTTTCTTCTCAATGCCGCCTTTGGCGGTGATAAATCCTGTGGGCACGACAATAGCACCACGACCTTTGCGCTTACCGGTCTCGTTGCGTAAAGAGTTTATCATGTGCTGAATGAAGCAGGTGAAGATTTTCATCTTCGGCTTGTCCGGGTCAATTTTTGGCGGCACTGACGGAACACCAGCCCAGAAGCGTTTGCTGTCCGATGCTATTGTATCGCGTGTTGTCGGGAAGTCAAGTTTGAAAGGCGGATTGCTGACGATAAAGTCGAATTGCTTATTTGAGCCGTCGGCATTTGTATGTCCCGGCTTCAACAGCGTGTCGCCCTGCAAGATGTTCTGAATACTTGCAACAAGATTGTTGAGAATGAGGTTCAGTCGCAACATCTTGGATGATTTCTGCGAAATGTCCTGCGAGTAGATGGTGCAGCGTTCCTCGCCAACAGTATGAGCCAATGCCATGAGCAATGTTCCCGAACCTGCCGATGGGTCATAGCATTCAATATGGCGCAGGTCTTCTTCGTCACCGACAAGAAGTTGCGCCATAATCAAAGCGATTGAGCGCGGTGTATAATATTCGGCATATTTGCCGCCACCGTCTTTGTTGTAGTCTTTGATAAGATACTCGAACATTGTGGAGAAGAAATCGTATCTCTCCGAGAATATCGGTTCAAAGTTCGTGTCAGGGTCGGCGATATAGCGCATCAGCGAGCGTGCAAAGTCGTCGCGCTGGGTGCTGTCCGGGATAAACACTGTGATTTCTTCGAAGATAGTAAGCTTGGTTTTGTTGACCGTTGCCATTGAGAAAATCTCTGCATTTTCTTTGGCAATGTCAATCATGGTGCTATCAAGCATAGAAGAAAAATCGCTTTCCTGCTGCGCGTTGTACAGGTGCGCGACTGTATGGTAAGGCTTCATGCGAGGTGTTGTCGGCGGGAGCATATCGAACAAGTCTTGCACCTCATCGTCGGTGAACTTGTCATATTCAGCATCCCACTTCTCCGCTTCGGCTAATCGTTTTCCCTCGGGCGACTGCACGCGCTTTGCCTCGAAGCCGAATTTGTCGTTAAAATACTTGTACAAGAACATTTGAATAATAATCTTGTACTCGTTTCCGTCGTTGCCCAAACCATAGCTGCCGCACGTCTGTTTGAGTGCGTCAATGAGCTGTTTGGTCGCCTGTTCTATGTTGTTTTGCATAATTTATTGATAAGCGTAAGCTTGTAAATACTCTGATGCGATATGATTTCTCAGCCAAACGCGGTCGTTTCGTTCTGCCGAGATGCCCAATTGCTGTAATTGTGTAGTGATGCCCTGCATAGTCAGCTGTTGGAAAAATCCCTCGTTCTGCATAATGTGCACATCGTAGAGCAAGCGATCGTCAATGGTTTCTTTGACGGCTCGCAACCCAACCACGATGTCAACTTCTCGCGGCGAAACAAGCACATGGATTTTGGGAGTTTGCGACTGGCGACGCTCGTTTTCCTCCTCGATGCGTTTGTGCACTCGCACAAACTTTTCATCGCCGTTATATTTCGAGCGTAACACGTTGTTTCGCCGATTGATTTCTTTGATTTTCTGCATTACCGTGTCCATATATCCGATGTCCTCGCGTGCTTCGGCAACAGTTGCCGGTGTGAAGCCTCGTCGAGCGAAATAAGTACGGAAAGCCTCGGACAATAGAATGAATTGGTCGTCTTGTTGGTCGAAGTTGGCGGAAAACTCACGTTCCACGCTCTCGTATCTATCCAGCAAGTCGTTATACACGATTTCAAGTTCCTCTCTATCGCGGTACTTGAACTTAAACTCCATCATGGAAAGAGCCTCGCGGATAATTGTGCTTACATCGGCTTTGTGGTTGTCATCGGCCAAAAGATTGATTCGCTCAATGCGGTGGTTCACCTCGCTTATCATGACGGGTATGCTGTCAATCTTCAAGCGTTCAAACTTTTGCTGCAAGTCGTCGTCACCGAAAGCGCGTACTTGATTGACAAGAGCTTTAGCATTTTCAAGGACTTTGCGAAGTTCGTAAAGTTCCTCTTTATCGTTGATTTCACTAATTTGTCGGCTGAATCCCTCGGCATTGTCGGTATCATACTGAAACAACTTGTCGCGGATTTCTTCCATCTGCTCGATGATTTCCTCATTGGAAGCCATGAGGATGTCGCCTGCGCCTTGCGTAGTTTCGCCATCGGTTTCATCGTCGCGGTCTGAGCGGTTAAGCTCACGCATGTAAAGGTTGTTCGTTTCGATGAAATTTTCTTTTATGTTGGCGAAGTCCACAACATAGCCATACTTGAAATCACGGTATGGGCGGTTGACACGGGTAAGTGCTTGCAGAAGATTGTGACCGTCCATCTTTCGGCACAAATACAGTTTCTTCAAACGGGGTGCATCAAAACCGGTCAAAAGCATGGCGTTGACAATGAGAATATCGACATTCTCGGTTTTTTTGAACTCGTCAATGGATTCCTTGCGCTCCACTTTGTCGCCCTCATCATGGAGAATGAGAATTGACCGCAACGGCTTGGGGTCGTTAGCCATTCTTGCATCAAGGATTTCTTTCAAACGGCGAGCTTGCGGATTGGTTTCACAGACAATCATTCCGCCCATGTGCGGTGCGTCCTGCTGGATGCGACTACGGCGCAGGTCGTGAATGATGTAGTCGAGCAAACCGTTGATATAGGTTTCGTGCTCGATGATGGTGTTGTGGTCTATATCTTTCTTGCGCACCTCGACATCTTCGGTGAGTTTTTCGATGATGTCAGAAATGCGTTGTTTGTACACCGTTTCCACGTCCTCACGCATAAGGCGCAAAGTATAGCCGTCGGAAATGGATTTATCGTAATAATATTTATCGATATAGTCACCGAAAACTCTCCACGATTCACGCTCTGCACGCAGTAGCGGAGTTCCTGTCAGAGCAATCTTGATACTTTCTTTATCGGCTTCGAATAGGTTTGCGAGGAAACAGCCTTGTGGCGAATAACCACGGTGAGCCTCGTCAATAAAGAATACTCGTATCAAGTTGGTGTTATAAATCTGTTTCTTTGATATGCGCTGGTGGTCGGTAGCGAATTTCTGAATGTTGACCACCATAATTTCAGGTTTACCCTCGGCATTGTGAACGACTGTATTGTCTTGGAAGTCGTTCATAAGTTCCTCTCGACTCTGTGCGTTGCGGACTATAAGACCTCGTGCGGCAAATTCACTTGATGCTTGCTCCAGCAGGTCAAGGCGGTCAACGATAAAATAGAACTTGACCGGCATATGCTTTCTCGCGTAATAATGCGTCAAAGATTTGACGTTATAATAAGCGAGTGCGGTTTTACCACTACCTTGTGTGTGCCATATAATGCCGCTGCGGAGTCCTGCGTCAAGGGTGCGCCTAATGGCAAGCGTGGCGAAGAATTGCTGATAACGCATGATGTGCTTCTGCAATTCAGTAACCTTGTCGCCATTTTTGTTTTCTTTGGTCATCTCAACGTAAGCGATGCCATAGCGGAGAAGGAATAACAAACGTTCCTGCGATAACATCGATGTCAAGATTCGATTGGTTGGAGTAGTCGGTTGGAGATTGGTTGAGAACTCCGGGAGAGCAGGCAACTGTGGGCAGTTGCGGTGTAGGAGGATTTGCTTGACTGTTCCTTCTGGTACGCTTGGTGTGTATTTAACCTTTGAGAGCAAGTCCTTATCTTGTTCGCGGAAGGCGTTGAAGAATGCGCTTGTGCGAGATGCGGTTGCATAAAATGCGCCCGAACGAGGCTGGCGGTTCTCGATTAGATATTCTTCGTTGTTGGAGAATATCATAAACTGCGTGATATTGAAAAAAGAGCGAAAAGCTTTGTTCCGCATACGAGTGTTTATGCGGTCAAGCTCGGCTTTCATTCCCTCGTGGTTGTGTGGTTTCTTAACCTCAATAAACACCAAAGGCAAACCATTCGCGAAAATGGTGATGTCAGGACGAAACACGTCTTTTGTGTCGGGGTTCTCACATGAGAACTCCGTGGTGACGTGCCATTCATTGTTAGCAGGATTATTGAAATCAACCAACCTGACACCAGTTTCAGATACAAGTTTACCATAAAACTCACGTCCTAAATCATCGTTGCGGCAAGCGAGAATGATTTGTTTGAGCGAGTTTTGTGCTTGTTGTGCATCAAGTTCGGGGTTTAGGCGCAGAAATGACCGTATAAAAACATCCGTAAGAATGTTTGTCCAAGGGTCATATTGAGCCTCGGTTATATCACTGAGATAGGTGTAGCCTAATCTGACAAGATGAATTGCCGCAGGAACTTGTACCCTTGTGTTTTCGTTGAAATCTTTCTTTGATGCCATATTGGAATGAGAGTGTTTTTTGCTCTTATAACCTGCAAAGGTACGCATTTATTTTGATACCGTTTCCCCTTTTAGGGGAAAAGTTACAAAAATAATGACAACGACTATCAATTTGACGACAATCGTTGCGCAAAAGCATATCAAGAGTGTACCAAAACGCTGTACATGGGGACAAAAATGCGGGCCACCGAGCATTCAAGTATAGGCCTCGTAGGAAAGGTATGCAAATGAATGTCGTATGACCCGCATATGGCAGGGTTCACTACGCATTCTCGCTTTGCATTGAAATTTCCTACGTTTCTATACTACGAGAGTGAATAATGTTCTTTAGAACTTGCCTCAATGTCTTTCAAACGGTGAGGTTTGACGCTGCAAAAGTACGAAAATTTTCTTGACTGGCAGGCTATTGAAGCCTAAAAGTTAAGAAATTCGGGTGCGAAGCTTGAATCTGAAGTGTTCGAGGACGATGTTCCTGCCACGAAAATTGCTGAAAACGGACTTGATGTTGCCGTTTTCATCATGAGGCAGGTAATACTCGTTGTCGCTCTCAAAAGCAAAGCACTTGGCGCGATTGTTGCAAACAAGAGTGAGCGCACGGTAGTTCGCCAAACAATCGAGAGAAAACAAGGTTTCAGAGATTGTTTCCGTCAAAGGGATGCTGAAACTACTGTTGAGCGTTACAGCGTTAAACAGCCGCTCGCTCACCGGCAACATTAGTTCGTCGCCACTTACTGATGTTTTAGGCAAAAGGCAAGATTCGCCCATTGAGAGGATTTCTTCACGAGTGAAAAATCTTGTGGGGTCAAGAGTTTTGCTGAAACACATCGGCTTGGCAACACGACACAAAGTATCGGGTTTGCCGCCATAAGCCCACATAGAATTTCGGTCGGGATTAGGGAGCGCAGTAAATGCGCCAACAAGACCAAATCTTCGTTCTCCTTTCCGGGAAAGAAGTCCGAGCGTTTCAGCCAAAGAAAGAGCGTGTTTCCACTCCACTGTCCTGAAAAATTGTTCATCACTGTACGGGTTGTTTACCGCTTCAACTAACACGAGGCACGGTTGTGTGCCGATGTCGCACCCGATGTTTTGGGTATCGACCAGCCCTGAGCAAACCATTCGTGCCCAGGGCAAGGGAATTTTGATATGTAACATGAATTTTTCCACCTCTTTCCTTAGTGATAGAGGTAGAAAAAATTAACAAATGTACGCTTGAGCCAGTGTAATATCTTTGCACATTCTTGTTAAGAATGTTAAAAGGAACGAATATTTTTGATTTTATTAAGTAATAGGCAAATAAATGTGGAATATAAATGCTTCATTGCAAATTTCGTACCACTATAACACACCGCCGGAGTTGAGGCTGAAAGTGTCGCGGTAAGGGAACTTCTCGGCGCCGATGTAGAGGGTGTCGAAGGCGTCGGTGCCGTCGGTGCGGTGTTCGAGCAGGTTTTCCTCGTTCTCGGCGAGTTTTTCGCCGCCTTTGTCCTTGCGGAAGCCGTTGCGCCCACGGACTACTCCTGCCGTTTGGATGGCAAGGATGAGGTCATCGTTGTTTTGGCGGTTGAACATCGGCATGAGCCGTTGTTTGCCGGCAAAACCTTGATTGATGAGCAGGTACTTCTCATCGTGGCGCATCGGGTTACCGAGGTTGATGTCCTCCACCTGCCAGCCGTGCCGCTCGAACTCGTGGCACACCACCCAGTGGAAATCCTGCTCGTTGACGGCATAGTTGCCGCCGAGCGCGGTGCTGTCGTAGTAATAGACCACGACCTTGCATTGGTGGTGGGCGTAGTAGCGGCAGAAATCGTCAATCAATGCAGGGATTTTGCGCTCGAACTTGGTGTAGAACGACTTGATGACATTGAGCCTACGCCCTTGCGGCTGCCCGGCGACAATCCAGTTGATGTTTGCGTTGTAGTCCATACCGATGCAGATGGGCGCGAAAGGGTTCAAGTCCTTGTCGGCTCGGCAGTCAAGCTGCGCTTCGTTGAAATCGTAGCCCAAGCTGTCGAGGTATTCAAAATCGCTGGCGTTGTACTTGTGCGCCTCACGCATCGACGAATAGAAACCGTCTTTGGCGATTCCTATTCGTTGGCAAAGAATTGAGGTTTGGAAGGTCTTTGGGGTGAGGTCGCGCTTCATCTGTTTGATGTAACTCTCACCGAGAAGTTGCAGGTTCTCAATACTGCTGTATTCCTTGTAGTACACCGCCACGGAGCGCATTTTGTTGAGGCAAGTGTCGAGGTCGCGCAGCTTCCGTTGCCATGATTTAGGCACCTGTTTGTTAGCGGCACGCAGTTGCCGGATTTGGTCTTTCAAATGCCAAATCTCGTAGATGGTGCCCTTAATCGTCTCGATTAGCTCCACGTCCATCTTATCCTTGTAGTGCAAGAACCATGAGCCGCGTTGCGTCTGCGGCATATCGGAGAGGATCATCACCGAGTGATTGAAAGAGTGATGTCCGAAATAGGACTTGATGCCGCCGTTTGCAGGAAGTGTCTCGTCTTTGAGGCGTTCATAGTCGATGAACTTTGCCTCATCGATCAGCAGCCACGACAGCGTGAGCGAGTTGCTGCTGCCCGGGCGGTCTTGCGAGATAATGATGGCGCAAGAGCCGTTGTAGAACGTGATTACATGCTCATATTCGGCAGGCTCAATTATGGGTCTGCCGAAAGAGCGTGGCGGTTTTCGCCCGATGACATAATGCACGCCGTTCACATAGCCCCATCGTTTCCACGCCGCGAGCAAACCCGGAATGGTGTTTGTCAGTCCGTGCTTGTAGGTCGGCACAACGATGCCGCCGGTACTGCCAGGCATCCGTTGCATATTGCGCAGCACAAACGGCGAGGCGATTGAGTCGGTCTTGC
>CALGGO010000093.1 GCA_937916085.1 uncultured Prevotellaceae bacterium | reverse complement strand
CGGCGTGCCATTCGAAGACCTCCCCGACGACTGGCGCTGCCCACGCTGCAAGCAAGGCAAAGAAAAGTTCAACAAGGCCTAGATTATTGCACAGAGAATAAAGCAAACAATAGCCACTGGCAAGATGCACAAGCTAGAGTCTGTGCAATGCTGGTGGCTGTTGGTGTGTTATAATGCTGTTATGGCATTACTTGTTGGTGTTCTCATCAAGCCAGCTGCGCAGTTGATGCTCATAGGCTTGAGCTGGTGTGCGGCGTGCAGCAAGGTCGTTCATGAGTTTATTAGAGCGAGTAGCCAGAGTGTTAGGTGACTTGCCGCCTTGTTCGGGGTTGGGACCCTGGAGGTAGGCAATGAGGTCTTCAATGACCTGGTTGATGTCTATGCCCGAGTCTTGGAACATCTCCTGTAGCGTTTGTTCGTCAAATCCCAGCTGCTGTAGCTGCGCCAGCAGGGCGTTGATGATTTCGGCAGGAGTGGCTCCACCGCCTATCAGGCTCACAGCTTGATTGATGATGCCTCTCACGTCGATGCCGGCGTTCTCAAGAATCTGCAAAGCTCCTATCAGGTCGATGTCCATATTGATTATTGCGGCATACTCATCCTTTAGCTGTCCATTCTCATACATCAAAGGCCAGGCCTTGATGGCGGCAACGGTCTGCACCAAGTAAACCACAGTGCCGGTGAGGTGTCCAAGCTTGGGCACCACGAAGTTGGTCTGCAGATTGGTCTTGCCGGGCACGATGCTAGGCGTGAAGCCCTTGTCCTCGAGGTAACGCAGAATGGTGCGTGCCGACTGCACGGGCACATAGTCATCGTCTCTCGCGTGGAAGATATAGAGTCGCTGGTTGGGGTCGGGTTCCCAGCCGTAGGCAATGCTGTTGCGCTCAAATATCTCTTGAATCACTAGCGACTCGGGGCTGTTGAGGTCGCAATAGGGAGGAGTGAGAATTTCGTGTACTTTCTTCTCGCGGCCTATGGAGTCGCACACTGGCCATGAAGAGTAGTTTTTGGAGTTGATCCACTCGTCGATTTTGTCGGCAAGATAGGGTTGGAGCACGTCGCTATATTCGAGGCCCAGGTTCTGGGTGTCGTTGGTCGATACCATGAGCAGAGCCAGCACAGCGTTGTAGGCGGTGCTGTCAATCTCGATATACTGGCGGTAGCACTCCGCTATGTCGGACGGGCTGCCTCCTGCAAAAGTCTTGTCAAAGTGTACCTTGTCGCTGAACTCCATGTCGCGCAGCTTGTGGGTTGACAGAGCGTCAAAGCCGCCACTCGAGTAGCCCACGTTGAAAGTGAGCTCACCAGGCTCGATGCCCATCTGGTCGAGCAGACGCATGCCTGCCAGGTAGCAGTCGAGCGAGGCGTGGGCATTGGCAGTGCCCTGCAGGTAGGCCTGCGAGAAGCGCAGTGTAGAGCCAAAGCCATAGAAGTCGCTCTCGATGATGATGTAGTTGGGATTGAGAGGGTTGCCCAGGAACATCGCCTCAAGAGTGGAGTAACCCATAGTAGGAGCCTCAAGCTTGTTGAAGATTGTGTAGTGGTTGAAGAGGATTACGCCCTCGCTCTTGTCAGAGCCGTTGAGGATGTTGTGAGGCACAACGATGCATCCGCTCATGGTGATGCTGTCGCCTTGAGGGTCAACGGTGGGGTAAAGGAAGTTGAACTGGCGCACATCGCGCGAGCCCAGGCTCAGTCCCTCGTAGGTGAAGTTGAGTGTGGTGTCGGTGTAGTTCTCGAGCAGCACCTCTTGTGTGCCTATCTCCAGGGTCTCAAATTCGTCGCTAGTGGTTTCAACCACCGAGCCGTCCCAAGTGGTGAGCGTGATGGTGCCATTGTCGTTGAAATCAATGGCCGAGAGCTCGCTCGAGGTGATGGCATGACGAGTGCCGTCGGCGAGCTTGTACTTAATCACAATAGCGTGAGTCACTGCACAAAACACAATGGCCACAACAATCAGTATCGCATAACGTAGTGAGTTCTTCATAGCCGATTACTTTTTAATGAGTTTGTAAACCTTATCGCCTTGGCGAACAATGAAAATTCCCGATGGCATGTTCTCCACATTGCTTATGCGACGACCTTGCAAGTCATAGACTTCTCGCTCGGCAGTGGTTGTCGCATTGATTGTCTCAACACTTGTGACCTGTGCGTTGGTGACAAGGGCTTGTTCAACATAGTCGCGAGTGGTGCCGTCGTCATAGACGAAGGTCACATGCTCACGGTCAAAAATGATGCGTTTCACTCTATTGCCAAGCTCGTCAATAGCCTGATATTCAGTGCTGGCACTGGCAACGAAACACCCACTCATGCATAGCACAAGTGCAACTGCTTTTAATAGTGTTTTTGTCATAAAATTATTTTTGATGGTTTATAAAATATATAATAATTGCAGATGATTCAAAATAAGACAAGAGGGTGTGTCTTGTTGTTCTTTTTTATATGACGACAAAGGTACGTCTTTTTATTTAACCATGCAATAGCAGGTTAAGATAATTTATGGAAATAAGCTCTGAATAGTTACATTATTTCTTTCTTTAGTCATAGAACTGCTGGCGGTTTATCCAGAGTTTGAAGAGGGAGTCGTTGATTGTCACGGTTTGCCCTTCAATATCGATGATGTCTTTCTTTAGCAGGGCTTTCTTTATAGCATTCACGTTTGCCGATGATTCAAGCCTGTATTTCTTTATGATTTCCTTGCTGCTGTGACCAGTAGTCATCCAAAAACAAAAGGATTATTTTCGCCCATAGTTGTTGGTCGTTAAGTTTTTATGCCGCAAGGATATGAAATAACTTTATCAGTAACAAACTTCTTAGTAAGAAAATTGTTACTTTATTCAATTTCTCTTTTCGACGATTAGCTCGGTGGAGTTTTCCTCAAGGGAGTTGCACTCTTCAAGGTGGAAGTGCGCGCCTGGGGTATTGTCCTGTGCCAATGCTCTCAAGTGGTTTGCAAGCGATAGCAACCCTTCCTTGTTTGCGCTTATTGTCACGGCATTATTCTCAACTTTGACGGCAATCGAGAAGCCGTCAATCCATTTCATTTCCATTGTGTTATGTTTGAGTGTATAAAAGTGAATTGTGGGTTATGGTGAGAGCAGCAGCGAGGCAATCTCGGCCACTTCTTCCTCGCGGTTAGTGTGCTTTATGAAGATGGCGATAGGATAGCAGTCGCCATTGGGCATGACAACGATGCCCACGTCGTTGATGCCTCTAAGTGTTTTGCCTTTAGAGAATCCTGTTCCAGTCTTGTGGGCGAGCTGAGCGCCTGGTGGCAGTACCGCCTTGATGCGGTTGTTGCCAGTTTCACACTTGAGCATCAAGTCCCATAAATACATCAACACAGGGTTTGATTGTCGCTCGCAGTAAAACCATTCTAACAAGTGGGTCATATCGCTAGGTGTGCACCAGTTATCCCGTGACCGTCGTGGCTTGTTGTGCATTTGCTTCTCGGTCCATTTCAAGCGTATATTGTTGAACCCCAGGCTACGCAAATAGTTCTGGACATCTAGTGGACCACCACACAATTTGAACAGCAGGTCGCAGGCGTTGTTGTCGCTCTGCTGCAACGACAGGGCGAGCAGCTGGCCATAGCTGAATTCTTGCTCTACGTCAATCATCTTGAGCATTGGCGACCAAGTGTTCTGGTCTAAGTCATGCTTTTTCACTGTCACTCGCTGGTCGAGACTGATGCCGCACGAGTCAAGATAATGGGCGACATAGATTGCTTGAGGGAACTTCATCACGCTGTTCATCTCATAGCGTTTACCAGCAGTGCCCTCGTAACTGATATCAAGGTCACCCTTAATGATGTGGGCGCCACAACGTTGTGCATGTGCTTGAATGCATAGCAACATGACAATGAAAAGTGACGATGTTTTCTTTATTGTCCCCATTTAATCATTTGTGCTAGTTGTAGGAAATAATCATTAGACCAGATACTGAGTTCGTTAGGATTCTTTATAAATGGCATCACATCTTGTTTTACTTGATTGATATTGGTACAAGCAAGCTTTTCTTTAAGAATTGCCAAAAACTCATCTTGGTTAAAAGCCAGACCATTGAATTGTCTTATTCTTTCCTGTAAATGCTTAAAGTCTAATGGCACGCTATTTCTTACATACCATTCAAAGTCATACCAGTCGCGTCCTTTCACCCGGTTTTTCCAGGAGCGAAATACTAATGCATGCATTTTTCCTGCAAACAAGCATGGCAGAGTAAAGCATCGTGTCATGAAAGAATAAGGTTGCAACAGCAATTTGTGCTCTGTTGAGAATTCTAATGGTGGATGAGTGTCAACCTCAATTTTTATTTTTATTGATTTCTCGGTGCGAAAAGAGATGTCATAAACGTTGGTAGTGTCCTTTAGGAAGGCAGACTCAACTTTCCCAAATTTATTCTTGTCTTTTTTTGTTATTTCTACCTCTCGTCCCACAATGGCAAACTGATCAATGATGGGTTGAAAAAACTTCTTGAAATCAAAGTTGGCATCTGGTTTAAGAAGTGAGAAGTCCATGTCCTCGCTAAATCGTTGCAAGCCATGAAATATTCTTAGACATGTGCCCCCATAAAAGGCTGCACTGTCGAAGAAACCGCCATTATAAAGACCCGCTAAAACAATTTGCTGGTTGACTTCGAAGATGGCATTTCTTTTTTTTTGCTCGGTCGATAAATCGTATTGACTGAGCATTTTTTGATATACCTCGTTCATGAGTTACTTAAAAAGATTAATAATTTGTTGGACACAATTTGCTTTCCTGCCAATAGTAGCATATTCTTGAAAAAATGATAATCTCATCTTGTAGAATTTTTCCATGTCAAGACGCAAATGTTGTTCTAAATATTCTTCGGTCTCTCTCTTGTATCTTAAATTTAAGGTAGGTGTAGTTGCAATCAGGTCGCACAATGCTTTTTCGGGAGTGGCAATTAAGAATTGCTGATTCCCAGCCTTTGCAATGGTGATGCCCACAGCAAAAGCCTCTTTTGAACATGTGAAATATTGAAATTGACCTATCTTAGTATTAAAAGTGTGACCACGCTTTATTGTCATTGACTGTGTTGTGAACACCTCCTCAGGAATAAGACCATAAAATCGCAAAGCCGTGAGGCATGAGACATAAGATGGAGAATATAAATGATTAGCAATCAATTCGGTCGATAAAGGCGTTTGTGTGATTTCAGGGGAAGCTACATATAGCCCCCTCTTAAGCCTAATTAGTGCATGTTGACGTTCTAACTCGCTAATTTTCTTGTTTATAGCCTTTATGTTTGGATAAAGGCTTGAGATGATTGAATTAGTGACTGGGATGTTTCCGATTTGTTGAAATATATTATTCATGGTGCAAATATAGTAAAATTTTGAATAGTAAATAACCTTTTTGGTAATTTTCTGCTCAAAATTTTACTGGTCACACAATGGCCGCACTGCCATGCCATGTGAGCCTGAAGTGCCAAAGTACCAGATGCGTCCGTCGCTGTAGAAGTCAACTTGCATAGCATCGCCAGGCACTTGTAGCTTTGAGGTGGTGTGGTAAAACCCTGCCACACAATTCTAAAAACAAAAATGCCATCGAGGTCCTCAACCCCGATGGCATTTTTTCTAAGGCAAAACGTGAATTGGTAAAAGTTTTTTCAAAAATGGCATGATTATTGAAATATATTATGTAAATTTGCAGGTGTTCTACGGAACAATACTTTTTTGAAATAACGAAGCGTTATGCTTTTCTTGTAATCGGAAACGTGAGAAACTTCCAATAGTCAGCAAGAGAGTATGGCGGTTTGCGCTTATAGCGTGGACTGATACTACATCTACTGACAAAGGTAATTCTCACGACCTCCGATTGAAGAAGTGGTATATCAGTGCCACGCTTCATATTTGTAAAAACGCTCTTATGGCATTAGGAGAGCCTTAAAACTTAAAGTATGCAGTTTAACCAAAATGAATTAATAGCCATTTTAAATATTGCAAATGGAATGGCTGAAATTGATGGGAAAACAGACTCAATAGAATTGGAAGTGATTTATTCTCAAATGAAGAGATTGGGATTAGATGATGAAGAACTTTTCAAATTCTCAGAGAAAGCAATTTTAAATATGGATCCTCATACAGCTATGGGTATTGTAGCAGGAATGAATACAACTCAAAAGCAATATGTACAAGCTCTTCTTATCATTATCATGGCCTCTGATGGCGAAATCCATGAGCGTGAAATGATAATGTTGCGAATGGTAACGAAGATATGTGGGCTTCCTCCTATAAGCATGAATGATATTAGAAATACACTTAATGCTTTTAGAAATATGAATTATTAAAACTAATGGTCCATGATTTGGTTTGTTCTTGCTATAATATTTTTAGTAATAGCCATTTCTTTGCACAAAAGTGCAAACAAAATGGATAGGCAGTATTCAGCACCATCCCCATCTCCTACACCTGTATTATCTACTCCTAAAAAGACTTATTGGGAGATTTATAAGGATATAAATCCTACAAAAGCGTCTGACATAGAGAACTTACTAAAGATAGATTTCTCTACGTTATCAGAAAAAGATGTGAAAGAAAAAATTGCATCCATTGATCGTTTCGCTAAAAGTTTAAAATGTGGAGTATCACAAATCAAGACTACTTATCTTGCTGAAATCGAGAAGTATCCAGCGGAATTATTACCTCAAATGATAAACTCGACAAGTGGAGAATTGGCAAATGAGGCTTCCGCATTTAACATCTCTCAAACAAATACGATTTCAGCAATGATGATTGCTTGGCTTAAAGAACGTCATGAACAATTAGGAAAACCAGATGCCAAGATTAATGTGCCTTCAACAAATGATGAAATTGAGATTGTTAAAGCATTGAACCCTCGTGTTACAGAAATGCATGACTTAAGAGAACGATTGAAGTCTCTTCGAGAAATGTCTTCTTTATATAAGTGCCCAATGGAACAATTACGCGTTTTTTATATTAACGATGTAAAGAAAAATTATGACGGAAAATATGAAAATTTCCATTATCTTCCAGAAGCATATAAATATATGGCACACAAGGCTTACGAAACATCTTCTCTTGCGGGCGTTGCCCCAGATAATACCTCATACGGAATAATGTGTGATTGGCTATCTGACCTTATGGTAGAAGAACGAGAAAAATTTCTTGCCACTGGTCAAGTTAAATGTATTATGTGTGGAAGTCGTAATATAAAACTTAGTTTTTTTAAGGACTGTTTTGTTTGCAATTCTTGTAATCAAAAATTTGGTGGTTTGTAATCCAATGCTATGCTAAACCATGAATAGTAAGTAACAATTATTCAAATAATTATAACGGTAAATATGGAAGCAAATAATCCACTTGAAAATATTAGAAACGCAATTCTTGAAAACCAATTTTTTGGTGTTGAAAATGAAATATCTCAACTTGGAATCTCTAATGAACTAATGGAGATTAGTGATGCTCTCGATAGTTATTATGGGATTGTAAGAGAGAAAGAAAAAGAATCTACAAGTGATGGCAGTCTTGTTAAAGATACTCTTATTGGGGTTTTTGATGAGTTTTATAAGTCACAACATCCATCATCAACTTATTCTGCTATTTCAGGAATTAAATACAATAATCCAAATAAGTTTATAAAAGAAATAAATCTGTTGAATAATGTCAAGACACCTTTGGAATCAATAAAGCAGACACTAACTAAAGATAATCCTTTATACTTAAATATATCTACTGCAATTGCTTCTATAGCTGTTAATTCTGTCGTGTCTTCTGTTAATTCATACAACCCCCAAAACTCATATAATAGCCAACAATATAATCCATTATTAGGTTTTGACACAAATTATTATGACCTCATTCAAAGTGGATCAAAAGTATTTAAAGGACTGAAAGGCTTTGATATGACAGATGACTTTTTAGCTAATTATGAGACCAATAGAGATGCAATATTCTCTATGGAGAAAAAACTTAATGATTTAATTTTACACTCAGGAACTACAACATCAAATAAAAGTAGTAGTTCTGGCTGTATGGTATTTGCTCTTTTACTGTCAACTGCAATGTTCTCCTGTTTGGGAATAATTGTATAATTGTTATCGTAACACTTGAAAACGAACAATTGGTTTTCATTTTAAGAATAAACTATTTAAATTTATAACTATGGGATTATTTAGTAGAAACAGGAAACCCATACCTCCATATAATACAATAGAAGCCCAACAAAGATATGCATTGTATTTTTTGCTGGACTATCTTACAACGAAAGGGGTTCCGATGCATGAGATGCCATTTGCTTCTTCGTATTTGGAGAAAGCTGCTATTTATTTGGGCATGAATAAACAACAAATAAATGATTTTAGGCCATTCTTTAATACCTATGAGAAAATAACACAATATATCAAGCAAATCAAAAATAGGCAGATTCTTGAATATATGATAAGCAACTGTTCTAATATATTTATTTTAATGGATGGAAGCGATACACACAAGTTATTAGGAGAGCAGGCTTATGATTTCTATGAGGAACTTGGATTTTCTTATGATGAAGTGAGATATATTGTCAATAAGTATAGGTACAGAACAGATATTTGACTTTAATAAACGTGAAAATGAATGGAGAAGCAGTGATATATTTCGAACAGTTGCTTCCCCATTCAGTTAAGAGAGATTGTAAATTATTTCTTTCTTTAGTCAAAAAACTGCTGGCGGTTTATCCAGAGTTTGAAGAGGGAGTCGTTGATTGTTACGGTTT
>CALGGO010000092.1 GCA_937916085.1 uncultured Prevotellaceae bacterium | reverse complement strand
TGTAGGTCGTCACCTTGATGTTCACGCCCTGCTGCGGCTCGGCACTCTCCACGCCAGCGAGGGTGTAGTAACGAACGCCCGCTATCTGTTTGTTTCCAACAATTGTGGTTATTGCATCTGGTTTTTTCAGCTGTTGAGCCACATCATACATGCAACCTTTATAAACCAGTTCTCCGTTCTCATAAACAGCCGAGAGACCAGACATTTTCTCTCCGTCACTTGCGTTGGCATCAGCGGAGAATGGCCTATATGGCATCAGCAAGTCGCCGAATGCACAGTCAACTCCAATGCCCTCTATGGTCTTGAATTCTTCAATAAATGGGTTTGCCGTTTCGCTGTTTCCGTCACATGCGATGTGATATGCTTTCCTGAATGTCCCTGCAACTTCAAGATCTATCATTGTGGCATTATCCAAATTATATGGATACGGATATTCTGGCGAGGTTGATATTATGAACATGGGGGCATAGAAGTTGTAAACTCTATCGGGCACCTCGAAGCCCGGCCAATAGTTCACGCCGATTGCATCGACTTGCCTGTATTCTTCCTTTGCGTAGGCGGCAAGGTAAGGCTCTTGGGCATTTCCTTGCTCGTCATAGTTAGTACGGTAAAGATTATGATACACATAAGTCCAGCCGACATTATCGGTTATCTCGGTCGTACCATTAAACTCAAGTGTATATAGCTCAACTTCCTCGCCTGCTTCAGGACCAAGGACACTGTTGTAACCTACATACTCCCATACCACACCCTCGCGAACCAGTGGAACGTAGTCATCCTTTGTGAAATCATCTTCTGTGAATATTACCTCTCCGTTCTCGCTGCACGAGAGCATGACGCAAGGACCGATGTCGCCGGTATGTCCTCTTAGCAAAAAATTATTATTGGCGCCAATTCCTTCAACGACGTAGTAATCATAATCGACATCATCATAGTCAACTGATATATTAATTCGTTTTCTACTCACACCATTCACTCTGACGAAGTCCTCACTAAGAACATAACCATCTAAAAAACTTTCGTATTGATGAAGCCCGATATCAAACAGCAGTTCCATCTCTCCATCTTCTCTAACGTTCCACACTTTACCGTTTTCCTCATAGGTAACGGCAGTCTTTAAGCTTTCCTGGCTGACTTTGGAAGCGATTGCAATCTTCTTGCAGGTGAGATTGTTGATAATCGTGTCACCAGACACTTCAATGGTGTAAATGTTTATCGTGTCCATTGTTACCTTTCCTTCAACAGGATTATGGCTTAATCTCGCAACTTCCCATGACTTGCCTTCGGACAGCACATGCCTGAATGATGTTTGACCATACAGCCAGAGAGGAAACATCGCTATGGCTGTCATTAACGCTTGCTTGTAACTAAATAATCTCATAATGCTTATGTTTTATTTGTTTGTAATTTCCAATTTTGCACCTTTTTTGACTGTAGTAGTACCTTCGATGAGAATATTTTTTGCTTTCAATTTTATATTGCCACTATTGAACACAACAGGACCTTGCGGTTTTGTGTTTGTGACATGACTTCCGACATTAATATTCTGCGCAACGGCAAGACCTTACTCCAAGTGTATTGCGACTGCTCCCGATGCGAGATGACAATCACACTCGCCTAATCATCCCTTTGAGGACAAAAAATCTACGGAGTCTTGGAGTATAGGAGCAGAAAACTCTCAAACTCCTAAAACTCCGTAGAATAGTTATCAATTACCGTATAATCTTCTCGCTCTTGCGAGAGCCGTCGCTGTAGGTCGTCACCTTGATGTTCACGCCCTGCTGCGGCTCGGCACTCTCCACGCCAGCGAGGGTGTAGTAACGAACGCCCGCTATCTGTTTGTTTCCAACAATTGTGGTTATTGCATCTGGTTTTTTCAGCTGTTGAGCCTCTTCATAAGCAAAACCTTTGTAAACAAGCTCGCCATTCTCATACACCGCCGAGAGACTCGCCATAGGGTTTACAGAAGTCCAATAATTTCTATATGGCACTAGCAAGTCGCCAAATCTACAGTCGATACCTATACCTTCTAAAATTATAGCTTCCTCATAATAATTATAATCAATTCCATTATCATAATTTATGTGATATCCATTAATGATTGTTCCCGCAACTTCAACAGTAATTGCAATGTATCTTTGAATATAATCAAGATACATCAATTCATAATAGTTTTCAAAACCAAGACTCTCAAATGTTTCAGAATCAGGCATGAACATAGGCTTATTGAAGTCGTACAATATTCTTGGAATCTCCCACCAGTAATAGCTATAATTAATAGCGGTAACTATCTTATTCTCTTCTTTTACATAAGCCACAAGATAAGGCTCTTGAGCATTTCCTTCCTCATCGTAGTCGGTGCGATAGACATTATGATACAATATACCATTAAGCGTTGTAGTGCCACTGAACTCAAGGGTATAGAGAACGGGTCTAAGTATAATGTTTTCATTCTCATCCTCAAAATGATGTCCAACATATTCCCAAACAACTCCCTCGCGAACAAGGGGGATATAATTGTTCTCAACTGCGCTGGCGCTGGTCATCATCAGCACTCCCAGCAATAAAAATGTAATCTTCTTCATATTATTTCTTGTTTTAGAGCTTACTAATTCCTTGGTTGATTATCACGATTTTTCAACCGCAAAAATAGCACTCAATGGTTAATCATGCAAATTATTCGTCAATAAATTGCGTAAATTCCACTTTTGAACCTAGCTCAGCAGTGAACTTACCAATAAATTCAACATTTCCAGCTTCAATCTTGACTTTGGCTCCGCTCTGGAACACGCAGCCGTCATTTCTACGGAGTTTTGGAGTAATGGAGATGGTAACTCCTAAACTCCGTAGAACCGATTTCCTATCTCAATATCTTCTCGCTCTGGCGCGAGCCGTCGCTGTAGGTCGTCACCTTGATGTTCACGCCCTGCTGCGGCTCGGCACTCTCCACGCCCGCGAGATTGTAGTAATGCACGCTCTTCACCTGCTTGTCGCCGGCGATGGTGGTTATGGCATCAGGTTCTTTTAGTAGTTGTGCTTCATCGTACAGACAACCCTTGTAAACCAATTCACCGTCCTCATAGACAGCAGAGAGCCCTGAGAAAATTTGACCAGCACTCACATCAGGAACATTTGATGTGTCCTCATCTTGAGTATAGGGCTTAACTCCAGTAATGAAATAAATGAACGGATTAATAAGATCTCCGTACTTACAATCCACACCAATCCCTTCAATTATTTTCACTTCATATAGACTGATATAATTTCCATCATTAATGTCATAATTGAAGTCAAATCCAAGTCTTTCGGTATTATTCACTTCAAGAATAATGCGTTTGTTATAAGAATAATCGAAAGGATCGAAACTAAATGCTTCATAAGGAAGGAACTGCTCTTGATTAAAGTCATATATATTTCTATACCCTGGATTCTCAACATCCTCGACTGTCACATCCTTATCATCTTCCTTGACATAGGCGATCAAATGCGGCTCCATGGCGTTGCCCTGCGCATCATAGTCTGTGCGGTAGAGCAAATGTCCCTTCTCGTTCTCTCCGTTAAACTCCAGTGTGTAGATGTCGGCCATTCCAGGTTTTATGCCGATGTAACTATTGTATGAGACATATTCCCATTTCACTCCCTCACGTACGATTGGCACATATTGATGTGGTGCCTCGCTCTCATTGTTAGAGAATTTGATGGCATCATCATAGAGAGCGCCCTGATAGACGAGCTCACCATTCTCAAATACCGCTGCCAGACCAGGCAGTTTGTTCCACGCAGTATAATAGTCCAGTTGTGGAGCAAGGAGGTTTCCGCTGCGGTTATCTGCACCGATTCCCTCTATCACCTTGCATTCCAGGAAGAATGAGATATCAATGTCGAAACTGTCGTTCATGACATAGGCGTCTCTCTCACCATCTCCTACCATTACTGTCGTTTGGTAAGGATTGTTGCGGAAGTATTCATTGGCAATGCTGTAGAACTCATCGCTATAATAAGGCAATTCAGGAAGATATGAATCTCGGTTGAAATCATAGATGGCATACTCCATCATATTATTAACCCAGAATGGTTGACAAATGGGCTGGTTATCAGCGTTATATGGATATTCTCGCAGCAATCTCCTATACACCACTCCATCCTCTTCACGTACCAATGATACTAGTTCGGGCTCGCAGACTGGCTGGAAATCCCTGTCAAGCAAGGTGTAATAAACTTTTTTGTAGTTTTTCCCATTTATCTGAACCAAACTGTCGCCGTTAATTTCCAATGAATAAAGATAGCTAGGATAGACCTTTTTAATGTTATGGGTCTGCTCATAAAACAGATACACCCATTTCACTCCCTCACGAACGAGGGGAACGTATTCATTCTCCTCTGCATTCACGCTGGTCATCATCAGCACTCCCAGCAATAAAAATGTAATCTTCTTCATAATAGTTATTGTTTTAGAGCTTACTAATTCATTTGTTGGTTATCACATTTTTTTACCGCAAAAATAGCAAGCTATGGTTAATCATGCAAATTATTCGTCAATAAATTGCGTAAATTCCACTTTTGAACCTAGCTCAGCAGTGAACTTACCAATAAATTCAACATTTCCAGCTTCAATCTTGACTTTGGCTCCGCTCTGGAACACGCAGCCGTCAATCGTCACCTTGCCAGGAGTCTTAACCGCAAAGGTGGCTCCATTTTCAACTATAAAGCCCTCTCCAAGATAAACATCATCTGTAGCCTCTATTTCATAGATAGCACCATTCTTTATTGCAACGTTGCCATGAGTTATATTAGATATAATTTCTTTACCAGCACTAAAAGAACTTGCATATACATATTGCGAGTTGTTTATATTGCAGTTCTGAAGTTTCAGAGGAGCGATATATGGTATATGGTCATGATTATAAACCATTATTGACGCTGTCGGTGATATGCCAACAAAGAAACCAAATCCATCTGACCCATATGTTTTTCCAATGTTTCCGTCATTATCACAAAAAGCTATAGTGTCTGACGGAGCAATGCCGTTTAATATTATATAATTATTATATTGATTGACAGTTATGTCTGTATATCGCTGTGGCTCACTTGTCCACATCTCAAACTCAGGATCACCTAGAAGATTGTGTTCTAATACAACATGATTATAGCTATCTTTTTTTCTTTTATAAAATACTTTACTTAAGGTCTCCGCTTTACCTATAGAATATATATGCTTACGTAATACAGTGTTTAAGAATTCTGTCTCAAAATTCTCTGATTCATTTAAATATCCCATTCTAGTGTTTCCAAGAAAAGCTGGTCCGCCATAGTTCTTCCCGAGAGTGAATGATTCTCCCAAATTGTATTTATATTCATACGTAGTAAAAGAATTAAACGTTGGATCCACATCATAAGGCATTGTTGAACAAGAAATTGAGTAACAAATAAAAGGATAATGCTTGTTCGTCAAGTTATCAAGACCATTACCATTCTCATTAATTGTTGTTATTCCAGGAACTATTCCTAATGTGTCACCAATATAGCTATCTAAACCACTTACAACATATCTGTCATGACCATTATTATATAATTCTATTGACTGTGGCTCTCCGTGCCCATATAAACTTAAATAACCGCATTTATTGTTATTTAAGTAATTTACAAATTGTGTACCTGTCAAATAATTAGATAAAGAATTATGAATATAAGTATAGTTCAGATTACTGCTGTTAAAAATATTTCCAGTCCGCTCCACAAACCGATTAGCATATTTACTTATATTAGAATCATTAGAAGCAAAAAGTAAAGTATTTAGCAAGAAAGAACGATTACCATTTCCAGGCTTAAAATTGTATTTATATAGCTTATTGCTATAGTTGTCAATTTCTTCTTTCTTAGCACACAATAATCTCCCAACAAAAAGGTCAGGATAATATGGTAAAGAATGAGAATTAAATACTATATTTGGTATTTCGTATTCACATTGGTTGATAGTATCATAATCAGAATTAGTATGTATCCATTCCATCGACAAATCACTAAAATAGATATCACTTGGCACATGTTGCCATGAAGGCCATTCCTGATTTGGTGATTTTACGAATCTAACAGGTGCAAATGGTGCTTTCCCTCCCATCAACACATATTGTGTGGGATTTGATTCAGATTGAAATGCGTATTTCAAATATTCCCTCACAACTCCAGCACTATCGGCAATTGTTGGGTAACTTCCACCAATGACATCTCCACTGCTGAAGTTGGAGTTCGACATCAAATCTTCCATACAAATGACACCAGCCGACAATCCTTTCTGTCGCTTCATCGCTAATATTTTTTTAAATGCAGGCTCTAACTCACGGGTTGTGATAATACAATAACTATAAGTTGGCAAAGATTGCTGCACATTATTAGGGTTGGGCTGAGTGAACATATATGAGTTCATTGGAATATAATAACCATTTGCCACATAATCTTCTATTTTTGATATCTCTTGCCCTTTGACATTTAAGTTGTATCTAATAATTGGTGGCACTATTGTCGTGTCAACATCATAACTTAATGTTATTGTTGCGCTAGTAGCTAGCCTCACAATTTTATATGCAGGGTTATAGGTGAATGGATTTATCTTAACCGACACAACCTTATTGTCGCCCATTAGATATCCCGAAGTAAGGACTTCACTTGTTTGAGACGGAATAAAATCAAATGCGCCATATACTATAGGATCTGGTTCTGTAAACGTCTGTTCAAAAGGATCATACATTGCCATGGATTGTTGTTGTGGCATAATGTGATAAGTTAAATATATATCATAATGTGAATTCGATTGAAGCTGAACACTAAAATTTTTGGCATTATATGGAACAGAAAAGGTCAAAATATCTGTTGGTAGTTTTGGAGATCCTTCAAAGTTATAGGCAGGTAAACCATCATATTCTACTATAGTATAAATATTGTTTATGGTATCAAATGACAATGATAATTTATCAGGATCGTATGTCACCGTATGGGTAATCTGTCCTGCACTTGCCACCAATGATGTCA
>CALGGO010000091.1 GCA_937916085.1 uncultured Prevotellaceae bacterium | reverse complement strand
ACAGTTCATAGTTCACAGTTCATAGTTCACAGTTCATAGTTCACAGTTCATAGTTTAAAGTTCATAGTTTATAATTTAGATATCTAGCGAGTTGCCATTACCATCTTGGCGACTCGCTAAAATATTCACACGATTCTCACGTTTTATAAGAAAAAACAATAGTTATGAGAAAATACTTAACTCTCTTGTGTGTTGCAATGGCATTGTCATGCTTTGCGGCAAGTGATGACGACATCAAGCTGTGGAGCGACGGTCCACTTTCCTGGAGCGACTTCCACCAGCTGCTGCCACCCACCTCAAGCGAAGCGTCGCAGCTCGAGGTAGAGCTAAGCGCCACGCCCATCGAGAACGGAGTAAACGCCAACTCCACCGTCAGCCTCGAAGCCCGCGCCATGATGCACCGCAACGCCTCAAAGACGAGTGCCGCACAAAGCACTCCCGAACGCCTGCGCTACCACCAACTGCAGTTTGACTTGCTCGAACTCATGCGCCGCAACTTGCAGGAGGAGATCAACAGCGGCATCGACGGCGCTACGGTGGAGAAACGCTTGAAATACTACCAGGACCTGTACCGCCAGCGGGTGCGACAGATTGCCCAGGAGACTAAAAATGGCTCTCTCGAAGCCGCCGTGGAAAGCTGGGAGGACAACATCGAGAGCCAGCTGCTCGCCGCCGGCACACCACAGGTGCCGCAGGTCACCGCCATGCAGGGCTGCTACGGCGTGTATGCCGGCGTGGGCTATGACTCGCCCACTGGCTCACTGCGCGACAACTTTGGTGGCAGCTTCATGTTTCATGTGGGACTCACGGGTGGCTACAAGCGACTGAGGGTCAAAGCCGATGTGGCATTTGGGCAACCCTCTTACCGCAACGACAACATCTTCAACATCGCCCCCGACAGCGAGGGACGACCGCTGCAGGGCAACAACTCAAGTAGCGCCACCCACATCATGGCGAGCGTGCAGCTGGGCTACACCATCGTCAATCACGGACGCCTGAGCATCACGCCCAACGTGGGAGGGTTCTACAACCGCTACGGCTGGGACATTGCCAACTATAGCTGGGACAAGGACGACGAAGGCCGCGACGTGCGCAGCATCACCAGCGTAGAGAAGCGCAACCTGCACAATTTCAGCTTTATAGCATCTATCGACTTTGACATCAACCTCAACAGTGGCGTCACTAACACGTCGCTCACCGGTGCCACCCACCGCGAGCGCTGGACCTCGTCGCTGCGCATCACCCCGTGGCTCGCCCACAGCAAGTTCAACAAGTGCGACCCCACCGTGAGCGGCATGCACATTGGCATCAACATCAGCTACTTGGGACTCGCGCGCCTACTGAGGCTATAAAGGAGGAAAAAGAATTAAAAGGAGGGAAAAAACTCTCCCCTCTGTACTCTGCACTCTCCACTCTCTTTTATTAATTTTTAAACATTAATTTTCTTGCAGTTATCAATCTTTGTTTTACTTTTGCAGTCAAAAATGATGTGAGCCTCACAATCGCGATGAAGAAATATCTTAAAATATTGTTGTTATTCTTGCTACTGTCGCCACTTGCCAATGTAGCACAGGCACACGACGGAGCGGTAATTGAGCTGCCGTCGGTGCTCAAGCGCGCCGTTGCCAAGTGGGGGTATGTCATTGACGAAAAGGGAGACACAATCTACAAAGTGATTTTGAACAATATCATCGTGTATCCACCCGAGAAATTCAAAAACAAAGACGAGGAAGAGCTTTACTGGCGCACCGTGAGAGACGTGAGGCGCACTTTGCCCTACGCCAAACTCATAAACCGCACTCTACAGGAGACCTACGAATACATCGAGACATTCCCCACCCAAAAGGAAAAAGAAGACTACTTGAAACGCTTTGAGAAAGAAGTCTTTAACCAATACAAGCCCGAAATGAAAAAGCTCACCAAAAATCAGGGAAAGACACTGATAAAACTTGTAAACCGCGAGACAAACCAAAAGAGCTACTACATCATCAAGGCATTTATGGGCACTTTCAGGGCGGGATTCTGGCATACATTCGGGCGATTCTTTGGCGTGAACATGAAAGATGGATATTCCCCAAGCAGTAACCGCAAAGACGCCATGCTTGAGAGAATATGCGTAAGAATCGAGCAGGGAATACTATAAAATAACGTTAGTTCGACGAATTTGTTTTCTCACAATCAAGGCGTTAGCAGCTCCCCCTCTAAGATAGAGGGGGCAAGGGGGAGTATGAAAACCTATGTTTTTGATTATCATACCCCTCAGTCACTTCGTGACAGCTCCCCTATCTTATGGGAGCAGCTGAAACACAGCAAGTTATTTTCGTCGAACTCACGTTAATTAATTATAGCCTTGTTGACGCTCGGGGTGGGGCTATGCAACAAAACAGGTACATTGCCAGTCCTTTCCCTGCTGGCATACCCTTGCGCCACACTAGTGAGTTTGAAGTCATCTCGTTTCAAAGCATTTCCTCCTCGGGAAATGGTCCTTGTCGTTCACCACCGTTTTATAGATAATAATTTGCCCTGATTTTATAAATTTTAAAACAATAATAATTGTCTTCTAAAAACGTCCATAGGCAGCACCCACTCCAATCACAAACACAAATATTACATATAAAACAATGAAAACAATCGAAGCAACAGCACTCCAAGTTGCCCATTTCTTGGCATCGTTGGACGCCTGTTGAGCTCCTTCATAATCACCACTATGGTAAAGGCTGTCAACTTTTGAGGCTTTAACAATAGCCACCACACCTAATGGCAAGCAACAAAACAACGTTGTCAATATTGCCCACACCAAGTTGCTATCTGGTTTTGGAGGACGAGCACCCATTTCTTGCCCATATTGTCCATGCGCATATTGAGGATACTGAGAGTAATATGGTTGTCCATAACCAGGTTGTGGATAGTTTGACTGTCCATAGCCTGGTTGCTGGTACTGTTGCTGTTGGGCCACAAAATATCTTGACAATTCTGGCACTTCGCCGGCCCTTTGCCATCCTGGCATGCCGTTGCACCACACTAATGAATCGGGGGTCAATCCGTATCTGAGCAGTTCTTCCTCGGGAAAAGGCCCTTGCCGCTCACCGCCATTTGATAGATAATAATTTGCCATGATAAAAATTATTAAGTGATATAAAATTCGTTATGATAAAATTTGCATAGAAGAGAAACATGAAGATGGGAAAGAAAAACAGTTGTACTAAGCAATTTATCAAATTCCCAAAACATTACGTAATACAAACCAAACGCAGTAACACGCTACATATATCAACGCTAAAGTGCGTCCTTCCACAACTCTTTCAAACCGATTAAATTTACCTTTTAGTAATAGTGCTATGCATGCCAAAATAAAATATGGTACACTGAGCACAAAAAAATAATTGTAGGCTAGAGCCTGCCCAAAATTACCGTGTAGCAGAGTGTGAAATGCCCGCTGCACACCACAACCAGGACAACTATAACCAGTAAGTAATTTGACTGGGCATTGAGGAAACCATGCTCCTGATGATGGATTGTTATAGTAATAAATGATAAGAGTGCCAATTAAAATGCCCCCTAGCAAAATCCACACAAAAGGTTTCTTCAAGTAGGCTATACTATTGCTGTAACACATATTTAGGCGACTCGCCATACTTGTTGGGTTCAGGCTTGCCGTCAGGGATACACAGGATGAGGCAGATTGGGACTCCAATACCACACAAGAGATAAAGCCACTGCAGATGACCACTCTTACCCACGTCATGCAAGCGACGTGCTGTTGCCGACAGCATTGGAATTAATAATGCAAGCGAAACAATACCCATAATGATACAGAAGATGATTAAAAGGGTTGTAGGGTCTTGAGAGTCAGCCTCGGCCATGGAGATTTTTCCCATAAGAGCGTCATGGATCAATTGGTTCTTCTTGCTCATCAAGATGTTGATGGGTATATAAAGAATGCCATTGATCACATAGATTGCCAAATAGAACCACCAGAACTCGCTGCGGCGAGCGCGGCCATTAAAGTCGAAATACTTCTTGAAGCATCTCTTAACAGCATCCATAAATCCCAATTGTGGAGTTGCTACATATTTTCCCATTGGCTGTTGCTGATAAGCTTGCTTATAGGGCTGTTGATACTGGGGTGCCTGATACTGGGGTTGTGAAGCAGGCTGTTGGTACTGAGGTTGCTGTACTGGTTGTGGAGCAGGCTGTTGCTGCTGCGCTACTTGTGGGGCAACAGCTGGAGCTGTCGGAGCCGCAAACAGGGATGCGAGTTCGGGAACACTTGCTGCTGGCGCCCAATTGGGCATGCCTTCGGTCCACACCATAGTGTTTTGTGTCATCCCATTGGGAATAAGCTGATTAACCTCAAAAGGACCAAGTTGCTGGCCATTTACTGCTAAATAATACTGTGCCATAATTGTTAGGTTATTAACGCGAGTTCGGGATAAGATTATCATAAAATGGCAATGCCATGCTCTC
>CALGGO010000090.1 GCA_937916085.1 uncultured Prevotellaceae bacterium | reverse complement strand
CACGCTCGGCAATGTTCAAGCAAGCTTGACGCTGCTCTCGCTTAATCGCATTTTTGTTGAATTTGTTTGATAATAGCAGGTAAAAAAACAAATCGCTGAATAGATACAGAGAATATTAAATTAGTTGAAATTCGTTTAATTCGTGTGCTTTTATTTTTAGATTCAGTATTGAAAAGAGCCACCTCGATTGGGTGGCTCTCGCTTGATGGGGGAGGGGTATATATCGTCGTCACGCGCTTTGGCGGCTGTGCTTGCGGTACTGGGTGGGGGTCATGCCGGTGGAGCGCTTGAAGTAGCGGTTGAAATGCTGGCTGCTCTGGAACCCCAGGCTTTAGGCAAGTTCGGTGACGGTGACATCGGTCGCGTGCAGGTCTTCCTTGGCGATGTCGATAATTTTATGCTGAATGAACTCGACGGGCGTTTTGCCAGTCTCCTTTTTCACGAGGTCGCCGAAGTAGTTTGGCGACAGGCAGCACTTGTCGGCAAAGACCTTGACCGACGGCAGCCCGCTCAAGAAAATCGCCTCACGGTTGTGGAAATAGTCGTTGAGAGCCTGCTCAAAAGAGGCAATCACGCTGCTGTTCTCCAGCTCTCGGGTTATGAACTGGCGGTCGTAGAAACGCAGACAGTAGTCCAGCAGCAGCTCGATGTTACGGCAGATGAGCTTGCGGCTGAATTTGTCGATGGGTCGGTTGATTTCTTCCTTGATTTTGTCGATGCAGTCAAGATAGATGGCGCGTTCGCGCTCACTCATGTGCAACGCCTCGTGTGACGAGTACTGGAAGAAGTGGTAGTCGGCGATGCCTTTGGCAAGCGACGTGCCACGCATGAGGTCGGGGTGGAACAGCAACGCCACCACGTCAGGGTCCATGCCTGTGACTGGTGTGGCGGTCACCGTCTGCATCGGGGCGAAACTCGTGACCGTGCCGTCGCTGTAGTCATATTCCTTGTGCCCGTACGAGAGCCGGCAGCTGCGAGTGTTTTTCAGGAACAAGGCATAAACGCCGTAATGCCAGGTCGTCTCGTTGTCGATGAGTTCACGGTTAGGCACGTCCTTGAGGTTGCACACCGTCACGAGAGGGTGGACGGTCTCAATGCCCAAGGCATGGTTATATTGGTCAATATTATCGAGTTTGAACATCATCTATTTAATTAACGTGAAACAAGTGCAATTATTTTAATAATTTGCTCGACGCTCGGCAGTGCTCGTGCTAGAGAGGGGCATTGCGCTCACTTACACGCAAATTTGATAAACTTCTTAGTCTCACCATTTTTGTTTTTAATAATATAGATGCCACGCGGCAGCTGTTCCACAGCGGTGTGCTGTATTATGTTCCCATTGAGGTCATAAATGGCGGTGACAGCTTTGGCATCATCAATCGAAGAGATGCCAGTCACCGCCGAACTTGAAGCCTCAAATTTCACTGTCACGTTACCGCTGCCAAGTGCTTGTGCCAGTCCGTCGGGATTGATAACAGCACCAATGCGTGTGTAGCTGTAGCCACTGTTGAAGGTCTCGTAGAAAAGCACTACGCACGACGAGCCATAGAGCATGATGTCACCGGCATTGATAGTGCCTGGGCGATAGGAAGCGGTGGGCAGCGAGGTGTCGAGATAGCAGTATTTCTCGTTGCCGTTTAGCTCGCTCATGTTTAACGTCAATGGAAGCATGTCATAAAACGCACGCCCTGTCTCACTGTCTTCGATAGTGGCGGCGAAAGTAGTGCTGCCTATGGTTACATTAATGTTCATTTCTGATGCCATCGACTGTGCCATAGCAAATAATGAAAGAATGATGGAAAGTACAAACGGTTTTTTCATGGCACATTAAGTTTAATTTAGATTGGTGTTAAAGAACTCCGTGATTTTGTCGAATGGGATGTAGTTGCCTTCGCCACCGTCGTAGAGGTCGCAATGTGTGGCATTGGGAACAATAATAAGTTGCTTGTTGCCTACTTGTGCGCTTTTACCCTTCTCGTGCTTGGTGCCGGTCATGTTGTCGAAAGCGTCTTCGCCAAAGTAGAGGCTGTGAGCCTTCTCGCCGTGGACAATCAGCACGGCATTGTCAATCTCGTTGGTGAATTTCAGGAATCCTGCATTGACCCACGACTGCGCTCCCGTCTTGTTCCAGCCCTCGTTGGAGTTGAGCGAGCGGGCATGATAGCCGCGAGGGGTCTTGTAGTAGGCGTGATACTGCTTGACAAACCATGGTGTGTCGTCGGTTAGCGTCTCAACCACGCCACCGGCGCGCTCGTAGTAGCCGTTCTTGTAGTCCACGAGCCGCTGGGCAGCCATCGCCTTGCGGGCCTCGTTCCTGGCCTCTTTAGTGTCGGAGCTGTCGTAATAGCCATTTTGTGAAACGCGGCTCATGTCATACATGGTAGATGCCACCGTAGCCTTGATGCGAGGGTCTAGGGCTGCGGCGTTAAGGGCTATGCCTCCCCATCCGCAGATGCCGATGATGCCGATGCGCTCACGATCCACATTCTCCTGCACGCTCAGGAAATCGACGGCAGCGAGGAAGTCCTCGGTGTTGATGTCGGGTGAGGCTACATAACGTGGCTTGCCGCCACTCTCGCCGGTATAAGAGGGGTCGAATGCGACAGTCAGGAAACCGCGCTCTGCCATAGTCTGGGCATAAAGTCCGCTCGACTGCTCCTTCACGGCTCCAAATGGGCCGCTCACGGCGATAGCGGGCAGCGTGCCTGTGTAGCCTTTGGGGGTGTACATGTCGGCGGCAAGCGTGATGCCGTAACGGTTGACGAACGTCACCTTGCGGTGGTTCACTTTGTCACTCTTTGGGAATGTCTTGTCCCATTCCTGCACTAGTTGCAGGTCTTCTTTTACAATACTGTTAGCCATAGTCTGATGGTTTTGTGCGGCGATGCCTAGCGAAGCCGCCATTAAAACTGATGTGAGAATAATCTTTTTCATAATTAGCGATGTTTTTACGAATGCAAAATTACAAACAATCGGCAACATCGGTTGTGACCATTTTACGGAAAAATGTGCACGGAATACAGAATTTAGCCGCTCGCTTTGCTCGCTAGTTGTGCCGCTCGCGTTGCTCGCTGGTCTGCCGCTTCGCTAGTTCCCCGATCCTCGATCTCCGATCCTCGATAAACGAATTACACTTGTCTCGTCAGCTTGTTTGCTTGTCAGCTTGTCAGCTTGTCAGCTTGTCAGCTTGTTTGCTTGTCAGCTTGTTTATTTTTGACCCATATTTATTGCACGGCAATAATTTTTATACTACCTTTGCACTCACATATTAAGAAAGCGTTTTTGCTTACAATTTCATAGCTGTTCGCCTTAATTTGCACGCCCACAGGTTGTTAATGCGTGAATTTGGGGTGATACATAATGAAAAATAGGCAACCAAGCCTCTACGCTGTCGATTAAAACAATTAATAAACCAAGCCACGATTCGGGAGACTAGAAGGGCAAAAAACTAGATTAACATGAAAATAATTTACTCGGTGATAGCAATGCTCGCCTTGACGGCGGCAGCAATGGCTCAAACTACTGTGGTGCGTGGCGACGTGAACTGCGACGGATATGTCACAACCAGTGATGCCACAGCAATTTACGACTATTTACTCAATGGCGATGAGACCTACATCACCACCTGCGATGTTGACAATGATGGCTATATAACTGTAGCCGACATAACTTTTGTCTATAACATCATCCTGGGAGGCGACACTGGGGTTGATAACCATGAATACGTTGACCTGGGACTGCCTAGCGGCACCCTGTGGGCCACCATGAACGTGGGAGCCAGCACACCCGAGGAATATGGCGACCATTTCGCATGGGGCGAGACCACGCCCAAGGAAGTCTATGACTGGAGCACCTACCAGTGGTGCAACGGCCGGTGGAACAAGATGACAAAATACTGCACTGTAAGCACTTATGGCAACAATGGCTTCGTTGATAACTTGACCGAGCTTGAACCTGATGACGACGCCGCAACTGTCAACTGGGGATCGCAATGGTGCACGCCCACCAAAGAGCAACTTGATGAGTTGCGCACCAAATGCACATGGACCTGGACAACAAGCAACGGCGTGAAAGGCTACAAGGTGAGCCGAAATGGAAAATCGCTGTTCTTGCCCGCCGCCGAAGGGTACTCCGGCAGCTATCTCTCAAGCGGCACCCTTGGCTACTACTGGTCGCGAACTCTTGGCGACACAAAATCTTACTATGCCAACTATCTCTACTTCTATTCGAGCAGCGTGAGCTCAGAAGCCTTCGAGCGCTCCAGCGGCTGCTCTGTGCGCGCCGTGCGAGTGTCTCAAAAATAGCCCTACACGACATAGGTAAAGAAGACTAGAGAACAAGAACAATTGAGCTTACAAGCTGAAGGAACAAGCTGAAGGAACAAGCTGACAAGGCAATGGTAGTGCGTCGTCAGCTCGTTCGCTTGTCAGCTTGTTCGCTCGTCTGCTTGTCAGCTTGTTTGACAAAAAAACTGTAGGTTGAAAATAATCACTTAAAATAGTTTGAAATTCAAATTAGCCGGGGTGACCCGTAATGTGGTCGTGCGCAACTCGCTTACTGGCGAACAGGAAATTCGCCCCATCAACGAGATTGCCAGTAGCCACATGGCACGGCGTACATTCGTAGGCAATATCTATAAGAGGTTCAAAGACCAATCACTCGTGAGCGAACTGAGCGGCCACGCGCAAAACAGCGCCGCCTTCGCTCGTTATCGTGAGGTTGACCAAGAAATGAAACGAGAGATGGTCTCAGCTATAGACTGATTACTCAACATAAAAGCCTTGTTGTGTATTAGCGGCAATTAAATCTCCAAATTAGCCCTCTGTAAATCATGTATATAGGCTTCAAAAATGTGTTTTCTTAATATATTGTTGAGAGAATCGTTCCCGTGTTAAAATTTTTTATTACCTTTGCCACAAAAAATTAACATTATGGCTAAATTAGAAGAGTTAAGATTATTACGTGAACAAGAGGCAAGCCTTTGCCTGACTATTCAATGACAGATGATTATCAAGTGTGTTTGCGTTTTTATGCCAAAATACCTGATGATGCCTTTTATTCGTTTGTCCATGATGAAACATTTATATTGTTTGCAAACGGATTGCAATAATACTCACTTACTGATTAATTTTGCATTTCATTTGCAGCTTAGCCTCACGAACAGCCAATTTGTTTCACTATACTAATCATGGATAGCAAAGAAAACAATTTACCATCATATCAGGAGCTAAAGCGGGAGAGGGACGCGCTGCTTGAACGGGTGGCAAGGCTTGAAGGATGTGTTGCAGAGTTGTGTGAGCGGTTGGAGCGTTATGAGCCTCAAGTGACGTCGGTAACTCGTCAAGATTCAACAATGCCCAAACTGTCGCTTGATGAGAAGGTGGCATTGTTTCGCAGTTTGTTCCGTGGGCGGGAAGATGTGTTTGCCAAGAGATGGCAGAGTCGCGATGGTAGCAAGAGTGGCTATCAACCGGTGTGTTCCAATGAATGGAATCCGCAACTTTGTGACAAACGTAAATATAAATGCGCGGAATGTCCGAATCGGCAATTTGCGCCACTGACCGATGCCGACGTTTATCGCCACCTTGAAGGCAAATCGCCTGATTGCCGTGATGTGATTGGTCTTTATGTCATCCATGAGGACAATACCTGTTTTTTTCTTTGCGCTGACTTTGATGACAAGAACTGCGAACATGGCTACAAGGGTGATGTGAAAGCATTTGTTGGTGTTTGCAAGGATTGGGGCGTGCCATGCTACGTAGAGCGGTCACGCTCAGGCAACGGCGCACACGTTTGGATGTTCTTTGAGTCATCCATTCGAGCAAACAAGGCACGACGATTGGGCAATGCCATTCTCACGGAAGCAATGAGTCGTGACGGGTGCCTTTCGTTCAAGTCTTACGACCGCTTCTTCCCGAACCAAGACAGCTTGCCCGAAGGCGGTTTCGGCAATCTTGTGGCATTGCCGTTGCAAGGCCGTGCCCGAAAACAAGGTAACAGTATTTTTGTTGACGGGGATTTTGAGCCCTATCCCGACCAATGGGCATTTCTTCAGCGAATTGAGAAACTTACAGAGGACAACGTTGAAACACTATTGCAAAGCTATGCAATTTCGCCCACATTTGGTAACCTTGCCTCAACGAGCGAAAACAAACCGTGGGAATTGCCAGTGCCGCCAGTGATAGACCAAAGTGATTTCGGAGAAAAACTTGAAATCGTCAAGGCAAGTCGGCTATATCTACCGATGCACGGCTTGTCGGCTAAGGTGGTCAATCATCTCAAACGCATAGCGTCGTTCCGCAATCCTGAATTCTTTAGCAAGCAAGCGATGCGGCTGTCGACTTATAATGTGCCACGCATCATCTCTTGTGCTGAGATTGTCGATGACTATTTGGCATTGCCTCGCGGTTGTGAAGATGCTGTCATTGATTTCCTAAAAGAAAAGAGCGTCAACTACGAGTTGGTCGATAAAACAAATCAAGGCACCACAATATCTGTGACTTTTAACGGTCGCTTATATGACAGTCAGCAAGAGGCTGTTCATATGCTCTGCCAATATTCCGACGGCGTTTTGTCGGCAACCACAGCATTCGGCAAAACTGTTACGGCCATCGGCTTGATTGCTCAATTAAAGGTGAACACGCTGATTCTTGTTCACACCAAGACTTTGCTTGACCAATGGAAACAAAAATTCGAAGAGTTTCTCATCATTAACCATGAGCAGGAAGTGCAACCGTCAAAACGCGGTCGCAAGAAAAAGTGGTCGCCAATCGGAACGTTTAGTTCCAGCGGCAATTCGCTTCATGGCATCATCGACATAGCATTGTTGCAGTCATGCGTGAGTGATGGCGAGGTCAAGCCATTTGTCAAAGATTACGGCATGGTGATTGTTGACGAGTGCCATCATGTGACCGCCGTGAGTTTCGAGCGCGTGCTTAAAGGAGTGACTGCAAGTCGGGTCTATGGACTAACCGCAACACCCATTCGCAAAGACGGGCTACAACCCATCATCTTCATGCAGTGTGGTGCTATCAGATACACATCCGACTCCAATGAGCAGATGGCGAGCCAGAGTTTCACCCGTCTCATGGTGCCGAGGTTTACGTTATATCGCAATATCGGTGCGAACAACGATAGTTATGCAACTGTCATTCAACAACTCGCCGAGGACGAGCATCGCAACAGGCTAATCGTTGAAGACGTGCGTAAAGCACTCGCAGAGAAACGCTCACCGATTGTGCTAACCAACCTTACGGCTCATGTGGCTACTATTGCCGAAATGCTAACTCCGCATTGCAACAACGTGATTACACTTATTGGTGCGGAAAGCGCAAAAGAGAAACGGCTGAAAATGGAGCGGTTGCAAGGCGTTGCCGACGATGAACCATTGGTGATAGTTGCCACAGGGAAATATGTAGGCGAAGGTTTCGACTGTCCTCGCCTCGACACGTTATTTCTTGCCCTCCCTGTGTCGTGGAAGGGAATTGTCGCCCAATATGCCGGACGGCTGCATCGTGACTATGAGGGCAAAAGCGAGGTGCGCATTTACGACTACATCGACATCAATGTGCCGCTTTGCGAAGCCATGTATCGCCGCCGTCTGAAAGGTTATGCAAGTGTCGGCTACTCGCTCAAGCCACAAGGACTTTTCGCCGACGTGAAAGATGAGACATCGCTGATTTATGATGGACAGTCATTCCTCTCTCATTTCCTGCGCAGTCTCGCACAAGTGAAACGTAGCGTTGTCATAGCCTGCCCCAGAGTCAAGCCCGGCAGAAACTCACAAATCATGGCACGATTTCTCGACTTGGTTACACAGGGCATCAAGATTGCTGTCGTAACAAGAGAACCCAATGAACACACCGAGCGGCTGCAAATGCATGGCGCACAAATCATCCTCAAGGAAGACTTTACACTCAACTGTGCCATTTTTGACCGCTCATTCGTGTGGTATGGAAATGTGCAACTTCTTGGCTACCATAGCCCCAACGACAATATCATCACCCTGCACAATCCCGAACTGGCGACCACAATTCTCAATATGCTCCACTCATAATCCGGATTTAATTAAGTCTTTATTCTTTGTTTGATCATTCTTGGTTGGTTGAGACCCTCATCATCGCCCGAATGATTATGTCGAAATGTCGTTGAGGATTGCGTCGATGGCTCACTCGAAATTGTATTCGTCCAGATAACCCTGCAAATGCTTAAATGAATGCCGTTGTTTGAATTCATCATCAATCCATTGTTTGAATCCGGTGTGATATCTGTCAAGATGTCCCCAACCATAATTCAGTCGATGAAAAATGGTTCTCGAAGTAACACTCTAATTATACTTGTATCGGTTGCATCAACACGAGTATGGCCACTTGCCGATAGGTTGTGTTGCCACACTTGCAGCAGATATAATGCTCATCATGCCATTTGATAGCTGTCAGAAATGCAAGGCAATCATCGTCACTTAGGAACCGCTTGTTGAAAGAGCTCATGTGATAGCACAAAGTTTGTTGATGTAAATTGATGATGAAAAGTTACAAAATCTTTGTCTTTTGGAGATCAATGGAAGCAAAGTTTTTTGCCGATTATTAAAACTTCTGTTAAGTGTAAAAAATGTGCAATTATAGAATAAAAAACAAGCAAGTCGCTGAAATTCAGCGACTTACTTGAAAAATGGTGTCCAAGATGAGAGTCGAACTCACACGCCCGAACGGGCACTACCCCCTCAAAGTAGCGTGTCTACCAATTCCACCACCTGGACAAGAGTTATAAAATGAGCGACAGACGGGACTCGGACCCGCGACCTCGACCTTGGCAAGGTCGCGCTCTACCAACTGAGCTACTGTCGCAAATTGCAATCACCTGTTTTTTTTGATTGCGGGTACAAAGGTAGTGCTTTTTTTTATACTGGCAAAATTTTTCGCTATTTTTTTTGATTATTTTTTTATTTGTGTAAGAGCGAAAAATCTTTGTTGCATTTCAACGTTCTCAAAATCACCGCAGTAGTGCATTGTGATGGTTGTGGACTGTTGTTTCTCAATGCCCCGCATTTTCATGCACATGTGTGCTGCTTCGCACACGACAATCACTCCTTTGTTCTTGAGATTGTTTCTCACAGCGTCGCACACTTCCTTGGTGAGTCGCTCTTGCACTTGAAGCCTACGAGCGTAGGTCTCCACCACGCGCGCGAGTTTGCTGAGTCCCACGATTTCTCCGTCGGGAATGTAACCTATAGTGAAAGTTCCGAAGAAGGGTAGCACATGGTGCTCACACAAGGAGTAGAACTCGATGTCTTTGACGATTACCATGTCGTTGTCGTCGTGCGAGAAGATGGCTTGCTTGATGAGGCGCTCGGCGTCACTATGGTAACCGCTGGTGTTGTCGATGAGAGCTTTAGCGGCGCGCTGAGGTGTTTTCAGCAGTCCTTCACGGTTAGGGTCTTCGCCGAGCAGCTCAATGATTGATTTTATGTGTGATGCCAGTTTTTCTACTAGCTCATTGTCATATTGTGGTACTTTGTTGTTGCTCATTATTTCCACACATTAATGTTGTCGTGAATAATAGTCATTTCTTTAGAGTACATAGGGAATGCCTTCCTGAATTGCTTGAGTGCCAAGTGTGCCGACTCTTCATCGGCGAAGTCTCCAGCTCTCAAGCGCCATGTTGGTGCCTTATAGGTGAAATAGAACTGATACTGTGGGAATTTCATCGTGATGTCTTTTGCCCGCTTTTGGGCGTTGGCTTTGGCATTCTTCGACTTGTTGGTTTGATAAACGAGAATGCGGTAACCGTAGCTTCTCATCTCAACCTCTTGGTGTGACTGCAGGTTGGCGCTGGCGTTGCCGGTGCTATAGTCTTGATTGAGCGACTCGGGACGCTTGGGGTCGGCATAGTTATTATTGTTGGCCGCGTTGACCGCCGTGTTGTTTGAGCGCTGATTGTTGGACTTGTTGGCGTTTGCCGATTGCCCCTCGTTGCTGGAGGTGGTGTTGCTGCCTTCTTTGTTGGCAGCCTCACCGCCATTGTCGGGAGTCTCAACTTTCACTGGTTCGGCTTGTGGGCGTCGGTTATCGTTGATGGTAACTTGTGTCAACGAAATTGGCACTATGACAACTGCGAGCAGCACCACGAGCATAATATGCTTGAAATGAGAGTTTTTCATATCACAAATTGTAATGGAGATGTAATTTGGGCACAAAGTTAGTGAAAAGTTTTGAGTTGTGAGTTATTAATAGTCAGTTTTTTTGCAAGTTGCTTTCGAAAACCTTTAAAAACTACGAATTTTGAATAAAATACCCACGCTAGCCAATTTCTACGGTGTCATGAAGTAGATATTTAAAAAGTTATTCACAATTAATATGCGTGTTGAGGGTGGTTTGGAGGAAATGGTTTATCTTTGCAACTAATTTAAAAAATATAGCATGATGGAAAGCAACGAATATATCTACACGCTTGAGATTGCAGTTCGCGACTATGAGCTTGACAGCGAGGGCATCGTGAATAACGCCAACTATCTTCACTATCTTGAGATGACACGTCATGAGTTCTGCCGTTGTGCTGGCTACTCGTTTAAGGCGATGAGTGCCGATGGCATCATTCCTGTGCTGAGCCGTGTGGAGATTGACTACAAAACTCCGCTGCGCAGTGGCGATGTGATGCTGAGCAGCCTGTGGGTGGAGAAGAAAGGTGTGAGGTTCGTGTTTCATCAGGACATCCGCAACAAGCACACCGGCGAGATTGCGGTGAGTGCCGTGGTGACGGTGGTGAGCCTAGAAGATGGCAGGCTCTCGCGCAGTGACAAACTCTTTGAGAAATTTGAGAAATGGCTGTAAAGAATACTGACATATTGTACCGCATGGCATTTGCCGGCATACGTGGAATGGGAGTGGAGCTTGCGCAACGTTTGCTCGACATCATTCCAAGCGAGAAGGACTTTTTCGCTATCAGCGAGCGGGAGCTGAAGTCCATCACCGGCAGTCGCAGCAAGGTGTGGGAGCGTGCCTTCCGCGACGAGGCTCTGCGCAAAGCCGAGGTCGAGCTGCGCTTTGTTGAGCAACGCAAAGTGACGGTTCTGTATTTCACCGATGACAATTTCCCCAAACGCCTTCTCAATGCTAGCGATGCGCCGATATTGCTCTATGCTATAGGCGGTTGCGACCTTAATGCCAAGCGTGTTATCAGCATCGTAGGCACTAGGCGCAGCACGCATTACGGCGCTACGTTCTGTGATAAGTTGGTTGACGACCTCTCTAAGATGCTTGAGGGCGAGTTGGTGATAGTGAGCGGATTGGCTTACGGTACCGACATCAACGCCCATCGAGCAGCACTGAGATATAATGTGCCTACTGTGGGAGTGCAGGCGTGCGGCTTGAACAAGATTTATCCTGCCGAGCACCGCGACGACGCGGTTCACATCGTGCAGCAGGGTGGGGCGGTGGTGAGCGATTACACCAGCCAGGACGAGATTCATCGTGGCAACTTCCTTGCCCGCAATCGCATCATTGCAGCCTTGAGTGATTGCACCGTGGTGGTGGAGAGTGCGAGCAAAGGTGGTGCGCTGGTGACGGCCAACATTGCCGCCAGCTACAGCCGTGACGTGTTTGCCGTTCCAGGCCGTGTGAGCGATGAGTATTCTAAAGGCTGCAACCGCCTTATCATGAACAACCAGGCGGCAGCCATTATCTGCGCTGAGGACTTGCTGAAGGCCATGCGGTGGGAGTCGAGACAAATTCCCGAGCAGGCTAAGGAGCTCGAGCTGTTCCCGCAACTGACCGCCGAGCAGCAAAAGGTGGTAGACATACTGCGCAAGAATGGCGACCTGCACATCAACGACCTCGCCGGCTTGATGGCACTGCCCATCTACCGCCTGATGGCAACGCTGGTTGAGCTGGACACAAAAGGCGTGATTGCCACCCTTCCTGGTTGTAGATATACACTCAAGCGATAACGCATGTGCGCTATCGCTTGAGTGATGTTAAGTTAGTTGCGATGGCATCGCAACATACTGAACGCTTGCGTTTATTTCCTTTCCCACGTGTCTCCGTCGAGGATCATGTCGCGGAGGTTGCGGTAGCGGTGCTTGGCTTGGATTTTGCGCATCTGCACGGTGACGTCGGTCTCGTAGCTGGGAGCGTCCACGTCGCGTATCACGCCGAGTGCCACAGGCAGGTTGGTGCCGTCCATCATGGCAAGCTGCTGGTGCAGGAAGTTGTCCTGGCAGTGAGCGTCGTGGATGAGCACATCGTCGATAGTGTATTCCCCGTCGTCGAGGCGCACAGCCTTGAGTCCAAAGCCCTCTTGCACGAGTCCCATATCCATGTTCTTGCCAAATAGCATCTTCTCGCCGTGGACGAGGTGGATGGTTCGGTTGGCTCGCACCGCCTTGTCGGTGATGCGGTTGTGGATGCCGTTGTTGAAGATCATGCAGTTCTGCAAAATCTCAATCACAGAGCATCCCTTGTGACGAGCTCCCTCGACCATTATCTCCTGATTGATTTTCAGTTCCACGTCGATGCCACGAGCGAAGAACGTGCCACGAGCGCCAAACACCAGCTCGGCGGGGATGAACGGGTCCTCGGTAGTGCCGTAGGGCGAAGATTTCGAGATGCAGCCACGGTCGCTGGTAGGGCTGAACTGTCCCTTTGTGAGACCGTAAATTTTGTTGTTGAGCAACAGCAGGTTGAGATCGACGTTGCGACGCACCTCATGGATGAAGTGGTTGCCGCCAATGGCGAGGCAGTCGCCGTCGCCAGAGATTTGCCACACGGTGAGTTGCGGATTGGCAACTTTCACGCCAGTAGCGATAGCTCCGCCACGACCATGAATGGTGTGGAAGCCGTAAGTGTTCATGTAGTAGGGCAGACGTGAGCTGCAGCCTATTCCCGACACCACAGCAATCATGTGAGGAGGAACGCCAAGCTCAGCCATCGCCTTGTGAAGCACGTTTAGAACAGCGTGGTCGCCACATCCTGGGCACCAGCGCACTGCTACATCATTTTTATAGTCTTTAGGTTCGGGTTGTTGAAATGTCTGTGTCATAATTATTTGCCCTCCATGATTTTAATTACACCTTCTTCAATCTCGTTAACGAGGAACGGCTGTCCCTGCACCTTGTTGATGCGCTTGATGTTAAGCTCAGGAATCTGACTTTGCAGATAGGTGGCAAACTGTCCGTTGTTAAGCTCAGCCACAATCACGGTTTTGTATTTTGTGAGCACCTCGCGGGTGTTGCGTGGCAGTGGGTTGATGTAGTTGAACTGCGCGAAGTCGAGATGCTTGCCGGCACGGTTCAGGTGCTCGTAGGCGGTGTAGATGTGTCCGTAGGTGCCTCCCCAGCCCACGATGATGGTGTCGCAGCCCTCATGCTCGCTCTTCACCTCGAGCAGGGGGATATGGTTGGCGACGTTGGCAATCTTCTGTGCGCGGGTCTTGACCATGCGCTCGTGATTCTCGGGGCTGTTAGAGATGACGCCGGTGTCGTAGTCACGCTCAAGACCTCCCACCCGGTGCATCTTGTCGGGCACGCCAGGGAACGACCAGTAGCGCACCAGTTCGTCGTTGCGGCTATAGGGGTGCCAAGTGGCTTCCTTGTCTTCGGGGACGAAGTTGGGATGTATCCCGGGATAGTCGCCAACTTCGGGCACTCGCCAGGCGCTGGAGCCGTTGGCGATGAACGCGTCGGTCATCAAGATGACAGGTGTCATGTGCTCAATGGCGATGCGGGCAGCTTCAAAGGCCATGTGGAAGCAGTCGGTAGGCGACGAGGCGGCAACCACAACCAATGGGCATTCGCCGCTGCGGCCATAGAGGGCTTGCAGCAGGTCGGTTTGCTCGGTCTTGGTGGGCATACCAGTTGATGGACCGCCACGCTGCACGTCGATAATCACCAGTGGCAACTCCGACATCACCGCCAGTCCCATCGCCTCGCTCTTGAGCGAGAGGCCGGGACCGCTGGTGCTGGTCACTGCCAGACTGCCGGCGTAGGCTGCGCCTATTGCCGAGCATATGCCGGCGATCTCGTCTTCCATCTGGCATGCTTTCACGCCTAGGTCGCGGCGCTTGGCGAGCTCGTGGAGGATGTCGGTGGCAGGGGTGATAGGGTAGCTGCCCAGGTATAATGGTCGTCCGCTCTTTTCGCTGGCGAGGATCAGTCCCCACGCAGTGGCCTTGTTGCCGTTCACGTCAACGTAGATGCCAGGGCGCATATCCTCGGTCTCGATGCGGTATTTCGACACCGACGCGTGGATGTTGTGGCCGTAGTCGTAGCCGCCTTGCAGCACTTTGCAGTTGGCGTCATAGACTGCGGGCTTGTTGCCGAACTTGTGCTGCAAGAAGCGGCGCGCGCTCGACAGTGGCATGTTGAACAGCCAGCATATTAGTCCCAGCGCCATCATGTTGCGGCATTTCATCTGCGACTTGAAGTCCATGCCGCTGTCCTCGAGGGCGGCTTTCACCATCGTGGTCATGGGCACTTCCACGATCTGCGTCTTGAGCCCGATCTCCTTGTAAGGATCATCGGTGGTGAACTCGGCTTTCTTGAGGTCGATTTCCTTGAACGAGTCGATATCTACTATTGCCACGCCGTTCTTGTTCAAGAACTGCACGTTCTGCTTGAGGGCGGCGGGGTTCATCGCCACCAGCACGTCGCACTCGTCGCCGGGGGTGTGAACGCCATGGCCGATGTGGACCTGGAAGCCGCTCACGCCGCTCAGCGAGCCTTGTGGCGCGCGCACCTCGGCGGGATAGTCGGGGAACGTGGAGATAATCTCACCCATCTCGGCCGACACGCTCGAGAAGATGTTGCCGGCCAGTTGCATGCCGTCGCCAGAGTCGCCCGAGAAACGGACAACAATGCTCTGACGGAATTTTACGTTAGTCTTTCCTGACATATTTTTTGAGTTTTGAGTTATGGGTTTAGTGCGCTTCGCGCAGGTTAGAGTTTAGAGTTTAGAGTTATGAGTTTAGTGTTTAGTGGGTTTTCGTTTCTAATCGTTTCTGGTCGTTTGATAATCAAGTGCAGCACAACTAATCACTAATCGCGAGAAGCGCATTAAAACGGCTGCAAAATTAGTATTTTTTTTCTAACAATTAATCACAATTACAAACAATTATCATTAATTGCCAAAATTAAAGCAATTCCGGCTAGTGGTGAAATCTTGGTTGTCACAAAAAACTATATAGATTATTTGGTAAATATCTTCAACTTATGTATTTTTGCGATTGATTATAAAAAAAGGTGATATGATAAAGAGATTATTATTATTGATATTTGTTGCGGTTACTGTGGTGGCAAGCGCAATGGGGCAGAGCGTGGTAGATTTCGCTTTTCCCCGCAAGGTGAGTGCTGAGGCGTTGACGCAGCTCGACAAGGCTCTAAAAAGTGATGACGGCAACGCCGTGGTGGATGCGATGATTCGATACTCTATCGCTCAAAGCAGCATCTCCAAGCAGAGCATCGACACCATTGTGCCGCGCATAGAGCAGCTGGCAGTAAAAGAGAAGCGTGCCGACATAAAGGCGCTGCTATATCACCTTGAGGCAAGGGTGCTTGGGCAGTACTATGCCAAATATGGAGCACAATCACAAGTTGTTGACACTCTGCCTGAGCGTTTTGAGTTATGGAGCAGAGGTCAGATAAAAGACAAGATAAACGACCTCGTGCGTCTGTCTGTAAAAGACGAGAAGGCATTGCTGGCAAAACCGTTGAGCAACTATGAGGGACTGATTAGCGAAGACACGCAGGGCATTTTCCCCTCGCTTTATCATTTCCTTGCGCTCGAGGGTTATGAGATGACCCGCGATGACGAGATTCTCACCCGCCTGCTCGACAACTGCGAGCCAGGCAGCGAAGTCCACATGGAAGTGATCAGGAACTCGCTCTCTTCGCCGGTGCATTTTGCGGCTACTGGCGCCACAAGCCGCTATGCTGTAGCAATTAGTTACCTTGAGAAATATATCGACAAAGAGAGTGCTGGCGCTCTGCTTCGCGACATTGATTTAAGCGACAAAGCGATATCGCTATGCGAGGAATATGTTTCACGTTTCCCCGAGGGACGCTTTGCGTCAATCGCCAAGAACAAAATCAGCATGGCACGAGAAAAGGACGTGAGTATTTTTATCAAACCAGAGTATGCGACTCACGATTCCATAGAGGTGAAATTTTTTTGTCAAAACATTGACACTTTGGTCATTTCGCTTTACCGCCTTAACGATGACGTTATAGTAGATGACAAAATTGAATATGATAGAGATCTTAATTTCACATTAGTTGGTCAGCATGAAATCGTGAATGCCAGCATCAAGCTTGACGGTGACTTGAGAACCATAAGTTTCCCGCCGCAGAGTTGTGGAAGATACAGAGTTCTTGCATCCTATAAGAACGACTATGGCGAGCTGGTAGAAAATGGGGAAAAGATCTCCTTGTCTAATACCTTTATCGTCAGTGACCTGATGTTGCTTGGATTTAATCATAATGAAACCGGTAACATAGATCTCCTTGCCGTAGACATGACCACCGGCGCACCGGTAGAGGGCGCAAAGGTCAGCAATAGCACGTGGAGCGCCATCACCGACAGCGATGGGCTTGCCGTTAACACTCGTAATAAATGGCGGTATTCAAACGAATATTATGTGACAAAAGACGATGACAAATGGGGGAGAAGTTTTTATATGCTTTCCAATATAGATAGAACCGACAAAGAGATATTAGGAAAGATTTATACCGACTTGTCAATTTTCAGACCAGCTGAGAAGGTGAACTTTGCGGGCGTGGTCTATTCGATAGAAGCCGACAGTCGCAAATTGCTGTCAGGAGAGAAAGTGAGATTTGAACTCAATGACCCGAATGATGAATTAGTTGACTCGGTGTCATTGACAACCGACAGCTGGGGGCGTGCTACGGGCTCTTTTGTATTGCCCAAAGACAAGATGAATGGCACTTATTCAATCAAGATGTTTATTGAGAACGATTTCATAGTGAGCAAAAGCATCATCATGAGCGAATACAAGATTCCCACATTCACCGTATCCCTCGACTCGCCCCATCGTTATTATAATCTTGGCGAAGATGTGGAGATAGCCGGAACTGTAATGACTTACAGTGGGATGCCTGTGGCGGGAGCATGCGTGCACATTGAGATGGAAAGCCCCATTTGGCATGACGAAGATGAAGTGGCGATGCCCGACACGATTATCACTACCGATGTCAATGGCCGTTTCCTGCTTGTTGTCCCCGCCGAGCTGATTAAGCGTGACATCAAGGATGAATATGATGAAGATGACGACTATGAGTATGGTGTTTCTGTGGGTTATGACTATACCGTGGAGGTCATCAACGACCAAGGCGAGACTTGCAGCGATGAGGGTGAGATAGAAATTGTGATTGATGAGGATCCCTCATCAGTTAAAGCCTTTGACACCAAGATTTTGCTTGATGGATCGAAGACTGCCGTCCCTGTTACAGTGCATAATGCAGATAAAGATACCACGATTCACATTCGCTACAAGATAAAAGAAAAAACTACAGGAAAAGTGATAAAGCAAGGTGACGTTATGAATGAAAACGAGGAAGTCGATTGGAATAGCCTGCCGTCGGGACTTTATGAGTTTGAGGCGTGGGCCGATAATGACACAATCCACAGTACCAGCAAATTGTTGCTCTATCGCCTGACTGACAAAAAATGTTACCTTGAGAATGAACCGTTATGGCTGGTGCCTGGTGGCGACAAAGTCACCAAAAAGGGCAAGGGCGAGGTGCTGATAGGCACTTCGGTAGATGAGTCATACATATATTATATTGCCTCGACTAGCACGCGCATTATCTCTCGTGGATGGCTGCACTACAAGCCTGGCATCCACAAGTTCACCATCGATATGCCAAAGGACGCTGGAGAGAGCGTGACAGTGAATTTCTATAATATTTATAAAAAGCAAGAGAGCAACGAGACTGCTTATCTTCAGGCGGTAATCCCGCCATCGCAATTAAATATCAAGATAGAGAGTTTCCGTGACCGCCTTGTTCCCGGCGAGAATGAGCAATGGAAGTTCACGCTGCTCGACAATACCGACAAGAAGCAGCAAGGGGCTCTCATGCTCGCTATGGTTGATAAGGCTATCTATGAACTAAGTTCCAATCGATGGAACGCTTCGTTCCAATCTTGGTCAAGAGACTTGTATGACTACGAAAGCCAATACATATCAGATTATTTTGGTATAGGCTACAGCGGTCCAAGTTGGCATAAACCGTTGCTCAATGAGTTCCATTTTGAACTTCCCGAACTTAACACCTATCACCGGAAATGGTTCTTAGTGAGTCAAAACAATGAAGGTGGCATTTCGATGAACGATACAAAAGTAGTGAGCATCGACAGTACAGGTTGCAAAGTGACTGGTTATGTGTATTCGGTTCTGGATTATGAGCCGGTAATTGGTGCAACAGTGATGGACGCGGAGAATCCTAAGAACGGCGTTGCCACCGACTTTGACGGCAAGTTCACATTAACGGTGTCGTCGCTCAGCAGCGAGATAATAGTTAGATATATTGGCTATGTCGATTATAAGTTCAAACCATCGGAGTTGCCGCAAGTTATTTTGCTGGAGGAAGATGAAAGCCAGATTCTCCAAGAAGTGGTTGTTACCGGATATGGCACTCAGGATGCTGGTGACGAGGCGAAGTTACTTGAAGGACGTGCTGCGGGTGTTAGTGTTAGTTCACAAAAAGTGACAGAATTAAATATTGTGGCCGACGAGGCGGTATTGGATGATGATTCATCGCCTAAGATACGCGTGCGTGGCGCGACTTCGGTCCTTGGTGCCAGCAAACCGTTGTGGGTTGTAGATGGAGTGTTTGTAGAGGATAATGTTGAGCTTGATGCCGATGCACTTTCCAGTGGCGATGCCCGCACTCTAATTGCCAGTGCTCTTGCAGGAATGAGTGCCGATGATGTTGAAAGTTTCAATATTCTGAAAGGCAGTTCGGCGACTTCAATCTATGGTGCCCGTGCTATGGCAGGTGTGATTGTTGTCAACACCAAGAGCAAGCAATTTGCCCGCAATAAGATGATGGGAACGGTTAAAGCGCGCGAGCCGGGAGTGAAGACCGCATTGTGGAAGCCCATGCTTGTTACTGGCGATGACGGTAGGGTAGCGGTGGAGTTTACTGCTCCTGAGAACAACTCCACTTGGGTTGTTCAGGCGATTGCCTATAATGAGAACCTTATTTCAGGCAATTTCTATGGAGAGTTGATAACAAGCCGTCCGCTTATGGTGAAGCCCATCGCCCCTCGATTCTTGCGACATGGCGACAATGTCACGCTCAAGGCTCAGGTGCAGAACGATGACGACAAAGAAGCTATGGTCGATGCTGTGGTTGAGATGTTTGACATCCGCACCAATGCCGTGCTGCACTCGTCGAGCCAGCAGTTGACCCTTGCGCCCAAAGAGACCCGCAATGTGGAAGTCACTTGGACGGTGCCCGACACCCTCGCATTGGTGGGAATGCGCGTGAAAGCAGCCACCGAGCGTTGGGGCGACGGCGAACAGATGGTCATTCCAGTGCTTGAGGCTGCATCACCCGTGATAGAGGCGCAGCCGTTCTTCATCGACCCCGGCGCGGAGATGACTGTGACAGTTCCGTCTTATTCCGAGAATGCCCATATCACCCTTGAGACTTGCGAGAATCCATTGTGGTATGCCGTTATGGCGTTGCCCACAATCTATAGCGACAATGACAAGGTGGCGACTTGCGTTGCCCACAGCCTCTATGCGCAAAGCGTGGCGCAAGACTTGGCAGAGAGTCATCCCGAGATTGCCAATGCCATCCGTTCATGGAAATGCGACAGCACGATTGTGTCGATGTTGCAGCAGAACCCCAACCTCAAGATAGGCGACCTGATGGCATCGCCCTTCGTTGGAGCAGCCCAGCGTGAGACCTTGCGCATGCGACAGTTGAGCAACCTGCTCGACACTACCAAGATGGACAGCGAGCATGAGCGACTTGTCACAGCACTTGGCAAATTGCAACAGAGCGATGGCGGCTGGACTTGGTTCAGCTACCCAGGCTGCGAGTCGTCGCTATACACCTCAATGGGCGTGCTTGAACTTATAGGCGAACAGATGCTGATAACCACCGACATTAGCGACGACGAGTTGAACAAGATGGCAGAGAGGGGAGTGCTGTATTGCGGCAACATGATATCCAATATGTTCTCAAAAGGCGAGAAGATTGACTACTTGGGCTATGCTTATGTGCGCTCGATGTTCCCCAATGTGGAAATGAGCAAGAAAAACAAGGCTTTACACGACCGTAGCGTCAAAGAGGTGATGGCGAAGTGGAAAGACCGCTCGCTCATCGACCGCGCTTACGCCGCCATCGTGCTATATCGAAATGACAAGAAGGACGAGGCTCGCAAGATAGCGCAGTCGCTGCGGGAGTTTGCCGTTACCGACAATCAGGGCATGCATTGGGAAAATCTGCAAGAGGGTTATGCTGCCTACTACGATAAAGTGACGCTCACAGCCACAGTGCTTGAGGCATTATCGCTTGTTGACCCACGTCAAGACGAGATAGCGCAAATCCACAAATGGATACTGCTGATGAAGCAGAGCAACGACTGGGGGCCGAGCAGTCTTGCCGCCCATGCGGTTTATGCGTTGCTCACCACCGACCCAGGCGATAATTGGCTAACCGACTCGCTGGGCTACTCGGTAAGGGAAGTCGCTCCTAATGAGACGATAAAATTTGACAGGAAGTCCCACCCGCAATGGGGAGCAATCTACTCGGCTTACAGCGCTCCAATGGCCGAAATACGGGCATTCAAGACCGATGACTTGAGCGTGACCAAGAATTTCATGCGCTATGGCAAGGACGGAGAATTGGAGCCGTTCGCCACGCTGAGCGTTGGCGATAAAGTGCAGGTGCGCGTCACTCTCGATGCACGCAAGGATTTGGACTATGTCACCGTGGCAGATGAACGCGCCGCATGTTTCGAGCCGGTTGACAAGGTGTCGGGCTACAAATGGGGTGAGACATTCTATTATAACGAGGTGAAAGACAATAAGACCAACATGTTCATCACCAGTCTGCGAAAAGGTGTCCACACCGTGACCTACGATGTGATGGTGACCAACATAGGGACATACGCCAGCGGCATCGCCTCGGCACAGTGCCAGTATGCACCACAAGTCACTGCCCACACCGCCGCAACGGTGATTGAGGTGAAATAATGACAAATTATTTGTTGCCTGCATTCTAAGTGAAGAATAATTAGTATATTTGCAAGCAATGCACGATAGTGGAGAGTGAAGCGTTTTTCCTCTTTAATTAGATTCCCTAGAACTTCTAGATTGTCTAGAACTTCTAGAACATCTAGAAAACCAACGATAAACGAATAACGATATGAGCAAATTAAATCCTAAATTAGAGTTAGAGAAACAGCTTGGCAAGCAGATTTACACTGCTTTGCAGGGCGAGATAGTTGAAGAGGTGTTGCGCAAGACCAAGACCTCAAGCCGTGACGCCTACTGGCGCAGCAGTATGGAAGGCCACAGCCTTAGGGTGCAGAAGGAGCTGCTGCCCGACTTCTATGCGCTGTGCCAGGACGTGAAGAAAAAGCTGAAAGTTAAGGACGAAATAGATTTCTATATCACTGGCGACAGCGACGTGAACGCCTTCTCGCTGGCTGCCGAGGATGAGGGCGAGCACCACATCGTGAATGTGAACTCGGCGCTCTTCGACTTAATGAGTACCGACGAGCTGCGCTTTGTCATAGGCCATGAACTTGGGCATCTGATAAATAAAGACACAGCTCTTGCACGACTCATCAACTTTGTGTTTCCTCCCGAGGCGGCAGTGCCCGTGACGTTGCAGTACAAGATACGCCTGCATGAGCAGCTTGCCGAGCTCGTCGCCGACCGCTATGGCTATATGGCGACCGAGGATTTGGGTGTGTGCGTGACGGCGTTCTTCAAGATGGCGTCGGGGCTCGACCTGGAGAAGATGAACGTGAGCATCGATGCTCTGATTGCCGACAACAACCGCCGCCTGGAATATTTCTTGAAAGACAAAGGCATCAGCCGCTCGTCGCATCCGGTTAATCCTATCAGGGTACAGGCGCTTAACCTCTTTGCCACTTGCGAGTCGCAGGAAGAGCTGCAGAAAGGCATGGACGAGCTCATCTCCATCCTTCTCAAGGTGGGCGACAGCGAACTCGACGAGTACATGGCTCGCTTCATCGCTTCGGCAGGTCTAATAGTGGCAAGTAGCGACAAGAAGGTGAAAGACGACGAGGTGAACCAAATCATAGAGATGCTCGCGCGCCTTAAGATCTTCCCTCGCAAATACCTGGAGGAGATAGCGCAAGGCGATGTGGGCGCTATCTTCAACGACTCGGTAGAGAACATCCTCAAAATCAATCCGGGCATGAGAATGGGGTTGCTTGAATACATGATTCACATTGCTCTGAGCGACAAGGTGATTGCTCGCAATGAGGTTGAGTTGCTGTATAATTTTGGCGCAAGTATCGCCCTGAGCGAGATGGAGGTGGCGTCGGCTATCGCCGAGTCAATCCAGCGCAACTACATGCCCAGCCTAGAGTCGATTTGCTGATGCCGCGATGTGTTATTTGTCAAACAATTACAAACAATTAAAAAACAATTTTAGTTGACAAGTTAACAAGTTGACAAGTTGACGAGCAGTTAGAAAAACATTCTGCTTGTTTGCTAGTTTACTCGTTAACTTGTTTGCTTGTCTGCTTGTTAGCTCCATTGCCTTGTCGGCTTGTTCCTTGTCAGCTCGTCAGCTAGCCTCAATTGCCATAAAAAAGATTAAAATCGCTGTTATATTTTGCTGTTTCGGGAAAAAGTAGTAATTTAGTCCAAAATTTCATGATGATGCCCTAGAGAGGGTATAAATATTGCAAAATAAAGAATACACATAACATAAACAACAATTTTTCGAATAATGAAAAGTAAACATTTGCTACTTGGCGATGAGGCCTTGGCACTTGGCGCACTGCATGCCGGATTGAGCGGCGTGTGGGCTTATCCTGGTACCCCATCGACCGAGATTACCGAGTTTATTCAAAAGAGTGAGCAGGGCCGCGCTGGCAGCGTGCATTGCCGTTGGAGTGCTAACGAGAAGACCGCCATGGAGGAGGCTCTGGGCATGAGCTATGCCGGCAAGCGTGCTATGGTGTGCATGAAGCATGTGGGCATGAACGTGTGTGCCGACGCCTTCGTCAATAGTGCCGTGACCGGTGCCAATGGCGGCCTGGTGATTGTGGCGTGTGACGACCCCTCGATGCACTCGTCGCAAAACGAGCAGGACTCTCGCTTCTATGCCGACTTCGCTATGATGCCGTGCTTCGAGCCGAGTTCACAGCAAGAGGCCTACGAGATGGTGCGTCGCGCTTTTGACTACAGCGAGAAGAACCGCATCCCCGTGCTCATGCGCATGACCACCCGCATGGCTCACTCCCGTGCCATCGTTGAGACCAGCGAGCAGCTTGAGCAGAACGAGATTCACTTCCCCGAGAATCCTCGTCAGTGGGTGACACTGCCTGTTAACGCCCGCGTGCGCAACGACCAGCTTGTGAAGGACATCCTCGCCTTTGAGGAAGACGCCTGCACTATGGGTCAGAACCAGTACATTGATGGTCCCGACAAGTCGATGGGCATTATCACTTGTGGTATCGCTTTCAACTACCTGATGGAGAACTATCCTGACGGATGTCCGTTCCCAGTGCTTAAACTCACTCAATATCCGTTGCCCAAGAAGATGGTGCGCAAGCTTGGCACCGAGTGCAAGAGCATCATGGTGGTAGAGGAAGGTCAGCCGCTGGTGGAGAAAGTGCTTCGCGGCGTGCTTGAACAGCCTATTGACATTAAGGGTCGCCTCGACGGCACATTGCCACGCACTGGCGAGTTGAATCCCGATGTGCTTCGCGTTGCTTTAGGCATGAAACCTCTTGAGGCTCATGCTGCGGCAACAGTCACCGTGCCACGTCCACCGGCATTGTGCCAGGGATGCGGTCACCGCGATTTCTACACCGCACTCAACAATGTGCTCAAGAACTATGAGAGCGCACGCGTCTTTGCCGACATTGGCTGCTACACTCTTGGCTGGCTCGCACCATTCCATGCTTTCCAGACCTGTGTGGAGATGGGCGCTTCGCTCACTATGTCGATTGGCGCCGCCAACGCCGGCGTGCATCCCTCGGTGGCTGTGATTGGTGACTCCACCTTTACCCACAGCGGTATGACAGGCTTGCTCGACGCTGTTAACGAGAAGGCCAATATCACCCTGTGCATCAGCGATAACCTTACTACAGGTATGACTGGCGGACAAGACTCTGCAGGCACTGGTCGCCTTGAGCAGATTTGCTATGGAGTGGGTGTTGACCCCGCTCACGTGCGTGTGATTGTTCCTCTTCCCAAGAACTACCCCGACATGGAGAAGGTGATTGACGAGGAAATCAACTACAAGGGCGTGTCGGTGATCATCGCTCGCCGCGAGTGCATCCAGACTGCCAAACGTCATGCAAAAGCTAAGGCAAAACAATAAAAGGCGCTTCGCGCGATTAGTGATTAGTTGCGCTACGCGCGATTAAGGATTAAAAGGTGAGAGTGGAGAGAACTCCGATCCCCGATCCTCGATAAACGAATAACTATAAATTATTAATTAATCATGAAACAAGATATAATTCTTTGCGGTGTGGGCGGACAAGGCATCCTCTCCATTGCTACTATCATAGGTTGGGCTGCCCTGAAAGAGGGTATCTATTTGAAACAAGCCGAGGTGCATGGCATGAGCCAGCGTGGTGGTGACGTGCAGAGCAATCTGCGATTGAGCGACACTCCCATCAGCAGCGACCTCATCGCTCACGGCGCTTGCGACCTTATCATCTCGCTAGAGCCAATGGAGGCTTTGCGCTATGTGCAGTATCTTAATCCCAATGGCTGGGTAATCACTAACACCACCCCGTTTGTCAACATCCCCAACTATCCTGAGATGGAAGCTGTAAACGCTGAGCTCAAGAAGCAGGGCAATGTGATAATGATTGACGTTGACGCCATAGCTAAGGAGGTGAAGTCGCCACGCAGTGCTAATATGGTGCTGCTGGGTGCCGCCGCTTCGGTGCTTGAGATGCTCAAACCCGAGCAGCTGCTGGAGGGTATCACTAACGTGTTTGCCAGCAAGGGCGATGCGATAGTAGAGACCAATATAGCCGCTTTCAAGGCTGGTTATGAGTTTGCCCAGAAGAACAAATAAGAAGCTAACAAGCTGACAAGGAACAAGCTGACAGGCAATGGGTTTTGTCGCGCTTCGCGCTGTTTTGCCGCTCGCTGCGCTTCGCTAGTATACCGCTCGCGTTGCTCGCTAGTAAGCCGTTTAACTAGTTTCCCGATCTTCGATCCCCGATAAACGAATTACTCTTGTCTCGTCAGCTTGTTAGCTAGTTCGCTCGTCAGCTAAAAAACTAATAACTATAAACTATTAACTAACAACTATGAGTTTTCCTATAAAACAACAAGTTCTAAACGATATCTTGGCTGAGCGTGACTTGACCGATGTGTCTAAAACCACCATCCGCCAATGCGCAGCCATTGCAGCCGAAATGGAAAAGGCCGCTGGCGAGAAGTTCTTGCGACTTGAGGTGGGCGTGCCAGGATTGGCACCAGGGCAAGTGGGCGTTGAGGCCCAGAAAGCCGCTCTCGACAATGGCATCGCCAGCATCTATCCTGCCATCAGCGGTCTGCCCGAGCTCAAAGAGAATGCCTCGCGGTTTATCAAAGCGTTTGTTGACGTAGATATTGCCCCCGAGTGCATTATCCCCACTGTTGGCTCGATGCAAGCCGGCATGAACCTGATGCTTGAGTGCTCGCAGCTTGACCCCGCAAAGGACACTATCCTCTATGTTCAGCCCGGTTTCGCTCCTCATGTGATGCAGGCCTCGGTTCAGGGCATCAAGCATGAGCAGTTTGATATCTATGAGTTCCGTGGCGCCAAGCTCCGTGACAAACTCGAGTCATATTGCTCCAAAGGCAACATCGTGGCTATCGTCTATTCTAACCCCAACAACCCGTCGTGGGTGTGCCTGACAGAAGAGGAGTTGCAGATTATTGGCGAGACAGCCAACAAATATGACATGATAGTGCTTGAAGACCACGCCTATATGTGCATGGACTTCCGTACCGACAAGTCAGTGCCTTTTGAGCCTCCCTTCCAGCCCACAGTAGCCCGTTATACCGACAACTACGTCTTTATGCTGTCGGGCTCAAAGATTTTCAGCTATGCCGGAGAGCGCATCGCTGTGGTGGCTTTCAGCAACAAACTGTTCAACCGTGAGTATCCTGCCTTGCGCAAGCGTTATGGCATAGGCCGCATGGGCGACAACTTCATCTTCACTTATCTCTATGTAGCATCATCGGGAACTTCACACTCGGCACAGCATGCCCTTGCGGCAATGATGAAAGCCGCCGCCGATGGCACTTATAAGTTTGTCGATGAGGTGCGTGAATATGGTCGTCGTGCCAAGATTACAAAGGAAATATTTCTCAAACACGGTTTCAACATCATCTATGATAAAGATGGTGACCAAGACCTTGCCGACGGATTCTATTACACCATTGGTTATGAGGGCATGAGCGACTCGCAGCTGCTCAACGACCTGATGCTGTGTGGCATCTCGGCTATCACGCTCAACACCACAGGCAGCAGGCAGCCAGGCATCCGCGCTTGTGTGTCGCAGCTCAACAGCGACTGGCACATACAGGCTCTTGATGAAAGGCTTGCAATGTTTGTAGAACTTCAAAAAGGCAAATAAGCTGAAGGCGCTTCGCGCCGATTAGAGATTAGTTGCGCTTTGCGCGATTTGAGATTAGTTGCGCTTTGCGCGATTAGAGATTAGTGAAACTGATAACTGACAACTATATGAACTATATGAGTGCCGACGAGGCGGTGCGCCTTGTCAAGAGTGGAGACCACATCTACTGCATGGGCAGTACGGCGATTCCAGTGGTGCTGCAGAGCGCCCTAGCACGACGTGCCAGCGAATTGCGCGACGTGGTGGTGTATTCGGCTTTCAACGTGCCCTACGGCGAGTGCCCACTGTGCAACCCTGAGTATAAGGACTCGTTTATCACTAAGAGCTTGTTCCTCAGTGGCGACCAGCGTAAGTGGGTGGCACAGGGATATGGTGAGGTGATTCCAGCCTTCTTGGGTGAGATTCCCTTCCTGTTCCGTAGCAAGCAACTGCCGTTGGACGTGACCTTCCTGAACTGCTCGCCTCCCGACAAGGACGGCTATTGCAGCTATGGCATGAGTGCCGACTTGGCGTTCAGCGCAGTGGAGATGTCGAAGACCATCATTGCGCAGATTAACGACAGTATGCCTTACCTTTGTGGTGCCGCCAAGATTCATGAGAGTGAGATTGCCGCCGCAGTACGCTGCGACGAGCCACCGCTGGCGATGGAGTTTGGCGAGTCGTCGCCCATTGAGAGTGCGATAGGTGGTTTCATTGCTGCTGAAATTCCTGATGGTGCCACTTTGCAGATTGGCGTGGGCGGAATACCCAATGCTGTGCTTGCAGGAATCAAGAACCACAAGCATCTGGGACTTCACACCGAGGCGATGACCGATGGCGTGGTGCGTCTCATTGAAGAAGGCGTGATAGACAATAGCCTCAAGAAGATTCACCCAGGCAAGAGCGTGGCAAGTCTCGCGCTAGGCTCAAAGCGCATGTACGACTTCCTCGACTATAACGAGGATGTGGAGTTCTACGATGTAGCATATACTAACGACCCACAGATAATTCGTCAGAATCCTCGTCCAATCGCAATCAACAGTGCCATAGAAGTTGACCTCACTGGTCAGGTGTGCGCCGACAGCATAGGCACAATGATTTTCTCGAGTGTGGGCGGTCAGCACGACTTTATGTATGGCGCTGCTCTTAACCCAGAGGGAAAAACTTTCATCGCTCTGCCGTCACGCACGGGCAAAGGCAAAGGCAAGATTGTGCCAACACTCACTCCAGGCGCCGGCGTGGTGACCACTAGGTTCCAGACACAGTATGTCGTCACCGAGCACGGCATCGTCTATCTGCGCAACAAGAGCATGGCAGAGCGCGCAAGAGCATTAATCTCCATCGCCCATCCCGATGACCGAGAAGACCTAGAACGCGCTGCCTACGAACGCTTCGGCTACAGCTTCTTGCGCTATAAATAACGCGTAAATTCAATAAACATGAGAGGGTGTAACACAACTAGATGCTACACCCTCTTGTCTTCTTGTCCTCTTGTCCTCTTGACTTCTTGTCCTCTTGTTTTCTTGTTTTCTTGTTTTCTTGTCTTCTTGTTTTCTTGTCTTCTTGTTTTCTTGTTTTCTTGTCTTCTTGTTTTCTTGTCTTCTATTCCATACTATAGAACAACTCACTCACAGCCACGTTGTATTTTGCCATTGAGGTGGCTTTCTTGATGGCTTTTAGCGACTTGTGGGGAGCGTTTGGGAGGAACGTTTCCCATAGCGACTTCATCTTAAGGAGCAACTGGTGCTCACCGCCGTTAAGCTGTGAGGTATAGGCATCGCGCAAGCGGTTATGGAGCTCGCAGTAGTTGTTGGCAGTCGCTTTCTCGGGGCAGAGCATGGCAGGGTCTTCGATGAGTCCGCGACCTATCATCATGCCGGCAATGCCAGGCAGTATCTTGCTCATGCGCGAGATGTCGTCAAGGTTTTTCAGCTCGCCGTTATAGATGACAGGGTAGTGGCTTGCGGCAACAATGGCGTTGAACTGGTCAAGGTCGAGTACGCCTTTGTATTGCTGCCGTCCAGTGCGTGGATGCACGGTGACGTGAGTCGGCTCAATTATATCCAACAGCGGAATAATGTCTCGCCAATGCGTAGGCTCGTCCCAACCAAGGCGCATCTTCACGCTGTAGCTCACGTCCTCAACTTTGCTTAATGCTTTGAAGAGCTTCTCCACCTCGTCGGGGTATTGCAGCAGTCCCGAGCCCTTGTGATGCAGGGCGATGGGCGGGAATGGGCAGCCCAGGTTAATGTCGATAGCGCTGTGACCCATCTCTTTCAGAGCCTCTACCATGCGCAGTGAGTCTTTAGGTTGGCAGGCAAGAATCTGAGGTGTGAAAACTGGTACCGAATTATTTTCAGGGTTAGCATCAAAGAGGTCGCGCTTGCGTATCTCCTTATGTTCCACACGCATAAACGGTCCGAAATACCCATCTGGACCGCCAAAAATCTCATGGTGCGCATTGCGCCAGTGGCAGTCGGTAATCCCCTGCACCGGTGCAGCAAATATCTTAATGTTTTCAATCATAACTTTATAGCAGACAAGCGAACAAGCAGACAAGGCAATGGCTGTTGTCGCCGCATTTGATATATTGTTTTCACTTTTTTTGCAAAGGTAGCAATTATTTGTGGAAATACCTCAAAAAAGTTCAATTTGGATTGAAACTTCAATATTCATTTAAAATCGTTTCTTATCTAATTTAGTCGTTTGATATTTTTTATGTAATTTTGTGGCGATTTTAGTTTGCTTGTTAGCTTGTCAACTCGTCAGCTTGTTTACTAAATAATGATTTCAATACAAAATCTCAAGGTTGAGTTCAGTGCTCGGCCCCTTTTTGACAATATAAATTATGTGATCAACAAGAACGACCGTATCGCTCTTGTTGGCAAGAATGGTGCTGGCAAATCTACGATGCTAAAGATTATCGCGGGTTTGCAAATGCCCACTGGCGGCAGCGTGTCTAAACCGAACGATGTGACCATCGGCTACCTGCCGCAGCAGATGCGCCTCGTGGATAACTGTACCCTTCGAGAGGAGGCAGCCAAGGCCTTCGACCATGTGAAAGAGCTTGACCGGGAGATTGACGCCATCAATCAAGAGATTGCCGAGCGCATCGACTATGAGAGCGACAGCTATCAATCGCTGCTGGAGCGGTTGTCACAGAAGACCGATTTGCGCGCCATGATGCAGAGCGAGAACTATGAGGCGGAGTTGGAGAAGACGCTGATGGGTCTCGGTTTTGAGCGCAGCGACTTTGACCGTCCCACCAGTGAGTTCAGCGGAGGGTGGCGCATGCGTGTGGAGATTGCCAAACTGCTGTTACAACGCCCCGACGTGCTGTTGCTTGATGAGCCCACCAACCACCTCGACATCGAGTCAATCCAGTGGCTGGAGGACTTCCTCAAGACCCGTCGCGGCGCTTTGCTACTCGTGAGCCACGACCGCGCGTTCATCGACAATGTTACCACCCGCACCATTGAGATTTCGCTTGGAAAAATCTATGATTATCAAGTCAATTACTCTCACTTTGTGGAACTGCGCAAGGAACGCCTTGAGCAGCAGCGCCGTGCCTACGACAACCAACAGAAGATGATTCAGGACACCGAGGAGTTCATAGAGAAATTCCGCTACAAGGCAACAAAAGCTGTGCAAGTACAGAGCCGCATCAAGCAGCTGGCAAAGGTGGAACGCATCGAGATTGACGAGGTGGATAACTCGCATCTGCGACTCAAGTTCCCGCCCGCACCTCGTTCGGGAGATTATCCCGTCATAGCCGACGATGTGGCGAAGAGCTATGGCAACCTTAACGTGTTTAAAGATGTGACTTTCACAATAAAACGTGGTGAGAAAGTTGCGTTTGTGGGCAAGAACGGTGCCGGCAAGTCAACCCTTGTCAAATGCATCATGAACGAGATACCTTTCGATGGTTCTCTCAAAATTGGTCACAACGTGAAGATTGCTTACTTTGCTCAAAATCAGGCGCAACTGCTTAATGAGGAGATAACTGTATTCGACACTATAGACTATGAGGCTGTGGGCGATATACGCTCACGCATCAACGACCTGCTGGGAGCTTTCATGTTTGGCGGCGAGGCGAGCGAGAAGAAGGTGAAAGTGTTGTCAGGTGGCGAGAAGGCGCGACTGGCGATGCTCAAACTGCTGCTTCAGCCAGTGAACCTGCTTATTCTCGATGAGCCTACCAACCACCTCGATATGTGCACCAAGGACATCCTAAAGAGTGCTATCGCCGACTTCGACGGCACGGTGATTGTAGTGTCGCATGACCGCGACTTCCTTGACGGCTTGGTAAGTAAGGTTTATGAGTTTGGCAACCATCGCGTGCGTGAGCACCTGTGCGGCATCTATGAATTCCTTGAGAAGAAGAAGATTCAGTCGCTTCAACAACTTGAGATAAAGGAAAAAAATGCCGCTCCACAGCAGGAGAAGGTGATGACGACATCAAAACTCAGTTATCAAGAGCAGAAAGAGCACGAGCGCGAGGTGCGACGTGCCGAGAAGCGTGTGAAAAACCTTGAGCAGCAGATTGCCGACACCGAAGCGGCGATAGCTGAGATAGAGGCGCAACTGTCGCAAGGCAACGCTACCGACCCTGAAATTTATTCCCGTCACGAGCAACTCAATCATCAACTGGAGGATATAATGGCTCAGTGGGAGCAAGCTTGTGAGGAACTTGAAGAAACCACTAATTCATAGTGAGTTATAACCACTAATTTACACTAATTTACACTAATTGTTGATTTTCACTAATAGAGGACCACTAATTGTTGATTCTCAGTAATTTGCGTTTGTGGTGTTGTGTAGTGCGCCGCACCGCGGCGTTCGGTGAAGCTAGTCAGCTCATCCTCGACTTATAGTCTTCGTAAGTGAATTCCCTTAGCACTTCAATTGTTCCGTCAAGGTGCTGTAGCACGATGGCGGGATGTGAGATGCCGTTGAACATATTGGTCTTTACTGTCGTGTAATGGTTCATGTCCTCAAAGGTGAGGTGGTCGCCTGCCTTCAGTTCATGTTTAAAGCTCCAGTCTCCCACATAGTCGCCGCTCAGGCATGAGTTACCACCGATGCGATAGGTGGGACAATTCACGTCAACCTCGCGCAACGCTTGCGTGATAACGGGTTTATAAGGCATCTCAAGGCAGTCGGGCATGTGACAGGCAAAGGACACATTTACAATCGCCGTCTTGATGCCACTGTTCTCCACAACATCAACTACTGTAGCCTCTAGGTCGCCAGTCTGCCAGCAGAATGCGCTGCCAGGCTCTAATATCACTTCCAAATTTGGATGCCGCAGCCTGAAATCTTGAAGCAGATGAATGAGATGCTCCACGTCATAATCCTTGCGAGTCATCAGGTGGCCGCCGCCCATGTTTATCCACTTGAGTTGTGGCAGCCATTTGCCAAACTGTTCCTCCATAGCGTCGAGCACTTTGGCGAGGTCGTAAGAGGTTGACTCGCATAGTGCATGAAAATGGAAGCCCTCGATGCCTTCGGGCACCGCATTAAGGTTCTCGCTTAGGATGCCAAACCGTGACCCAGGGCAGCAGGGATTGTAGATGTCGGTCTCAATCACCGAGCACATGGGGTTGATGCGCAGGCCGCAACTGATGCGGTCGCTAGGTTCAGCAGCGTTATGTTCATCGATAAATGGTTTGAACCTCAAAAATTGGTCAACTGAATTGAAAGTAATATGGCTGCTTCCGGCGATATACTGCTTTATGGTCTGCTCGGTATAGGCAGGGCAATAGGTGTGCGCCTTGCAGTGCAACTCGTCGTTGGCAAGCAGCATCTCGTTTACTGAACTGGCAGTAGATGCGATGCCATATTCCCTGAAAATGTGAAACGTGCGCCACAAGGCGTTGGCTTTGAACGCCATGATGATTTTTGCGCCACTTTCACGGCTCACACGGGCGATAAGGTCGAGATTGCGTCTCAACTTCTCCTCATATACTATATAATAAGGTGTATTCATTTTTTTAGTTTGTGCTACGCACAAAAGTTTAAGTTTAGTGGTTAGCTACAATATCTTGAATTTAGCAAATTTCAGCAGCAAGGTGCGTTGTCCCATCACATCAAACTCCACGATGATTTTCGGGTCACTGCCGCTAGTGTCAATTTTAGCGATTGTGCCTTGTCCAAACTTGTTGTGCAGAATTAGGCAGCCCTCGCTAATCTCGCTCAGAGAATGTAAAGTGAAGTCGCCGCCCACCGCATTGGCTGGTGGGGGAGTGCTTTGTGATACAGGTCGAAATGAGGGTTGAGGCCTCTGTGCTGGCGGTTCCTTGTATTCGCTTCTCAGGCTCTCAAACCCTCGGCGTCGCTCGGTCCTATAGTCATAACGTTCCTCTCTCTTGGGCTTATTACCGCTTGTGGCGCCCATCGCCAGGAATTGCGGGTCAATGTCACGAAGAAAACGGCTGACAAGGCAATTCTGGGTGCTGCCATTGCGGAAACGTGACTTGGCGTAGGTTATCACGCAGTTTTTCTCGGCACGCGTTATGGCGACATAAAGCAGCCGTCGTTCTTCCTCGATAGCAGCAAGCGAGTCTTTGCTCATAGCCGAGGGGAACAGGTCTTCTTCCACTCCCACTATTATCACATTCTTGTATTCCAGACCCTTAGCGGCATGCACCGTCATCAGCGTCACGCACTCACCAGTGCTCTTGTCGGTGTCTTGGTCGGTGGCGAGTGATGCCTGGGCTAGGAAGTCGGTCATTCTTGTCTCGACAGAGCCTTGCTCTTCTTGCTCCTCAACAAAATCATGAATTGCCGATAACAGCTCGTTGAGGTTCTCCTGCTTACTGATATTCTCTATCGACTTGTCTTTCATCAACTCAGCCATTATGCCGCTGCGCTCAATGATAGTGCGCCCCAGTTCGTAGGCATTGACACCAGTCTGGTCTTGCGCTGCAAAGCCGTTGATAAGTTCCACAAAGGTTTGCAGCTTCCTTGATGTGCCTCCGTTCACGTCAAGCTTGTGATGCTGTGGATTGTTCAACACTTGCCACATACTCACGCCGTTATCTATGCCGCAGTGCTGCACTTTTGCCATTGTTGTGGCACCGATACCACGTGCGGGATAATTGATGACTCGCCGCAAAGCCTCATCATCGTTGGGGTTGATAGTGAGGCGGAAATAGGCTAAAGCGTCTTTGATTTCCTTGCGCTGATAGAACGAGAGGCCGCCATAGATGCGATAGGGGATAGGGCGTCGCTTGTCGCCATGCTTGTTCTTAAGGCCTCCGCTGCCCAGTGCTTCCTCCAGCACACGCGACTGGGCGTTGGTGCGGTAGAGCACTGCAAAGTCCTCATAGCTGCACCCCTCGCGCGCCTTTAACGACAGAATGGTGCTTGCCACAACGTAGGCTTCTTCATAGTCGTTATAACATTCTACCACATTAACTTTCGTTCCCACAGGGTTTTCGCTGTAGATGTTCTTCTTAATTTGACGTTTGTTTTTGGCAATTAGTGAGTTTGCAGCTCCAATTATGTTCTGTGTTGAGCGGTAGTTGCGCTCGAGTTTGAATGTCTGAAGTTTCGGGAACGACTTTTTCAAGTCAAGGATATTGGAGATGTTCGCCCCTCTAAACGAATATATGCTCTGCGCGTCGTCGCCCACTACGCACACATGGTTGTGCGACTTGGCGAGTTGGGTGATGATAAGATGCTGGGCAAAGTTAGTATCTTGGTACTCATCAACCAAGATGTATTCAAACCGTGCCTGATATTTCTTGAGGATTTCAGGATTGTCACGCAGCAATATATTGGTATAGACCAGCAGGTCATCAAAGTCCATCGCTCCGGCAATCTTGCAGCGGTGGCAATAAGTCTTGTAAATCTCGGCGGTGAGCGGTCGCTTGAGTCTTGCGTCTTCATCAAGCAGCTGACGGTCGAGCTCATAATATGACGGCGTGATGAGCGCATTCTTCATCATCGAGATGCGCGACTGGATAGTGGCAGGCTTATATACCTTGTCGTCAAGCTGCATGTCCTTGATAATTAGCTTTATGAGCGAACGTGAGTCACTTGTGTCATAAATCGTGTAATCATGGTCAAACCCGATGCGGTCGGCATTGATGCGAAGGAGTTTGGCGAAGATGGAGTGGAACGTTCCCATCCACAGGTGTGACGAAACCTCATCTCCCACCAGTGCTTTGACGCGCTCGCGCATCTCGCCGGCGGCTTTGTTGGTGAAGGTCAATGCCATGATGTGCGATGGGAAATAACCGAGTTTGAGCAGGTGAACAATCTTGTAGGTGAGTACACGGGTCTTCCCCGAGCCAGCACCCGCTATCACCAGCTGCGGTCCGTCGCAATAAAGCACCGCCTCGCGCTGCTGGTCATTGAGTTTATTTAAATAGTCTTCCAAAATTTATCTAGAATTAAAAATCGAATAATCGAGCAATCGAGCAATCGAGCAATCGACCAATCGACCAATCGACAAAAAACCTATAACCCTCCATAACAAGGGATTTCTTCAAGAAAGCAATAGCTGTTGTTGTCATAGTCAATTTTGCAGCAGTAGTGGGTCATGCCGTTCGACACTATCAAGTATCTTGCCTTCAGCACCATGTTGTAACGCACTATCTGGTCAAAGGTCTTTTGGGTAATCTCGACTGTTGGAGCTTTATACTCTACAATCACCAGTGGCGCTCCTTGACGGTCGGCGACGAGTGTGTCGCAGCGGCGCTTGATACCGTTTTGAGTGAGCGAAATCTCATTGTTCATCAATGCAGCGGGAAATTCCCTGTCCTCAATCAAGAAGCGCACGAAGTTCTGTCGCACCCATTCCTCGGGGGTGAGGGTAACCCATCGCTTGCGCAATGTGTCGAGGATGACAAAAGTATTATCCTTGTTTTTTATATTAAACTGATATTCAGGGAGATTTAACCTCTGCATGATTTTTTGTTTGTTAGTCTGCGAAATATGTTGTAAATTTACAAAAAATTTCTGAATTACGCATTCTTGTCTTTGAAAAAAAGTAATCATGGCAGCAAAAAAAGAAGATGTTACGTTTTCGGGCTTGTTGAAAGAAATCAACGCCAAGAAGTTTCGACCAATATATGTCTTGCATGGCGAGGAGGGCTATTTCATAGACCGCCTCGAGGAAGCTATTGTCGAGAACGCTCTGTCGCCCGATGAGCGTGACTTCAACCTCAATATAATCTATGGTGCCGATGTCACCGACATTCGCAACGTGATAAGCATGTGCAAGCAATATCCCGCTATGGCACAGCATCAGGTGGTAGTTATCAGAGAGGCGCAGGTGGTGGGGAAACTCAACAATAAAGGCAATGCCAACGAGCTAAACCAACTCAAGCACTATGCTGCGCAACCTCTCACAAGCACCATTCTTGTGGTGTGCAACAAGGGTGAAGCAATCAAGGGCAAAGAATTTGTCGATGCGGTGAAGAAGAACGAGTCGGGAGTGGTGTTCCGCAGCGACAAGTTGCGTGAGGGCAGACCTATGGAGCTAGCAGCAATGGATTACATCAAGTCGCAGGGCTGCTCCATCGACGAGAAAGCGCTGTCGATGCTGTCATCAAATGTTGGAAACGACATCTCGCGACTCTACACCGAAATCGACAAACTCAAAATCCTAGTAAAAGACGACAAGCGCATTACTCCCGAACTGATAGAAAAGAACATAGGCATCAGCAAGGACTACAACAACTTCGAGCTCGAGGAGGCTCTCTCGCGGCGCAATGCCAAGAAAGCCTTTGAAATAATCAACTACTATGAAAAGAACCCAAAGGCTAACCCCACAGTGGTCACGGTGAGTATGCTCTTCGGCTATTTTTCCAAACTGCTCCTTTATAGAGCTGCCACCGACCGTTCACAAGCAGGACTCATGGCTGCCGTAGGCACCAAATCGGCGTTTAGAGTCAAGAAGTTTGAGGAAGCCTCACGATACTATAACACACTGGCTTGCGTCAATATAATCTCCTGGATTAGAGAGTGCGACACTAAGAGCAAAGGTATAAAATCGCGCCAAGACGCCAATGCCTTGCTGCGAGAATTGATTTATAAAATCCTTACAAGCTGACGAGCTTACAAGGAACGAGCTGACAAGCTGACAAGGAACGAGCTGACAAGACAAGTGTATAATTTTAGATAAATTAAGCTGCGCCTCGCAAATAAAAATGAAAATCTTCGTTTTTCATTTTGTATTTCTCTCGGCTTGCACTAATTTTGCAATCATAACCTTTTAACCAATAATATTATGGCAAAGAAAGACCGTTTGAACTCCTATAAGATAGAGCGTCGTGAGTTTCATGACAAGGTTATCAACTTCTTCAACGAACAGGACGAGGCAGCGTTCAACTACAAGCAGGTGAGTGCTCAAGTTGGCGCGAAATCGCCCAAGCAGCGCGCGTTGATTGTCGAGATACTTGAGCAGCTGTCGATGGACGGCTTCCTCAACGAGGTGGCTCCAGGCAAGTTCAAGGCAGCTCAGCGCAACAATGTGGCAGCTGGTATCTTCATCCGCCGCAGCAACGGCAAGAACAGTGTTCAGCTCGAGGGTGACGACGCCACTCCCATCATGGTTGCCGAGCGCAACTCGATGCACGCCCTCAACGGCGACAAGGTGATGGTGCACATCAGCGCCGCGCGTAGTGGCTTTGAGCCTGAGGCCGAGGTCATCAAGATTGTTGAGCGCAAAGACCAGGTGTTCATTGGTATATTGAATATAAAGAAATATTTTGCTCACTTGGCGACTAACAGCAAGTTCCTCGCTACCGACATCTTCATCCCTCTCGACAAACTCGCTGGCGGCAAGACCGGCGACAAGGCTGTGGTGCGCATCATCGAGTGGCCCGACGGCAGCAACAGCCCAATTGGTGAAGTTGTGGATGTGCTGGGCAAGGCTGGCGAGAACAATGCCGAGATTCACGCCATTCTCGCTGAGTTTGGCTTGCCATATCACTATCCCGAGAATGTGGAGCGTGTTGCCAACAAACTTGAACCTGGCATCACCGATGAAGAAGTCGCTCGCCGCCGCGATATGCGTGGAGTCGTTACTTTCACCATCGACCCCGCCGACGCCAAGGACTATGACGACGCCCTCTCCATAGAGAAACTGCCTAACGGTCGCTGGCAGATAGGTGTCCACATCGCCGATGTCACTCACTACGTGAATCCCGACACGGTCATTGATAAGGAAGCCTATTCGCGCGCCACCTCGGTATATCTCGTTGACCGCACGGTGCCTATGCTCCCCGAGCGGCTGTGCAATTACATCTGCTCGCTGCGACCACATGAGGACAAGCTGTGCCACTCGGTGGTCTTTGAGATGGACGACAACGCCAAGGTGTATAAATACAAGATTTGCCACACTGTAATCAACAGCGACCGTCGCTTCTGCTACGAGGAGGCGCAGGAAATCATTGAGACTGGCAAGGGCGATTTAGCAGAGGAAATCCTCACCTTCCACAAGTTGGCACAGAAACTTCGCAAACAGCGTTTTGAAGAAGGCGCAGTGGAATTTAACCGTGAAGAGAAATATTTTGACATCGACGAGAATGGCACTCCCACCGCTGTGCATCTGCATGTGTCGAAAGAGGCCAACCAGCTTATCGAGGAGTTTATGCTGCTTGCCAACCGCACCGTAGCAGCCCACATAGGCAAAGTGCCGCCAAGCAAGAAGGCGAAGGCATTTGTCTATCGCATCCATGAGCAGCCCGACCAGGAGAAGCTTAACAATGTAGCCGACATCGCAGCGCACTTTGGTCACACCCTTAAGATTAGCGGAAGCGCAAAGGAGGTGAACCGCTCCATCAATAAATTGCTTGTAGAAATCAAGGGAAAACCTGAGGAAGACCTTATTTCGCTACTCGCCATCAAGTCGCAGGCAAAGGCAGTGTATTCGAGTGAGAACGTGGGGCATTACGGTTTGGCATTTGACTACTACACCCATTTCACTTCACCCATTCGCCGCTATCCCGATGTGATGGTACACCGCCTGCTCGACAAGTATGCCGAGAAGGGCGCGCGCACCGTAAATCCCGAGAAACTTGAGGAAGACTGCCAGCACGTGAGCAGTCAGGAGCAGCTCGCCGCCAATGCCGAGCGCGCCTCAATAAAATATAAAGAGGTGGAATTTATGGGCGCTCGCTTGGGCGAGGTCTATGAGGGCAAAATCTCGGGTGTGACAGAGTGGGGCGTGTATGTGGAGCTTAACGAGACTCACTGCGAGGGCATGATTGCCGTGCGTGACCTCGATGATGACTTCTACGAGTATGACGAGAAGAACTACATGATTCGTGGCCGCCGCCGTGGCAAGAAATACCAGCTCGGCGACACGGTGACGATTCAGGTGGCGCGTGCTGACCTGGTAAAGAAGCAGCTCGACTTTGTGCTTGTTGATAGAGAGAATCCCGCTGGCAGCCACCGCATCGACAAGGCACCAATCACCTACGCGTCGCAGATGTCGCGTGAGACGGCTACCGACCGACTGCGTGCCGAGTATGAGGGCGGCAGGTCGTCACGCCGCCAGAAACGAGGACAGCGCGGCAACAGCACCCGCCGCGAGGAGACTAGGGGCAAAGCTGCTAAAGGCAAATCAACCCGTGGCGGCAAGACCAGCAAGCGCCGCCGTCGTTGAGTGTTAAAAGACAATTAAGGACAACCGCTTTGGTTTTTGAAAATTTTAAGGACAATTGTCTCCGCTTAAATACTACAGAGGCAATTGTCCTTAATTAATTGTATCTAATGCTTAAATGATATTGTCCTTAATTGTCTTATAAAAGTGTTGCTGGGTCGAGGTGTGCGCTCTCGATGTCTTTGAAGTAGCGATAGGTGCTCACTTTCAATTCCATAGTAGCGTCCTCGTCGCAAACGATGATAGCCTTGCGGTGCATTTGCAGGGCGCTGAGGGTACACATGTGCGACACGCCGCCTTCCACCGCCTGTTGCAGGGCGCGGGACTTCTTGTAGCCATTTACGATAATCATCACGCTGCGGGCAGCCATCACGGTGCCAACACCTACGGTTAGAGCGGTCTTAGGCACTTTGTTCACGTCGTCGTCGAAGAAGCGGCTGTTGGCGATAATGGTGTCTTGAGTGAGGGTCTTCATGCGTGTGAGCGAGGTCAACGACGACCCTGGCTCGTTGAAAGCGATGTGTCCGTCGGGACCTACGCCACCCATGAAAAGATCGATGCCGCCAGCCGCCTTGATGCGCTCTTCATATTCGGTACACTCTTTCTCGAGGTCTTCGGCATTGCCGTTGAGGATGTTCACATTCTCCTTCTTGATGTCGATGTGCGAGAAGAAATTATTCCACATAAAGCTGTGGTAGCTCTCGGGGTGTTCCTCGGGCAGACCCACATACTCGTCCATGTTGAAAGTCACCACATTTTGGAACGACACCTTGCCGGCTTTGTTGAGTTCGATGAGTTTGCGGTACATGCCAAGTGGTGAACTGCCGGTGGGGCATCCTAATACAAAAGGTTTCTCGGGAGTGGGTTTTGCCTCGTTGATGCGCGAGGCCACATAATTGGCCGCCCAAGCCGATACCTGCTCGTAGTCAGGTTCAATAATAAGTCTCATATTTTTATAGTTTACAGTTTTTTCTAGATTTTCTAGAGTTTTTAGATTATGGACAAGGCACGCCTTATCCCTATTTATCACTTAACACTTATCACTTAACACTTATCTTCTCCTTGCTGGTTTGTAGGGCTTAATGCGGTAGTCGCAATCAACCTTGCCCTTTACCATATTGTTGAGTTTGTTGCGAATCATCTGTTTGCGTATTGCCGAGATGTGGTCGGTGAATACGTGTCCCTCCAGATGGTCATATTCGTGCTGGATGACGCGGGCGAGAAAACCCTCGATGTCCTCGTTGTGCTCCTGCCAATTCTCGTCGAAGTAGTTGATGTGCAGCTTAGTGTGGCGCGTCACATTCTCATGGATGCCTGGCACGCTCAGGCAGCCTTCCTCGCGGCTCTCGGTGGGGCTGTCCTCGTCAATATCGATTTCGGGGTTGATAAGCACCAAGCGTTTGTCCTTGAGTTCGGGAAACTTGTCACTCAATGCATCCACGTCAATGTAAATGATTCTTGCGCTCACGCCAACCTGTGGCGCGGCGATGCCAATGCCGTCGCTGTCGTACATGGTGTCCTTCATGTTCTGGATAAGTTCGGCGAGGACGGGAAAGTCCTTGTCGATGGGCTCTGCCACTTTGCGCAGCACGGGTTGGCCGTAGATATAAACAGGTAGTATCATAGTGTGTTGTTATATTGTTTGCTTTGCAGATAATCGTTCAAGATGATGCTGGCGGCTATGGTATCGACGCGTGCTTTGTCGCGGCGGTCGCTCTTCTTCATGCCGCCGTCGATCATCGCTTGGTGGGCGAGGGTAGAGGTGAAACGCTCGTCAACCATCTCAATAGGCATATCGGGCATCTCCTTTTTCAGGCGGTTGACGAATGGCGTGATGTAGCGCATGCTCTCACTGGGCTCGCCGTTGAGTTGAGTGGGTTGGCCAATCACAATCAGCTCCACCTCCTCATGGCTTAAATAGTCTTTGAGGTAGTCCATAAGTTTGTGAGTGGCAACGGTTTCAAGACCATTGGCGATAATCTTTAGAGGATCCGTCACAGCGATTCCGCACCGCTTGCGACCATAGTCGATAGCTAATATTCGTCCCATAAACGTGCAAAATTAGTGTAAGTTGAGAGAAAAACAAAATGAAAAACGCAGTTTTTCAATTTTTTTTGCAAGGAAGAACTTTCAAAGCAGGGAAAAAATCAAAAAAATACTCAAATATTTGGTGGTGCTATCATTTTTGATTAATTTTGCGAAATTTTAACAATGAAGCTAACGAGCAGATAAGATACAAGCAAACAAGGCAATGTGAGTTGTTGCAGCATTAAATTTGCCTTGCTAGTTCTTAAGCTCGTCAGCTGAGAACTAAAAACTATAGATTTCAACACGTCGTGGCGGCTCAGAGTAAGATATATGGCTTGATTGGGAAATCGCTGACGCATTCCTTCTCGATGGATTTCTTTAACCAGAAGTTCATCGCCGAGGAGATTGATGCCAGTTATATCAACTTTGAGATAGATGACGTGAGTGACTTGATGTCGATTTTAAGCGAGTATCCCAATATTTATGGCCTAAATGTTACTTCTCCCTATAAAGAAGAGGTGATTCCATATATGGATGAGCTTGATGAGACTGCCAAGATGGTTGGGGCGGTAAATGTCATTAAGATAATTAAAAATTCTGGTGACGGCGTGCTGAGAATGATTGGATATAACTCCGATTTCAATGGTTTTAAAAACTCCTTAGTGCCATCGCTGACACCCGAGATGAATAGGGCGTTGATTTTGGGAACAGGTGGAGCATGCAAAGCTGTGAGGGCGGTTCTTGAATCGCTGGGAATTGAAGTGAGTCTGGTGTCGCGCAAGAAATCGGCACAGACCATTACCTACGAGGAGCTTACCAAACAGATGATCCATGATCATAAACTGATTATCAACACTACGCCACTCGGCACCTATCCTTTCACCGAGACATGTCCTCTTATTCCTTACCGCTTTATCACTTCGGCGCATCTGTGCTATGACCTGGTGTATAATCCCAGTGAGACTACGTTCATGAGACTCTCGGCAGAACGTGGGGCAAAAGTGAAAAACGGGCTTGAAATGCTTCTGCTACAAGCATTTGAGTCTTATAGAATCTGGACCGAACAATAGCCCTTTTCTCAATTGTTATGGGCTCACCAAGCATCTTGTCGAGATTGCCAGTTTTGATATTGCTGGTTCCTTTAGTTGTTGGCATTCTGCTGTTTAAGGTAGTGCCTTTTTTATGGTTGCCTATCACATTGGCGGCATTGTCAGGTGTTGCCTTGCTATCGCTTATGGTGCTGATGAAATCGCCTGCTGTGGCATTGAGACTGCGAGGTTTCCACATTATACCTTTGTCGATGTTTATGATTGCGGTGGGCTGGTTTGCGGCATATATAGCGACGCCACCCGAACTAAATCTCAAAGAAGTGAATAGCAAAGCTGTGCTGGGAAGAATTGAGAGCATCGACTTTCACGAGAAGAGCATGGAGATGCAAGTCAAGCTTTTAAAACTTGATGAAGGTGAAGCTCCACTGAAAAAATCACATATTATCTTATCAACCAGAGGTTGCGATTATGAATCAGCACCTGGCGATTTGATTGCGTTTAAGCTGAACATTGAGCCAGTAAGGAATTTGGGCAATCCCGATGAGATGGACTATGCGACCTATCTGCTGCACAAAGGCATCCGCTACCGGCAGCACGCCAAATTAGAGTCGGTGACGAAAGTAGGGGAGTCGCCCACTCTGCTGACAAGAGCGGAGAACCTGCGGCAAACACTTGAACATAAAATTTTGAATTCCTCTCTTGCTCCTGAGACGCAATCTATGCTGATTGCCGTGCTGCTTGGCAATGATGATTTCATCACTCCCGAGACCCGCGAACATTTTTCGGTTGTTGGCGTGGCTCATGTGCTTGCTCTCAGCGGTTTGCATGTCGCGATTATCACGTTGCTGATATGGTTTTTGCTTTTCCCTCTTGACTACATGCGTGCTAAGAAACTGCGATTGGTCATTACCTTGTTGCTGTTGATAGGCTATGATGTGCTTACTGGAATGTCGCCATCGGTGGTGAGGGCAACGGTGATGATTGCCTTTGTGTTTATGTCCACATTGTTCTACCGTAAATCCACGCCACTCAACTCGGTGGCAGCCGCGGCACTGGTGATACTCGTCTTCTCACCCGGAGCGTTGTATAGTGTGGGTTTCCAGTTGAGTTTCATCACAGTGGCTGCGTTGATAGTTTTCTTTCAGACTTTTGAGATAAAATACCCTTCAAACAGGTTGCTGAAATATCTCTATTCATTGTTCTTGACATCGCTGGTTGCGATGTTATCGTCAACAATCCTGACCGCCTATTATTTCAACACACTGTCGGTGATGACAGTGCTTGCCAATTTCGTCATTTTGCCAGTTTTCCCCATTTTTATGATTATTGGCGCTGTAATATTGTTATTGCTCACTATGGGTGGCTCAATTGGATGGTTGAATAGTGTTCTCGACTGGATGACGACGTTTATCAATGGTTCGGTGAATTGGCTCAGCACTTGGAGGTTAGGGCATAACGATGTCTATGTCACTTGGGTGGCGGTGGTGGTTTATTATGCCATACTTGTTTTGGTGACGATGTGGCTCTACCGCCGCAACATTCGATGGCTCTTGGCGGCTGGAGTGGTGCTGGTGATAGGTTTGGCTCACGGCATTGTGGTGGATGTCACAACTCCTAAGCAGGGAATGGTGATTTTCAACTCCTATAACTCCACGCCAGTGCTCTGTCACAATCACGGCAAAGCGTTGCTGTGGGTGCCCGATGTGGAGAACGATTTTGATGTAGAGGCCTTCAAGCGTCACCACAAGGCTTTCCTAGCACACTACAGCATTGACTCATTGATGCTTGTCGATTCAACAATATGTTCGATTGAAGGAGGCATTGTCAATCATCCTTATGCCATGATGTTCGACAAGAAGATACTCTCGGTGGGCAAAGGGCATTGGAAGAACTACGAGCCAGCCGATAGCAGTGAGGTGAAGTTTGACTTCCTGCTGGTGACAAAGCAGTATCATTCCACAATCGCTAAAGCGAGAAAACTCTTTGACGTGAAAACCATTGTCCTCTCAGGCGACATCTACGACGACAATATCCCCGCCCTTGAGAAAGAATGCCAAGAGCTAAAAGTGCCTTATTACAGCATAAAAACGAGTGGTGCTTTTATATTACACAATAGATAACTCCTTTTTTCACACAAGTTCTCTCGTAGCAAGTCAAGTTAGTTGCGTTGACAAGCAAAAGACTGAACTGCCCCCCTTATCTCTTCACTCTACCTGCGGCGAAGAAGTGTTTTACATAGTATTTTGCTGTTAGGTCGTCGATTACTACGCCTCGTGATGATGAGGCGTGGGCGAATTTGTTGTCTTTAAGGTATATTCCCACGTGAGAGATTTTGCCGCCTTCTCCGTTGTTGAAGAACACGAGGTCGCCTTCTCGCAAGGCTTCTTTGTCGATAGGTGTGCAGTTGTTGTAATATTGGAGACCGCCTCGCCGCTCCAACGCTATGTCATAGACGCAGAGATAGAGTTCCATGACAAACCCTGAGCAGTCGGTGCCCACTTGCTTAGTGTGCCCGCCACCGCTATAGGGTGTGCCCAGCCAACTCTTGATTTCTTTGTATAGAGCTTTGTTGTCGTTTCGGCTGAGCGTGATGTCGAGTCGTTTCCATTCCTCGTCGGTGGCAGTGGGGCCGTTGTCAATGCCTCTGTCGTCGTAATAGCCGTCATCGTTGGGTTTTGTCTTTGCCCAATCGCGGTTGTGGTTGCCGCTCGTGCGCCTCACAGAACTCGTGGTGCGACCGCGTTTAGTAGGGTAGCCACTGTCATCGTCATTAGCTTGTCTCATCACATTGCACGACACACTCAACATTGCCAACAGCAATGCTACTAAGACTATTAGTTTGTTGAAATGTGTCATGGTAGTCATGATTTTTAAGCTAACGAGCAAACGAGCTAACAAGGAACAAGCCAAATGGTGAATAATACTATTGCCTTGTTAGCTTGTTCCTCGTTAGCTTGTCAGCTATTTATTTGTCAGCGTCCTTTTCCTCTTCGGCGGTTTCTTCTTCTTTTGGAAGGAAGTCGGTCATGCCGCTGTTGATAAGGAAGTTGTACCAGTTGATGAGTTTCTTGATGTCGGTGTTGTAAACGCGGTCCACGTCAAAGTCGGGTACAACCTCTTTGAAAAACGCCTGCAATGCCTCTGGCTCCTTATATTTGGCGACATCAAGAGGTTTTGCGTCATATTTTGTCTTTATCACCTCAAGAATCTCTCCGAGTGGCTTGTCGCCACTCTCGGTGTACATAGAGATATCTCCAAGTGAGATGACTTTGTCTCTTGAGCTGGCAATGCCACGTTTTTTGTCGGTGATGTTTTCAACGATGATAACGTTTTTGCCGTATTTTACAAGACGGTACAATCCGGGACGTCCCGAGATAGCTAGAATTTCTTTCAACATAATTTTTATTGTGTTTTAAAAATAAATGATTTCTTTAGTTTACGAGCTGACTAGGGACAAGCTGACAAGGCAATGGCATAATGATATACACTTGTCTCCTCAGCTTGTCAGCTTGTTTCTTGTTAGCTATTTATTTCAAGCAGTTCGATAATCTTGTTTAGTGCTGCGTCGAGGCCTCCCACGTTCTTGCCGCCAGCTTGGGCGAACCCTGGCTGACCGCCGCCACCGCCTTGAATGAGCTTGGCGGCCTCGCGGATAATCGTGCCAGCATTCTTGCCTTCACTCACGAGGTCATCGCTCAGGGCGATGGTGAGCATGGGTTTGTCGTTGCTGTGGGTTGCTGCGACAAATGCCACCTTAGGCTGCTTGTCGCTCTTGATGGATAGTGCGAGGCTCTTGACAATGTCGGTCTCAAACGGTCCATGAAGTTTCAGCACAGCAATATCGCCTACCATAACTGATGTGGTGTAGAGTTTCTCCTTGAGCATTTTCACGCGCTCCTTGATGAACTCGTCAACTTGCTTGTGGAGATTGGCATTCTCACTAATCGACTTATTGATTGCTGTCATAATGTCGGGGGCATTATTGAAAATTTCCTTGATGCCCTTGATGGTGTCTTCTATTGTGTCCATAGCATTCTCCACATTCTCGCCTGTGATGGCCTCGATGCGGCGTATGCCGGCGGCGATAGAGCTCTCGCTTACAATCTTTATCATGCCGATGTTGCCCGAATTGGCGACATGAGTGCCACCACACAACTCCACCGAGTCGCCGTACTTGATCACGCGCACCTTGTCGCCATATTTCTCGCCAAAGAGTGCCATAGCACCCATCTCGCGAGCCTCAGCAATAGGAACTTCTCGATGCTCTTCACGAAGTATCGCCTCACGCACAAGGGCGTTGGCGCGATGCTCAACTTGGCGTATCTCCTCAGGGGTCATCTTCTTGAAGTGTGAGAAGTCGAAGCGAAGCATGTTGGCATCAACATACGAGCCTTTCTGCTCCACATGAGTGCCTAGCACTTGACGCAGAGCATAGTGGAGCAGGTGGGTAGCAGTGTGGTTGCAGGCTATCGCCTGGCGAGCCTTCGTGTCGATTTGTGCCACAAAAATGGCGCTTGGGTCGGCAGGCATTTTCTTGACGATGTGTACAGGCAGGTTATTCTCACGTTTGGTGTCGATGATCTCAATCTTCTCGTCGCCATTGATGAGCCATCCCTTATCACCCACTTGACCGCCCATCTCGGCATAAAATGGGGTAGTTGCGAGAACCACTTGATAAAACTCGTTCTTCTTTTGCACCACATGGCGGTAGCGCAGTATCTTGGTCTCACACTCGGTGAGGTCGTAGCCCACAAACTCTGTCACGCCCTCTTGCAGCTCCACCCAGTCGCTTGCCTCTACGGCGGCGGCATTGCGCGCACGCTGCTTCTGCTTTGCCATCTCGGCGTCGAACTGTTCCTTATTGACAGTCATCTCGTTCTCTTTGAGAATGAGTTCGGTGAGGTCGAGAGGGAAGCCGTAGGTATCATAGAGGGTGAACGCCACAGCACCGTCAATCTCCTTTTGGTTGTCGGCTTTGGCTTTGACAATCACGCCGTCAATCATCTTCATGCCAGTGTCGAGAGTGCGCAGGAAGGCATCTTCCTCTTCCTTGATGACATGCTTGATGAGGTCGGCTTGTGCAGGCAATTCGGGATAGGCCTCGCCCATCGACTCGATGAGGGTGTCAACGAGCAGGTGCATAAACGCCTCCTTGAAGCCGAGGAAGGTGTAGCCGTAGCGCACAGCGCGGCGTAAGATGCGACGAATCACATAACCTGCCTTTGCGTTGCTTGGCAGCTGACCATCGGCAATAGAGAAAGCGATGGTGCGCACATGGTCGGCGACAACGCGCATGGCGACATCGGTGTCATGATCTTTGCCATATTCCTTGCCGGCAAGAATGCCGATGGTCTTGATGAGTGGTTGGAACACGTCGGTGTCGTAATTAGACTTCTTGCCTTGCAATGCCATGCACAGACGTTCGAATCCCATGCCAGTGTCAATCACTTTGGCAGGCAGTGGCTCAAGCGAGCCGTCGGCCTTGCGGTTATACTGCATGAACACGAGGTTCCAAATCTCGATTACCTGTGGGTTGTCTTTATTGACGAGCTCGGCGCCAGGCACGGCGACTTTCTCCTCGTCGCTGCGCAGGTCGATGTGAAGCTCAGAGCACGGCCCACAGGGTCCAGTGTCGCCCATCTCCCAGAAGTTATCGTGACGGTTCCCGTTGATGATGTGGTCTTTGGGAAGGTGCTGCTCCCAGTAACATGCGGCCTCGTTGTCGCGCTCCAGCCCTTCGTCGGGTGAGCCTTCAAACACAGTGGCATACATCATGCTTGGGTCAAGTTTTAGCACATCAACCAGATATTCCCAGCAGAAGTCTATCGCTTCCTTCTTGAAGTAGTCGCCAAATGACCAGTTGCCGAGCATCTCAAACATGGTGTGATGGTAGGTGTCGTGACCCACTTCCTCGAGGTCGTTGTGCTTGCCGCTCACGCGAAGGCACTTCTGTGAGTCGGCGACACGTCGCCACTGGGCTTCTTTGTTTCCTAAGATGATGTCTTTGAACTGGTTCATGCCCGCGTTGGTGAACATGAGCGTTGGGTCGTCTTTAATTACCATGGGAGCCGACGGAACAATGTGGTGGTCGTGCTCCTCGAAATACTTCTTGAAAGATTCTCTGATTTCTTTAGCTGTCAACATGACTTTTTTATGTGGTTTTTAGTAATTTACCTATATTTTTCTTGCACAAGTCACAAAAATGTTGTTACTTTAGCACCAAAATTTCGGGCAAAGTTAATAATTTTACTCGTATTTTCTATATTAATAAAGTCAAAAAAACGAAATCAGATAGTAATTTATGGATGACAAACTGAGCAAGAAGTTTTATAAAATAGGCGATGTGGCTGAGATTCTTGGCATTCCCGCATCCACTTTAAGGTTTTGGGAGAAGGAGTTCACGGTAATCAAGCCCAAGCGTAACACTAAGAACATCAGGGTATATACTGTCAAGGATATTGAGACCATAAAGATGATTTATTATCTCGTCAAGGAGAAGGGCCTCAAGCTTGATGCAGCCCAAGCTATGATAAAACGCAACCGCGACGGCATTTCTAAGCAGTTTGAGGTAGTAGATCGCTTAAAACAGGTGCGAGAGCAGTTGATTAAACTCGATAATGCCCTTGCTTCGCTTAAAGAATAAAATATTCATTAATAAATAATTAATTTTTTATCATTATGAAAAAAATTATGTTTTTATTTTTTGCAATAGCATTTGTTGCAATTAGCGCAAACGCTACTGTTACTGTCAATGTTCGCACCACTACAGGTGACGCTCCATTCCTCTATGTGTGGAATGGCGCTGGCACTGCTCTAAACGGCGCGTGGCCAGGCACACAGATGGATGAGACACAAACCTACACCACAACTAGTGATGGCTTGGTTTGGTTCACTCAGAGTTTTGTGGAGGATGCTATCAACATCATTTTTGACGATGGTGAAGACCCTGCGATTCAGACCAGCAACATCATGGGTGTCACAGGAACTGGTTTTTATGTGTTTGACCCCGAAGAAGGCGAGTACCAAGACGTCACCGACACTTACATCACTCCAACCGGCTTTGACATAAACACTCTGCCAAGTACTGTCGTTTATGTTGAGGGTAAGGAGTTTGCTTACTTCATCGCCCCTGCAAGTTGGACCAAGTGCAACGTGTGGGTTTGGAGCAACACTACAGGCACCAATTTCACCAATTCAGGGACCTGGCCAGGTGATCCCATCACTTTGGTTGGCAACACAACCGATGGCAATCCAGTTTACCAGTGGATAGGTCCCGACATTAATGAGGCAGACCGCACCGAGTTCATCATATTTAACAACGGCTCTACACAGACTGCCAATCTTGACTATGTGGCTGGTGGTGTTTACAACCTTGCTGGAAAACTGCTTTACACTGTACCTAACAATGGTGGTGGCGGTAACATTGAATTGCTTGACCCAGTTATTACTGACAATTATATAGAGTTTGTAGGTATTAACGAAAGTGGTAATTACAAGTTCACACTCAATACTTATGAGTGGGGGAAGAAGGGTAATGGTCCGCAATTCCAGCTCATCATTGAGCCTATCGATGCCTCTAAACCAGCGTTCTTCTCGCAAAGCGACCTGAGTGACCCCAACTACTGGGAACCAATGTTTATGCATGTGACTGAGCAGATGGCAGGCGATGCGATGACAGCTCAGGACAACATCAAGCGCCTCTATCTTGGCGATGTGCAGCTGTTGCCTAACCAGTTCATTGACTATAACAACCTTCACATCGTTGGCTTCTATCTTAAAAAGGATTATATGCTACCCGAAGGCTGTCTTCTCAATGCTGGACAGCACATGGATGAGATGGATGTGAAATGCGATGGAACTATGACGCTTAGTCCCAATTCGCTGCCCGCCGATAAGATGTTCTATGTCACTGTTTACTCTCAGCCCATCTACGACGTGTGGGACAGCTACAAGCAGACCTACAACTGCCAGTACATCCTTAATATGGAAGGTTCCGCACCTGCTATCACAGCCGTTAAAGTCACAGCAAATGTCGATAATGAGTTTGTTTCTGAACAACTGCCAGCATCAGGCTTTGATGACGTGGAGATTGAAGCTCCAGTGAATAACTTCTATCTCAATAGGTTTGAGGTTGACGTGAATGTTGATGTGGAAGACATCTTTATGGATTACGCAATCTACAAAGAGGGAGAATCTAATGACGGATGGCTTTCGATTCACGCTACTAAAACCGAAGACGGTAAATGGGTTGCCGATAACATCAATCTCAACATCCTTCAGGGATTAGAAGCTGGGCAGACCTATATTTTGAGTTTTGATTTTATCTCTAGCTATGAAGAAGAATTGGGCGACCGTTTACGTTACGATAATGGGGGGCGCCTGTATCATGTGAAGTTCATTTGCGGTGCCAGCACCGCTATTCCTGGCGATGTAAACGGTGATGGCAACGTCACAGCTGCCGATGTCACTGCTCTCTACGACGTGATGCTCAACAATGACTACAGCCACGCCATTAACGGCGACCAAACTGGTGACGGAGAAATCACCGCCGCCGACGTCACCGCTGTCTATAATATCATTCTGGGAAACTGATTGTCATTACATATAATTATAGAATTGGGGCACAAGCATTGAACTTGTGCCCCAGTTTTATGTGTTGAGTGTTGAAGTGTTACTTCAAGTCGGGGTTTGTAATGTGCAGCTCATTCTGCACTTTTGGCATTGGGGTCTCCTGACCTTTGTTCTCCTCAGCTTTGATTTTTGCTTTAGCCTCTTGTTCGGCTTTGTAAGCCTTAGCTGCCTCGCTGCCAGGTTTCAGCCATGTGTCGAGCCACTTGAAGAACTCACGATGCCATACCAGAGCATTCTGTGGGCGCAGAATCCAGTGGTTCTCCTCGGGGAAGAGCACCATGCGTGATGGTATGCCACGAATCTGTGCCGCGTTGAATGCCTGACAAGCCTGGGTGAAAACGATGCGGTAGTCTAGTTCGCCGGCGGTTATCATGATTGGTGTGTTCCAGTTCTCAACAAAGTTGATGGGATTGGCCTCACGATATGATTTTTGAGCCATTGCATTGTCTTTCTCCCAACGAGGACCACCAAGATCCCATTGCACAAACCACATCTCCTCGGTCTCGAGGTACTGAGCCTCAATGTTGAAGATTCCTGCGTGAGCCAGGAAGCAAGCAAAGGTGTTGTTGTGGTTGCCGGCAAGCCAGTAAACCGAATATCCACCATAACTTGCGCCCACGGCACCCATGCGGTCGCCATCGATGTAAGGCTGCTGTTTCATGTACTCGGCTGCGCTCATGTAGTCTTTCATATTCTGGCCTCCGTAGTCGCCGCTGATTTGTGCGTTCCACTCGGTGCCGAATCCTGGCAGGCCGCGACGGTTGGGAGCGATAACCACATAGCCCTGACTTGCCATTAGGCGGAAGTTCCAGCGATAGGAGAAGAACTGGCTCACTGGCGACTGTGGACCACCCTCACAGAAGAAGATAGAAGGATACTTGTTGTTGGGGTCGAAGTCCGGTGGCAAAACTACCCACACTGTCATGTCTTTACCGTCGGTAGTCTTCACAATCTCTTTCTTGATTGTGATGGGCTTGAGCTGCTTGAGGATTTCATCATTAACGTGAGTGAGCTGGACAGGTTCTTTGCCCATCTCCATGCTGTAAATCTCATTGGGGTCAGCATAGTTGTGGCGCAGAGTAATCACTTTGCCGTCTTTCAAAGGAACGATAGCGCCAAAGTCGTAATATTTGTTGTCTTCCTCTTTGCTGTTAACAGGGCTAATGGTATCAACTTGTTGTGTCTCAATGTTGATTCGGAACATGGGTATGGTGCCCATGTAAGGAGCAAGGAAGTAGATGTGTTTGCCGTCGGGTGCCCATGCGATGTCGTCGGCGCTGTAGTCCCAATTCTCGGTGAGGTCAACAGCTTTTGCGCTGTCGCCCTTGAGGTCAAGAAGCATGATGCGATTCTTGTCGGCCTCATAGCCGTCGTGCTCCATCGAGAGGAACGCCAGCTTGTCCTTGAACACGCGTGGGTTGGTATCGTAACCCATCATGCCCTCGGTGAGGTTCTTGACGGTCTTTCCGCTTTCCACGTCATAGAGGTAAAGGTCGCTGTTGGTCGAGAAAGCATACTCCTTGCCGGTTTTCTTGCGGCAAGTGTAGATGAGCTGCTTGCTGTCGGCTGTCCAAGCAAAAGACTCAATGCCTCCCCAGGGAAGCATAGGAGACTCATATTCTGTGCCCTCAAGAATGTCCTTAGGATCTTTTACCACATTGCCAGTGAAGTCGGCGACAAAGGGGTGAGGCACTTCGGTCACCCACTGGTCCCAATGCTTATACATCATGTCGTCGATGATGCGTGCGTTGGCTTTGTCGAGTTCGGGGTAGTGGTCGGTGGGCAGGGTCTTGCCATATTTCACGTTGCTGATCATGACAATCTTGTTACCGTCGGGCGAGATGACAAAACCGTCAACGCCATTCTCAAGCTCACTAACGGGCTTGCGGCTGCTGCCGTCGGCGTTCATTACCCATACCTGAGTTTTAGCGTCTTCCTTTTTGGGGTCGCAATAGAGGAATGCAATCATTGCTCCATCGTTAATCCACACAGCGTTGTTTTCGCTGCTGGGGGTGTTAGTGATATTGACAGCAGGTGTCTTACCGTCGGTGTCCATTACCCAGATGTCGCTATTGCCTTTGTTTTCCTCAATGTTCTGATAGTTGACATTGAAGAGGATGCGGGTGCCGTCGGGCGACACTTGCGGGTCGCTCACGCGTCCAAGTGCCAATAGTACCTCGGGGGTGAATTTCCCGTCTTTGATTTCAATGGCCAACGCGTTAGCTGCTTTGTCTGATTTACAAGCAGTCAATGCCATCAAAGCCGCTAATGATGCCATAAGTGTTGTTTTTAAAAAGCGATTCATAAAAATTAGTTGTTAATGTGAAAGATATTTGTTTTTTATATGTTTTTTGATTTATGCGCTTAACAAACTGCAAAATTAGCGAAAAATATTGATTTTCCGCTAATTCATGAGAGTTTTTTTATTTCACGATGTGAGTTTGAAGTTTTTGTGAGCTGTAGTGTGAGTTGATACTGCGAAAGGGTAGTGTGGCAACAATTATCATTGCCTTAGCTCGTCAGCTGAATACTACAACTTGAAACCAATACCAAGGTAAATGCTTCGTGGCAGCGATGGACCGTAGATATAGGCGCTGTCGCGTTCTGGACCTGTGTCGAGGTCTTTCTGGAACTGGTTGAAGATGTTGATGATGCCACCATTTACATTCATCTGTACTTTGTTGAAGATGTTGAACTTGTAGGACAGCTTCATGCTCATGTCCCAAAAAGTGGGTGTATTGACTTCCACATCTACTGGAGTGCCACTGCTTTCATAATGCTGCACAAGCATACTGCCAGTGCAGGTCCCGGTAACGTCGATGTCGAAATTGTTTAACGGAGTCACTTTAACATTGCAGTAGCCATAGGCATTTGGAGTTCGGAACATTTTGCGTTGTGGTGCTATGTCGTCGCTCCACTGCTCCGCTTCGTTGTAACGGCTTCGTTGGAAGGTGGCTCCCATCTCGAGGTCAACGGTGCGTGAGAACATGAAATCAAGAGTTGTGGAAATGCCCATCACCTTCGCTCCGCTGCCATTATATCGCTCAATGACGGTGCAGCCTTGTGAATCTACAATGTCGGTTTCTCTCTCGGCAAACACATTAGTTAAAGAAGTGTGAAATCCCTCAATCATCCAGTTGAAGTTGAAGGTCTCAAACGAGTGATAGCCGTTTGCCGACAACGTGAAGGTGCGGCTGCGCTCCTCTTTTAGCCCATCGGCGAGGTGAATCTTGAAACGATTGCCGGCAGCCATCTCTATGTGCATCTCCTCGTCAAAAATCTGCGGAGCGCGGAACCCTTCGCCGTAGGTGGCGCGTAACGTGATTTGTTTAGATGGGCTATATCTAAGATTGACGCGTGGGCTAAAGATGGCATTCTTCACCAAGTTGTGCTTGTCGATGCGCGCACCAATGAGGAAACTCCACGTCTCATTTTTCCATTCGTTCTGTAAATATCCGCTTGTGATGTGGGTGGATTGTTTGGTCTCGAAATTGTAGCCAAGCGCGATGTCTCTAAGGCGGTCGTTGTTGTATTCAAAACCGATGGTTAGCTGTGCTGGCATGAAGAGAAGTTTGTCGAAGCTATACCGCCCAAGAGTTCCGAGCATCCAAGTCAAGTCGGTGGTGCGGCTGTAGTACAGCGAAGCGTCGGGGTCGGGGTCTTCGTCGGTGCCGTAGCCGCCAGTGTAGCTGTGGCGGTTGATGGATGCCAAAGCGGCATAGACATCGTAGTGCCACTTGTGGTCATAGCTTGTCCATTCCCACGACAGGTTGGCGTTGTGCATATTGTGGCGAGCCTGCTCGCAGATGTTGGCGTTCTCGGGTTCCTCATGCATCTTGTTGCCGCCACGGCGGTTGTCGTGCATGAAATAATAGGTGAGAGCTAATTGCGAACGGGCGCTTGGTTTATAGAACATCTTTGTCCCTATAGTCTGCATGTTCAGTCGAGGTAGGGTAGTGTAGCCGTCATCGGTGTGGCTGTAGCCCTGACGATAGCGGTTGTTGGCAAAGACGGTTATGCCTTTAGTGATGTCGTCATCGATGAGTGACGCATTAAATGATGTGTTGTTGTCGAAGGTGCTGCCGCAGCCTATCGATGTGATAGTGTGGCTCGCCTCAAGGCTGTTGGTTGATGGTGTGCGGGTGATGATGTTGATTGTTCCCGCTACCGACGAGGCGCCATACAACGCCGAGCCGCCGCCACGCATCACCTCAATCTGATTAATCATGCACGACGGCAACTGCTCGATGCCGTAGAGATTGCTCACCGCTGAGAACACGGGGCGAGAGTCGATGAGGATTTGAGAGTAGTGCCCGTCGAGACCATTGATGCGCACCTGCTTGTAGCCGCAGTTGCTGCAATCGTCCTCGATGCGCACACCAGGCTGGAACGACAAGGCGTCGCCAACGCAGGCGGCGTTCACCGCATCGAGCAGTCGCCTTCCTGTCACCTGTATCATTGCTGGTGCCAGTCGCTGCAAGGTGGCAGTGTGGTTGGCGGTAATCACTACGTTGCCCAAGTGTACCGATTCTAATGAGTCTTCACTTTCTTGAGCATATAAGTTTATATTGCTAAGGGTTGCCATGACTATAGCCATAGCAACAAATAAGAATTTGTTCATTTGTTTTTTTAAGTGATTTGATATAATATAAAATGTGATTAAATCTTCTCAAGAAGATGCTAGAAGAATTATATCAAAATCACTGGTGGAGCTCGTGATTGCCTGTGGTTGGGTGTAATGGCAGGCAATGAGATAGTTAGAGGGCAGTCAATTGTGGTTACACTTTGTTGTATAGTCCATAATGGTGTGGAATGTAAAGTGAACTGATAACTGCTATTGATTTGGCACAAAAGACAAGGATGCATGTGATAATCTCCAGCGCTAATGTGACTATAGTGCTTGACATGGTGAGCGCACATCTCACAATAATCATCGCTGGCATGAAGCGTTTGCGGTTCATGGATGTGAACAGCATTTATGGCTTGCATCGACAGCAGTATCGCTAGCAATAGCCAAGTGTATGTCTTTTGGCGTAAATTCATTTCTCGGGTGCAAAATTATGGATATTTTCTGTAATATTCGTTTTTTTAAAAAGTTTTTTCTGAAAAATATTATTTGGGGTAATGTTTGTCGTGAAGATTGTGACATTGTTAATAACTTTTCGGTTTTTAGCGTAGCTATTGAGGTATTATTATCTAACTTTGCGGTTGCTATGAACGGACGAGGAAAGTTATATTTCAAATACGGAACTATGGGGTCGGCAAAGACGGCACTGCTGCTCACTCAAGCCTATAACTTCGAGGAGCGAGGGCTCAAGTACTTGTGCATGAAACCCATTATCGACAACCGTGAAAAGGAGAACGTGATACGCTCCCGCATCGGCATCGAGCGTGAGTGCAGTTGGATTTATCGCGAGATGAATATCTATGACTATGTGAGCGAGCTTTATGAGAGCAGTCTCGTGGTCAAGGATTGGATTCTTATTGATGAGGCGCAGTTTCTCTCGGAGGAGCAAATCGACCAACTGGCACGCATCGTGGATGACTATGGCACTAATGTGGTGTGCTACGGGTTACGCACCGACTTCCAGTCTCACCTTTTTGACGGCTCACGCCGATTATTTGAGATTGCCGACTCGATAGAGGAGATTAAATCGACCTGTGCCTGTGGTCGCAAGACCAGCATCAACGCCCGCATTGATGCCCAAGGCAACATCGTTACCGATGGCAATCAGGTGGAGATTGGCGGCGACGACCGATATGTGGCATTGTGCCGCAGCTGCTGGCGCAACAAGCGCATCGAGAGCGCCGAGCGTAACTCGTTGAAGTTCAAGAGCGAATAAAAACAGAACAGCAAACGAATAACGAACTGACAAGGCAATAGTTTATTACACTTGCCTTGTCAGCTCGTTTCTTGTCAGCTTGTCTGCTGGTTACTTTTCTGGGTCAAACATCTTGTGAATAACCCAGTTGACTATTGCTAGGATGATGCTGAAGAGAATGGCCGCCCATAAACTTTCTACATGGAAATATTGCTCGCCAATGATTTTTGCACAGAGCAGAACCATCAGACCATTGATAACGAAAGAGAATAGTCCAAGGGTGACAATATTCACTGGAATAGACAACAACTTGATTACTGGTTTGATAAAGGTGTTGATAGCTCCAAGCACCACAGCCACTACGGTGGCGACCCACCAGGGCGTGATCTTGACACTGTCCATAAGAAATGCCGTGATAAGAACAGCAACAGTTGATAAGATTAATCTTGCTAGCATAGTATCGTTTATCGTTATTTGTTTATTGTTGTTTAGCTGACGAGCGAACGAGCTAACCAGCTGACGAGACAAGTGTAAATCGTTTATCGGGGATCGGGAAACTAGTGAAACGGCTAACTAGCTAGCAACGCGAGCGGCACAACCCATTGCCTTGTTGGCTTGTTCCTTGTCAGCTTGTCAGCTCACCATCTCCACTCTAATCAATTATTTACCGTCATTTCTCCACAGATGTCACGTTGCAGGTATTTCTTCACTTGATTAGTGGTCATGCCTTTACCAAAGAGGTACATCATCTTGGTGATGGCGGCCTCGCTGGTGATGTCGTTGCCGCTGATGACCCCGGCTTTTGCCAGCGTGTTTCCTGTGTCGTATAGGCTGCTGTTGACCGATCCATTGACGCATTGGGTCACGTTAAGAATAACAATGCCTCGTTCAATAGCTTCTGATATAGGCTTGGTGAACCATTCATCGCTAGGGCTGTTGCCGGCGCCGTAGGTCTTGAGCACTATGCCTTTCACCGATGGGGTGTTAAGCTGGTATTCAAGCATCTCCTTAGTTAGGCCGGGATGCAGAACGATGAATATCACGTTAGTGTCCATCGTGTCATGAACGATAAGCGGACGATTATGGTCTGACTGGTAAAGAACTTTCTCATGATAATTAATGTCAAGACCGATATGGGCGAGCTCGGGATAGTTGTTGCTCATAAAGGCGTTGAAGTTGTCGGCGCTGACCTTTGTGCTACGGTTTCCCCTAAGCAGATGGTTCTCGAAGAGGATGGCAACCTCGTTAATCATCGCGTCGCCGTGGGAGTTGCGGGCGGCGGCAATTTGGAGGGCAGTGAGCAGATTCTCCTCGCCATCGGTTCGCACCTCGCCAATGGGTAACTGCGAACCTGTTATAATCACTGGCTTGTCGAGGTTTTCAAGCATAAAACTCAGTGCTGAAGCAGTGTAAGCCATCGTGTCGGTGCCATGCAGCACTACGAAGCCGTCGTAGTTGTCGTAGTTTGCCTCCACCTCTTTAGCAATCTTGCTCCAGTGCGACGGGTTCATGTTGCTGCTGTCGATGGGCGGGTCAAATTGTATGTTGCCTATCTCAAAGTCGAGCTTCTTGATTTTAGGCACATTATCGATTAGGTGGCTGAAGTCAAACGGCTTGAGGACTTTGCTCACAGGGTCTTCAATCATGCCAATGGTGCCACCAGTATATATAATCAGAATTCGAGGCTTGGAGTTGTTTTTGCTCATAGTTGATATAGTAATAGAAAGTTTATTTACTTATTTTTACAATCTGTGATGTCATTATTACGAATGTGAACGAGGAATGAGGTGAGTTGAGTCTGGAGCGATTTGAGCCAGAAGTCCCAAGAGTGGCGTCCGGGACGCTCGTTGTATTCGTGCTTGATTTTGCGCTCCTTCAAGGCGGCGTGCAAGTTTCGGTTATCCTTAATAAAGATGTCGCTAGTGCCTTCGTCAATGATAATGAAAAGGTCATTTTTAAGCGTTGGCACCAAGTTTATCACCGAGTGGCTCTTCCACACCGCTTCGTTAGTCGCATACTTGCCTAGTCGCTTGTCAATTTTGTAGTGGTCTTTGATGGTGGTGATATCAACGCCTCCACTCATGCTGCCGCACATGGCGTAGATGTCAGGGTGACGCCAGGCGAGCCACAGTGCGCCGTGCCCACCCATGCTAAGACCAGTGATGGCACGGTGCTCACGGTCGTTGATGGTGCGGTAGTTGTTCTCAATATAGTTTCTTAATTCTTGAGTTATGTAAGTCTCAAACTGGAAAGTCGGGTCGATAGGAGAGTCGAAGTACCAGCTGTCCTGTCCGTCGGGGCACACGATAATGAAGCCAAACTTGTTGGCATGTTTTATTAGGTCCACATGATTTTGCCATGCCATGTAGTTGTCGCTATAGCCATGCAGCAAATAAATCACTGGAAACGACGAGGTGGAATCTTCAAAATACTCTTCTGGAAGAATAACAAGATTAGAAATATTGCGTCCCATCTTGTCGCTTTTCACCTCAATGACCTGCAACTGCTGGCTGTTGAGCGTCTTTGGTTGACTGGCGGCAGTTTTTTGCGCCTTTTTAGTGGTTTTCACTTTTGGCTCCGATACCTGCGAACTGCTGTTATTTGCCTTGCAGCTAACGCAACACATGGCAAAGAGCGCTATGCAAACCGATATTTTGACAGAAGATAGTTTCATTATATATAAATTATATATAATAGGTGTGGATAACTCTGAAAACTGAGAACTTATTTAACTCCGCTGTTGAACGCTTTGTGGAAGAACAGGACTTGATATTCGAGGGCATTAACCCAATAGTTCCAATTGTGAGCACCAGGCCTTACGATGTAGTCGTGTGGAATGCCTTGTTTGTCGAGAGCTTCGTGGAGGGCGTTGTTCTCGTTGATGAAGATGTCTTTGTTGCCGTCGTCGATGATGATGTTCTGACCTGGCTCAAGGGAAGACACCAAGTTCATCACCGAGTGCTCGCGCCACACGTCTTTATTGGCCTCATAGTCGCCAAGTCGCTCGTTGATTTTCCATTTGTTGGGGAAGTTGTAGATGTCCACCCCTCCGCTCATGCTGCCACAGGAGCCGTAGATATAGGGATGACGCCAAGCGAGCCACAGAGCGCCGTGGCCTCCCATGCTAAGTCCAGTGATGGCACGGTATTTTGGGTGGTTGAGGGTGCGGTAATGTGATTCGATATAACTGCGCAGCTCTTGGGTGATATATGTCTCAAACTGGAAAGATGGGTCAATAGGAGAGTCAAAATACCAGCTGTCCTGACCGTCGGGACACACGAAGATGATGCTGTACTGCGAGGCGAGCGAACGCAGGTCGGCCTTCTTGGGCCAGTCGCGATAGCTGCCCCAAGCTCCGTGCAGGAGGTAAATCACTGGGAATGACTGGTATTTATATTCTTTTTGAGAATATTGTGCTGGCAGCACCACAGTGTTTTTTATGGTTCTTCCCATTTTGTCGCTCATCACTTCAATGGTATCTACCACGCCAAGTTTCTTCTCGGCATGAGCGATAGCCTGGTCATAGATCTCGGGAACTGGTGGAGTCACTTTCTGTGCATTGCCAGTCACAAAGCACATCGCCGCTATCGCAAGGATAATTTGTAGTTTAAAGAATGCTTTCATTTTATTGTTGTTTCGTTTATCGTTGTTTCTTTTCTGGAAATTCTAGAAATTCTAGAAGTTCTAGAAAATCTAGACAATATTAACGGTGTCTTCTCTCATCTCTAACCTCTAATCTCTAATCTCTAACTTGCGCGCAGCGCTCTTACTTTCGTTTTTTCTTGAAAAACTCGGTCATCAGTTTGGAGCATTGTTCTTCAAGCACTCCTGCTGTCACTGTTGTCTTCTTGTGGAAAGGGTTGTCGCATGAGCAATGGTAGCCACGTTTTTCGTCGGGCGCGCCATAGACGATGCGAGAAATCTGGCTCCAGGCGAGGGCGCCGGCGCACATCAGGCATGGCTCAACGGTGACATAGAGCGTGCAGTCCTTGAGATATTTCCCGCCTAGAGTGCCTTGCGCTGCTGTGATGGCTTGCATCTCGGCATGAGCGGTGACATCGGTGAGCGTCTCGGTGAGGTTGTGGCCTCGGGCTATCACACGTCCCTGACTCACTATCACGGCACCAATCGGCACCTCGTCACGCTTCTGAGCCTCCAGTGCCTCATTAAGCGCCATCTGCATGAATCTCTCGTCGTCGTTCATTAAATCGTTTTATCGTTTTTAGCTGACGAGCGAACGGGCTGACGAGCTGACAAGGCAAGTGTAGTGTTGCGACAAATACCATTGCCTTGTCTGCTTGTTCCTTGTCTGCTTGTTAGCTCCATTCACTCTCCACTTACACAAATATTTTCTTGACAAAATTCCCCACTTTCACGATATACACCCTGTTGCGAGGCAGGTCGATGACTTGCGCGTCGCTGGAGATGCGTTGGTAATAGAGGCGGCCGCTCATGTCCCAAACGCTAGTCCACTTCATGTAGGTGTCGGCGTAGATATATATTGTGCCAAAGTGAGCTACAATGATAGGCTCAGGCTCGGCAGGGAATGCGTCATCAATGAACTGCTCGATGCCTGTGGTCTTATCCACAGTCACGGTGAATGGGTCGCTGTCAAACATCAGCGTGGTGGGTACTATGGTGTAATCGGCATCATGGTCCAATGCAGGGAGATAGAAATGGCTTGCCGAGGTGACAGCTACCAGTTCGTCGTTCTCGTCATAGATTTTGTAGGCGAGGTTGTTGCCCAGGGTGATGCGTTGCCAGTCTTGATTGAATGGCTCGCCGTCAAACTCCATAGTGGGGTAGAAGTCCTCATTGGGGAACAGCGTGAAGGTGGTGTCGTTGCCCCACGCTGTGTCGTCGCCGTAAGAGTCGATGGTCTCGTCATCGGCTACGACTAGATCCACGTTCTGTATCCCTCCGAAAGTGTTGTCGCCCAGGGTTATTGGCGCTTCGGTGGCGGCGCAGTAGATTTCGTAGAGGTTGTGGCAGCCGTCAAAGGCATAGTCATCGATAAACTTCAACGATGACGGCAGCATCACGGTGTGGAGCATCACGCAGTCCTGGAACGCGCCTTCGCCTAGATCTTTCACGCCCTCGGGAATGACGACATTTACGAGGCTGGTGCCAGTGAAGCAGTGGTCGGGGATCTCTGCCAAGTCAAGGGGCAGCGTCACGTCGGTCAACTCGGTGGCAAAGGCAAAAGCACCCTCATCGATGCGTGTCACAGTGTTGGGGATAACAACCTCAGTCACCTTTGAGTGGGCAAAAGCACCTTCGGCAATGGCGGTGACAGTGTAGTTCTCGCCTTCAAAGTTCACCACGCTCGGAATGATATATATGCCCTCATAAGCATTGATGCCGTCAACAATATTCTGGCTCACAGCCACTTCGCGGTAATTGCCAGTGAAGCTATAAACAATGCCCCCACTCACAAAATCCCCCGCCCAAGCGGCTAAGCCTAAGATAGTTGATATTAATAATGTAAATAGATATTTCATCTCAAATGATGTCGCGTTTTTTGTTTTAACCTACAAAATTAGTGCAAACCGAGAGAAAAACCAAATTTATTTTGATTAAAATGCTCACGCTTGCAAAGCTTTGAGCTTGCTTCGGCTAGTGATGATCTCCAACAATTGACACCGTTTATTTAAAAAACAAATTAATTGGGATTTAACAACAGATTAATCTATTGAGGTCTTAGTTTTAATTCGTGAAATTAGTTGTTTAGAAATTTTGCATTGTGCATTATGCATTCTGCATTGATGTGACTCTTTGTCTTACGGCTTCGAAGAGGAGGATGGCTGTGGAGACTGAGACGTTGAGGGAATCGAGCTGCCCCTGCATGGGGATGCGGATATGGGCTGTGGCGGCTTCGCGCCAGGCATTGGTGAGTCCTGTCGCCTCGGTGCCCATGACGATGGCTGTGGGACCCTGCATAGGGGTGTTGTAGTAAGGCTCGCTGTCTTGGAGTTGGGCAGTGAGGATGTTGATATTGTTTTCTTTAAGGAAACTGATGCATTCATCGCTGGAGCACGCCACGCATGGCACGGTGAAGATGGCGCCGATGGAGCTGCGGATGAGGTTGGGGTTGTAGAGGTCGGTCAACGGGTCGCACACGATGACTGCAGTGGCATGGGCGGCATCGGCACTGCGCAGCACGGCACCAATGTTACCAGGTTTCTCAACTCCCTCAAGCACCACAATTAGCGGCTTGTCACCGAGAATGATGTCGCTGAGCGTCATTTGTCGTGGTTCAACGATAGCCATCACGCCTTCGGTAGAGCCACGATAGGCAATCTTCTCATAGACTTGTGAGGTGACTTCCACGACTTCACATGCTGTGACGGGCAGGGTTGAGATGTCGAAAATATCAGGGCAGTAGATTACTGTCTCTACTTTGAAGCCAGCATTGATGCAGTGGCGTAGTTCTCGAGCTCCCTCAACCACGATGCGTTGCTCACTGCGTCGCATCTGTGCCTTCTGCCGTAGCGCCATCAAGTGCTTGATGCGCGGGTTCTGTGTGCTTGAAATGCGTAGTGTGTCCATTGTTAGTCTTGATTTATGTTACAAAATTAGTGCAAGCCGAATGAAGAACCAAATTTATTTGGATTTTTCTGAGGCGCAGCCTAATTTATCAAAAATTAGTGTTTATTTGTCAAACAATTAACCACAATTACAAACAATTTTCATTTGAAGCTAACAAGCTAACGAGGAACAAGGTGACAAGGCAATAGTGGAGAGATAACCAATCCTCGATTTCCAGCCCCCGATCCCCGATCCCGAAAAACGAACGACACTTGTTTCGTTAGCTGAATAGTTTCTTTGAGTTCTAAAAAAACCTAAAAAATGTAATTTTTGATTGTTTATTACGTTGTTATATATAACTTTGCAGTCCTGCTGAAAAAGAAGGACTTAAAACGAGTAATGAGTTTAAAGAGTAAAATACAATCAATTAAGCTTAATTGGGTACTGGTGATGTGCCTGATGATGGTGTGTATAAGCACAACTTCATGGGCTATCACAGCTCCAGAGCATCCCACCATCTATAGCGCCGCCCTTGATGACCCTTCGTTTCCTAGTGACACCGTTGACGCTCAGCTTAGCGCCTTGAGCGCCGAAGCGTGGATTATGATTGACGCCGAGACAGGAACGCTGCTCAGCAGTAAGAACCCCGACAAGCGTATGTATCCCGCAAGCCTTACAAAGATGATGACCTGCATCCTTGCCTGCGAGAGCGGCCGTCTCTCGGAGATTGTCACCATCAGTGCCGCTGCGGCAGCTACCGAATGTGGCAATGTGAGGAAGGGCGAGAAGTATGTGCTTCGTGACCTGCTCTATCGTGCCATGCTTCCTAGCGACAATGGTGCTGCTCATGCGATAGGGGAGTTCCTTGCCGCCCCCGACTCGGTGCCATTTGCCGACCTGATGAACAAGAAGGCTAAGGAGCTAGGCATGAATAACACCCATTTCGTCAATGCTCATGGCTTGCCCAACGAGAATCATTACTCTACTGCCCGCGACATGATGACATTGCAGCAGTATTGCATGAAGAATAAGGACTTTGCCGAGATAGTGTCAAATCCCACTCGTGATATTACCACCACAACCGGTAAGGCCATCCACTTGAAGAGCACTAACCGCCTGTTTGGCCGATATGATGGCTGCATAGGTGTTAAGACTGGTACTACCCGCGCCGCTGGAGGCTGCCTGGCGTCGGCAGTGGTTCGTGATGGAGTGAAAATATATCTTGTTCTGCTCAAGTGCAAGCCCGCTCGCCAGCGCACCGATGAGTCGATTGTGCTTTATGACAAAGGCTTTGAGATGATGAAGACCATTGCCGCCAAGAAGAAAAAACAGCAGCGTGAGAAACGAGGCAATGTCCCTCGCCCCAAGAAGAATGTGTATAATCATCAGGAGGTTCCTACTCCCAAGAAGAAATAATTAACAAGTTTAGCTTGCTGGTTATCGGTTATAGCAGTGGCCTTCTTACTTTTTACTTCATCCTTCATCCTTAAAATTGTGGCACTGGCTGCAATTCTTTTTGCTTATTAACACCACTGGTTTGCTTTTTGCTTTTTCCCTTGGTGGTTTTCTTCTCTTTCTTTTTTGAGGATTTTGAAGAAGACTTTTTCTCCTTATCGGTTTTTTTCTCGCTTTTCTTGTCGGTCGATTTCTTTTTGACTTTCTTGTCTTCTTTTTTTGTCTCTTTTTTCTTGTCTTTGGGCTTGCTCTTCTCGGCTTTCTCCACATATTCGTTGAGACTTTTAGACTCTTGTGAACTAGTGTCGCTAGAAGAGCATTTTCTTTCAATGACGACCGCGACGAGCATCGCCACAATAAAAAGTGCAATCAACCAAGCGCCAATGCGCTCTTGCTTCGACATCGAGAATAAGTCAGATAGTTTGCCCATAAGATAATTATAATTGATGATGCAAATATATCAATAAATGCCTAAATAAAAAAGAGTGGAAATCCATTTTTTTGCACAAAATAAGAAAAATATGTGCAAGAATTATCAATAATAGTAGAAAAATGCTTAATTTTGCATCCTCAATATTGGTTAGTATAGGAATAGTTAACATTGCCTTAAGTAACAAAATGAAGAAGGTTTTAAATAAAATACCTGTAGGAGTGTTCTCGGTGATAGCGACAGTGATTGTTGTCTATCTGTTACTTGCACCCGCAAGTGATGTTGAAAGTTCGTGGTTTGCATGGCTGAAGTTCAAGCATGCCGATAAGCTGGTGCATTTCTTGATGTTCTTTTTCTTGAACCTTGCTTACCTTTATGATTACACCAAATATAAAAATCCTCATCACACGAAAATAAATCCCGAGTTAGCACTCACTACAGCAGCTTCGATGATAGGCTTGCTCACTGAGGCTTGCCAGTTGGCAATGAACACAGGTCGTGATTACGACAATTTTGATATCCTTGCCGATGTGCTTGGTGCGTTTGCTGCATTTGGACTGATGCGCTGGTTTGGCGGGCATGTGCTGCGAAAACATGTGTTCAAGCGCCGTAGAAAGCACCGCCACCACCATCATCATTCAAAAGAGAAAACTGAGACTTCTCAAAATGGGTAGCCAATGGCGATATGGAAGGCTAGTCCGTCGCCAAATTTTGGGATGTTGAAATACCCTTTCTTTCCAGTGTCATAAGGAGCGTGCAGGGCAATACCGAGGTCGGCACGCAGCACAATCATCTCCATGTCAAACCTTAAACCAACCCCCGTGTTGAGAGCCAGCTCCTTGAAGAAATTCTTGCCTTCGAACTTGCCACCAGGCCTGAATTGGTCATCTTTAAGCAACCACACATTTCCTGCGTCAAGAAATACTGCTCCCTTTAAATAACCGACTAAAGGCAAACGGTATTCAAGATTGGTCTCAAACTTGAATGTGCCCGTTTGGTCGTAGTATGCGTCTCTATCAATAATCTGTGGCCTATAACTTCCTGGTCCCACCGATCTTACCGAAAAACCTCGCAAGGAGTTGGAACCACCTATGTAGAATTGTTCCATGTATGGTACCTCCTCAGAGTTGCCATAAGCATGAGCGGCACCAACGAACAGCCTCGCCACAAGCTTATGCTCTCCAAAAAGCTGCCTCGTCCATACAAATTGAGTGTGTGCTTTAATAAACTGAGAGAAAAAGGTGTATAGAATGTGCATATTACCTTTCTCAACGCCACATGCCCTCCAAATCAGGTAGCAGAGGTTTCCAGCTTCGGTCACTGTGGTTGACCACACAAAGTTGTTCTTGCCAAAAGTGCGGTCAAGGGTGTAGGTGTAGCTCATTTGAGGAATGAAAACATCATCGAAGCTCTGTGCTATGGCACGGTTGGAGAAATAAGCCGAGTCAAAAGCTTCGGTCGTGCTCAGCAAGTTGGAATATGTTAGCTTGAAAGGCGTCAACTTGTGCTGGGAGTATTTCCTGGAATGCCATTCCCATGTCATTTCGGCACTCACGCGTGCCATTTTGAAGAAGTTAGGACGATTCATGAAATCTCCGCCAATGGAGAATTTTGTCCAGTTGGTGTAACGTCTAGCCCTATCAATAAATCTAGGTGCTATGAGTCGTGGAATAGAGAGTCCCACTTCCAGTCCCAGCTCGTAGCTGTTGAAGTCGGAGTTCTTATAGGCGTTGCCCTTGCCAGTTTGCCATTCGTAGGATGCTGTAAGGTCGGCGCTAAGTTGCTCGGCACCTCCAAAGATGTTTTTGTGCTTGATACCCACACCGAGTCCAGGACCAATGAAGCTGGTGCTTTTAGTGGTAGCTTTAGCCTCCACTTTCACCTCTATGGGCTTGTCGAGCGTGCATGTGATGTCAAGGTCAATGAGACCATAACCGTTGTCGAGCAGGGTGTCGAGAGGTATCGCCTCTATGTTGATGTTGCTGAAAATGCCTGTACGGGCGAGGTACATCTGTATCAAGTCCATATTTCCCACGCGGAATGGCCTGCCTTTACGTCCTCTGATGCAGGAGTTGATTAGGTTGTCGCTGATGTGGACCGGTTGCATCTTGATGATTGTGCAATATTTAGCGACTACGGTGTCGGGTAGTCCCCCTATCACCTCATCATCAACCCTCACGGTAATATCATTGGCAAGGTATTTGGTGTAGGCTTGGTTGGGGATGTTTGCCGATTTTACCAGTTGCATATTGATGATGCCTTTTTGCGTGACGCTGTCGGCAAGATACTCGATGTATTCAGGTCTGAAGAAATAGTAGCCTCTGTTTCGTAGCTGGTTGGCGATGTCGATTCTCACGTTGTTGAGAGAGTCGAGGCAATATCTGCTGCCGGTCTTGAAATATTGGTTTTTGCGCGCAACTGAGTCAATGAGATTGGTCAGAGGGGTGTCTTCATTGACATATGTGATGTCGCCCAGTGTGTAGGGTGCTTTCACATTGACTTCGTAGGTGATTTTTGCCTTTTTGTTGTTTTTGTCGTTATAGTTAAGTGTGTAAGAGGAGTTGGAGTCAAAATAGCCGTTGTTTCTCAACAGTTCATTAATCATATTGACTCGTGTTTGTGGCCTTACTCTGCTGATGAGAACAGGTTTTGCAACAAGTTTCTTGTATAGCCACCCTTTAAGGCCTTTGGAGTTCTCGTCCCAGTGATTATATACCCAAAGCCCGATAGGGAATGGAGAGCGGATATATGGCGAATAGAGCGGGTTGTTGGGCTTCACATTTACAGCCGAGAAGATAAGGTCTTTCACATCGGAGTCGATATCGACGCTGTCGAGTTGGTTATATTGTATCTTCTTCACGCCAGTATATAGCACTTCTCCCTCGGCTAGTCGGCTAGTAGTGGAGCATGCCGCGAAGATTGCCATTAAAGCGAGAAAAGTTAATATTTTAGCAGTGCGCTTTATCATTATGCTGAGTAATTACTGATTAGAATTAGTGCTCGAAGGAGCCGTTGAGTTGTAAGTGTCGCCATTGTTACCATTGTCGCTATCGTCAATGTTGTCGATGGGGGCAGGTTGTAGCTCGGTCTTTTTAGATTTTCTCATCCATTTGAAAAGGTCTTTTATTGACGACAGCTTGTGCTTCATCACGAAACTGATGCCAGTGACTGTCACCTCACCCTCGAGCACGCTTTCCAGTCCCTTGTGCCTGAATAGTCTCAAGTATCTTGTGCCTGTTGGGTTGAGCAGGTACTCAAATGAGATGTCGCTGATGAGATTCTGTGAGAAGTTCTGCTCGCTCGTCGCTTCGGTAGAGTATTCACCACCTACAGCAATCTTGAAGCGTTCGCCAAAGAGTGACTTCGACAACCTGTAACTATAGCTGGTTTCTATGCGGCTGCCTTTTTGAGTGCCTTCATATTGGTTGATGCCAAAGGAGAGGTCAACGCCCTTGAGGTTATTGGCGGTCCAGTTGTTGATTTGTGATTGCAGGAATGAGAACAGAGCGCCAGTTGTGGAGAAGTCGCCAGTGGTCGAGGAACCCGAGTAGGAATTGTAAAGGAGCAGGTTGATGGCGGTTTGTGACCGTTGTGTCTCGGTCAAGGTCTGCAACTCACTCTCTACTGTGGCGTCGTTCTTTGCTTCGAGGTCTATCTTGAGGTCGATATTGCTAAGAGTGTTAGTAAGGGAAGCTATAATATCGAAGTCAACAAGCCTTGAGCCGCTGCCGCTGGTGTTGTTCACGCTGGTTCTCACGCTATTGGTGGCTTTCAGGTTGAGTTGTGGGTTAAGCATCTCGCCGTTCCATGAGAGGCTGCTGCCTTCCACCAGGTTAAAGACCTTTTGGCTGATTACCGGTGGGGTATATCTTACCACTCCCGATGACACGGTATATGTTCCAGAAAGATGTTCTTTTCCTGCAAAGTCAAGCAAGTACCTCAGTCGTCCAGTTCCATCTACTGTCACCCTGTCTTTGCCTTCGGGTTGCAGGAATGCGTTGATTTTGGCGCCTTGTTCCACGTCAATATTTACAAGGATATTGAGTGCCGATGCTGTAGTCCCTCCAGTGATGATGGTTTCATTGTACCAAGCAGTGTCATTGGGGTTGATGAATGTTACCATACCCTCGGTGGCGCTGTTATTGACCACCGAATTGATGTCATCTTGCATCACGTAGGTGATGTTGGAACCTGACAGCAGTTTGGCGTCGGCGTTTACTGAGGTGAGATTGTTTCGTGACTTGATGTTGCCGTTTATGTCGATGAATCCGTTACCAAAGATTTGCGAGTATGGCTTCTGTTCACTGCCAAAGAATTGAATGTTCTTGCCCTTGAGGTCGAGATCCATCTTGATGTCGTTGAGCGACTTGAAATCAACGGTGCCGTTGAGCTTGGCGGCGTTGTTGTTTAGACCGTAAATATTGTAGTTGTCAAATTGGATGATGTTGTCATTGATGTCGATTTGATGTGCTGACAAGCGCAGTGAGCTGCCATAACGAGGCAGTTTCACATAGGCGGTGTCGCTCACGAGGAAGCCGTTGACGAGTGGGTTGTCGAGCGAGCCGTCAACCGAGAGTTGACCGTTAGCAAAGCCGTCGAGCATCACCATGCGGCCTGGAATGAATGGAGACACTTTCCTCAATGGGAACTTGTTGAGATCGACTTTCACATTCAGTGGACTTGCTGCTGTACTGTCGTTTAGGGCACCGTAAGCAACCGCAACGTCCGAACCGTCTATATTGAGGTTGGCGGTAAGATTCGTGCTCGATGTGCGCGGGTCGATAGTAAGATTGGTTTTCATCTTCAAGTCGCCCTCGGGCATCTTGTTATAGGTGAATTTGTGTAACTCAATCTCACCGTCGCCCTCAAAGTTCCTGCCATCGTAGGAGAGAGCGATATCAGCATCCATAACCCCTGATACCGACTCCAGCGAAGGCACAATCTTGGTCCATTCCTCGATTCTTAGGTTCTTGACGTTAGCAAGGATATTCTGCTTTCCGGCGACATGGATGGGGTCGGTCTTCAGCGATACTAGACTTGAATCACTCTCTAGTGTAATGTCGGCTTCAAGGCGCTTGTCAGCAAAGTCGATTTTCACGAAGTTGCTGTCGTTGAGGTTCCACTGCTTGTAGGCGATGATGGGCTGATGTGGCAAGACGTTGGCCGAGATAATCGAGTCTTGAACGATGGCGTTGATTCCCAGATGGTATCCTGTCTCGTTGTCAATGTTTTTTTGGCTGAGCAGCATATTCACATTCGACCCCTTGGCAAATCCAGCGATATCGACTTGTGCCATCTCGTCCCAAGAGCCTTTCTTGTTCTCCATACGGGCGTTGTAGCCAATCATCTTATCTACTTCTTCAATATTGAAGATGAGCTTGTCGATGTTGTGAGTGCCATAACCTAGGTTGTTGGCAACGGCATGGGCATGGAGAGTGGAGTCCTTTGATAAGTCGGCCTGTAAATCTCTGAAGTCGATGTCCCATTTCCCAACATATCGTTGAATGATACCGCTGGGTCCCATCTTCATCTTCAGGTCAAACTGCGGGACTTCATCGGCAATTTCATTAACGTCGAGGTCAACCTTCTTGTATTGTCTTTTCGCTATCTCAATGCATCGGTCGAAGCTCTTCATCAAGTCATTGACACTGTGAGGAGAGTTGAAATCTATATAGTTGCTCTGTTCATTAAAATTAAACGAAGATGAATTGTTGTTTAGGTCAAAAGCGAGGTCGGCTTGTTCGGTATAGAAACGCTCTTCGTCAAGGGTCCAGTTCAGCTCATTTAGTGACATCGTGCCTTGATATTCGTTGGTCTTGAGGTTGAATGTGCCGTGCATCTCTACATCTCCACTGCCGTTGCAGGGCATGTCCATTATCTTCATAGCCTGCAAGTCGAGGTCTCGGATGTTACCCTTGAGATTTACGTTGTAGGTGTCTCCGTTGATGGTGCCGTTCACGTCGGCATAGACATCGCAGTTGGGGTTTGACGAGTTGATGTGGCCATTAAAGGCATTTCCGTCAAGAGTGATGTTTCCTTGCAGGTCTTTATAGGTCTGGTTGTTATAGACTACGCTCTGCAAGTCGATGTCGGCATTGATGCGGGTGCTGGGGTTGAGCAGGTCGAACTTCTGACCTTTGGCTTTTACTGCTGCGGTGAGGTTGCCCACGCCCAGCTGGGGCGCAATCTCGTTAACCGGGAAAGAGTTGAACGTGGCGTCGATGTCATATTTCTCGGTTTTCGGGTCGAAGCTGCCTCGTGCTGCCATGCTGCCTCGGTTGCGTGCTTTGACTTTGGCGTCGAAATTCGTGCCGTTGAGTTTCACATCGGCATCGTAGTTGCGGTAGTGCTTTCCTGCGTAGTCGATGTCGTCGAGATTGACTTGTGCGTTTACCGAGGTGTTGTTTCCCAAGAAGTCGAAGCCATGTCCGTCGGCCTTGATGTGAGCGGTCACGTTATTGACATCGACCTGTGGCACCAGCTTCTTCACCGGTAGCGATTTGGCGGTGGCATCTACGGTGTAACGGTCGGTGTTGAACTCATAGCTTCCTTTGCCTGTGAGACTTCCACCCGATTTCAGTCTCATGTCAACGTTTGCCGCTACCGATTTGGGGTTGTACTTGATGTTTCCTTTAAGGTTCATTGGCACCACATTGACTTGCTTTTGCAGGTCTTTGCTGAGGAATTCCTTCTTGGCGAAGTCTATGTTGTCGATGTTGGCGTCGAGGTTCACGTCGGCTTGCAGTCGTGACGGCTCGGTTATGTTCTTGATGTTGCCATCAACCTTAGTCTTGACAAATCCTGGGATTTGGAGCTCGCCGCCCTTGATGTCGAGGTCGCGGGTGTTGCCCTCAAATTTGCCTTTGAACTTTACGGGATGATTCTTTGGAATGAATTTGGTGACTCCCGCCAAAGACGGCATCACCGAGTTGATTTCCCGCAAATCGACCGATGCGTCGGTAGTGACGTTCATGCTGCCTGTGGGTTTCTCGTCAAAGATGCTCATGTCCACCTTTCCGTCGAGGTCGATAGTGCTGCTGCTGGTCCTGATGGTGAAATCTTTGACTTTTATGTCTTGCGGGGTGACATCGACCTTGCCATGGGCGTCACTGATTTCGAGCCCGCCCCGTTCTTTGGCTTTTAGCTCTTTGATAGGCACCGAGACGATAGCCCCACGGTTGTAGAAATCGGTTACGGTGAAGTCGAGGTCGCTCACCTCCACATGGCTCATGTCCAAGCCCTTGCCTGGAGTCTTACCTTTCTCGGCATAGGTGGCATGGCCGCCTTTGAGGGTGAGGGTGTCGCTGCGCACGGTCCATGGAAGGGTGTCGTTGGGGTCTTCTATCTTGGGCGGAGTGGGGTAATGTTTTTCGTAGGCTGCCGCCAGTTTCTCGTTGGGATAGATGTAGCGGCAGTCGATGCTGTCAACTTTCAGTGACTTGGCATCGACGGTGTGCTGGCCAGTATCCACGCATCCGTCTTTGAGCTCTGCCCTGGCAAGGTGCGCCTTCATCTCGTGGATGGTGGGTTCCATGAGCATGGAGTAGTCCACGTCGTTGAGGACTAGTCTCTTGGCTTCGATTCTCCATGGTTCCGACTTGGTGGTGTCGTTATCTTGATAGGACTTGTGGGAATAGAGCGCCAGTTTCACGTCGCCTCCCGAGAGCTCGCCGTCAAGGAGGTTGATTTTGTGATTGTCGAGGTCGATGGCGGCTCCTGTGAGGCGGCAGTGCTTCACGTCGGCACGCAACATCATGGAGGCGTCGCCCGTGGCAAGGCGGTAGCGGCCGTCTTCGAGCTCGGCACCGTCAATCTCCAGTCGCTTGTCGAGCAGGGGCTTCACCGCCACATCGGCAGTGAATTTCTTGGCTACTACCATCGTGTCGCCATGCTCGTCGATGAGCGTCATGTCGTCGATGGCGATGTCGAGCGGGAACTTGATAAGAATCCTGCCAATGTCAAGGTCCATGCCCGTTTTCTCCTTCACATAGTGGCACGCGATGTCTTTAGCCTTGTTCTGCACCCAGGGAATGTACAGCAGCAGTGGCAGCAGAATGATAAGCGCCAGCAATATGCCGAGCACCCACTTCAGCGTCTTCCAAATCTTATGTTTAACGGTCTTTCCCAAGTTAACAAGCTAAAACATTGCGACTTATAACCACAGTGCCAATCAATAGGTCACTAATTAGTCTAATTTAACATACAAAATTAAGAAAAAACTTTGAAAACAACCTACATTTTTCAATTAAATGGTGTTTTTTTCAGTTTTTTGCTCAGGATTGTCCGACTTGTCCGACCTGTCAGACATGAATGGGATTAACCGATTAACGAGATGGGTTTATCGGGCAGGTGGGTGCTCAATATGCGCCATGATTTGGGGTAGAGGTTGTTGGCTCGGTTGCCTAAGTTGTTGACGAAGCCGAGGATGGCATTCTGGTAGGTTATCAAGACGTAGCCTCGCGGTGCGTTGATGGTGATGGCCTCTCCCCGCAGGTAGGCTATTGCTGTTCGGTAATTCACTTCGCATTTCTCGAAGGCGTCGTCTCTTAGCATTGGCGACATGGCGAGTTGATGAGAGGGGATGACCTTGTTTCCTTTTATGATGCCAATCTCAACATTTAAATCCTTGATTACGTGCAACTTGTTGCTATTAATTGAAATAAAATCTTTAAGATGTTTATTTGTTGCAGTTATGATGCCGTTATTATCGCTTAACTCATAATCGCCATCAATCCAGGATGCCGCTTCTTTGGGAATCTTTTTTATCGGAGATCGGGGAACGGAGATCGGGGATCGGGAATTCTGCATTCTGCATTCTGCATTCTGCATTTTTCGGAGCACACACAAGAACAGGCCTTCGCCGCGAGTCTTGTGGGACAGGAAGCGGTAGCAGGGGATGTCGCTGCCCGAGAGGTCGCCAGTGATGTTCCACGACTTCTCGATAGGCACCTCCACAAAGCTGGCTCCCAGCTCGTGGGCAATGTAAAGAGCCATGTGCTCGTTCTCGTCGAGGTTGAAGGTGCAGGTGCTGTAGATGAGCAGCCCTCCGGGCTTGAGAGCGGGCCAGATGTCACGGAGGATATCACGCTGGCGTGCGGCGCATTGCACCACCAGTTGCGGCGACCATTGTGAGATGGCCTCGTCGTCTTTACGGAACATGCCCTCGCCACTGCATGGCACGTCGGCGGCGATGATGTCGAAGGTGTTTTCAAGCTTCCCGAGCGTTTTTGGGGTGTCGTTGGTGACAAGGCAGTTGTCTGCTCCCCACTTGATGACATTTTCGCGCAGGACCTGCGCCCGCGAGGGCACTATCTCGTTGGCGACGATGATGCTGCCGCTGGGCAGGGCTTGCAGGTCGGCGGTGGTCTTCCCTCCTGGCGCGGCGCACAGGTCGAGATAATGGACCGGTCCTCTCACGAGGCTCCTGATGACGTGGTAGATGAACATCGACGAGGCGTCTTGCACATAGTAGCTGCCGGCATGGAAGTGCGGGTCAAAGGTGAAAGGCGGTCGCTCGCCCAGGTAAGCCCCCGTCTCGCACCACGGCACTCTCTCGAGCCAGGCAGGAGGCACAAATCCTTTGCTGCCATTGAATCTCACAGAGGTGACAGGCTCAGTGGTCACAATGGCTTGCAGCAAAGCGCTCGCCTCGTCGCCCGGCAAGAGAGTGTTTAATTGTTGAATAAAATCCTCGTTCAAGTTCATAGTGCAAAGATAGTCTTTTTTTGTCAAACAATTGCAAACAAAGATGTGTTTATTTCTTGTCAAACAATTGCAAACAAAAAATGTGTTTATTTTTTGTCAAACAATTGCAAACAATTAGAAACAATTATTAGTGAAAATTAGTGATGCTTCGTGGTTGTAAAAAACAAAAATCAGACGATTAGAAACTACTCCTCAGAAATCAGAGACGAGACATCAGAAGCGAGTCTGATATCAGAAATCTGAGGTCTGGAATCTGAATTACCTTAGGTGCTTTTCCCTAAAAAATGCAAAAAAAGGGGACGATATTGTTTGTGCTAGGAATAAAATGAGTAATTTCGTCAAAATTATTAATTATAAAAACGAAATCATTATGAAGAAGTTCACAAAAGTTATTCTAGCGATTGCTATTGCGCTTATTGCTATACCTGATTTGCAGGCCGAGCACTTGATTGTGATCAGTGCCAACGACACTCATAGCCAGATTGAGCCTAACGGCACCCTTGGCGGTCTTTTCCGTCGCCGTGCCGCGATGGACGAGATACGCCGCGAGAACAAGAACGTGATTGCCGTTCATGCCGGTGATGCCGTTCAGGGCACGCTCTATTTCAACCTGTTCAGAGGCGAGGTGGAGTATGCCGCAATGGACAGTCTGGGCTACGACATGATTATCCTGGGCAACCATGAGTTTGACAACGGCATTGACGAGCTAGCCAGTTATTACAAGAAAATCAAGGCAGTGAAGCTCTCGGCGAACTATGACTTCAGCAACACTCCGCTCGCCGATGTGCTGCAGCCCTATAGCATCCGCACCGTGGCTGGCAAGCGCATAGGCTTCTTTGGCATCAATGTTAACCCCAAGGGCCTTATCAGCGACGACAAATATGAGGGCATGGTTTATCTTGATAACGCCGTGGTAGCCGATGCCACTGCCCGATACCTCAAGGAGGTTCAGAACGTGGATTTCACGGTGATGATTTCTCACATAGGCTACTATCCTGAGACGGTGGGGCTGGTTGGCGACTCGATCATAGCCACACAGTCGCACTACATCGACATGATAGTGGGCGGTCACACCCACACCCTACTTGAGCCGGGCGACCCTCGCACACAGGTGAGGAATGCCGACGGAAAGGTTATCACCATAGGCCAGAACGGCAAGACGGGCAAGTACATCGGCACCTACGACATCGACCTCGATGACTGGAGCGTGAAATATGACCTGGTGAAAATCGACAAGTCATTTGACGCTAAGGCCGACTATCCCGCTATGCGTGCCTGGCTGGCACCTTACAAGTTCAAGGTCGACAGCGTGATGGATAATGTGCTGGGCACCTCGGCGCTCGCCATGAAGGGCGGCGGCATTGCGTCCCAGAACTGGCTCTGCGACGCTGTGATGGAGATGATGCCCGGCATCAGCGGCATCAAGAAGCTCGACGGCGTGATAATGAACAAGGGCGGCATACGTCAGTCGATGCCCGAGGGCAATGTCACCGAGGGTTTGATAGGCTCGATGTTCCCCTTCGACAACCGCTTCGTGGTAGTGGAAGTGACAGGCAGCGACCTGCTCGAGGCCCTTCGCGTGATGGCGACTCGTGGCGGTGATGCACTGAGCAAAGAATTCTATGTGGAATATACTGGCAGCGATGATAACCCCAAGATTACCACCGCTAAGCTGGGTGGAAAGAAGATTGACCCCAAGAAGAAATATTTGATTGGCACCATCGACTATCTTGCCAATGGCGGCGACCACATGGACGCCCTAGGCAAGGGCGCACGCCCATTTGTTGATAATGTCCCCTACGGCGAGCACATGAAGAACTACATCAAAACGCTCACCAAGAGTGGCCGCGTGGTCAACGCCACCGACAAAGCACGCATGATAAAGAAATGAGCTGACATGACAATGGGTTGTGCCGCTTCGCTGCGCTCGCTGGTTTGCCGCAAGCTGCGCTTGCTAGTTTGCCGCTCGCTTTGCTCGCTGGTTAGCCGTTTCACTAGTTCCCCGATCTCCAGTCCTCATTAATCTCTAATCTCTAATCCCTAATCCCCAATCCCCGATAAACGAATTACACTTGTCTCGTCAGCTTGTCAGCTCGTCAGCTTGTTAGCTAAGAAACAGAAATTATTATGAAAAAATACCATCAATCACTATTGCTGACGCTTGCTGCTCTCTTGCTTGGAATGCAGCAAGCATTGGCAGTGAGACCCTCCATTCTCAACCGTGCCGACTCTCAAAAAATGGAGCAATGGGTCGAAGCCACATATTTAAAACTGTCGCCACAGGAGCGAATCTCACAACTTATGATAATGGCCATCAGCCCCAATAGAGTTGATGAATCGAAGATGCTGATAGAGCGATATGTCGAGAATTACAAGGTTGGAGGACTGATATTTGAGAGTAGCGACATTGCCACTCAAGCTAATGTCACAAATTATGCCCAGTCGATGTCGTCAATTCCGCTGATGATAGCCCTCGATGCCGAGTGGGGCTTGACGATGCGCATGAAAGACGCTCCACCATTCCCTCGCAATTTGTTTTTAGGTGGTATCAACGACGACAAACTACTCTATGAATATGGCAAAGAGGTGGCGCGAGAGTGCCAGTTGATGGGCGTTCATGTCAATTTCGCTCCTGTGCTCGACGTTCTCGACCGTGAGGGCTCTGTGCTCGGTTCACGATCATTCGGTTACAGTCCAGAGTTGGTGGCACGGCATGGCGTGGCGTTTGCCAAAGGTCTGGAAGATGGGGGAGTGCTATCTACAGCAAAGCATTTCCCTGGTCACGGCTCCACGACAGCCGACTCTCACAAGGAATTGCCGCTTATCGACAAGTCGTTCAAAGAGATGCGCATGTATGACCTGGTGCCCTTCGACAGCTATGTGAACGCGGGTCTTGGCGGCATCCTCACTGCGCACATCGACGTGTCGTTCCTTGATGACGGCACCACGCCCTGCTCAATGTCGCGTGACTGTGTTGATGGGCTACTCAAGCATGACTTGGGATTTGAGGGATTGGTGTTTACCGATGCCCTCGACATGCAAGGCGCGAAGTCGATTCCTGGCGACCCAAGTGTCAATGCCATCTTGGCTGGCAATGACGTGCTGCTCATGCCACGCGACATAGAGGCAAGTGTCAATGCCGTGATGGCAGCCATAGAAGATGGCACTATCAGCTGGCTCGACATAGAGACTCGTTGCAAGAAGATGCTGCGATTTAAATATGCGCTTGGAATAATCGACAATGCCAAGACACCAATTGACGTCAATAAAGTGGCTAGCCAGATTAACACCCAATATGCTCAAGACCTCAACCGCCGCCTCATTGCCGCCGCTGTGACAGTAGCGGTGAACAATGGTGACATGTTGCCAATAAAAGACGTGACTAACGGCAAAATTCAGGTCTTGTCGCTTGGCGTGGGAGAGATGTTCCAGAAACGTTGTTCAAAATATTCCAACATAAAATCTTGCAGCTCGTCTTCGGCTGTTGATAATAGTCAGTTAATCATCGCCGTTGGCAATGAGAATTATATCTACGAGGCTCTTGACGCTGCCAAGAGATGCAAGAATGTTATTGTTGTGGTCCTCGATTCTCCCGAAAAGATGCAGCACTATGCCGACTTGGTTACCGACAAACATATAGATGCCGTTGTCTTTGGCTATGGCAACGACGACGCGTGGCAAGATTACGCTGCGCAGACCGTCTTTGGCGGCAGTCCCGCTAATGGAGTGTTGCCAGTAACTGTAAAGTCAAGGGCAAACAACAAGGTGCTTCGTGCTGGCGACGGGGTGAAGTATGCAGCCACTCGTCTCGGTTACACCCTTCCTGTGGAGGTAGGCTTTAATGACAAATTATTGTCGAGGATAGACTCTATCTGCAACTACGGCATCAGCCAAAAAGCTTTTCCTGGCTGCCAAGTGATGGTGGCGCGTCATGGCAAAGTGGTGGTTGACCGTTCTTACGGTGAGATAAACTTCGACTCAGGAGTTCCCGTCACCGACAACACGCTTTACGGTCTCGCTTCGGTGTCGAAAGCCACTGGCACACTGAGCGGAATCATGAAGCTCTATGACGAGGGCAAGATAAAACTCGACGAGCCGGCAAGCAAATATATCGCGGGCTTGCGTAATACCGACAAGAGCGACCTTACATTCCGCCAACTGCTCTATCATGAGACAGGCATGCAGCCGTCGTTGAGCATGTGGGAGATGATGTTTGACCCAACCACCTACAGTGGAGATTTAATCACCAAGACCCCCAACGAAGTAAACACTATCAAGGTGATGAAGAACGCTTATGGCAACAAAGACGCAAAGCTGCGCACCGACATCCTCGCCAGTGAGCCTTCTCACGAGTTTAATATCGCGATTGCCGACGGCATCTATGGCGGCAAGGTGACCTACGACTCGATCATGACACGCATCTATCATTCCAAGCTGCGTCCCAACAAGAATTATTGCTACAGCTGCCTGAACTTCTGTCTGCTCGCCGATGCGTTGCAAAATGTCACTCACACCCAACTGGATGCCTATGTTGACAAGAACATCTTCGGCTCGCTTGGCGCATATCACACCACCTACCGACCATTGAACAAGTTCGCCCCCGACGACATCGCTTATACCGAGGTCGATACCTATCTTCGCAAGCAGCACATTCATGGATATGTTCACGATGAGCTTGCGGCATTCTCGGGAGGCGTGCAGGGCAATGCCGGGCTGTTCTCCAATGCCAACGACCTCGCCAAGCTCTTCCAGATGTGGCTTAACGGCGGCGAGTATGGCAGCGTGACCTACTACAAGAAATCGACTGTCGATACTTTCCTTAAGTCGAAGAGTCCTAACTCCCATCGTGGTCTAGGCTTTGACAAACCTGTTCCAGGCAACCCCGACGCATCTAACACTTGTCCTGAGGCGACTCTTGAGACGGTAGGTCACACTGGCTTTACAGGAACCCGTTTTTGGATCGATCCTAAGAATGACATGATATTCATCTTCTTGAGTAACCGTGTGTGTCCCACTCGTGACAACCCTGCTTTCTCACGCGTGAGCGCAAGCTCTCACATCCAGTCGCTGCTCTACCAGTCGATAGAGGAATAAAAAGTGCCAACATAAAACTATAAATAGTTAAAGAGCTAACAAGCTGACAAGGAACAAGCTAACGAGGCAATGCGCTTTGCGCAGTTTAGAGTTTAGAGGTCTCCGATCTCCGTTCCTAGATAAACGAATTACACTTGTCTCGTTCGCTCGTCTGCTTGTCAGCTCGTCAGCTAAGAACTAAGAACTCAAAACTGCTAACCAAATGAAAAATCTATCGTCGTTGCTGTTATTGATAACTTGCGTGGCATTTATGTCATGCACAAGCAGCTATAAGCTCACTGTGCATTTCCCGAACCATGACTTTGACGGCAAGAGGGCATACCTGACCAACTACGACACTGGCGACACCATCGACAGCGTGACGGTGCTCGAGAAGCAGCTCGTTCTCGACGGCAGTGCCGATACCGCCTATTTTGCGCGGTTGCTAGTTGAGGGTAATCGTCTTGATTTTGTTGTCGAGGAGGGCGACATTGACGTGGAGTGGGGCGCCGACCTCAAGATTTCGGGCACCCCACTTAACGAGAAATTCAATGGCATAGTAAAGCAGCTCGACAGGTATGAGCAGCAGTGGCAGGATATCGCCCTGGCGAGGCAACGCAATGAGATTACCGATGCTCAGGCGCAGCAGCGCGAAGACAGCCGCAAGGGTGATCTCCTGAACAGCCTCTACAACATTTTTCTTGCCAACAAGGACAATGCACTGGGGCAATGGGCGTTCACGCAATATGTGGTCGAGGGCGACTTCTCGCCATCACAGCTCGCGCTGGTAATGAAAAAGGTGCCTAAGCAGTATTTGAAGTTGAGGCGTGTGGAGAGAGCGGCAAGTAATGCCGCGGCGCGTGAGGTCACCGGCGAGGGCAAGCGGTATGTCGATTTCTCGATAAGGACCCTCGAAGGCAATGACGAGAGGCTGTCGCAGCATGCTGGCGATGGCGTGAGCTTCACGCTGGTCTATTTCTGGGCAAGCTGGTGCTCCTCGTGCCAAAAGGAGATTTCAAGCGCGCTGACCTATCTCTATGACACTTATAATGATAGTGGCTTGCTCAAGATAATAGGCGTGACGGTGTGGGACGAGTCTGCCGCAGCGCAGAAGGCTGTCGAGGAGCTCGCTATTCCCTGGCACGTGATGGTTGCGGGCCACAGAACCGACGAGCCTGCCAACCTCTACGGCATTGCCGGCATACCTTACGCTGTGGTTATTGCCCCCGATGGAACCATAGCGCTGCGGGGACTCAACGGCGACGCTCTAATTGAGGCTGTAGAAGGGCTGATGGCAGGGTATTATGTCGCAAAATAGTGCTTAAAAGCTTATTTTTTAGTTAAAAACGATGTTTTTAGGCTTGAAGTGTTGCTCAATTTTAATTAATTGTTTACTTTTGTAGTCGCAATTTTTTTTGAGAAAAAATTTTTACACTATAAAACAAGTATTGAAATGAAAAAGTTTATCTATCTGTTAACGTTCACGCTTGCGTTCGTTAATTTTTCTTGTGCGTCGTTGTTCTCGGCTAATGGCGTGTGCAACTGCAACTGTGATGCTTGCGTTAATTGCACTGGCAAGCATGCACCACTCTCTGCCGAGGAGAAAGCTAGGCAGGACTCCATCAAGGCCGCCAAGGCCAAGGCTTATCATGACCCCGGGCTCGACTCGTTGCTCAACATGGACTATACCATTATTCATTATGACTCTGAACCAGTGCCCTACAAATGGGAAGACGATGAGGTTATCACAACATCACAAGAGACCCTCATGGCATTGTTCAAAACTGGCACTCCAACAACTGGAGGCGACACAGAGTTCATTCTTAATGAGATCAACAGCTATTATAAGACTAACGACATCTACTTCTATTTCAACACCAAGGACGGCGTGCCCGAGCCTTTGAGATTTGTGGTGCATTTCTATGCCGACGACCCTGTTTACTTCTATAAGCTCAAATTTAACATGGACGGCTTCAAATATGAGTATGTGCCCACTGACATCAAGCGCACTACCGAAGGCAAGTTCTATAGCGAGAGTTTTGACAACGCTTTAGACGAGCAGTCGCGCGACATCGTCGCCGGCTTGGCACATTGCGAGAATGCCGACGTGCTACTCGTGAGCGAGCGAGGCGTGAGCCACCGACTCTACCTCACCGACAAGCAGCTCAAGCACTTCAAAGAGACCTACGAGCTATATCGCAAGATGGGTGGCAAGCTGTGATGTTGCCGCTCGCGTTGCTCGCTAGTTAGCCGCGCTTCGCGCTAGTTTTCGGTTATCAGTATTCAGTTGTCAGATAATTCTGCATTCTGCATTCAGCATTGCGCACTCTAATCTCTAACCTGCGCGAAGCGCATTAAATACCAAAAACAAATCGGGGATGTGGAATTCCACACCCTCGATTTGTTCTTTTAGATAAACCTCAAAAATGGATTTGATTGTCTAATTAGATCAAAGTAACGTCGATTTGCTTGCCTTCTTCGTCAGAAGCTACGTTAACTTTACCTTCACGGGCGAGCCAACCAATAGCAGCAAAAATCTCTTTCTCTTTAAGCTTTGTTACTTTCTTCAAACCTTTCATGTCCTGGGTTCCATTAGCCTCGTTCAGAGAGTTCCAAACGGCGCCTGCCCACAGACCAATTGTTTCAACGTTCATAATAAAAATCAATTTTTTGTAATACTTCTTGTTTGTAATAACGATGCAAAATTATATGTTTTATAACATATAGCCATTACAATGATTTAATAATTTGTGATTTATCGCCTGCAATCGTTTTACATTCTCAAGAATAATTACTAAATTTGCGCCCAGAACTGAAGATTAGAGCGCTTCGCGCTAGTTTGCCGCTCAGCCTGACGGCTTCGCTAGTTGTCCGTTGTGAGCAAGCTGAGCTAGTTTATGAGTCTAGGAGTCGAAACTAGCGAAGCGATAAACTAGAAAGCGCAGCTTGCGGCAGACTAGCGAGCAACGCGAGCGGCAAACTAGCAAGCGCAGCTTGCGGCAAACTAGCGAGCAACGCGAGCGGCAAACTCACTGACAACTATTAACTGAAAATTGTTTTTAATTGAATAAAATGCTCACGCTCGCAAGGCTTTGTGCAAGCACAAGCTTTGACTCGCTTAATCGCATTATTGTTTGCAATTGTTTGACAAAAAATCGAGTGGCAGACTAAATGCAACAGGGATTAGTTATTAAAAATACTGGCAGTTGGTACATCGTGCGCACCGATGATGGCGCCGAGCGCAACTGCAAAATCAAGGGGAACCTGCGCCTCAAGGGTTTCCGTTGCACTAATCCTGTGGCGGTGGGCGACAACGTGGAGATAGAGGTCAAGGACGACGGCACGGCGTTTATCCGCTCGATTCTTCCTCGCCGCAACTACATCATTCGCCGAGCCAGCAACCTCTCGCGGGAGTTCCAGATTCTCGCTGCCAACATCGACATGGCGGTGCTGGTGGTCACCCTCGTCAATCCCGAGACTAGCACGGTCTTCATCGACCGTTTCCTCGCCACTGCCGAAGCCTACCGTGTGCCTGTGACAATCGTCTTCAACAAGATAGACCTGCTTAACGAGCCCGAGGACCGCGAACTGCTCGACGCCATATTATATTTATATAGGATTATAGGCTACACCGTTGTTCCCATGTCGGTGTTCACGGGAGAGGGCATCGACTTGCTGCGTGAGCAGCTGAGTGGCAAGACCGCCCTGTTCAGCGGCAATTCGGGAGTAGGGAAGAGCTCTATCATCAACATGCTGGTGCCTGACGCAAGGCTCAAGGTGGGCGACATCTCCGAGGTACATCACACGGGAATGCACACCACCACCTTCAGCGAGATGCTCGACATCCCCGGCGACAACGCTGGCCACATCATCGACACACCGGGAGTGAAAGGCTTTGGCACCATCGACTTCGAGAAAAGCGAGGTGGCGCACTATTTTCCAGAGATTTTCAAGGTCTCGAAGGAATGTAAATACAACAACTGCACCCACACCCACGAGCCAGGCTGCGCTGTCCGCCATGCTGTAGAAAACAGCCTCATCAGCCAGTCGCGCTACAACAGCTACCTCAGCATCATCAACGACTCCAACCCCGACAAATACCGCAAACCATTTTAATTAACGTCAGTTCGATGAAATTGTTGAATGAATATCAGCGTGTTAGCTCCCCCTCTAAGATAGAGGGGGATAAAGGGGGAGTATGAAAGAATCAATTATGTTATTCAAAGCGGTTATCATACTCCTCAGTCGCTTCGCGACAGCTCCTCTATCTTAGAGGAGCAGCTGATTACCAGCGACTTATTTTCGTCGAACTCACGTTAATTAATAATCATGGCAGCTGGTCGTATAATATCCCAAAAAAGACGGGAATTATGTGATTTTTTAGGCATAAAATGTGGGAATTATGTGATTTTTTGCTTAAATTTGCAGGGAATTATGTGATATATATAATATTATGCTTAAACGAAAGATAGATAACATATTGATTGGTTGGAAGAAACGCACCAATCATAAGCCTCTAATCGTGAAGGGCGCGCGTCAGGTTGGTAAGACTATGTCAATTCGTCACTTTGCGGAGCAAAACTACAAGCACGTTGTTGAGATTAATTTTGCTCTCGAAGAAGAGTATTGTAGTATTTTTGATAATGGTTTTAATGTCGATACCATAATCAAGAATATTACACTCATTAATCCTCTTTTTAATTTTGTTCCTGGTGAGACACTGCTTTTCTTTGACGAGTTACAGATGTGTCCAAGTTGTGCCACAAGTCTAAAACCATTTAAAATTGATGGTCGTTACGATGTCATTTGCTCAGGCTCTCTTATGGGTGTCTATTATCAGCAAATAGAGTCGAACAGCGTAGGTTATAAAGAAGACTTGCTCATGCACTCCATGGATTTTGAGGAATTCCTGTGGGCTTGCGGCTATGACGATACTCTGATAGAAGATCTTTTCAGTCACATGCTTCAGGTTAAGCCTTTGACAAAACTGATGATGGACAGGCTAAGCAGCTTGTTTAGAGATTATATGGTTCTTGGCGGTATGCCCGAGGTGGTCAACACTTTTGTTTTACAAAAAAACTTTGCTGGGACTTTGTCTCTTCAGCAACAATTGCATCTCGACTATGAGGAAGATATTACCAAATATGCTGTTGGCATAGAAAAAGGTAAAGTCCTTGCGGTTTATCGTCACATATCGGCGTTTCTTGCTCAAGAAAACAAGCGATTCCAAGTGACGAAAATCGCACATAGTGCTCGAAACCGAGAATATGTGGGGGCTGTGGAATGGCTTAACAGTGCAGGCATCATCAACGTATGTTATTGTTTGCATGAGTTGGCCTTGCCACTAAAGGGAAACTACAGTCCATCTTTATACAAAATCTATTATCGGGATACGGGTATGCTAATTTCATCACTTGATGAGGAGGCGCAAGAAGACTTGCGCAAAAACAAAAATTTTGCAACCTATAAAGGAGCAATCTTTGAAAATATTGTTGCCGATATGCTTGCAAAGCAGGGGTGTGATTTATACTACTATCGCAATGATAAGTTGTCGATTGAGATAGACTTCTTTGTGCGTAGTGCTAATCATCTATGGCCTATTGAGGTAAAGGCTAGCAACACCGCAACTGCTTCACTAAATAAACTTACTGGTAATTCTTCACAGAATTTAAGTCGCGACATTAAATATGGTATTAAGTTCTGTTCTGCTAACATAGGCTTTAATGGTAAATTCTACACATTTCCCTACTTTCTCACATTCTTGCTGAAACGTTGGCTGAGGGAGCAGAACTAAAAAATAACTTATTGTTTATAATTTATAATAAAAGCGGTAGAACGCTCCACGTGGGAAGTTCTACCGCTTATAATTTAATAAGGTGTAGTAATCCTTATTTGCCTTCTACGGCTGCCTGCGCGGCTGCGAGGCGTGCGATGGGCACGCGGAATGGGCTGCAAGAAACGTAGTCCATGCCGAGGCCTGCGCAGAACTTCACGCTCGATGGCTCACCACCGTGCTCGCCACAGATACCCACTTTGAGTTCGGGCTTAGTTGCACGGCCCTTCTTGGTACCCATCTCAACGAGCTGGCCAACGCCTTCCTGATCGAGGACTGCGAATGGATCAACCTTGAGGATGCCAAGCTCTTTGTACTTGCCAAGGAACTTGGGCGCGTCGTCGCGTGAGTAACCGAAGGTCATCTGAGTCAAGTCGTTGGTACCGAACGAGAAGAAGTCGGCAACCTTAGCGATTTGGTCAGCTACGAGAGCAGCACGTGGAATCTCAATCATGGTACCTACCTTGTAGGCAACAGTCTCGCCACGCTCGGCAAATACCTTCTGTGCGGTCTCGTTGATGATGCGAGCCTGCATGTCAATCTCAGGAAGAACGCCTACCAGGGGAACCATAATCTCGGGATGAACGTCGATGCCGCGAGCCTTCACGTTGAGGGCTGCCTCGATAATGGCGCGTGCCTGCATCTCGGTAATCTCAGGATAAGTACAGCCCAGACGGCAACCACGGTGGCCGAGCATTGGGTTGAACTCCTCGAGGTTAGCGCATACGTTCTTCACCTCGTCGAGAGTGATACCGAGTTCCTCGGCAAGCTCCTTCTGAGTTGCGAGCTGGTGGGGTACGAACTCGTGCAAGGGAGGATCGAGCAGGCGGATGGTAACACCAAATCCGTCCATAGCCTCAAAGATGCCCTCGAAGTCGCCACGCTGCAATGGCAGCAGCTTGTCGAGTGCTACACGGCGGCTCTCCTCGTCGCTGGCGATAATCATCTCGCGCATAGCTTTGATGCGGTCGCCCTCGAAGAACATGTGCTCAGTGCGGCACAGACCGATACCCTTAGCGCCAAACTTGCGAGCAACCTTAGCGTCGCGTGGTGAGTCGGCATTGGTGCGAACATACATCTTGCTGTATTTCTCAGCCAGATTCATGATGGCAGCGAAGTCACCGCTCATGTCGGCGTCAACAGTCGATACGAGACCCTCGTACACCTCACCGGTGCTACCGTTCAATGAAATCCAGTCGCCCTCGTGGTAAACCTTGCCACTCATCTCAACGGTCTTGTTCTTGTAGTCAACAAGAATCTCGCCTGCGCCCGAAACGCAGCAGCGACCCATACCGCGAGCAACAACGGCTGCGTGGCTGGTCATACCACCGCGAGCGGTGAGGATACCCTGTGCTACGCTCATACCGCGAAGATCCTCAGGAGAAGTCTCAAGGCGAACCAAGATGACTTTCTTGTTGCGCTGTGCCCATGCCTCGGCGTCGTCGGCAAAGAACACGATGTGACCAGTAGCGGCACCTGGGCTAGCGGGGAGACCCTTGGCAACGACCTTGGCGTTCTTAGCGGCAGCCTTGTCGAAGATTGGGTGCAACAACTCGTCGAGTTTCTCGGGCTCCATGCGCTTGATGACGGTCTTCTCGTCAATCATACCTTCGCGGAGGAGGTCCATGGCAATCTTCACCATAGCAGCGCCGGTGCGCTTGCCGTTACGAGTCTGCAACAACCAAAGCTTGCCGTCCTGGATGGTGAACTCCATGTCTTGCATGTCGCGATAGTGTTCCTCGAGGCGGTGCTGAATTTCAACAAGCTCCTTAGCGCACTCGGGCATTGACTCCTCAAGAGAGGGGTACTTAGCAGCACGCTCTTCCTCGCTGATGCCCTGGAGGGCAGCCCAGCGGCGTGAGCCCTCGGTCATAATCTGCTGAGGTGTGCGAACACCAGCAACAACGTCCTCGCCCTGAGCATTGATCAGGTACTCGCCATTGAAGAGGTTCTCACCAGTAGCAGCGTCACGCGAGAAGCAAACGCCAGTAGCAGAGTTGTTACCCATGTTACCATAAACCATTGCCTGAACGTTAACAGCGGTGCCATAGTGCTCGGGGATGCGGTTCATCTGGCGATAAAGGATAGCGCGCTCGTTGTTCCAGCTGTCGAACACGGCGCAGATGGCGCCCCACAACTGATCCCAAGCGCTAGTTGGGAAGTCCTTGCCAGTATTATTCTTAACAGCCTCTTTGAAGAGCTTAACCAGAGTCTTGAGGTCTTCAACCTCGAGTTCTGTGTCGAACTTCACGCCCTTGTCGGCTTTCACCTTCTCGATGATAGCCTCAAATGGGTCGATGTCGGTCTTGTTCTCGGGCTTCATGCCGAGCACCACGTCGCCATACATTTGCACGAAACGGCGATAGCTGTCCCAAGCAAAACGGGGATTTCCACTCTTTTCGGCAAGAGTAGCTGCAACCTCGTCGTTGATACCCAAGTTCAACACGGTGTCCATCATACCAGGCATCGAAACGGGAGCGCCAGAGCGCACCGACACGAGCTGTGGGTTAGATGGGTCGTTAAACTTGTTGCCAGTGAGGCTCTCGATGTGAGCTATTGACTTCTCAACGTCACCCTTGATGAGTTTGATAACTTCGTCGCGTCCCTTCTCGTTGTAGAGGCGACACATTTCAGTGGTGATAGTGAAACCTGGAGGAACAGGCACACCAATGAGGTTCATCTCGGCGAGGTTAGCGCCTTTGCCTCCCAAGAGGTCTCTCATGTCGGCACTACCTTCTGCTTTACCGTTACCGAAAGTGTAGATTGTCTTCATTTTGTTAATAGTGAATTTAGATATAAAATTGAATAAAGTTTGGTATGTTTCTTGTAATGTCCTGTGCAACAATAGATTCAATCATCCTTGCGCCAGTTTTGCGCTTTTGCAAGTGCAAAGGTAGTGAAAAACTTGGATAAATTTATAAAATTTATTATATTTAATAATGTATTATTTTATGCAATCCTTTGAATGACATAGTGAGAATGTGATGTTAGAGATTATGCAAAAAAATAAAGGCTTCATATCGTGAAGATATGAAACCTCTATTTCGTTAAATTAGGCTGTGTTTCGGAAATACTCAAATAAATTTGGCATTTCTCCCAACTTGCACTAATTTTCGTTAAATTCTTGCTTTGGAAGCTTATTTAACCTTAGCAGCGAGTTCAGCACCAGCTTTAAATTTAACCACTTTTCTTGCAGGGATAGTGATTTTCTCCTTGGTAGCAGGATTTACGCCTGGACGTGCCTCTTTCTTAATAACAGCGAAAGTGCCGAAACCGATAAGAGCCACCTTGTCGCCTTTAGCGAGGGCGCCACCAACGGCAGCGAGAGCAGCCTCGAGGGCAGCCTTAGCTTGAACTTTTGTTAATTTTGCTTCGTTAGCAATAGCGTTTACTAAATCTGTTTTGTTCATAATAATTAATGATTAAAATAGTTAACAAAATAGTTGTGAATGCTTTTAACAGGGGCAAATATAGAAAAACAAAAACAATCGGCAAAAAAAAATGGTAGATTTTTTATATTTTTTATTAAAAAAGGTCATTTTTCGGCCCTAAAATGGTGGTTTTTCGTGTTTTTGATATAATTTTGTGCTTTGAAAAAAGCTGATTTAGCTAACAAGACAACGCGGTTTGCGCAGGTTAGAGTTTAGAGGTTAGAGTGCGTAGCAACTTAACACTTGTAACTTAACACTTGTCGCGCTTCGCGCTGGTTTGCCGCTCGCGTTGCTTGCTAGTTAGCCATTTCACTAGTTTTCCGATCTCCGATCCACGATAACTAGCTCGTCAGCTAAAAACTGTAAACTGTAATCTATTAAATTTATGAGCGCAAATATCCGATGGAATGCTCCATCTATTCCGGCAGTGACGAAACACCTTATAATAATAAATGCCATATTATGGGTTGCCACGATGATGCTGAAATCCCGTGGCATCGATTTAGACCAATATCTAGGTCTCCACTTTTGGAAGGGTAGCGATTTCCACATCCATCAGTTCTTCACTTATATGTTCATGCACGACAGCAGCAGTTTCAGTAACGGACTGATGCACATATTCTTTAATATGTTCACTCTCTACATGTTTGGCACGCTGCTTGAGAAGGTGATGGGCTGGAAGCGCTACATCTTGTTCTATGTGGTGTGTGGCTTGGGAGCTGGGCTTGTTCAGGAGGTGGTGTGGCAGTTTACCTGGCCCAATATATTAGCCGATATTAATAATGTTTCTACATCGGTTATCAATGATGCGATAAATACGGGCGATATTGACAAAGGTTTTTTGAATGAGTATTACAATAACCTGATTACCGTGGGTGCCTCGGGTGCTGTGTTTGGCATCTTGCTGGCATTTGCGATGCTGTTCCCCAATATTCCCCTATATATAATGTTTATCCCGATTCCTGTTAAAGCCAAGTGGGCGGTAATAGGATTTGCTGTGGTAGAGCTGTTCTTTGGCGTGAGTGGCGTGATGAGCAGTGTGGCACACTTCGCTCACTTGGGCGGAATGCTGTTTGGACTAATTCTGTTATTCTACTGGAGGAAAAAGGGTATATTCAATAATCACCATGTCTATAGTTGATGACATAAAGGCCCGTTACAAGGGCAGCACGCTGCTCGTGCGTTTTATCTATATCAACATCGCAGTGTTTGTGGTGTTGAGATTAGTTGGTTTTATCTCTTTTCTTGGCACTGGCTCAAGTGCCTCTTTGGTGCAATGGGTTGAGCTGCCGTCAAGTTTCCACTCCTTCTTGTTGCGGCCGTGGACGTTGATAACCTATATGTTCTCACACTATGATGTGATGCATATCTTGTTCAACATGCTGTGGCTTTATTGGCTTGGGCGCATCTTCTTGGAGTTTTTCAATCCCCGCCAGATGGGCGGACTTTATGTGCTTGGCGGAATAGGAGGAGCTGCGCTTTACCTGTTGTGCTATAACTTGATACCTCACTTGTCGGGTAGTCACTCTTTGCTGCTTGGCGCATCGGCATCGGTGCTGGCGATAGTAGTGGCAATAGCGTTATATCGTCCTGATTATCCCATTCAACTATTTTTATTTGGCAGCATTTCCCTTAAATGGATAGCTATTATCACTGTTTTCATCGACATCATAGGCATTGAGAATAATAATATGGGCGGTCACATAGCGCACTTGGGTGGAGCGCTTGTGGGGCTATGGTTTTGGCTGGAGATGAAGCGTGGTCACGACATCACCTCGTGGATAAACCGAGGAATTGATGCTGTGGTGATGCTGTTCAAGAAGCCTAAACAGAAAGCTACCGACAATCGTACTTCTAGCCGAGGACCATCGTTCAACTATCACCAGTCCACATCGGCGTCTCGTGATAAAGTGAAGGATAATGCTCCTAAAGAAGCGGGAGTTCTCGACGAAGAGAAGCTTGATGAGATACTTGGCAAACTCAAGCAGTCGGGGTATGCCGCTTTGACCGACGAAGAGAGAGAATTCCTTTTTAACGCCTCACGAAGGAGAGAATGATGTAGATGAACAATGACTAATGTCGGCAAGAATATGGCGAAGAAGAGCCTTAAAGTGGGCAAGCGCACTGTTAAGGTTATATTTCTGTGCGTCACAGTATTTATGGCTTTGCTGCTGGTGGCGTCGGCATGGGGTGGGTTGATTGACCCAAGAAAGAGCATTTTGTTTGCGTTGCTCACTTTGGGGTTACCTGTCGTGCTGATTGTCAATATCGCATTAATTGTTGTGTGGCTCATTTCCATGCGTTGGCAATATGCCCTCATCCCTGTGGTGGCAATACTTATCTCATGGAGCCCAATAAGCACGGTGTGCCCGATCAATGTGTTTTCAAAGAATTATGATTCTAATTCGTCTTTCAAGGTGATGAGTTATAACGTCGCCAACTTTGATTACACCAATCAGGACAAGCCCTCGAAGCCTATGCGGCACATACTCGATATGAACGCCGATTTTGTGCTCATGCAAGAGGGTTCGCAAGAACGCTACTTCCTCACAGTGCCAAATGTTATAGGCATGCGTGAGGAAATTGAGCAGAAATATCCATATCATAGCGATGGTTATCGTGACTTGGTGATTTTGTCTAAATATCCTTATTCTGTAGTCCCCAATTCAGCATTTGAGACAAATTCCAGTCATGATGTCTATGCCAAGGCTTTTGACATCGAGATGCCAAGTGGAAAGCAACTGCGCATCATCAGTTTGCATCTGCGTTCTATGGGAATGGACAGAAGTGACAGAGATTTATACTCCGATATCTTAGGCCGGGAAGTGAACGTGAATAATCGCAGCAATTTAAAACGCATCAAACATTCGCTCTTCGACAAGTTGGGGCGTGCTTTTGTGCTTCATGCCCAAGAGGCCGAGATAGTTCGTTCAATGATAGACAATGGTCCTGACAACGTAATAGTGTGCGGTGATTTTAATGAGGCTCCATCGTCTTATTGCTATCGCATAATACGAGGCGAAGACTTTCACGACTCCTTTCAAGACTGTGGCTGTGGCATCACTTACACCTTTAATGCCAATCGTATGTATTTTAAGATTGACCACATCTTATATCGTGGAGATATGGAAGCAGTTGGGTGGCGTCGCGACAAGATTGCCGACAGCGACCACTATCCACAAATGGCGACCTTTGTTTGGAAATAAGATTAACTAATTAATAATATGTAACTTATGAGAAATTTATTTGTATCATTGCTCGCCATCGCTGTTTTGGCATTGCCGGCAGCAGGCAAAACACCTAAGAAAGTGAAAGCTAACGAAAACACAAATCCTTTCTTGACGGAATATACCACAAAATATAAAATTCCGCCATTCGAGAAAATCAAGTATGAGCACTATCTGCCTGCTTTGGAGCAAGGTATCGCACAGCACAACCAGGAGATTGAGATGATCGCAAATGCGCGTCAGACTCCCACTTTTGAGAACACAGTCCTCGCCCTCGACAACAGCGGAGAGACTTATAATAAGGTATGTGCCGTGTTTGTGGCACTTAACGAGAGCGACGCCACTCCCGAGATGCAGGAGATTGCCGAGAAGTTCATGCCCATGATGACCGCCCACAACGACGAGATTTACATGAACGAAGGTCTCTTCTCACGCATCAAGATGGTGCATAATAATGCCGACCAGATGGGTCTTGACGATGTGCAGAAACGACTTGTGGAGAAGTACTACAAGAAGTTTGTGCGCAAGGGCGCGCTGCTTAATGCCGAACAGAAAGAGGAGTTGATGAAAATCAATCAGCGCGAGGCAGAGCTGGAGCTCGCCTTTGGCAAGAACGTGATGCGTGAGATGAGCGAGAATGTGATTTATGTTACCGACAAGTCACAACTCTCGGGCCTCTCGCAGGAGGTGATTGACGGTGCTGCCGAGCTCGCCAAGAGTCGCGGACATCAAGGCTGGGCATTCACTGCCTCGGCAGCCACTCGTCTTGCCGTGCTCAACGATGCCGACAACCGCGACCTGCGTGAGAAGATGTACAAGCTCTACACTAGCACAGCTAGCCACGGCGACGAGTGGGACAACAGCGAGAATATCAATGAGATACTAAAGCTGCGCACACGCAAAGCCAATCTGCTGGGATTTGAGACCTATGCCGACTATGCCTGCGACGCTGTGATGGCGAAGACCGTGGAGAATGCCGAAGACTTGCTCATGCAAATCTGGTGGCCTGCCATCAAGAAGGTTGACGAGGAAGTCGCCGATATGCAGAAGTATGCTGATGCTCATGGCGCAAACTTCAAACTCGAGCCTTGGGACTATTATTACTATGCTGGCAAGGTGAAAGCCGAGCGTTACAGCTTCAGCGAAGATGAGGTGCGTCCCTACTTCGAGCTGAACAGCGTGGTGAAGAACGGCATCTTCTATGTCGCCAACAAGCTTTATGGCATCACTTTCACTGAGATGAAAGACGCTCCCAAGTACAATCCCGAGGTCACCGTCTATGATGTGAAGGATGCCCAAGGCAAGCACCTCGCCGTGTTTATGACCGACTATTTCCCTCGTGCCACCAAGGCGCAAGGCGCATGGATGAACGAGATGCAGAGTGCGTTCAACTATAATGGTGTTGAGGAGCGTCCCATCGTTTATAATGTGGGCAGTTTCAACCCTCCCACCAGCAACTCCCCATCGCTGCTCTCTATCGATCAGGTGGAGACCGTGTTCCACGAGTTTGGACACGCTTTGCACGGCATGATGACTCAAGTGGCTTACCGTGGATTAGCTGGCACCAACGTTGACCGCGACTTGGTGGAGATGCCATCTCAAATCAATGAGCACTGGATGCTTGTGCCCGAGGTTCTCAAGAATTATGCCAAGCACTATAAGACCGGTGAAGTAATTCCGCAAGCGCTTGTTGATAAACTCATTGAGTCATCAAAGTTCAATCAAGGCTTTATGACTACTGAGCTGGTGGGTGCTGCCTTGCTCGACATCGAGTGGCACAAGCTCAACTGGTGCGACAACATCGACGTGAAGGCCTTTGAGCGCTCGGTATCTAAGCGTCTTCGCAAGCCCGAGATTATAGAGTATCGCTATCGCAGCCCCTATTTCAAGCACATCTTCAACAGCGAGGAATATAGCTGCGGCTACTACACTTACCTGTGGTCACAAGTACTGGAGGCCGATGGTTGGGAGCGTTTCCAGCAGGAAGGCCCCATGAACGTGAATGTTGCCAACGACTATCGCCGCTACATCCTTGAGGCTGGCGACACCGAGGATGCCATGACCCTCTACAAGAAATTCCGCGGCAAAGAACCCGACGCCAAAGCTCTCCTCCGCTTGCGCGGACTGGAATAATTTTCAAACAATTACAAACAATTCTTAGTGAAATCCGTGGTTATTGTAGAGTCAAACGACTAGAAACGACCAAAAACGACTAGGGGACAGAGTTCAGAAATCAGAGATCTGAAATCTGACCAAAACGAATTGTTTGCTATTGTGTGATACTTTAAGTTAAAAATCATGGAAATTTGAGGTTTTGTATAGCTCAAGGCTAGAAGTATTACCAGTAAATAACAAGGTCACTATCCGAAATGGGATGGTGACCTTGTCAATATTATGTGTTTTTTTGTTGTCTATTTCTTGCTTGCGTCGATGATTATTAGGTCTTCGTCGTCTTGGGTTTTGTTGTCGTTTAGTTCTTCCTCGATGTCGTTGACGTCTTCCATGCTGAACTCGCCGAGGAGCTGGAAGAGTGTGAGCTGTCGGTCATGCTCGTTGATGAGGAGCACCACCTCTGAGAATCTCTCGCTTCGGGCAGGGTAGGCGTAGATGGCGATTTTCTCTGTTTTATTGGAACTGGAACGGAAAATCACTTGATATTTGCTTGTGTCGTCAAGGTCTTTGAGGATTTTCTGCGCCTTTTTCACTGCTTTCTTCTTACTGGTGGAGATGAACTGAATGTTCTTCACCTTTTTGAGCACTCCTGTGGGTAAGGGAGTAGCTTTGAGGATGTCGTTGCCGCCAAGCTTCTCAATACCTTTAATCATAAACTCGGGCATGTTGAAGCAATACACATCGTCGAGTTGCGCCACTTTATCGACAGCCGTCGATTGAGCGCTGGCATTTATTGCCGCCATTGCCACGAGGGCAATAATCGCGAAATATTTAAATAGGTTTTTCATCATTTTATTGGTGTTTATAGTGCGTTAATACTCATTTTATTGGCAAAAGTAGTGCATTTTTTGACAAAAATGATGAATATTGGGGTTAATATTTCGTTATTAACAATTTTTTTTATACTTTAGCGGTCTGAAAAATGCGATTAAGCGAGAGAAAGCTGAGCTTGCTCAAAGTTTTCCGAGCGTGAGCATTTTATTCAAAAATGCGATTAAGCGAGAGAAAGCTGAGCTTGCTCAAAGCTTTCGGAGCGTGAGCATTTTATAAAAAAATAGAATATCATTAACTATGGACCACAAAAAACCGTTATACTTTATTATACCGATGCTGGTACTGCTATCGTTGACCATCATTTCGTGCAAAGGAAAGAGTGAAGTGACGCTAGCCAGTGACTCGATAGTAGTAGAAGACGCCTTCAAGAAAAGCAATGGTGAGCTGTGCAAAATCAAGACAAGAGTAGAGATTTCCTATCCCGAAGATTATAAGGATAAGGGTAATACTGAACAATTACAACGACTGTTTTGTAAGTCCCTCCTTCATTGCCCTGATACTGTGAGTGATATAAAGTCGGCCTTAAACTATTACGCGAAGTCGTTGATTACCCAAAATTCTCCTCTTCAAGTTAATCAGGACAATGCAGAAGCTGAAGAAGATTACGACAATATCGATGTTGATAATTTTGAGATTACTGTAAAGATAACAAATGTTTATAATGATAATGACGTTCTCTCATTCTGTTGCGAGAAGGTTGTGAAGAAAAACGACAAAGAGACCTCGGATACACATCGTTATGTGAATCTTGACCTGTTGCTAATGAAAAAGATAACACATAATGATTTGTTTTTCGGCAATAGTGAAGGACAAATCAATCAAATGCTAAAGTCAAAACTCATTGAGTCGCAAAATGTGAAAGATGAAGATGAGTTATATATGTGCGGCTATTACAACTTGTCGAACCTGGTTATCACCGATAATTTCTACTTCAGCGAGAATGGCATCACTTGGTGCTATGAGCCTGGTGTGCTTGCTGTTCCTGCGGTGGGGGAGACCTCGTTGATGTTGCCCTTTGAAGAACTGATGCGTTTCAAATGTGAGGAGTCGGCTCTAAATCGTATCTAATGGACATTATAAAAAATTACTTTCCTGAGTTAAGCGATAGCCAGTTGCAGCAGTTTGACGTGCTGATGCGGCTTTATCCCGAGTGGAACGAGAAAATCAATGTGATCTCCCGCAAGGACATCTCCAACCTTGAGGTGAATCACTTGCTGCATTCGTTGGCACTTGTCAAGTTTGTGAAATTCATGCCACAGACGTCAGTCATGGACTTGGGCACTGGTGGGGGACTGCCCGGGCTTCCTCTTGCCATTTACTATCCTGAGGTGAAATTCCACTTAGTTGACCGCGTGGGCAAGAAGCTGCGTGTGGCACAAGACATCGCCGAGCATGCTGGATTGACCAATGTCACCTTTCAGCATGGCGACGTGCTGGAGGTGAAGGGCAAGTTTGACTTCGTAGTGAGCCGTGCGGTGATGCCGCTTGGCGATATGCTTAAGTTGGTGCGCCGTTTCTTCAGTGCCGACAACAAGAATGCCATTCCCAACGGCTTGCTGTGCTTGAAGGGTGGCGACCTTGAGAATGAACTGTCCCGTTATAAGAAAAATGTGCTTGTTGACGAGATAAGCACTTACTTTAAAGAAGAATTCTTCAAGACGAAGAAAATAGTATATTTTCCTGTTTAAAAAGCTGACAAGCAGACAAGCAGACAAGGAACAAGCAAACAAGGCAATGGCAGTAAAGCAAAATGCGACTTATCCGCTTGCTTGTCAGCTCGTTAACATATCCCTAGTTGGCTCATGAACTAAATACCAAAAGATATATGAAGATATCCCGATTTACAATGAACCCGTTTGGCATGAACTGCTACATCTTGTGGAGCGTACCTGGGGGGGAGTGCATAGTTGTTGATCCAGGCATGATGCTTGACAGCGAGCGAGAGATGATGACCTCTTTCATTGATGGCAACAATCTCACTTTGAAACACATCCTGCTCACGCATTGCCACATCGACCATGCCTGTGGCGCTCGATGGCTCTCTCAACACTATGGCGTTGACGTGGAGGCTGGAGCCAAGGAAGCTGTCATCGCCGAGAACATGCCCGTTCAGGCCCAGCGATTTGGCTTGAAGATTGGTTCCAGCCCTCTCGTTATCGACAAGATGCTCAGTGAAGGCGATGTTATAACACTTGGCAGTGAGGATATCAAAGTGCTTGAGACTCCTGGCCATTCTCCTGGCTCATTGTCGTTTTATATTGCCGACAGCGCGTTGATCCTTACTGGCGATGTGATTTTCCAGAGCAGCATAGGCCGCACCGACTTGCTTGGTGGCTCTTTCACGCAGCTCATAGATGTGATAAAGACAAAAATATTGACCTTGCCCAATGACACGGTGATAGCTCCCGGTCACGGCGACACTACCACCGTTGGCGACGAGAAAATTTACAACCCATACATATAAGATCCTTTCTCATAATTCTGCTTACAATTTGTAATCTGTTGCTTAAAATGATGGTCTTTCAAAGGCGCTTTTTTGGTCTTTTAGGGCTTGAAAACCGCATTATTGACAATTTTTAAGCAATAATATGAAAAAAAACCATAATACTTTTTTTTGTTTTCGAAGAAAATAGTATTTTTGCAGATAGATTGAAAGCCGATGAGGAAGCTTATTGTAATATTAACCCTTGTCTTTTCGTTGGCAATATCGTCGCCCTCGAGTGGCAAAGTTCAGTGGCGAGAGGTCTCTGGCGATATACAGGGAAAATGCCTTACTGATTCCCGCACCACCGACGGCATTGAGATATACCAACGCAGCGGCACTATTATAATAAAGACTCCGCATACTATTCAAGTCAAGGTGTTCACGATTCTTGGACAACTTGTGTCTCAGGCGACACTTCAACCGGGAACGTCGGAACTAAGACTAAAGCGAGGCATCTATATGGTAAAAGTAGGAAACATAACCCAAAAAGTGGCGATTTAAATGCGCTTCGCGCAGTTTAGAGGTTAGAGTTTAGAGTTTAGAGGACAAAGGGCTAAGGACTAAGTACAAAGTACAAAGGACTAAGTACAAAGTACAAAGGACTAAGTACAAAGTACAAAGTACAAAGGACCAAGGACTAAGGACAAAGTACAAAAGCCAACGGCCAACGATAACCGATCCCCGATACTCGATCTCCGATCTTCGAAAAATGAAACAATATCAATGATATAACTTTTTAATACACAATTACTAAATTATGACAAACTTAGAGAACATTAATTGGAGTAGCCTGCCTTTTGGATATCTTAAGGCCGACTATAATGTGCGCTGCATCTACAAAGACGGCAAGTGGGGCGAGATTGAGGTTAGCGATTCAGAATTTGTAAACATCCACATCGCTGCAACCTGCCTGCACTATGGTCAAGAAATCTTTGAGGGATTAAAGGCATTCCGTGGCAAAGACGGCAAAATCCGCATCTTCCGTCCCGAGGCCAATGCCCAGCGCCTTATCAACAGTGCCAAAGGCATCAAGATGGAACCCGTGCCCGAAGAGCTGTTCTTGGAGATGGTGAAAAAAGTCGTGAAGCTCAACGAGCGTTTCATTCCTCCCTACGAGAGTGGCAGCTCGCTTTACATCCGTCCCGTTGAGATTGGCACTCAGGCAAGAGTAGGCGTTAAGCCTGCCGACGAGTACACGCTAATCATCTTCGTGACACCTGTTGGTCCTTACTTCCCCGAGGGCTTCAAGCCTACCAAAGTGGCTGTGTATCGAGAGTATGACCGTGCAGCACCCTGCGGCACAGGCCGTTGGAAAGTGGGCGGCAACTATGCCTGCGGTATGGGCGCCACAGCTCGTGCTCAGGAGAATGGCTTCTCGGCAGTGCTCTTCCTTGATCCAAAAGAAAAGAAATATCTCGACGAGTGCGGTCCCGCCAACTTCTTCGCCATCAAGGGCAACAAATACATCACTCCCAAGAGCGGTTCCATCCTGCCCTCAATCACCAACATGAGTCTTCAGCAGATTGCTAAGGACATGGGTCTTGAGGTAGAATGCCGTCCAATCCCCATTGAGGAGCTTGCTGAGGTTGACGAGGCGGCAGAGTGCGGCACTGCAGCAGTTTGCTCGCCATTGAGTGAGATTTATGACAATGACAACGACAAGACCTACGTCATCTCAAAGGATGGCAATCCTGGTCCCGTTGTTACAGAGCTTTACAAGCGTCTGCAGGGCATCCAGAAGGGTGACATCGAGGACATTCACGGCTGGAATACAATTCTTGACTAAATCACCTTATTTAGCTGACTAGCAAACTAGCTAACAAGCTGACGAGCTGACGAGCTGACAAGACAAATGTGTAGTCAAACGACTAGAAACAACTAATCAGAAATCAGAGACGAGACATCAGAAGCGAGTCTGACATCTGAAATCTGAGGTCTGAAATCTGAATTGTCTTGTCAGCTTGTTTCTTGTCAGCTTGTTAGCTAAATCTCCTTGTCAGCTTTTTAGCTAAATTTCCTTGTCATTTGTTAACTCCATTATGATTGACACTTTATCTATCATTTACCGCTTTTATGATCCCGAGAGCGACTTGTGCAAGCTGCTGATAAAGCACAGCACTCAGGTGGCGGAATTGTCGAAGCAGTTTTCTCAACGATTGATAGCCACCCATGTGCCGGTTGACATCGACTTTGTTGAGGAGGCGGCGATGCTTCACGACATTGGCATTATCCACACCGACGCTTCAGGCATCTACTGCCACGGCACAGAACCCTACATCCGTCATGGAGTGCTTGGGCGTGCGATGCTTGATGAGATTGGTCTTTTCAGGCACGCCTTGGTGTGTGAGCGTCACACTGGTACGGGGCTGACATTAAATGACATAGAATCTCGTGGCTTGCCTTTGCCGCATCGCGACCTGTTGCCGCAGAGTATAGAAGAGAAGATAGTGTGCTATGCCGACAAGTTCTTCAGCAAGTCACATCCTGATGCTCCACGCTCGGTAGAGATAGCCCGCAGCAAACTGATGAAATTCGGAGAAGAGACTGTTGCTCGTTTTGATGAAATGTTCGCGCTCTTTGGCGAACCTGATTACTCCAAGCTATGAAGCCTAAAATGGCGTGAAAAGCATTTTATTCGGTCTTTAAAAAGTTTAATAATTGTCAATGTTGCGGTTATATTGGGAGAAATGATTAAATTTGCAGGTTATTTCGACTAATAATGACCAATAGGAGTCTTAAAATATTGTTATGGTTCGTAATGGCAGTCATCTCGGTTGCTACAGCCCATGTGTGGGCACAACAGCAATCGGGTGCTGTGAGGATGAGGCCTCGCGTTGCTGTGGGTGACAGCGTTGCTGTGGCTCGTGCCGACAGCTTGAGGAACGCTCGTGGCGACAGCCTTGCCGTGCCTCGCGACACCGCCCGCTTCAAGAAGACGAAGGCAATAGACCTTGACAATACTGTTAAATTCTCCTCTAAAGACTCGGTGGTGCTCTTTGGCCGCAACGATTTGCGCTTTTATGGCAGCAGCGAGGTCAACTACGACGACATCAAGCTCACCGCCTCATCGATAACAATGAATATGGACAGCAATGTGGTACACGCCATTGGTGTCCCCGACTCAATAGGCGAGCTGCAAGGTACACCGGTCTTTACCGACCCCAGTGGAGAATATAAGTCAAAGATTATGGCTTTCAATTTCAAAACCAAGAAAGGCCTTATCACCGACATCATCACCGAGCAGGGCGACGGCTATCTTACTGGTGGAGTGACGAAGAAGCACGAAGACGATGAGTATCACATCATGAACGGCCGTTATACCACCTGCGACAATCATGAGCATCCGCACTTCTATTTCCAGATTACAAAGGCAAAGATGCGTCCAAAGAAGAACGTGATAACGGGACCTGCCTATATGGTGCTCGAGGACCTGCCACTGCCGCTGGCGGTGCCGTTTGCCTTCTTCCCGTTCACCAACAAGTATTCGAGCGGTATTCTAGTGCCCACCTTTGGCGAGGACTACAACCGCGGCTTCTACTTGCGCAATGGCGGATACTACTTTGCTCTGGGGCAATATCTTGACCTGGCGCTCACTGGTGAGATCTATACCCGTGGCTCTTGGGGCGTGACGGCGCAATCTAATTACAACAAACGCTACAAGTTCTCGGGACACTTCAGCGCGAGCTACCTCACCACTATTACTGGTGACAAAGGCGACCCCGACTATTATAAAGCGCATAACTTCTCGCTGCAGTGGAATCACACCCAGAACTCGAAAGCCAACCCCAACATGCAGCTGTCGGCGAGCGTGAATTTTGCCACAAGTGGCTATTCCCGAAATAATTTAACCGACTACTACAGCAGTACCTTTACCGAAAACACTAAAAGTTCGACTGTCAACTGGTCTTACAATTTCCCCAATTCGAAGTGGAGCATCTCGGCTACAGCAAGTGTGTCGCAACGCTCATCAGACTCTACGCTGACAGTGTCATTCCCCAATTTCACTCTCACTATGGCTCAAATCACGCCTTTCAAGCGCAAGAAGGCTGTAGGAGCTGAGCGTTGGTATGAGAAAATCAAGATTTCATATTCCGGTCGTTTCCAGAACTCCCTTACCGCTAAGGAGAACGAGTTTTTCCACAAGAACCTCGTGAAAGACTGGCGAAACGGTTTGTCGCACACGGTGCCAATTTCGGCAACATTCAATGTGTTCAAATATTTAAACATCACTCCGTCAATCACCCTTAACGACCGCATGTACACGAGCAAAATCAAGCAGTCGTGGGATCCCAACGCCAGTGCTGTGGTGCGTGACACCACCTACAGTTTCTACAACCTGTTTGACTTCTCGGCATCGGTGTCGATGAGCACTAAGCTCTATGGCTTCTATAAGCCGTTGAAGTTCATGGGCGACAAGTTGCAGATGGTGCGCCATGTGATCACGCCCACGGTGTCGTTCTCGGCATCTCCCGACTTCGGTTCTAAATTCTGGGGATATTATGGCAATTATTCTTATACCGATGCTCAAGGAGTGGTTCGTGATGTGCAATATCCCTATTTCCAGCATGGGGTGTATGGCCAGCCGGGTAGCGGCAGGAGTGGCGTGCTGTCTTATTCTATAGCCAACAACCTAGAGGCGAAGGTCAAGAGCGACCAGGACAGCACAGGTTACAAGAAAATATCGATTATCGAGAACCTCACCCTGTCGCAGTCCTATAACTTTGCCGCCGACTCGCTACGGTGGAGTAACCTGCAGACCTCGATATTGCTGCGACTCACCAAGAGTTTCAATCTCAACCTCTCGGCAACTTGGGATGTGTATAAATATGGGCTTAACGAGTATGGCAACCCCGTACGCATCAACAAGCTGCGTCTCTTCCATGGTGGAGGATGGGGAAGGCTGTCGAGCACTGGCACCTCGTTTTCTTACACCTTCAATAACGACACCTTCAAGAAGCTATTTGGGCGCAAAGGCAAGAGTGATGATAAAGCCAAGAACAATACTCCTGGCAGAGGTGGCACGTCAGGTGACGAAGAGAGCTCTGGCACCCAGGCCGAAGGCAGCGATATAGTTCTGCGCCCCGACGGTTACATGAAATGGGAATGCCCGTGGAGCTTGACCATCAACTATTCTCTGAATTATGGATATGGCGCCTTTGATTATGACAAGTTGGAGTATAAAGGCAAATTCACCCACAACCTCAGTTTCAACGGCAACATTCGCCCCACTAAGAACTGGAACATCACATTCTCGGGCAGTTACAACTTCGACACTCACAAGATTGCCTACATGAACTGCTCGGTAAGCCGAGAGATGCACTGCTTCGTGATGAGCGCCAGCTTCGTGCCTGTGGGGCCTTACAAGTCCTACAATTTCCACATCGCCGTGAAGTCGAGCATACTGAGCGACTTCAAGTATGACAAGCATTCCAGCTACAGCAACGGCGTGCAGTGGTACTGATTTTAGCGCTTTGCGCAGATTAGAGATTAGTGATTAGTTGGTGCTTCGCACCGATTAGTGATTAGTGAAACTGAGAACTGAGAACTGAGAACTGAGAACTAGCGCGAAGCGCGGCATAACAAGCGAGCAAAGCGAGCGACACAACCAGCGAGATAGCGAGCGGCTAACTGTGCAACGCGCATTCTTCCTTATTGAAGGTTTTTGGAGATTAATGCTTTTTTAATTGGGATTGATTGAAACGCACTTGCAAGATTGATTTTTTTGATATATTTTTGCAATGTAATAATAACACATAAGGCAAATCAATAAAAGTAATCACTATTTTTTTCATCAATGGGGCGTTGATCGTTGGGAAACGTGACGTAACGCCTAAAATGCTAAAGGACAAAACCTCCTTTAGCATTTTTTTGCAGAGTGTGGGGGGGTGTGAACTTCTCACGATATAGTTGAAGTCACTTGAAAAGCTTGCTGTGGCGAATGAAGAAATATACGCAAGCCATTAGAATTACCGAGATGGCGATTGCCAGAGGAAAACCTAGCCAGTGCGACTCCAGCCCGTTGGGGACATTCATGCCATAGTAACCGGCTATCACAGTGGGTATCATCAGTAAGATGGTTACCACAGTGAGTGTTTTCATGATGCGGTTGAGGTTGTTGCCAATTACCGATGAATAGGTTTCCTGCTGGCGCTTGAGGATGTTGCTGTAGATGCTAGCAGTGTCTAAGGCCTGCTGTGTCTCAATCTCAACATCTTCAAGCAAATCTTCGTCATAAGGCAATGAGCGAATGCGCATCTTCACTCGGGCGAGCATGGTGGAGTTTCCCTTGAGCGAGGTGATGAAGTAGATTAAGAATTTGCCTAGTCCCATCATGCGCATCAGCTCGTCGTTGTCCATTTTTTTCTCCAGCCGCTCCTCGGCGGCAGTCATCATCGAGTTCATCTGCTTGAGATACTTAAGGTACCACACCGAGGTAGAGAGCATCAGCGACAATAGCAGGTCATATCCCTTGCACGACTGAAACCGCTTGCGCTGGCTCCACTTGATAAAGTCGTCGAGCACCTCGTTGTCGTAGTAGCTCACTGTGACAAACACATCGTCGCGCATCAGGATGGCGAGAGGGGCCGTGGAGAACACAGTGTCGCCATCTTCGTCGATGCTCTTGCACGGCACTCTCACAAACACCATCAGCCAGTTGTCCTCATGATCAACGCGAGGGCGCTCTTCCACGTCTTCGGCATCATGGATAAAGTCAAGAGGCAGGGCAAATCGCTCGCTCAGGATGCCGAGCTCCTCGGCTGTGGGCGATGTCGCTCTCACCCAGCATCCCGATTTCCACTGGTTTATCTCGCTGAAACCGTTGCGGCATTTCCAATAGGTAATCATTATTCTAAATATCTTTATTAGTTTATTCCAGGTTGACAACAGTTATGCCGGCGCCGCCTAGTTGCACATGCTCGTCGTGGTAGTTTTTTACGTCGGGGACGGTGTTGAGGTATTGGCGGATGGCGACTTTCAGTGCTCCGGTGCCAGTGCCGTGGAGTATGCGCAGGGTCTTGTAGGAGAACTGGATGGCGTCGTCAAGGAAGTAGGTGACTGCCTGTATCGCCTCGTCGGCACGCATGCCTCGCACGTCGATCTCGCTCTTGAAGTTGAGCTGTCGCGCCCTGATGTCGTCGGCGGTAGATTTTGTGATTGACGGTTTCTCTCGCACCTCGTTTTTGCGCAATGTCCTCTCAAGCCGTGCGGTCTCAACACGTGTCTTGAGGCTGCCGAACGCCACTACGGCATATTTCTCGTCGATGCTGATGATAGTGCCTACTGTGGAAGCGCCGCCCTTGAGCAGCACGTTGTCGCCAGGTAGCAGCGGTCGGTCTTTGTCGTCTTTCTTGGTGATGTGTTTCTTTTTGGTTTTGTCTTTCTTAGGTAGAGGAGGTGTACCCACTGCTGGCAATGGCTTAATTTCCTTGAGGTCGGTTTCTTGCATATCTTCCTCGGTAAGGCGACGCTTGAATTCTTCGAGTTGCTGGCGCAATAACCGTGTCTTCTCTTTTTCGGCTTGCGCTGTCTTAATGTCCCTGATGGTTTGCTCCACTTGCGAGTTGCTCTTGGCGATGATGTCGAGAGCCTCGTTGCGTGCCTCTTTCAAGATGGCTTTATATTCGTTATTAAGCTTCTCGAGCCGCTCGTTATACTGCTCGGCGATAGCGTTGAGCTTTTTCTCCTTTTGGTGGATGTCGTAGCGCTTGTTCTCCCAATATTTGCGGTCGCGCACTATGTCGAGCAGGTATTTGTCCATGTTGATATAGTCGCTGCCCACTATCTCGCTCGCCTTGTCGATGACTTCGCGTGGGATTCCCGTCATGCGGGCAATCTCGATGGCAAAAGAGCTGCCAGGGTAGCCTATCGAGAGCTGGAACAGCGGCTTCATGTGCTGGCGGTCGTAGAGCATGGCGCCGTTGACGATGCCGGGCGCTTTGTCGGCAAACTGCTTGAGGTTCTGGTAGTGGGTGGTTATTACTCCAATGATGCGGCTTTTGTTGAGCTGGTCGAGAATGGCTTGCGCTATTGCCCCGCCAATCTGTGGCTCGGTGCCGCTGCCAAACTCGTCGATAAGCACCAGTGAGCGCTGGTCGCCACGGTTGAGGAACGTCTTCATGTTCTGGAGATGACTGCTATAGGTGCTCAAGTCGTCCTCGATGCTCTGCTGGTCGCCAATGTCGATGAAGATGCTGCTGAACATGCCCATGTGAGAGTTGTAATACACGGTGGGCAGCACGCCGCATTGCATCATGTATTGCACCACGCCCACGGTCTTGAGGCACACCGACTTGCCTCCGGCATTAGGTCCCGAGATGAGCAGGATGCGCTGCTCGCGGTTGAGCTCTATGTTGAGCGGCACCACTTCCTTGCCTTGCTCACGCAACGACAGCAGCAGGGCAGGGTGAACAGCGTGGTAGAGTTCGATGTGAGGCTCTTTTTCGATGTGTGGCAACTGTCCGTCCACATCTTGCGCAAATGCCGCCTTTGCACGGATGAAGTCGATAAGCCCGAGCACACGGTAGGTGGCAATCAGTTCCTCGGCGTGTGGTCTAATGGTGTCGGTGACCTCGGTGAGGATGCGGATGATCTCTCGCTTCACCTCGGCTTCTGCCTCACGGATGCGATTGTTGGTCTCCACCACCTCTTCGGGCTCGATAAAGATGGTGCGCCCTGTGGCGCTCTCGTCATGCACGATGCCTCGCAGCTTGCGCTTGTGCATTGGCGCGACGGGGATTACGAGACGCCCGTCGCGCATGCTTGGAGTAGTGTCTTTGTCAAGATATCCAGCTTCACGGCCTGCGTTAATGACCTTGCGGAGCAGTCCGTTGATGCTCGCGGTGGCGTTAGTGATGGCTCGCCTCAACTCTTGCAGGAGCGGCGATGCATTGTCCTTGATGTTGCCGTTCTTGTCGAGAATACGGCTTATCTCAGCCACAATGTCGGGGAACGCCTGCATGGTCTTTGCAAGGCGTGCCAGGTTGGGGTAGAGGTGCGAACCTTCGTTGCTTGCGCGCTCGAAGAATCTACCTATCTCTCCCACAGTAGATAGTGACCTCTGCAAGTTGAAAAGGCTCTCCTCGCTAAGATGGCTTCCCGGCACCGCGATGGCCTTGAGAGCAGCGCGCATGTCGAAGAAGAAGTTGAGCGGAAACTCCCGCTTCGACTGCAAAATTCCGAGAAACTCATTGGTCTGGTTTAGCCACAGCGTCACTTCCTGCAAGTTTGTTGAGAATCTCATCCTTTCACAACAATCTTGCCCCAAAGTGCTGATGCACCTGGCGGTAATCTCTTTACGAATAGTCGTAAAGCCTATTTTTGACTCAAAGTTGCTCGGGTAAATCATAGTTTAAAATTCAATTTTCTAAGTTTAGAAAATTGAAGTTTAGAGTTTAGAGGTTAGAGATTGTCGTTTATCGTTTATCGAGGTTCCTCTAACCACTAAACTCTAACCTCTAACCTGCGCGAAGCGCTCTAACCTCTAACCTTCGGCGAAGCCGACTATCAGAACGCAGTTACAATGCCCATGAAGTCGGCGGCTTTCAGCGATGCTCCACCAATCAGGCCACCATCAATGTCGGGCTTAGCGAAAAGCTCAGGAGCATTGCTAGGCTTGCAGCTGCCTCCGTAGAGGATTGTGGTGTCATCGGCAACTTGTTGTCCGTATTTCTCGGCAACAAGACCGCGGATGAACGCGTGAACCTCTTCGGCTTGGTCGCTGGTGGCGGTTTTGCCTGTGCCTATCGCCCAGATAGGCTCATAAGCAATCACGATGTTTGCCCACTGCTCGGGAGTGAGGTGGAATAGCGACTCGCTGATTTCGGCTTTGATAACGTCCTCAACTTTGCCTGCTTCTCTCTCTTCGAGGCTCTCGCCACAGCAGAAGATCACTTTCAGACTAGCCTCAAGAGCGAGGTCAACTTTAGTCTTGAGCATCTCGTTGCTCTCGTTGTAATAACCGCGACGCTCACTATGACCAAGAATCACATAGTTTGCTCCAGTAGAGGCTACCATAGGAGCCGACACTTCGCCGGTATATGCGCCACTGTTGTGGTTGGCGCAATTCTCGGCAGCCAGTCCCACCTTGTTAATGTCAATAACCTGGGCTACTGCTGTAAGATGAGTGAAAGGCACGCCAATCACTACGTCACACTTGAGGTCGCTGGCATTAGCCACCGCCTCGTTAACTGCTTTAGCAAGTTCTACGCCTTCGGGAACTGTGGTATTCATTTTCCAGTTACCCGCTACAATGTTTTTTCTCATTTTTTAAAAGTTAGATGATTATTATTTTTTCTTATTGTTCGTTTTCTTCTAGATTTTCTAGACTTTCTAGATTATCAGAATCTGTATTATCATTATTTCTTCTCCTTATCTTCTTTACAATGAAACTCACTACCGGATAAATGCGGTTAAGGAAGAGAAGGGCTATCATCAGCAGGAGATATGGAGTCACTAGCGCCCATAGCGTCTTCATTGGAGAGAAGTCATCACTAAGATGCGCAAGTGGCACGTTGTCTTTCAGGAGCTTGTCGGACTTGAGGGAACTTAGGGTGCGTTTCCAAGATATAATGCCATGCTCCACATAAACAACCGCCGGATTGCCGCGAGCAAGCATCTTTATCTCGCTATCATCGCCTCCATAGATGGGATATTCAGCAGAGGTGAGATCTCTCCATTGCTCTATTTCGTTGTGAAGTGCCGATGTTATTACGCAAAGCTGTGCGTCTCTCTCTCCACATGCTTTAGCGAGATCATTGAGCACAAAGGCGTAGGCCTTGTTCACTCGCTGGAAATCGGGCATCAGCACGAGCAGTTGATTGCTGGTTGTGTCAATCACCTCCTCGGTTACGTCAGCTCCTTCGTCATAGATGCTAAACGATGCCAACTCTGCCTTTTGTGCTGGTGACAGGTCAGGAGTCATCTTTTTGCGGTCAATAAATTCCCAGCCATCCTCTTCATCGGGAATGCTGTCGATGTTGAACTCGTGTTGAACTCCGTCTTTCTCATAAATATAGACGAAGTCGTTCTCACTTATAGGAGATAGTGGTGAACCGATTTTTGAGCCTACCTTGAATGGCCTGAAGTCTAAAAGAGGCTGAGTGCTGTAGCTCATATAGGCTATTGAGAGCCCGAGGACGAAGGTGAGCAGCATCACAAGCCACTGGATGGCGGGACCATAAAGGCTCGGCACCGATTTGTTGTGGAACAATAGATAAAGTATTGCTATTGTCAGAGCAACATTCTTCCAGAACGTCTGCCAGTTGGTAAGCTTCACAGCCTCGCCAAAGCATCCGCAGTCGGGCACCGCATTAGTTTTTGCGAGAAAATAGGTGAGTGGCAGCATCACACCCATAAAACCCATTGCCGCAAAGAGGGAGCCATAGCGCAGGCATCCGGTGAGAATCATCACTCCAAGCACCAGTTCCAGAACCGGAATGGCAAAAGCCAAAACCACCTCGCTACCGGCTAGATTGTGAAGTCCAAGAGCCGCGATATAGTCGTGGAACTTATAGACACTTCCCATGGGATCCACACATTTCACAAATCCCGAGAAGATGAAAGTTCCACCCACAAGAATCCTCAACAAGAAGACAATCACCTTGTTGACAGGATTGTTTGATATGCGCTCGTTAAGTCGTGAGAAGCGTTCCAGCATATTTTTCTCTCGTTTATTGGTTATTTGTTATCGTTTTCTACGCCGCGGTGCGGCGCAATACAACAACACCCAAGCTTATTTCTTGCCCTCTTGTTTTCTTGTTTTCTTGTTTTCTTGTTCTCTTGTTAGCTTTATTGTAAGCTCTCGTTGTGTTTGATTAGGGCAAATGCAGCATAATTGATGATGTCTTGAATGTTGGCGTCAATGCCTTCGCTCACAAGAGTTTTCCCGCCATGGTTTTCTATCTCTTTAATTCTTTGCAGTTTAGAAAGAATCATGTCGGTATAGCTCTGGTTCCGCATCATCCTCCATGCCTCGCCATAATCGGTGTTTTTGGCTATCATGAGCATTTTGGTGTCGTTGATAAACTGGTCGTAAAGTAGCGTCACTTGCTCTTGGGTCATATCAACCTCCTCGCTATAGCCTTTGTCGAGCTGAATGAGCTCCATTATGCCATAGTTAATAATTCCCACGAACTCTGGCCATATGTCTTCACCCACTTTCGACTCTCCGTTAATCTCGATAGTGCGGATGCGCTTGGCTTTTATAAGTATTTGGTCAGTAAGAGTTTGTGGTCTAAGAATGCGCCAGTTGGGTCCATAATCTCCCATTTTGGAGATGAACATCTTGCGACATTGGGCTATCACCTCGTCATATTGTTTGTTGGTGTCGGTCATAATCGTTACTGTTAAGTTTGTGCAAAGGTAATAAAAAGTTTTTAGTTATCAGTTATTAGTTGAGTTTTTTTACCTCGTGAGGCGGTGCCTCACGACCTTTTGACGGATTGTGACGCTGATAAAAACAAGAATAGCGCCACGGTGATGGTGACGCTATTCTTAGTTAGGTGTGTTTCTGTCAAGGATTACTCTTCGGGCTCAACACCCCACTGCTGGCGTGCCAGGCGGCGGTAGTTGTTGTAGCGCCACTGAGCGTTCTCCTTGGCGGCTGCGAAGAGCTCTTCGGCCTCTTCGGGATACTGCTTCAGAACAGAAGCGTAGCGTACCTCGCCCTTAAGGAAGTTCTCAAACTCGTCCCAGTTAGGCTCCTTGCTGTCGAGAGTGAACGGGTTCTTGCCCTCTTTCTCGAGCTCAGGGTTGTAACGCCACAGATGCCAGTATCCGCATTCTACAGCCTTAGCCTCCTCGGCCTGCGACTTGCCCATGCCGGCCTTCAAGCCGTGGTTGATACATGGAGCGTAGGCGATGATGATAGAAGGACCGTCGTAGGCCTCTGCCTCGCGGAATGCCTTGAGGCACTGAGCATCGCTGGCTCCCATAGCCACCTGAGCGGCGTAAACGTAGCCGTAAGTTGAAGCAATGAGACCAAGGTCTTTCTTGCGCACGCGCTTGCCTGCAGCGGCAAACTTGGCGATAGCTCCGATAGGAGTAGCCTTAGAAGCCTGACCGCCAGTGTTAGAGTAAACCTCGGTGTCGATAACGAGGATGTTCACGTTCTTGCCGCTTGCAATTACATGGTCGAGACCGCCAAAGCCAATGTCGTAGCTTGCGCCGTCACCACCAATGATCCACTGCGAGCGCTTAACGAGGTACTGTGCGAGGCTCTTCACCTTCTTGTCACACTCGTTGTCGCTGTTCTCGATAGCTGCGAGAATCTTGTCGCTGAGCTCACGGCTCTTGTCGCCGTCATCCTTATTGTCGAGCCACTCTTGATAGAGAGCCTTAACATCGGCATTTACGCTGTCGCAAGCGATGGCGTCCTTAACGAAACCAGTGACGCGGTTGCGCATCTTCTCATCGGCGATAGTCATACCAAGACCAAACTCGCAGAAGTCCTCAAACAGTGAGTTTGCCCAAGCAGGACCATGTCCCTTCTCGTTGATGGTGTAAGGCGAAGAAGGAACCGAAGCCGAGTAGATAGAGCTACATCCAGTAGCGTTAGCAACCATCTCACGGTCACCGAAGAGTTGCGAGATGAGCTTCACGTAAGGAGTCTCACCGCAACCCGAGCAAGCACCGCTGAACTCAAAGAGTGGAGTGGCGAACTGCGAGTTCTTCACGTTGCTCTTGATGTCAACGAGATCTTGCTTAGAAGCGACGTTGGCAATGCAGTAATCCCAGAGTTTCTGGTTCTCAACCTGCTGCTCGAGAGGCACCATAGTTAGAGCCTTCTCGCCCTTCTTGCCAGGACAAACGTCGGCGCAGTTGCCACAACCGAGGCAGTCCATAACGTCAACAGCCTGAACGAACTTCAAGCCTGCGAGAGTCTTGCCCATTGCAGGGAGCTTGTCGCCCTCGGCGAATGGCGAAGCGGCAGCTTCTTCCTCGTTCAAGAGGAATGGACGGATAGCAGCGTGTGGACAAACGAGAGCACACTTGTTACATTGGATACAGTTTGCAGAGTTCCAAACGGGAACGAAGGTAGCAACACCGCGTTTCTCGTAGGCAGCGGTACCAGCGTCCCAAGTACCATCCTCACGGCCACGGAATGCCGAAACTGGCAGCAGGTCACCGTTTTGGGCGTTGATAGGACGAACCACCTCATTGATGAAAGCAGGAGCGTTGTCATCTAAGTCATTGTCGGCAGGCAAGTTGCTCCACTCAGGATCAACAGTAAGTTGCTCAAACTCGTTACCGCGGTCAACGGCCTGATAGTTCTTGTTTACAACGTCCTCACCCTTGCGACCGTAGGACTTAACGATGAACTTCTTCATCTGCTCCACAGCGAGCTCAACGGGAATGACACCAGTGATGCGGAAGAATGCCGACTGAAGAATTGTGTTGGTGCGGTTGCCCAGACCAATCTCCTGTGCTATCTTGGTGGCGTTGATGTAGTAAACGGTGATGTTGTTGTCGGCAAAGTATTTCTTAACCTTGTTAGGCAGGTTCTTTGCCAATGTCTCGCCTTCCCAAACGGTGTTGAGCAGGAAAGTGCCGTTCTTCTGGAGACCACGAGTCACATCGTACATGTGCAGATAGGCCTGAACATGGCAAGCGACGAAATTAGGAGTGGTTACCAGATAGGTAGAACGGATGGGTTGGTCGCCAAAGCGGAGGTGAGAGCAAGTGAAACCTCCCGACTTCTTAGAGTCGTAGGAGAAGTAGGCCTGGCAATATTTGTCAGTGTTGTCACCGATAATCTTAACCGAGTTCTTGTTTGCACCTACAGTACCATCGGCACCAAGGCCGTAGAATTTAGCTTGGAAGAGACCTTCGCCACCAAGAGCGATTTCCTCTTTCTGAGGCAGGGAAGCAAATGTGACATCGTCCTCAATGCCAATGGTGAACTGGTTCTTTGGCATTGGCAGTGAGAGGTTCTCGTAAACCGAAAGGATTTGAGCGGGAGTGGTGTCCTTAGAGCCCAATCCGTAGCGCCCGCCTACGATGAGAGGCGCATTCTCGGCTCCGTAGAAGCAGTCTTTAACGTCGAGGTACAATGGCTCGCCCACAGCGCCTGGCTCTTTAGTGCGGTCGAGCACAGCGATGCGCTTGGCAGTGCTGGGCACAGCAGCGAGGAAGTGCTTAGCCGAGAATGGACGATACAGGTGAACTGCCACAAGACCCACCTTCTCGCCTTGCTCGGTGAGGTGGTCGATAGTCTCACGGATAGCCTCGGTAACCGAACCCATAGCGATAATCACGCGGTCGGCATCCTTAGCTCCGTAGTAGTCAAAGAGACCATATTTGCGACCAGTAAGGTCGCTAATCTTGTTCATGTAGTCCTCTACAATGGCAGGAACAGCGGTGTAGTAGTCGTTGCACGACTCACGATGCTGGAAGAACACGTCGGGGTTCTCGGCAGTACCGCGGGTAACTGGTCTGTCGGGGTTCATGGCACGCTGACGGAAATCGTTGAGAGCATCCCAGTCAACGAGTTTGGCAAGCTCATCCTGATCGGGAGCCTCTACCTTCTGAATCTCGTGCGAGGTGCGGAAGCCGTCGAAGAAGTTAACGAAAGGCACGCGTCCCTTTATGGCGCTCAAGTGAGCAACAGCGGCAAGGTCCATAACCTCTTGTACCGAGCCTTCGCACAGCATGGCGAAGCCAGTTTGACGAGTTGCCATCACGTCTTGGTGGTCACCGAAGATACACAGAGTGTGAGAAGCGAGAGTACGAGCCGAAACATGGAAAACGCCAGGAAGCAACTCACCAGCAATCTTGTACATGTTAGGGATCATGAGCAAGAGACCTTGCGATGCGGTGTAGGTAGTAGTCAAAGCGCCTGCCTGGAGCGAACCGTGAACGGCACCTGCTGCACCACCCTCACTTTGCATTTCTTGTACGAGAACTGTCTCGCCAAAGATGTTTTTACGACCGGCAGCAGCCCATTCGTCAACGTGCTCTGCCATAGTAGATGACGGAGTGATAGGATAGATAGCGGCAACTTCGGTAAACATGTAACTGATGTGAGCTGCGGCTTGGTTACCATCACAGGTCATGAATTTCTTTTCTTTAGCCATAATTTTAGTTATTCAAAAAGTACTTTATGATTGAAAATTAGTGAATTAGTTTTCTAGTATTGCAATAGTCCTTTAAAAAACGGTGCAAAGGTACGCATAAAGTGGCACAAAGCAAAGGAAATTGACCAAAATTATTACTAGGAGTTATTCACAAGCAAAATGAGAGGAATTAGAGTAGTGAAATAATCCTCTAATTCCTCTCAATTGATAGATACAAAGTGTTACTTGATGCCGTCGCGTTTTAGGAGGGCGTCGATTCGTGGCTCTCGACCGCGGAAGCGCTTGTAGAGCGTCATGGGAGGCTCGGTGCCGCCGCGCTCTAAGATGTTCTCTTTGAACGAGCGGGCTGTCTCGGGGTTGAAGATGCCGTCTTCTTGGAACTTGCTGAATGCGTCGGCATCGAGAATCTCTGCCCACTTGTATCCATAGTAGCCGGCAGCATAACCTCCCGAGAAGATGTGTGTGAACTGTGGCGACATCATGCAGCCATTAATGGGGTTGAAAATCTGCACTGGCTTCATTGCATTATACTCGAACTTGAAGGCATCGCCCGAAACAGGTTGTGTGATAGTGTGGTAGGCCATATCGAGGAAACCGAAACTGAGCTGACGCAGACATGCGTAGGCAGCTCCATATTGCTCCGAAGCCTTGATTTTCTCCACCAATTCCTGCGGTATGTTCTCATCGGTGAGATAATGCTTGGCGAAGCTGTCGAGATATTCACGCTCGCTCAGGAAATTCTCGTTGAACTGCGATGGCAGCTCCACGAAGTCGCGATAAACGTTGGTGCCCGAAGTGGAGGCATATTTGCACTTCGAGAGCATGCCGTGCAAGCCGTGCCCGAACTCATGCATGAAAGTCTCCACCTCATAGTAGGTGAGCAGTGATGGCTTGGTGTCGGTGGGGCGGGTGAAATTCATGGTGAGGGTGACGATGGGTCGCACGTCGTTGCCGTTGGCATCTCGGTACTGCTCACGGAAGTTTGTCATCCACGCACCGCTCTGCTTGGTCTCACGGGGGAAGAAGTCGGTATAGAGCAGAGCCACAAAATTGCCGTTGTCGTCGGTAACATTATAAACGTGCATCTCGGGATTGAACACCTGAGCATCAAAATTCTCGGTGAAGTGAAGTCCATAGAGTCTTGTGGCAAGACCAAAGACGCCATCAATCACATTCTCAAGCTGGAAATATGGTCTCAGCAACTCATCATTGATGGAGTATTTCTCCTCTTTGAGCTTGTTGGAATAGTAAGAATAATCCCAAGGCATGATAGTGAACTTCTTGCCTTCAAGCTGGCTTGCGTACTTGTTGAGGTTGTCCATATCGCTCTTTTGGGGCTTGGTGTAAGCGTCTTTCAGCTGGTTGAGCATATTATAGACATTTGTGGGATTCTCGGCCATCTTGTTGGCAAGCTGATAGTCGGCAAAGGTTTTGTAACCAAGCAGGTTGGCAAGCTCAAGGCGGGTGTTTGCGATTTGCTGCATGATGTCGATGTTGTTGAACTCGCCGCCGGTGCATTGCGAGTTGTACATCTTGTATAGCTTCTCGCGCAAGTCGCGTCGAGAGCTGTATTTCATAAACGCCATGTAGCTAGGTGCATGGAGCGTAATGAGGTATTCGCCCTCACGTTCTTTGGCTTTGGCGGCTGCCGCGGCGGCATCAATGGCACTCTCAGGGAGACCGTCGAGGTCGTCTTTAGTTAGCCACATCTCATATTTGGAGGTCTCTTTAAGGGCATTCTGGTCAAACTTGAGCGTGAGCTGCGAAAGCCTTGTTGAAAGTTCTTTGTACTTGTCACGATCGGCACCCTTGAGCGCGGCACCGCTGCGCACAAACGACTCGTGAGTGTTGTGCAGCAGCATCCAGTCCTCTTTGTCATATTTTGACTTGTCGAAGTGGTTATACACATAGTCGATGCGCTGCCACAGCTTCTCGTTGAGCGTCATGCTGTTGCCATGCTCGGTAATCAACGGAGTCATACGCTCCGACACCGCCATGAGCGAGTCGTCGGCATTGGCAGAAAGCATAGGATAAAAGACTCCTAGCACACGATTGAGCATCTCGCCTGAGCGCTCTAAGGCGACGATGGTGTTCTCGAAGGTAGGTGTCGCCTCCTGGCTGGCAATCGCGTCGATTTCGGCACTGTGACGCTTCATTCCCTCGATGATTGCCGGCTCATAGTCGGCGGTAGAAATTCGGTCGAAAGGTATAGCCCCGTTGGTAGTTTTAAACGGCTGGAAGAAAACATTATCGGCACTAATCATAGTTGCAATTGATAGTAAAAATGTGATTGATAAAAATAATTTTTTCATATTATAAATAGTTGAAGAGCTAACAAGCTGACAAGGAACGAGCTGACAAGGCAAGTGATATTCGTTTATCGTTTATCGTTATTCGTTTATTGGTGGGCGTTATTTGGTTAACGAGTTGAGGGGTTGTCATTTATCACGGCGTCAAGCATTAGGGCATAGTCGTTGGCGGGAACTGACATCTTGTTGACAATATATTTTGCGTCGGCTAAATAGAGTTCTGAAAACGCTTCTTCATCATTCTTCTCAAGTTCCAGCGACTTGCGGTATTGCGTGATGGCATCGGCTATGCGTCCCATGACTTGCAGCACGTGACCGTAATTGAGGTAGTCCTGCGATGACGGTGTGTCGTCGGCGATGATTTTCTCGTAATAGTTCACCGCCTGCTCATGCTTGCCTGTGAGCAGCGAGCACCAGGCGATGGGTCGCCATGCGCGGTGCTTGGCTTTAGGCATGAAATCGGCCTTGTAGTATTGCTGCAAGGCATTGTCATATTCGCCTTTGTCAAGATAGCAATGTCCCAGGTTTAGACACAAGTTCACGCTTTGAGGTGAGAGGTCTAAAGCCTTGTTGTAATATTTTATAGCCTTATCGTGTTCGTGAAGGCTGCGGTAGCATTGAGCCATCTGCTTGGTATTCCAAGTGTCGCTGCCGTCAACAAGCTCATATCGAGAATAGTTCTTCAGCGCCTCGCGGTATTTGCCGAGCGACTGATGGGCAAATGCTATTTTCTGATATACATGCGGATCGGCATCGCGATTGGCAATCATGTCGCGGTAGTACTTGATGGCATCTTCGTAGAAACCGTTTTTGAAATAGAACTCAGCAATTACCGACAGAGTTGGTGTGTCACTGATATATGGCTTCAGGCATTCAACATCGGTGAGTTTTATATCGGTGTCGAAAATTGACTTAAACTCACGTCGGCGGGAAAAGAGCTTGAAGAAGCGGTACAGGTCCTGGATATATCGGTTCACGATGTTATCGCGCATCTTTATTACCGACTGCGCCTCCTCGCTCTGCAATTCCTCGAATTGCTCACGTTGAGCTTCAAATTGCTGGAACAACATGTTGCGCTGCGACTCGGGTGCCGATGCCATAAAGAGTAGCATTGAGTACTTGTCGCTATCGCACAAAATAGGCATTACATTAAAAAGGGCTGTGAGAGGATGATGCTTTTTATCGCTAAAAGCCGCACTAACAGCCGAGCATCTTTCGTGATAGGGTAGGAACCAGTTGGAGAGGGTGTTGAAGAACGGGAAACTCTTGAGTCGGGAGAAGGTGGAGATAAAAACGTCTCCGCCTTGAAGTTGCAGTTCGTTAAGCTCTTCAAGTTTGTTGGTTATTCCGCTTTTGTCGAGCCATTCCTGCCACTGCGGATTCTCCTCAATCTCGGTAACGTCGAGTGTGCCTGGCGACTTTCCCTTAATTTTGTTGAGAAGGTCGGAACTCATCTTGTTAAGCTCGGGAGTGATGATGTCGCGAAGTTTTTGCGAGATGTTCTCGGTGTTGCGGCTATGTATCAATCGTGTGAAAATGAGCCGCATGTCGCCGATGAAATCGGAGTCGTCCTCAAGTTGCTTCAATGTCTCTAAAACATCCTTATAGACCGATATTCTATTGCGATAAAGGAATATTATAACCACTGCATTGATGAGCGCGCGCAGTCGGAGGTCGGTATTTTTAATTGAGAGATAGCTGTTGAGCAGCAACTTCAGTTTTGAAGCGTCAAAGAATTTGGCAAGCCCGAGCATCAACGCCGAGAGCACCAGGCTTTTAAAGTGTGCTGGCAACTTATCATTATCGAGCAGTGCAGAGATTGTCTCAACATCGGCAGTTATAGTAGGGAATGTGCTCCACACTTTGTTGAAAATGTCGCTCTCTAGGGTTTCGCATTGCCGCTGGATATTTATTTCAATTTCGTTGCTATTATTATTGCCGTCATCGTTAAGCAGTTGTAGTTTGTTGAGTTCTGCCAAATATTCATCTAGCATAGTCTGCAATTGGCGGTTCTTATATTGTTGGTTGCGCTGATAGAAGATGTGTGTGGATTGTGGCGCTGCCAGGGCAATGACAGTTTTGTCAGTAAGCAAATAGGCATCGGCAATGATTTGTGCCAAAATGTTGTCGCGTTGAGGGTCGAGAACTCCTTGCGACATGTATTGCAGCATGTAGTGATAGGATGTGGTGAGTTGTTTAAGCTCCTCACTCAGTTCCCACTGCTGCGCATCGTCAATCATTGCCTTAAGCTGTTTTAAGGCTAAGACGAGTTGTCGATTGTCAAGGAGTTGATTGATTGATGTGCGGTATTTCGAGATTTCTGCTTTGTCCATTGAATAGTAGAATAGTGGAGTAGTGAAATAGTAGAAAAGTAAAATAGTAGAGTAATTATAACAATTGTTATTAGCAAAAGTTGTGCAAAAATAGTAAATATGACTGAAAACTGACAAAAATTATGTTTTTTATTTTGTAGTTATCACAGATTGCATTACTTTTGCAGTAAATTTATTAAGACAATTAAAAACAAATATTAACGTTTCCAAACTGGTAATTATTATGGTAATTCAACGAAAACAATCACTGTTTCTGTTAATTGCAGCCATTTTGATGGGGGTATTTGCATTCATGCCCTCGCTTTGGGATCAAAATGAGAAGACAATTCTTGGTGGATATTATAGTGAAGGTGTTGATATGATACCTTTCATCTTGAGCTGTCTTACTGCATTATTGTCGTTTATCACAATTTTCAAATTCAAGAATCTGCGTTTACAGAAGATTTTGTGTGTGGTGAATATTCTTTTTATCATCTCCACGTTAGCGACAATTTGCTGTATTGCCCTGTTTCAGAAAGACTGTGACTTACTCGAAAGCATTACCTATTATAATATATTGCCAGTGCTAGCTATTATCTTCCTGTTGCTGGCTCACAAGGGCATTACCCATGACCAGAGGTTGCTAAGCGGCAGTAGTAGAATCAGATAATATTTCAGTTGTCAGTTGCGAGTTTGAAAACTCAATACTTAGAACTCAGAACTTAAAACTCTTAGTCGATGGTAATAGCTTTAGTCACAGTGTTTGTGATAGGTTATTTGTTGATTACACTTGAGCACACGTTAAAGATCAACAAATCGACCTTTGCGCTCATAATGTGTGGAGTGCTGTGGTCGATATATTCCTTGTGTACCCACAATGTGAAAGAAGAGGCACTTCTCACTTTTCTTGGTGAGACGTGCGAGATATTGATGTTCCTTATCGCCGCCATGACGATTGTGGAGCACATCGACCGCTATGGCGGTTTCAGCTTTATTACCGAGCATATCCATGCCAAGAACAAGCGCAGGATGCTGTGGATATTATCGATCACCACGTTCTTCATGTCGGCGGTGCTCGACAACATGACCACCACCATCATCATGATCATGATGCTTCGCCGCTTGCTGCCTGACCAGAAGGAGCGTTGGATTTTTGCTGGTGTGCTAGTGCTTGCCGCCAACAGCGGTGGCGCGTGGTCGCCAATCGGTGACGTTACCACCATCATGCTTTGGATGGCCGACAAGGTGACAGCCATGAGTCTCATCGAGAACCTGCTGCTGCCGTCTATCATCTCGGTAATCGTGCCAGTTGCGATAGCCACAAGATGGATCAAGAATGAGCCTATGCCAAAACCTATGGCTCGTCGTGAAGAGGCGATAATGATGTCGCAGGAGCATCCTCACATCAGCAAGGCGATACTCATCCTCGGTGTTGCGGGATTGCTGTTTGTACCTATATTCAAGACTGTTACCCACTTGCCTCCCTACATGGGCATGATGATGTCGCTAGGCGTGATTTGGCTAGTGACAGAGATATTGATTTCGCGCTACAAGATTGACCCGAAGCTCGGTGGTCGTGTGTCGCAGGCGATGCGCCACATAGATATGTCGTCGATATTGTTCTTCCTCGGCATCCTCATGAGTGTGTCGGCATTGCAGCAGGCAGGCATTCTGCACGCTGTTGCCGGAAGCTTGAACGACAGCATCCATGAGCCTGTGAGCATAGCCGGACTAATAGGCATACTGTCATCGATTATTGATAATGTGCCATTAGTTGCCGCTTGTATCAAAATGTTCACTGGCATGAGTGGTGCTGACCCCACCTATTTATCTTATTTTGTGGAAGACGGACTGTTCTGGCATCTGCTCACCTTTACAGCCGGTGTGGGCGGCAGCCTTTTGATTATAGGCTCAGCCGCCGGAGTAGTGGCTATGGGCATTGAGAAAATTCCGTTCTTCTGGTATTTCAAGCGCATCACCTTCATCGCCTTCCTCGGCTACCTTGCTGGCATCCTCTTCATCTGGCTGGAGAACTTCATTCTAGTTTAAACGCCAGACAAATTAAAACACCTAACAACTGAGTCCTATTGTCTCAGTTGTTTTTTATGGTCTTACGTAGCCAATGAGCAGTATAACTGGTGGGGTGCTGAGCTACTTGTTCGGGAGTTCCTGTGGTAACGACTGTGCCACCGCCTTCTCCTCCTTCGGGACCGAGGTCAATGATATGGTCGGCGCATTTTATAACTTCAAGGTTGTGCTCTATGATGATGATGGTGTTGCCTCGGTCTATGAGTTGGTTGAACGACTTCATCAGCGTGTTGATGTCGTGGAAGTGCAGACCGGTAGTTGGCTCATCAAAAATAAATAGTGTGTGCGTCTTTTTCTCACCGCTGAGGAAGCTTGCGAGCTTCACTCGCTGGTTCTCGCCACCCGAGAGGGTAGAAGATGACTGTCCGAGTTTGATGTAGCCTAATCCTACATCTTGCAGCGGCTTGAGTCGCGCCTCAATCTTCTTCTCGTTGAAGGTGTTTTCCTCCGAGAAAAATTCAATCGCCTGATTAACTGTCATCTCCAGAACGTCATATACCGACTTGCCCCGGTAAAGCACCTCGAGGGCGTTGTTGCTGAACCGCCGTCCGTGGCAGGTGTCGCAGGTGAGGGTGATGTTTGCCATAAACTGCATCTCGATGGAAATCTTGCCGTCGCCCTTACACTCCTCGCAGCGTCCGCCTGGTGAGTTAAACGAGAAGAAACCGGCGTTATAGCCCATCTGCTTCGCCAGCTGCTGCTGCGCAAAGAGATGCCTGATTTCGTCAAACGCCTTTAGATATATTGCGGGGTTGCTGCGTGACGACTTGCCGATAGGGTCTTGATCGACAAACTCCACCGCTTTTACCAAGTCGATGTCACCGCCAATCGCGGAATAGGTGCCTGGAGCCTCGGCGCTCTCGCCAAGCTGCCGTGCTAAAGCTCGGTAGAGTATATCATTCACTAGTGTAGATTTCCCTGAGCCGCTCACGCCTGTCACCACCGTCATCACGCCGAGTGGGAACTTAACGTCGATGCCCTTGAGGTTGTTTTGCGCCGCGCCTTTTATCTCGATATAGTTATTCCAATGCCGGCGATGGCTTGGCAATGCAATCTTCAAATCGCCAGTCAAGTATTGGAGGGTGTAGCTATGCTCAATGCAGAATGCAGAATCCTCGATCATCGATCCCCGTTCCCCGTTCCTCGTTTCCTGTTTCCCGAAACTGTCGATAGTGCCTTGATACACTACTTGTCCGCCCAGCCGTCCTGCGTCTGGTCCCATGTCGATTATATAGTCGGCTGCACGCATTATCTCCTCGTCGTGCTCTACCACCACCACTGTGTTGCCCAGTGATTGCAGCATCTTGAGAACACGGATAAGACGGTCATTGTCACGAGGATGCAGACCGATGCTTGGCTCATCGAGGATGTATATGGAGCCCACCAGCGTGCTGCCAAGCGACGTGGCAAGGTTGATGCGCTGACTCTCGCCGCCCGACAGCGTCCCCGACAGTCGGTCGAGAGTGAGGTAGGGGAGTCCTACCTCAATGAGGAAGGAGAGACGGTTATTGATTTCGGTGAGCAGACGTTTGGCGATTGTGGCATCCTCGTTGTCGAGTTTCAGGTCTTTGAACCACTGCGCAAGTTGGTCGATGGGCAGATGCACCAAGTCGCCAATGGTCTTGCCGTTGATTTTCACATAGTTGGCATCGGTTTTAAGCCGCGAGCCGTTGCATGTGGGGCACATTGTCTTGCCTCGATAGCGCGCAAGGAGCACACGATACTGGATTGAGTAGGATTTGCTCTTTATCCACTCAAAGAAGCCGTCGATGCCTGGGAATTCTGAGCATCCGTGCCACAACAAGTCGCATTGCTCTTGAGTGAGTTGGTAGTAGGGCTTATGAATGGGGAAACCATATTTGGATGCAATGCCTATGAAGGCGTTTTTCCACTCGCTCATCACCTGTCCGCGCCAGCACATCACAGCGTCGTCATATACCGACAGCGTTTTGTTAGGGACGACAAGGTTTTCATCAATGCCAACTACACTACCGAAGCCCTCGCAGGTGTCGCATGCACCGATGGGGTTGTTGAAGTTGAACATCAGGTCGTTAGGCTCCTTGAATGTGATGCCGTCGGCCTCAAATCGCTTGGAAAACACCTGTTCGCTCGTTGTGCCGTCGGCATTGAAGATGAGCAGCACGCACTCGTCGTGACCTTCATAGAACGCGGTGGCGATGGAGTCAAGGAGCCGCAACTCGTCGTCGTTGCTTATGGGTGCCGCCATGCGGTCGATGAGAAGACGGTAGTGTAGCGGTGTCTCGCCACTTGAATTGATCGCATCGTTGATGGTAATGAACTTGCCGTCATATTCTAATCTCGAGTAACCTCCCTTGAGCAAGATGTCGAGCTGCTGGCTCAGGTCGCGTCCCTCAGGCAGAATAATAGGGGAGAGCAGCGCAAACCTCACGCCATCAGGCAACTGCTTGATGGCATTGATGACATCGGCAGTAGTGTGTTTTTTCACTAACTCGCCACTGACTGGGGAGTAGGTCTTGCCGATGCGGGCGAAGAGCAGTCGCAGATAGTCGTAAATCTCGGTCGAGGTGCCCACAGTGCTTCGGGAGTTGCGGTTATTGACCTTCTGCTCAATGGCGATAGCCGGTGGCAGTCCCTTGATGAAGTCACACTCGGGCTTCGACATGCGGCCCAGGAACTGGCGGGCGTAAGAGGAGAGGCTCTCGACATATCGTCGCTGCCCCTCGGCATAGAGGGTGTCGAATGCCAGCGACGATTTCCCCGATCCCGAGAGTCCGGTAATCACCACAAACTTGTTGCGAGGAATCGTAACGTCAATGTTTTTCAGGTTATTGACTCTCGCGCCCTTTACGATTATGTCTTTGCTCTTCATTGTCTCGAATAATTTGAATTGCAAAATTACACATTTTTATAATATTTACAATCAATAGGTGAGTTGATAGAGCGATTTTTCAAAAAAAATGCTAAAAACGATACATAATATAAATAAAAGTGCTATATTTGTAATCGATATAGACAGAAACAATTTTATTAACCCTTAAAATAACAATAGAAATGAAACCAGTACACATTATTTTGGCAGTATTGAGCGGTGCGTTAGCCGGTGCCGCTGTTGGTCTTCTTTTTGCTCCCGCCAAGGGCGAAGACACCCGCAACAAGATTGCTGAGATCCTGAAGAAGAGAGGTATCAACCTGAAAGACCAGGAGATGGACGACCTTATCGACGACATCACCAAGGAAATCAAGGAGGAGTAAGAGGTAAGAGTGCTTCGCACAGTTTAGAGGTTAGAGTTTAGAGGTTAGAGGAACCTAAATCCACGATCTCCGAATTTCGATCCCCGATAAACTGTAAAGGACAAAATTAGAACTTATGTTCTTCTGTCTAAAATTGTAAACTTAAAACTTTAAAATATAACTTGTTATGAGAGATATAAAGTATTTGAGCCTGTTGTATGGCTTTCTGGGTGGCGCAATAATTGGCGCTTCGATGGCATTGCTGTTTGCCCCCGAGAGTGGCAAGGACTTGCGCACTCGCATCAAAGAGTTGCTCAAGAAGAAAGGCATCGACTTCAGCGACGACGAGGTTGAGCAGCTGGTGAACCAAATCAGCGCCCAGATTGAGCAATAAATGGAGCTAACAAGCCAATGCGCTTCGCGCTGGTTAGCGGTTAGAGGAGCCACGATCCCGTCATCTCTAAACTCTAAACTGCGCAAAGCGCATTAAACGATAAACGAATTTAGTGATGGAAGGACAAAATTATAAACAACTGTTTGACAATATAAAAGAACATGCAAAGCTAGAGTTGGAATACTCCAAGCTTACTCTTGCCGAGAAGTTGTCGATATTGTTGTCGCGCGCGATAATAGTAACCATATTCATCATTCTTGGTGCAGGCGTACTGCTGATGCTGTTGTGGGCGTTTACCAAGTGGATAATAGCTGTCACCGGAAGCCTGTGGTTAGGAGTGATAATTGCTATTGCCGTTGTGGCATTGCTCGCACTGCTGGTTTATGGCTATCGCAAACAGCTGATAACAAACCCCGTCACGCGTTTCGTCACTAAATTGTTGTTAACACCCGAAGAATAGTTAAAGTCATGTCAAGCAAATTAGAGACATCGGTTTCGGCATCGCAAATTGTTGCTGCCCAAGCTAGCGACTGGAAAGGTCTAACGCTCGAAGAGCTGCAGAGGCGTCGCGCCAAGTGGCTTATCAAGCGTGAGGTGAGTCGCATGAGCATGGCTCACCAGTATGAATCTACCCGTGAGGATGTTTCTCAAAATGGAGTGAGGGCATTGCTGTTCAACTCGGGAGAAGTTTCCATGCTCAAGAAGACCGACTATTTCTATCTGGGATTCAAGGCTTTAAATGCGTTGGTGAAGCTATATATCAAGCGCAAGCGCCGCTAATTTGTAGCTGACAAGTAAACAAGAGAACAAGAAATATGTACTTATGTTCTTATGTCTAAAAATCTGCGTAGGTTAGAGGCTTCTTTAATGCAGAATGCAGAATGCGCAATGCAGTGCTTTTGGCTTGTTAACTCGTCAACTTGTTAACTTGTCAACTAAAAACAAACTGCTTGTCAGCTCGTCAGCATGTCAGCCAAAACAGATAAATCACATTTTTTTAGCAAAAAATTTTGCTGATTACGTGATTTTTTATAATTTTGCCCTGTTTTCCACACTATTTATAGGAGAACGAACTAATAAATCTATTATTTATAAACATTTAAACACATATTGCCTATTGACAAGACCATTACTTTATTAACCAACACATAAGAAGTAATGACAAAATTAGCAGACATTAGCGATGATCGACTCATCGCAAGGTATGTCGAAGGTGAGAATGAGGCTTTTGATGCGCTGATTGAGCGCCACAAAAACCGCATCTTTAATTATATCTTTCACTCGGTGAAAGATGAAGATCTTGCCAACGATATTTTTCAGGAAACATTTGTCAAGGCGATAATGACAATCAAGCAAGGCCGATATGTAGAGAACGGGCATTTCCCTGCCTGGATAACTCGCATTGCCCATAACCTTATTATCGACTTCTACCGCCAGGAGAAATCAGAGAATGTTCAATCGAGCGACTCCACCGAGGTTGATATACTCAACCGCAAGGAACTTAGCGAAGCGACAGTTGAGGATAATCTTATCATCGACCAGATTCATAGCGACGTGCGCCGTCTCGTCACTGCCTTGCCCGCCAACCAGCGCGAGGTGCTGCTCATGCGTTACTACAAGAACATGAGCTTCAAGGAGATTGCCGACCGCACCAATGTGAGCATCAACACTGCTTTAGGCCGCATGCGCTACGCCATTCTCAACATGCGCCGCTTGGCTGTGGAGAACAATATAGTCCTCACGATGTAATCTTTTAAGCTATACTATTACGATGAAAATAAGGTTGTCACCCATCAGGATGGCAACCTTATTTAAAAAAAAAGTAGGAAATAAATGTATAATCACCTAGATTTTTCTTTTTTGAGGCGTAAAACAAAAAAAGCACCTCGTTATGAGATGCTTTCATTTGAGGTCGCTAGCGGACTCGAACCGCTGTGCCCGGTTTTGCAGACCGGTGACTAAACCACTCATCCAAGCGACCGTTTGCGTTTTAAATAAAATGCTTACGCTCTCAAAGTCTTGAGCATGCTCAAGCTTGACTCGCTTAATCGCATTTTTGCGAATGCAAAATTAGTGCTATTTTGTGAATTGTGCAAGTTAAATGCTTATTTTTTTCAAAAAAACTCTGAAAATGTCATATTTTTGAAAATAATATACTAACTTTGTCATCAAGTTAGATTTTGATTAAGCATCAAATTAGTTTATTAAACAAAACATTCAACTTTAAAAATATAATTAAAACATTATGAGACGTGTAACAATGATTTTATCGGCTATTCTTGCTGTTGTTCTATGCGCTTGCGCTGGCAATAAACCACAACAAGACAGCCAAAACAGTAACAAAGAGAACATGGAAAAGAAAACTACATTGGTAGCCTATTTCTCGGCTACAGGAACAACAAAAGCTGCCGCCGAGAAGCTGGCAGAGGTGGTAAATGGTGATTTGCACGAGATTCAACCCGAGCAACCTTACACCGACGCCGACCTTGACTGGCGCAACCAGCAGAGCCGCAGCTCGGTAGAGATGAAGGACAAGAGCAGCCGTCCTGCCATCAAAAACAAGGTGGAGAATATGGACCAGTATGACACCGTTTATATTGGTTTCCCCATCTGGTGGTATATCGCTCCAACTATTGTAAACACATTTGTTGAGCAGTACAACCTTGAGGGCAAGACTGTGATCCCGTTCTTCACTTCGGGTGGCAGCGGTAAAGGCGAGACTTTGAATTATCTCAAACCCTCGGCACCAAAAGCTAACTGGAAGGAACCTATCAATCTCACCGGCAAGAGCAAAAACGAGATTGAGAAACTTGTGAAATAAGTTTTGACTATGCGCTTTGCGCAGTTTAGTGTTTAGAGTATAGCGTTTAGAGTGCGCAGCCACTTAACACTGGTATTCAGACAATTAAATTGGTTGTTGTCATACTCCCCCATCCCCCTCTATCATAGAGGGGGAGCTAAAATGTTTCGCATTTTTAGTTTTGCAACAGCTTCGGCTATTATCATTTTGACACCTTCATTATTTCGCAAGATGGAATTGATAAATGACATCAATAGGCTAAAAGCATTTGTTGAAGAGAACAAATTGTGCTTGCTCTACATCCAAGCGCCTGACTGTGGATTGTGCTCTATCATGCTCGACAAGATAGAGTCAGTGACACGGCGTTTTGAAAAGCTGCGCCCTGCCCGTGTGGAATTGCTCGTGGTGCCTGAGGTTGCAGGTGAGTTCCTTGTTGCCACCGCTCCCACAGTTCTGCTTTTCGCTCACGGCAAGGAAGTGTATCGTGCCGGCACATTTATCGACACAATGGAACTTGAGCGGGTTCTAGAAAAATGGAGTGAGAATCTTACTTAGCTGTTACTATTTTCTCAAAACGATTCCTGAACATTCTGTCGATTTCTCGACAAACATCGAGAACATTGGTGTGACTGTCTTCTGAGAATGGATTATGCAACTCTTTACCTTCAGGCCATGACTCTTGGAAAGAGTTGATTCTGTTTTGTAATTCAGCAAGGTTATATTCTGTTCCATTTTTTAGTGTCTCTAGTAGATATTCAATATATATAATCCACCTTTTGCCATAGTAGTTGCTCATCAATCCTGCCCAGTTTCTACATGAATAGTCATTCAAATCGCCTCCCCATGTTGTAACAAGTCGGCGTGCGTTCATCTCGTAGTAGTCTTTGACTTCAGGAGCAATGCCCAAGTCGCGAGCTTGCTCAATCCATTTTTGCATAGTACAAAAAGGATGACATTTATTGAGGGCTTCCATGCTTAAAATAATGATGAGCATATTCGTTTCAAATTCATCGAGTTTTGTGCTATCACCATCATGGTAAGCCTTATCAAATTCTTTTTTATCCATAAAGAAAAGGTCACCGAGTAATTGTCTTCCAATCCAGATGAGGTCGATGGTCATTGCATCGGTAGTAACAGCATCTTGCTCAAGAAGTTTGTCCCATGCATATAATAACTGCTTTGGATTGTAGCGAACAGCACATCGCCCATGCTCCTTGTCGAGTTCGGGATATTGGCAGGGTAGAGGTCCACAGAATGTGGTTGGGCGAATATTTAAGACGCTATCGTATAGGCATTTCCAAGCCTCTCGCGCTGGTTGTGACTCAAAGCCTGCATGGCGGTCGGCGAGTTCGTTTACCACTTGCTCATCGGTTTTGCTGAAATTCCAAGCTTTTTCAAATATGTATTCATAAGGGAACTGCTGCACTTCAAGTCCTTCGAGAGTAGAGCCTATGCCCACTAGATTATTTCCAACTTCCTTGAGAGCAGCCTCAAGTTTTTTACCAGCCTCTTTCACATTGCCTTGTATATTGCTGTTACCGCCAAAGTTGCCCAGGTAGCACCAGATGTAAGGCTGTCCAAAGAATCCGTCAAGGTCACGCCACATCTCCTTGTACTCGCAATAGTAGTCGAGTATCGTCATCTTGCCTTGTGGCACACCGGTGAGCATTGCGTTGGCTCGCATGGGGGTGTAGTCTCTACGCTGGTAGTAGAGGAACCATCCCATCTGCAGCCATTCGGCTTGCGGATCAACTGCGGTGAGGCTCTCGTAGATGTGCTTTGACACATTGTGCAGATACCCTGGCTCAAAGCTAGGAGGATCCATCTCGTTAAAGGGGTCGATGCCATAGATATGGTCGGTGCCAAACATGCGGGTCAGCTCCTCAAGGAACATCTTCTGAATCTTGGCATATAACGGGTCTTCGCTGTTGAGGAAGAAAGTGCGGTAAGGCTCCTCAAACTCATCCCAAGTGCTCATAGCCTTGATGTCGGCATCGGGGTACATTTCTTTGAGTTTGCGGGGCACATGGCCGGCAAAAGCTGGCAGCACAGGGCGCATATTCAACGCTCGCTCACGAGCGACAATCTTCTTTTGGAGTTCAGCTTGACCGTCAAGCCATTCCTTAGGCAACGGTCCGCACCATGCATCGATATTCGCCATGCGATGCCAGGGGAGATAGACAGGTCCAGTGAAATAACTGCGCACCTCTTCATCGGTCATTCCCATCTTGGTCCACACGTTGTACCACACCGCTTCTTGTCCGGTGATGGCAAGTGGCATGTTAATGCCGTTAAGCGCCATCCAGTCGATGAAGCGTTCCCAGTCCGCCCAATTCCAGAATGGCATCGTGTAGCCGAAGGTGCAGTAGTTCAAGAAGAAACGCTGTGGCACACGCGCCTCAACGGTCTCTTTCACTGGCACGTCGGGCAGGGTGGAAGGCAAATCGACAGGTATGTCGGCATACCATGAAACCGTAGTTTTGCAATAGCGGTTAAGATAACGATTCAAACCCACCGCCATCGAGTTGGCGTTGTTGCCGCCAATCACCACCTTGTCGCCACGGCTCTCGAGAGTGAAAACATCAACAAGGTCAGGATCATGAGGAGTGCATAGCTTTGCAAACTGAACTTTCTGCGCCAGTCGCGGCGAGAGACGTTCGGCGAGCGCCTGTGCTTGGGATATATCATTTGCTAAAGCATTTGCTGCTATAAAAAGAATTAATGCGATTGATAATATTACTTTTTTCATGATTCTCATTTTATGTATTTGTAGTAAACAAATTAACGAGTAAACAAGCAGAATGTTTTTCAAACTGCTCGTCCACTTGTAAACTGTGCAAAATTAATAATTCTTTTTCAAGAAATAAGCATTTTTCTCAAAATGATTATCAATAAATAAAAACTTATGTGTAACTTTACACCGATTTAATATAAATCGTTATGGAACACTTAAAGAATAGGCTCATTAATCCCGAGATTAGGGGAGTGGTCCGCACCGCTGACCGTGAAATCATAGAGTTTCACAACCCTGGGGTGAAAGACCTTTTCTGCCTTGTGGCGTCACGTCGGCATGTGCTGGAAGGTGCCTCCGTGGCCGATCGTGTTATAGGTCGTGGGGCAGCGTTATTGCTTGTTCTGGGTAAGGTGAAATGTGTCTTTGCTCAACTAATCAGCAGTCAGGCTGTTCAGGTATTGCAAGATGCTAAAATCATCGTTGAATATGATACAATGGTTCCAAATATCATAAACCGTGCCGGCATCGACATCTGCCCAGTAGAGAAATTGACGATGGGCATCTCCCAACCCGATTTGGCATTTGAGAGAATAAGAGAATTTTTAATCAACAATAATATTATATAAAATGAAAACCACATCACAACCTGTTGCGCTGTATCAACTGAGTTACAGCCAAGTAAAGACCTATCTGTTTGCAGCACTGTTCATTGTAGGCAATATCGCTTTGCCACAACTCTGTCATCTAATGCCTCAGGGCGGACTGATTTTCCTGCCCATCTATTTCTTCACGCTCGTTGCAGCCTATAAGTACGGTTTTGCTGTGGGTTTGACAACTGCCGTACTCTCACCACTGGTAAATAGTGCTGTCTTTGGCATGCCTCCTGCTGCCGCGTTGCCCATAATTCTTATCAAGAGTGTGACCCTTGCCGTTGCTGCCGCCTTGATTGCCAAGAAGACCAATAAGGTGACTCTGCTCACCATCGCTCTGGCAGTTATCGCTTATCAACTCATAGGCTCGCTCGCCGAGTGGGCGATGACTGGCTCATTTGAGAAAGCCTCACAAGACATCATCCTCGGCTGGCCCGGTTGTCTTATTCAGATTATAGGTGGATATTTAGTGATACGTTATCTGCTTAAGAAGTAGCTGACGAGCTGACAAGGAACAAGCAAACAAGGCAATGGTAGTTTCTGACCGTTTGACTATACACTAGTCTCGTAAGCTTGTCAGCTCGTTAACTCGTTAACTCGTCCGCTAAAAGAATATGGAATACAAAAAATATAAAGATATCAGCATCTCCCGCTTGGGGTTTGGCAATATGCGTCTGCCCGAGAAAGACGGGCGCATCGACCGTGAGAAGGCCTCTGCCATGATTGACCGTGCCATGAAAGGTGGAGTGACCTACTACGACACCGCATGGATGTATCACCACGAGGACAGCGAGACGTTTCTTGGTGAGGTGCTACCCAATTATCCCCGCGACAGTTTCTGTCTCGCCACAAAGTTCAACATAGGCTTTAATCCCGATTACCGTCATGTGTTTGAGACTCAGCTTAAAAAACTCAAGACCGACTATCTCGACTTCTATCTCCTTCATGCCATAGGAGACAATACTATTCATCCCTACGTCGATGATGGCAGTCTCGCCTATCTCATTGAGCAAAAGGAGAAAGGACGCATCCGCAACCTCGGCTTCTCGTGTCATGCCAGCAACGACTCGTTGAGGTGGTTTGTGGAGCAATATGACTGGGATTTCGCTCAAATCCAGCTTAACTGCTTCGACTGGCTTTTCTCTCACACTCAAGAGGAGTATCGCATTCTTGAAGAGCGCAACATTCCCATCGTCGTGATGGAGCCAGTGCGTGGCGGCAGGCTCTCAAGACTCACTCCCGAAGCCGAGGCGATGCTACATGAGGCTCATCCCGAATGGTCGCTGGCGTCGTGGATGTTCCGCTTTGTGCGCTCACTGCCACAGGTGCAGGTCATCCTCAGCGGAATGAGCACAATGGAACAGGTGGAGGACAATCTTCGCACCTTCGACGACGACAACAACTTCACCGATGCCGACCGTGAGTTGCTCTTCCGTGCGATGGAGATGTTTAAAGCACAGATGCAGGTGCCATGCACAGCGTGCCGTTACTGCACCGACGACTGCCCTATGGGAATCAACATCCCAGAGTTCCTCAAATATTACAATAAATACAAAGTTGATGGAGACTGGGGTCTCAAAGACCTCCTCGCAAAAGTCGAGACAATGGCAACACCCGACGAGTGCCTTAACTGCGGTTCCTGTGCAAATCATTGTCCACAATCAATCGACATCCCATCAATCATGACCGAAATGGGGGAGAAGTTCTATTAATTATTTGTCATACAATTGCTAACAAATCTTAGTAAAATTCGTGCAAATTAGTGTTTGTTTTATAGTCAAACAACCAGTAACGATAAGAAACTATTCTTCTCAACTCAATAACTACGTAGAAAAATACGATTAAGCGAGTCCAAAATTGAGCATGCTCAAAGCCTTGCGAGCAAGAGCATTTTATTTAAATAAATTCTTTGTTTGAAAATAGAGTTTCGGGGAGATGAGCATTTTATTCTCTTTCCCTTACAAGTTCTATTGCCTCTTTCCCTGTCAGATGTTCGATGTCAAGGCGCAACAGAGTGACGCGACCCTTAGCCTTGTCGATTTCATGTTGTAATCCTTCCTCATTGATGGGTGAATAGCGGCGACCAAGCATTCGCAATGCTTGTAGTTGCTCATCTACATCTTCAATTACTGTGATTTGCCCAAAGGCTATCACGCTTCTGAAATAAGTCGTGAACTCGGCTGGCTTAACGTCATCCCTGTCAATGACACAAAACGAGCAGCGGCTGTCACGGTTTATGGCATCAATTTTATGCCCCTGCACTGCCGAATGGAAGTAAATCTTGCCGCCGTTATAGACAAAGCTGAGAGGAACGGCATAGGGAAATCCTCCGTCACCGGTCACTGCAAGCACTCCCGATGTGCAACGAGAGAGTATTATCTCGCATTTTTCTTTTGATAGATGCTGCCGATTGCGGCGCATAGGTCGGAATGATGTCATGCTGAGATGATTTTAAGTCCTATAACCGAAGCTATAAGAGTGGTGATCAGTGTTATACACAAGCTGCTGCCTGAAAGCAATCAACACCTAAACGTTCTTCAATTTCAGCGATTGTCTTGAATGAGAAATTCACTTTTCCTGAGAGTATCTTGCTCACATATTGAGGACTTACTCCTAATCGCTCAGCTACATCATTGCGTGAAAGATTGTTTTCTTGCATGAAATCTATTATTGCGAGGGCAACACTTCTTGACCGTTTAAGCCATGAAGCATTTTCTTGACGCCATTGTGCGTCGGCAACAAAAGTGGATTGCTCTCCCGACTGGTGAGCTTCCAAAAACTGTACTGCTTTTGTTCTCATTAAAGGTCCTCCTTTCTTAAATCAATAAAACTATCAGCGTCGAATACACCATTAGTAATTAAATATTGTCGGCAACGATTTAGTTTGTCAAGTTGCTCTTGTGTGTGAGGACGCTCTTGCATTGTCCGTGTCAGCTTAATTGCCCCGCCAGTAATGACAAATACATTTTCTTCTAAACGGATGGCATATATCCTCAACCAACTAGCATGACCTATTCTATCCCAATTGCGTGCTTTCTCTCTAGTCAATTCTCGCACCGACATGTCCATTGTTCCTAATGGCTTGAACAATTCGTCTAAGTTGTCAGTGAAAGGAATATCGAGAATCAGCCTCTCAAGTTGTTCTGCATCATCAAGCGTGTCTTCTATGGCATCACTTATGCGCTCAATATGAAACATCTCTTTCAAATCACAGAAATTGTCAATAAAGAACTGCATTAGATACTCCATGTCGTTCCATGTATCGAACAACAATGCCAATTCGTTCTTGGGCTTTGCTATATCACGCACCGCCCAAAGGTGATCTTTGCCTTCTATTATACGTTCAAATCTCATATCAGCTGCAAAGATACAACATTAATCTTAATCATGCAACTTATAAGTTGCATTTTTTAGAAAAAATCATGTATTAATTGATACAAAGATAAAGATTTGAAAGAAACTGCTGGCAATGAAATCTCAAGTTGGTTATGTCCACTTGTGATATAAAAACAGATAACATAAAAACAGATATTTGATGTTGTTAATATGGGTTTTAAAAA
>CALGGO010000089.1 GCA_937916085.1 uncultured Prevotellaceae bacterium | reverse complement strand
CCCGACCAGGACGTTCCCGCTGGTGACGTTGGCGTTGGTGGCCGTGAGATTGGCTACCTCAATGGTATGTATCAGAAGTTGGCTCGCCGCTATCATACTGGCGTTCTCACTGGCAAGGGCGAGACTTGGGGTGGCTCTATCCTCCGTCCTGAGGCTACCGGTTTTGGCGCTCTTTACTTTGTTGAGCACGTGCTTCGCACCGCTGGTAAAGACATCAAGGACAAGAAGGTTGCTCTCTCAGGCTTTGGTAACGTAGCTTGGGGTGCCTCTATCAAGGCTACCGAGCTTGGCGCAAAGGTTGTTGCCATCTCTGGTCCTGACGGTGTTTGCGAGATTCCCGAAGGCATCACCAAAGAGATGATCGACTACATGCTCGTGATGCGTGCTTCTAACCGCAACAAGGTTCAGGACATGGCCGACAAGTTCCCCGAGAAAGCTAAGTTCACTGCCGGCAAGAAGGCTTGGAGCATTCCTTGCGACATCGCTCTGCCTTGCGCATTCCAGAACGAGCTTAGCGAGGACGACGCTAAGGAACTTAAAGCTAACGGCTGCTGGTGCTGCTGCGAGGTTTCTAACATGGGTTGCCAACCTGGCGCTATCCACTTCTTCCAGAAGAACGGCGTTCTCTTCGCTCCTGGCAAGGCCGTTAACGCTGGTGGCGTAGCTACCTCTGGTCTCGAGATGACTCAGAACGCTGCTCACCTGAGCTGGTCGGCTAAGGAAGTTGACGACAAGCTGCACTGGATTATGGAGAACATCCACGAGCAGTGCGTGAAGTTCGGCACTCAACCCGACGGCACTATCGACTATGTGAAGGGCGCTAACATCGCCGGCTTCATGAAGGTAGCTCAGGCTATGCTCGAGCAAGGTGTTATCTAATAAGGATATCAACAATTGATATAACAGTATAGATAAATACTTAAAATGCCCATCTCAATTTTGAGGTGGGCATTTGCATAATTATTGGAAAAGAATTACTTTTGCAGCGAAAATCATAAAATCAAGTATTATGAAGAAATTTTTATTTGTGAGCATTATTGCTCTGTTAGGCATTTTCTCAATGAATGCCGAGAAAGGCGAGAAGGCGTTAGGAGTACAGTTCGACTACGCGTCAAAGCACTCAATGGTGGGTCTCGGTTTGAATTTCCAGTATGAGTTCATCAACAACGTTCGCATCGAGCCCGAGTTTATCTACTACTTCAAGAATGAGGGAATCGATGCGTTTAACGTCAACCTCAATTTCAACTACCTTATCCGCACCAGCAGCAAGTTTGCCATCTATCCTCTAGCAGGTTTCTCTTTTGCCCGGGTTACCCTCGAAGGTTTTGATGGCGTGAACCGCTTTGGCGCCAACATAGGTCTCGGCTCAGAGTATTCTTTGAACGATCACTTTGCTTTCTATGTAGAGCAGCGTTTCCAGATTCTCAAAGACATGAACCAAAGCGTCACCTGCCTAGGGCTGAAGTACAAATTCTAACCGCAACAACAGAAAAAACAGGGCCGCGACATTTCAGGGTGTCGCGGCTCTTTGCATTGTGTTGTGGTCAAGCCTTAGAAGTCAAGACCGTCTTTCTCCTTGCTCACGTTGCGGAAGTACAACTTGCCGTCCTCATACTCTTTAGTGGCGATGAGTGTTGATTTTGGCAGTTTCTCATAATATTTCGAGATCTCAATTTGTTCGCGGTTCTCTGAGATTTCCTCGAGGTTGTCGGTCTTCTCGGTGAACTCTTGGAGTTTTTTCTCCAGGTCGTTCTTCATGTCGGCCGAGATTTGATTGGCGCGTTTGCCAATTATAGCCACTGTCTCATAGATGTTGCCCGTTTGCTCCGCGAGATCAATCAAGTCGTGAACAGTTGTGTTTTGTGGAGCATTTGATTTCTTGTAATCGATAGCCATTGTATCTATAATTTTATTATGGGTGTTATTATTCTCTAATCTTTAAATCTCTAATCCTTAATCAGCGCGCAGCGCTACTTGCGGTTTAAGAATTTGTCGGCAATCTTGAAGATGTTGTCGGCTTCTTTGCGGTTCTCGCTGCTGGGGAAGTCGTTGATGTAAGCGTAGTATTCGTCAACCACAGTGCGGAAGCGCTCCTCCTTCTTCTCGTCAACACTCATCTGTGCCTCTTTAAACCGTGACTTGAGGATGAGCATCTCAAGTTTCTCCTTATACTTGCTGTAAGGGTAAGCTTTGATGGCATTCTTAGCTGTAATCACAGCACTCTCATAATTGTTGCCCAAGTAGCTGCCCAGATTGTAGTAGAGTTGGGCATTCTCCAGCTCTTTGAGCACTAGCTTGTCTTGCAGCTCGAAGATGGCGTTTTGTGCTATCGCCACCTTGTCGCTCTTAGGGAAGTAATCGAGGAACGCCTGCAACTCCTCAATAGCCTTTACTGTCTCGCTCTGGTCCAGTTGAGGCTCGGGAGAGTCGAGGTAGTAGCCATAACCAGCATAAAAACGAGCCAACTCGGCGAACTGTCCCTTTGGATACTGAGTATAGTATTGCCTGAAGAATGAGCCCGAATTCAAGTAATCGTGGTTCTCGTAGTAGCTCAGCCCAAGCAGATAAAGACATTCCTCACCCTTCTCTGTACCTTTGAAAATGGGCACAAGATCGGTGAGAATAGTATAGGCCTGAGTATATTTTTTGTTCTCAAAAGCCTGCTTGGCGTAAGTGTATTTATAATTATAATCGCTGCTTTTCATTACTTTGCTGTACTCGCCACAAGAAGAAAGCACAGCAACCAGCGACAATATTAATATTAAGCGACGTGTCATTACATTATTTAATTAGCGTGCAAAGTTACACATAATTCGCCACATAGCAAGTCATTTTAATGTTTTTTAGTTTTATTGCCCACAAAGCACCGCTCGCAATGTGTCCGAGCGGTGCTTTGCGTGATATGACTGAGCATGTTAGAAGTTGTAACCCACGTTAATAGAGAACGTGTGATTCTTGACGGTGTTGTGGTTGAGTGCGCGTGTGCGCTTGCCGTTGACATTGACAAGACCGCCATCGTAGTTGAAGCCAGCAAAATACTTTTTGTTGAAGGTCACGCCTGCTCCAAATGCTATGCCCACATCAAATGGGTTCACATAGTTGCTGTTGTTGTCGTTGATATTAGCCACACCAAGAATTTTCACCTCGTCGCGGTCGGCTTGACCAGGGTCAAGCATTGAAGTTCCATCATTGTCATCCATTGGAGTGATGTAGATAAACTTAGGATTGCCAGTGAGCACAAGCGAGCCGAGTTTCTCTTTCTTCACATCGTTATGTATATAGGCCTTGCCTCCTATGCCGTAGGCGAAATAAGGACCCAGATTCACTTGAAGCTGGTAGTTGTTGTTGATGTTATAACGATAAGATGCCTGCACAGGGATGCGAATGTTGTGCATTGTAATATTGGCAGTATAGTCATCAAGATAGGTACCTTCAACCACCTTGCTGTTATCCTGCCTGAAGCTGAACTTGGCACCGCCAGCACTGTAATAGACACCAGTGTTTACCCACAAACTTTTGAGCACAGGTATGTCGATACTCACACCAAAATTGATGCCTGCTTTCTTGCGCACGTCGAGCTTGTAGGGTTGGTCACTGAAAATCTTTGAGATGTCATTGTCGTGGATATTATTTCTCATACCATTGATGTTGAGTCCCACGCGGAATCCAAAAGTGACTTTTTCTTTAGATTTCTCCGAAGAGAAGAAGTCTTCAAACGACTGTGCCGACATGCTTAGCGCTGTGATTACGGCAACAGCCAGTAACATTAATTTTTTCATTTCGATATAGTTTTAAAAATATTAATCATTTTAATCATCATCTACCACATCGTCAATGTCTTCGTGATAGTTGTGATACTCACTGTGCGGGTTGTAGAGTGCCGCATCGTCAACGTCTTGTGCAGGATTTGTGCTTGGACGAGTGAAGTCTTCACGTTTTGGATGAGCCCAAGGCTCAAATCCTCTTCTCTTATTTGAAGAGTTGTTGTCGCTTTCGCTGTTTGCCCAGCTTTCAAAATTTTTTAGTATTCCCATATTTGTTTTATTACAACTTGCAAAATTACAACATTTTTTGGAAAAAGCGGTAAAAGATGTCACAAAAATCGCCCAACGTTAAGTTGTTGAGCGATTTTTATATGATGTATTGCTCTTAAGAGAGGAATCACTCCTCGTCGAGCAAGATTTCCATCACCTTGATGGCACTCTTCATCACCGAAGTACCAGGACCGAAGATGGCAGCTACGCCAGCCTTGTAAAGGAAGTCGTAGTCTTGCATAGGAATCACACCACCAGCGGTGACGATGATGTCCTCACGGCCAAGCTTCTTGAGCTCCTCGATAACGGCGGGGATAAGGGTCTTGTGACCAGCGGCGAGAGAAGAAACGCCCATCACGTTTACGTCGTTCTCCACTGCTTGACGAGCACTCTCCTCGGGAGTCTGGAACAATGGTCCCATATCTACGTCAAAGCCGCAGTCGGCATAACCAGTGGCAACCACCTTGGCACCACGGTCGTGACCGTCCTGTCCCATCTTGGCAATCATGATACGAGGTTGGCGACCTTCTTTCTTGGCAAACTGAGCAGTGAGCTCACGTGCGCGCTTGAGGTCGGGATCTGAAATTGCTTCTGCCGAATACACGCCTGAAATGGTTTTAACAACTGCTTTATAACGGCCTACGACTTCCTCGCAGGCATCACTAATCTCACCGAGCGAAGCGCGGTCTTTGGCAGCCTCTACTGCTAGTGCCAGCAGATTGCCTTCTCCAGTGCGAACGCACTCGGTGATGGCTTTGAGGTCGGCCTGCACCTTGGCCTCGTCGCGGTTCTTGCGCAACTCCTCGAGGCGTGCTACCTGCTCGTTGCGAACCTCGGTGTTGTCAATTTCAAGGATGTCGATAGGTGCCTCTTTCTCGAGGGCATACTTGTTGATGCCCACGATGGTCTGAGAGCCACTGTCGATACGAGCCTGAGTGCGAGCTGCTGCCTCCTCGATGCGCATCTTGGGCACGCCAGTCTCAATCGCCTTTGCCATACCGCCAAGTTTCTCAATCTCCTGGATGTGCTCCCAAGCCTTGTGTGCGAGTTCGTGGGTGAGTCGCTCCACATAGTAAGAACCTGCCCAAGGATCGATAGCCTTGGTAACATAAGTCTCTTGTTGGATGTAAATCTGGGTGTTACGTGCGATACGTGCCGAGAAGTCGGTAGGTAGAGCAATTGCCTCGTCGAGCGCATTGGTGTGCAGCGACTGGGTGTGACCCAGAGCGGCAGCCATCGCCTCGATGCAGGTGCGGCCCACATTGTTGAATGGGTCTTGTGCGGTAAGCGACCAACCCGAAGTCTGGCTGTGAGTACGCAGCGACATCGACTTGGGATTCTCAGCGCCAAAGCTCTTCACAATCTTCGCCCACAGCAAGCGACCTGCACGCATCTTGGCGATTTCGGTGAAGAAGTTCATCGAGATGCCCCAGAAGAACGACAGACGTGGCGCAAAGGCGTCAACGCTAAGACCTGCGTTCACACCGGTGCGGATGTAGTCCATACCGTCGGCAAGAGTGTAGGCGAGCTCGATGTCGGCTGTTGCACCAGCCTCCTGCATGTGGTAACCAGAAATTGAGATAGAGTTGAACTTAGGCATATACTTTGAGGTGTACTCAAAGATGCTGGCAATGATTTGCATCGAGAACTTAGGAGGATAGATATAGGTGTTGCGCACCATGAACTCCTTGAGGATATCGTTCTGTATTGTACCAGCCATGTGCTCAAGCTGAGCACCTTGCTCAAGACCTGAAACGATGTAGAACGCCATAATGGGCAGCACGGCACCGTTCATGGTCATAGAAACAGACATGGTCTCAAGAGGAATTCCGTCGAAGAGAACCTTCATGTCCTCGACCGAGCAGATAGAAACACCTGCTTTACCCACGTCACCAACTACACGCTGATTGTCGGCGTTGTAGCCACGGTGTGTAGGAAGGTCGAATGCTACAGACAGACCCTTCTGACCCGAAGCCAGGTTGCGGCGGTAGAAAGCATTACTCTCGGCAGCTGTCGAGAAGCCGGCATACTGGCGCACTGTCCAGGGGCGGAAGGGGTACATGAGGCTGTAAGGACCTCCCAGGAAAGGAGGGATACCTGCCACGAAGTTGAGGTGCTCAAGACCCTCAATGTCTTCCTTAGTATATACTTGCTTGATGTCGAGCAACTCGGCGTTGCGCCAGGGTTCGGCAAGATGCAGAGGCTTGTGTTCTTGGTTGAACGCCTCGTTAGCTATGTCTATGTTTTTGAAATTTGGTCTCATGTTGCTCGATTATTTTAAAAGTTTAGCATTAAATTCGGTCAATGTGGCTTGCACATTGCTCTTCACGTTGATAAAGTACTTGATACCAAGCTCCTTGAACGAGTCGTTCTCGGGACCGGCAATCACAAACTCGGCGCGCCCGTCAAGATACTTGAAAGCAGCAGGAGCATACTCATCATATTCAGGGTCGCTCGAGCAAAGCACGATAACGTCGGCCTTCTTCTCGAGAGCGGCGTCGATACCTTCCTCAACGGTTTTGAAACCGTTGTTGTCGATGATCTCGTAACCAGCGCAAGCAAAGAAGTTGCTGCTGAACTGAGCACGAGCCAGACGCATGGTAAGGTTACCGATGGTTAGCATAAACACTTTGGGGGTGTGAGCGGCATTCTCGGTAGCGAGACGCAACTGCTCAAAGTGAGTGGCGAGGCGCTGACGGTTCAAAACGTTCTCGGGTTGTGCCTCGTAGTTGATATTAGCGGCTTTGCCGTCGCTCTTCTCGGTGAAGTTGGGGAACTGGTTCGTGCCGAGCAGCTGTTCACGGCGCTTGGCCACCTTGTCGAAGCGGGCTTTAGCGCTTGCATTGACAGTGGCGGTAATCTCTCCAGTCTCTTGCACAGCCTTGAAGCCACCCTTGTCTTCCACGTCGAGGAAGAGTTTCCAACCTTCCTGTGCTATCGACATGGTGAGCATCTCTACATAGTAGGAACCTCCGGCGGGGTCAGTAACCTTGTCGAGGTGACTCTCTTCTTTGAGAAGAATCTGCTGGTTGCGGGCGATGCGCTCGCTGAAGTCGTCGGGAGCCTGATATGCCTTGTCAAATGGAGCGACAACGATAGAGTCAACGCCTGCCAGGGCTGCCGACATGGCTTGTGTCTGGCTGCGGAGAAGGTTAACGTAAGAGTCAAACACGGTCTGCGTGAACTCGGTAGTGGCGGCATTGACAACCATCTTGCAAGCGCAGTCGCACTCGGGGTTGTACTGCTTCACGATTTGTGCCCACAGCATGCGGGCGGCACGGAACTTGGCAATCTCCATGAAATAGACTGTAGAGACTCCCATGTTGAACTTGATGCGGCGAGCCACCTCTTGTGCTGGAACGCCAGCCTCGGTGAGCATCGCCATCCACTCATTACCCCAAGCCAGGGCGTAGCCAAGCTCTTGGTAGATGAAAGCGCCAGCGTTGTTGAGCAGGATAGCGTCAACACTGAGCACGCGCAGGTTCTTGACGGGTTTCGCGATGTCGAGCATCTCTTTTGCCATGGCAACCATGTCGCCAGGGAAGGGCTCGCCATGCTTGAAATAGCGACGGAAGGGGTCGAAGTTGACTGAGCCAACAAATGTCTCTTGAGCGCCCTGCTTCTCGATAACAGCCACGAGCTGCTTGGCAACATCGGCAGCCACTTTGGGGCAGCAGTTGATGTCGATAGCCACGAGGTTCACGTCAACCTTGTCAAGAAGAGCAGCGATGTCAACGCTCTGTCCGTGAGGAAGCTTGAAGCACACATCGTTGATTCCTTTGTTCAAGATTTCAAGAGCCTTGGCATTGGCGGCTTTCACATCGGTAACGTCAATGTCTTGACGCACATACCAGTCATTGTTCACACGAGTACCTCTCACGAAAGGATATTCGCCAGGAAGCGACTCGGTGGTCTTGAGGTTCTCAATGTCTACGCCACGGTAGATGGGCTCAACGTTGAAACCTTCGTTTGTCCGCCAAATCATCTTCTTGCTGTAGTCTGCACCCTTGAGATCGACTTCAGCCTTAGCGCGCCACTCCTCGGGAGTGACAGGCGCGAATTGGTCGAACAATTTTTCAAATTTTTCTGCCATAACTTTTAAAAGTGATTTTTATATAGTAACGTAAAAAAATTCCGTGTCAAAAAAATAGTTTCCCAAAAACGACTGCAAAGGTACTAATAAAATGCGAAATAAGGTAGTTTTCACCTTGTTTTTAAATAAAATTAGTGCAAGTCGAGAGAAAAACCAAATTTATTTGAGTTTTTCCGAGGCACAGCCTTATTTATCATAATTAGCGCAAACCCATAAAAACACTTACGCAGCACGGATTTTTTAGTACAACTAATTAAACGAATTAAAACTAATTAAAATGCGATTGAGCGAGAAAAAAGCTTCGAGCAATCAAGTTAACGAGTAAACAAGCACAACTTCTATCTGCTCGTCAACTTGTTAACTTGTCAACTAGTTTTTTGTTTTTAATTGTTTGCAATTGTTTGACAAAAAAATAAACACATCTTTGTTTGAAAATCATGTTTTATTTGGAAGATTAATCAATTGATTGTAACTTTGCAGCGATAATGTGAAAATAAATATAATATATAAATGTCAAAGTTTATATTTACTATAATAATAGTGTTTTGTCTTATAGTTTTGTTCTCGTCGCCGAGTGCAAAGAAGCGCAAGAAGAAGGGGAACAACTTGAGACTTGCAGGTCCCATCAAGGGTGATCTCGCCGATAAAGACATCGAGCTTGATGCTGACGGTGAGAGTGGCAAGTACAGAGTGGAGAGTGGAGAAGTTCCCGATCTTCGATCTCCGATATCCGATCCCCGAAAAACGATAAACGACAAACTATGCTCATGAAAAATAATCCTGTTCTCTATATTGTGGTGCCCTGCTTCAATGAACGTGAGGCATTGCCGCAGTCGCACGCTAAGCTTGCCAAGTTGATGGATGAGATGATATCACAGGATATCATCGCCCAAGAGAGCAAACTGCTATATGTTGATGACGGCTCTCGCGACGACACCTGGGAAATCATCGAGAGGCTGGCTGCTGAAAACGGCAGGGTGGCAGGTGTGAAACTGGCGTGCAACAGCGGTCACCAGAATGCGCTGATGGCTGGGCTTGCCGCCGCTGTGGAGCATTGCGACATCACCGTGAGCATCGATGCCGACCTGCAAGACGATATCACCGTAATTCCGAAGATGGTGGAACGATATAAGGACGGCTGCGACATTGTGTTTGGGGTGCGTAAAGAGCGTAAGACCGACACTTGGTTCAAGCGCACCACAGCCAACATGTTCTATCGCCTAATGAAATGGCTTGGCGTTTCGACTATAGAGAACCATGCCGACTATCGCTTGATGAGTCGCCGTGCCGTGCTGGCTCTGCTCGACTACAAGGAGCGAAACTTGTTCATCCGTGGCATCGTCACCAAGCTTGGCTACAAGACCGACTGTGTATATTACAACCGCTCGGCACGCATCGCTGGAGAGAGCAAGTACCCATTTAAGAAGATGGTGAACTTTGCCATCGACGGCATCACCTCGTTCAGTATGAAACCTGTTCGCCTGGTGATGCAGGTGGGATTGCTTTTCCTCTTTATTGCCCTGATAATGCTGATTTATGTGCTTTGCGCCTACTTTATGGGCAGAGCCGTATCGGGCTGGCCATCAATCATTTTGTCCATCTGGTTGGTCGGAGCTTTTGTGTTAATAGGACTTGGCATCATTGGCGAATATGTGGGCAAAATCTATACTGAGGTAAAGAATCGCCCCCGGTATAATATCGACACCACAGTAGGGCTTGAATCAGTGAAGAGTTGAGAGATTAGTGATTAGAGATGACCCCTTCTAGATTGTCTAGATTATCTAGATTTTCTAGAACTTCTAGAAGCAACAAAACGAAAAACCAGAAACGAAAACCAATGCGAAAGTTGCTGATTCTTATACTGCTCACGCTTGCAATGGCTTTGTTGCCAGTGATGGCGATAAGAGGTGACTTGTGGCTGTCGAGCGATTTCCTGCATCAGCAGCTGGCATTTATCCTTGAGACTAAGCGCATGCTCGCCACTGGTGCGCCATGGTGGTCGTGGAACACCTATCTAGGAAGCGACTTCATTGGCTCTTACGCCTTCTACACGATCACGAGTCCCTTTGTGTGGATCAACTGCCTGTTTCCTGAGTCGATGCTTGAAGTGGGACTCGTCATCACCTTTGTGCTCAAGTTTCTGTGCATGGGTTGGCTAGCATGGCGTTACCTGCGCAAGATGGGTGTGAGCCGTCAGAATTCGGCATTTGGCGCTTATCTTTTCTCCTTTTCCTCTTTCAGCATCGCCTCGCTTTATTACTATCATTTTTATGAGCCCATCATGGCGTTTGTGCTATTGCTCATAGCCATAGAACGGTTGTTGAGGCATGAAAAATGGGGATTGACGTGCTTGGCTCTGGCATCGTTTGTCGTGACATTCGTGAACTTCTACTTTGCGATAGGCTCGTTTATTGCCGCCTTTATATATGTGATTTTCAGGGCGATCCCCGATCCCCGATCTCCGATCCCCGAAAAACGAATGACACTTGTCTTGGAAGGCATTGGCGCAGTGCTGGTGGGCATTTTGATGTGTTCATTTCTGCTGTTGCCAGTCTATAACCAGATGTTGATCACAACTCGTGCTGAGGCTCAAAGCGCGTTCGACGCGACGGCTATACTCAACCTTCTTGAGCGCCTGCGCACGGTGTTTATGCCCAAGGTGGTAGAGGGCACCACGATATTTGTGGCTAGCGGCTCTGCATCCTATAGCAATGAGGCGTGCATCGCAGTGTTTGGACTGTCGTTGTCATTGATTTATGCGTGGCGGCATCGCGACTGGCTATCGTGGCTGCTTTTGACGCTGCTGGTGCTGTATCTTTCCCCGCTAAATAGCATCTTCACGCTGTTTACCAATCCATTATACACCCGATGGGCATACGCTCTCACGTTGATTATAGTGCTCTGCACTGTTCGCCAACTCGACGAGGAGAGAGATGTGCGCAAGGGAGTGATGGGATATGCTGTGCTGGCAACGATTGTGGTGCTGGCATTTGTCGCAAAGGTGATGATAGCCAATGGGCTGCATCTCCCTGGTTTGCGTTTCCTGGCTCTTATTGCGCTATTCTTTGCAGGCATAGCCGCTTTGGTACTATGGGCTAAGGACAAACTGTCGCTGCGGTGGCTCAAGGTGGCGGTAGTGGCGTGCACGATTGTGCAGATGTGGCTGTTCCTGTTGAATCTGGGCACCGACTCGTTGTGGTATAACAGCATAAAAAACAATGTAGAAAAAGGCGATGGAATAGTGACTGCGCGTTCCGATTTCAAGGGAGGGGAAAGCTTCTTGACCTTTAATGCTGGACTGCTGCGCAATCAGCCAAGCGTGGAGGGTTACCACTCGGTGATTACCACCGGCGTTGATAGCCTATTCAAGACTGCGGCACATAATTTCTGGGCAAAGAACAAGCTGCGAGCAAATGTGCATCAAGATGAGTTTGACGCCCTGCTCTCGGTAAAGACGATTTATGACATCGACTCGGCAGGAAATGTTGAAAAACATGATGCCGAACATTTTATCCCTATAGGTTTTGCCTACGACAGCTATATTACTCGCAGCGAGTTTGACAAGCTCATGGGTGACACCACAGTCAATCTGCCGCTCGTGATGCTCAACAATGTAGTGCTTGAAGATGACGAGGTGGAGAAGCTTGGCGACCTGCTCACTCATGGCGATGCTCAGGGCTTGAGCGATTTGGATACAGTTGTCGCCAATCGACGGCAATGTGTAGCGACTGATTTCAAAGGCAACAGTCGCGGCTGTGAAGCGAGGGTGACGTTGCACGCCAAGAAGGTGATGTTCTTCAGCGTGCCTTATTCTAAAAGCTTTACTGCCACTATCGATGGAAAAGTGGCTCCTATCTACAAAGCCAATCTGTGCATGATGGCGCTCAATGTGCCACAGGGCGACCACACTATAGTGCTCGACTATTTCCCAGCAGGACTAAAGACTGGCATGTGGCTTAGCCTGCTGGGCATTCTCTTGCTGGCATTATTAATGTGGATAGGAGTGGATAGGAATGACTAGGAGTGACTAGGACACTTAACACTCGACACACGACACTTAAAACTTAAAACTTAACACTTAACACTTATAAAACCTATCTCCCTCTCAATATGTCGTTTATGCGGCTTAACTGGTTGGGGATGCGTATTTGTTGCGGGCATTTCTTGAGACATTCTTCGCAATCCATGCACTGATTGGCGCGCGACTCGGCAGGGAAATGGGCGAGATATTGCTCGGCAAACTGCTTCTGCTTAACGCTGTAGTCGGGACTTGACTTCTCGGGCAGTGGCAGCAACTTGTTGTTCATCGCCTCGTTGTAGAAGGCAAAGTTGCCGGGGATATCCACGCCATAGGGGCATGGCATACAGTAAGCGCATGTGGTACAAGGCACGGTGGGGATGCCCGACATGGCATCGGCAATCCTCTCGAGCAGTTCGTTCTCGGCAGCGGTGCATGGCTCTAGTGGTGAGTGGGTTGCCACGTTCTCAACTAGGTGCTCCATCACGTTCATGCCACTGAGGGTGGTGAGAATATTGGGATGCGAACTCACCCATCTAAAAGCCCATTGAGCCACGGTGTCGTTGGGGCGCACGGCTTTGAGTTGGTCAACCTGCTCTTGCGACATCTTGGAGAGGGCACCACCGCGGAACGGCTCCATGACAACTGCTTGAATTCCCGCTTTTGCGAGTTTGTTGTAGAGGTACTCGGCGTCGGCGTCAACCTTCCAGCCACCTTTCTCAAGCGAGGCGTGTCGCCAGTCGAGGAAATTCATCTGAATCTGCACGAAATCCCAATGATAAGTGTCATTATGATCTACAAGCCAGTCAAACACCCTCACATCGCCATGATAGGAGAATCCCAAGTGGCGTATGCGCCCCGCCTCACGCTCCTTAACGAGGAAGTCGAGCAATCCGTTTTTGAGAAATCTGTTCTCTAAAGCTTCCATACCGCCTTGCCCCACGCCGTGCAGCAGGTAGTAGTCGATGTAGTCAACGCGCAGTTTTTCAAACGAATTAGCATACATCTTCTTGGCATTTTCCAAGTCCCAATAGTCCTCTTTATAGTTCGACATCTTGGTGGCGACATAATATTTGTCGCGGGGATGGCGACTCAGTGCTGCCCCTACGATGCCCTCGTTGAGTCCACCGCCATACATTGGTGCGGTGTCGAAATAGTTCACGCCGTGGGCAATGGCATAATCCACGAGTTCATTTACCAGCTCTTGATTGTCGCGTGGCAGGCGCATCATGCCGAAGCCCAGCAGCGAGATTTTCTCGCCTGTACCCTGCTGAGTGCGGTAGGTCATCAGGTTCTCTCCTGTGACTCCATTGTCTTTACTGCGAGCATAACTTGAAAATGGCTCAAACGCCATCATCGCCATTGCTCCACCAGTCACAATGCCTGCTCTCTTGAGAAATTCACGTCGGTTTAATGTCTTGCGTTTCATTACTATAAATTTATCAGTTGTCGGTTATCACTTTTATCAGTTGTCAGTTGTCAGTTAAGAGGTGAGAGTTCTTGTTCACTTGTTCTTGTTCACTTGTTCTTGTTCACTTGTTCTTCTTACTTCATACTTTTTACTTCATACTTATTACTTATTACTTATTACTTATTTCTTCTTACTTCTTTTCTTCTTACTTCTTTTCTTCTTACTTCTTTTCTTCTTACTTCATCTCTTCTTGCGGCGGGGTTTCTTTTGTTGTTTCTTTAGCTGATTGGCGATTTCTTGATGCTCATCGGCAAGGTCGTCGAGACCGATTTTCTCATAGATTTCGGCGAGTCTGACATGTGGCTCAATGGCTGTGCGTGACGCTTTTGTGGCGCGTTTGAGGGCTTTGATGGCAGACGGCAGGTCCTTCTGTTTCTCGCAGATTGCCGCCACCGCAATAAGAGCGTCGAAGCAGTTTTTGTTCTTGGCTAAGATTTTATTGAGCTGCTCCAGAGCCTGGTCGGTCTCCCCTATCGCATCAAGCAATCTTGCCTTGCCGAGCATCGCCGGCACATAGTCTTCGCACAAGCGCAGTGCTTTGTTATAGTTGGCGAGGGCCGACTTGATTGAAATCTCGTCGAGGCGCTGCTTACGGCCTCCATAAGGCACCTCATCCTCTTGCGCCAGCGTGCCTAACCCCATCGACTGATCGCCCATAGCAGTAAACTCTTCGGCAAGTTCCACCAACTGCTTGTTTTGAGAGTCAATAACATCCTCCAATTCTTTAATTTTTTTGTTGAGCCTGTGGAACTTGTTAAATTTTAGCTTAATGTATCGCTTAACAACTGGATCTTGTATCACATTATGAATCTCCATCGCCTGAGCAAAACAGTCAACAGCGCGGGCGAAGTCATTGCCATCGAAGGCGATAGATGCCATCGTGTACAACCCATTGGCTTTCTCTACCAAGATGGCATCGTTGATGGTAGCCTGATTGTTGAACTGGCGACTGAAGTCAACGATTGCGGTGTTCACAATGATGTCGCGCTGCGACAGCGGTTTGAGCAACGTGATACCCTCAAGTGAGGTGCATCGGGAGAGTGCCACGTAGGTCTGCCCGCTTGAGAATGCTCCGCCGGCGAAGTCGATGACGATATTGTTGAATGTGAGTCCCTGACTCTTATGCACGGTGAGAGCCCACGCTGGCTTGATGGGATATTGCTTGAACGTACCCACCACGTTCTCTATCACCTTCTTCTCTTTCTCGTCGTAGGAATACTGCACATTCTCCCAAATCTCCGGGTCAAGCACATAGCCGTCGCCGTTCTCCAGCTCAACCTCAATGCCGTCGCTGTCAACCTTAGAGACAATTCCCAAAGTGCCGTTCACCCAGCGGCCTTCCCTATCGTTGCGGATGAATATCACCTGCGCACCCTTCTTCAGCGTAAGCTCCTTGTTGGTGGGAAGATCGTTATCGGGGAAGACATCGGTAATCTCTCCCACAAACACATACTCAGGCGTGTCGAGAGCCTGCATGTGAGCATCGTTGATGGAATCCACAGTGTCGCGGCGAGTGGCAAGAGTCATCACAAGACCGTTGTCGGGCTCCTTGTAGTCGAGGTTGCAACGGCTGTTGAGCAGTTGCAGGTCGCTATTACTGGCATGGCTCACCCGCACGCGGTCGAGCATCGCGATGAAATTGCTGTCGGTCTGGCGGTAAATCTTGCGCAGTTCAATGGGGATAAGCCCCAAACTGTTGAACACCCGAGCGTTGAAGAAGAAGAACTGCTGATAGTATCGCCTGAGGATGTCGCGCATGTCACGGGTGATTACTGGCTCAAGCTGGAAGATGTCGCCCACAAAGAGCAGTTGCTTGCCGCCGAAGGGCTCACGCATATTGCCCGAGAAAGTGCGCAGCACCTTGTCGATGAAGTCGATAATGTCGCAGCGCACCATCGAAATCTCGTCGATGATAATTAGTTGCAGCTTCTTGATTAGTTTCACCTTCTGTGCCGAGTAGCGCAACGTCTTGCGGATGCGGCGCGGAGAGAAATCGGGGTCATCGGGAAGCAGCGGCTTGAACGGAATCTTGAAAAACGAGTGCAACGTCTGCCCGCCCACATTCACGGCGGCGATGCCGGTGGGCGCCAGCACCACATGCTCCTTACTGGTGTTGGCACAGATATACTTGAGGAAAGTACTCTTTCCTGTACCAGCCTTTCCCGTAAGGAACACCGAGCGATGCGTGTTGCGTATCAGGTTCCAGGCGTTCTGGAACTCCACGTTGTCAAGGTCGATATTATCAAGATTAACTGTGTTCATGGGACGATTGCAAAAAAGTTTTCAAAGATAGTGAAAATGATTGATAAACGCAACAAAAAAGGAGGCATTTTATTAACAATGCCTCCTAATTTTCACTATTAATTTACGCTCAATGGCGCGAAAATCAGAATCTGAAACCTAAAGTCAACGAAATCTTGTTGTTGTTGTCCTTCACCTCTTCGCCCTGCTCGCCAGGATAAGCGTGATACTGGCTGGTACGGTTTTGATGCACATAAGCAGCGTCGAGATAGAACTTCTTGTAGCGGTAGCCAAGACCACAGGTAATGTACTGGTTGTTCTTGTCATACTGATACATATAGTTGCTTGTAACTACATCTACATCATCGTTGGCAACACCTTTCACCTCATCCTTCACTGGTGATGTTTGGTAAGCATAACCGGCACGGAGACTTACATTGGGGGTTACTCGGTACTCTGCACCCACTCGCACGGTGTGCTGAGCTTGCAACTGGTCTTTAATTTTGTACTCGGTATCGGCGTAGTTGTAGCCACCCTCATCACCGCAACGCATAGTGTTGGCTCCCACATACTCATAATCGAAGCTGATTAAGCCCTTGCTTGTTGGAACCACGGCGAGGCTACCCATAAACTTCCAAGGAGTCTTGATGGTGTAGCGGTACTCATCGTAGTAACCTTCAACACCTGTCTCATAGGTTCCTTGATACATCTGGTCATCACCATTGGCTTGCAGGTCAAAGCCGCTCTGCACCTTGTAGAGGTCTTTCATATCGTAGTAGGTAGGTGTGTGGAAAGCGGCACCAATGCGCAACTGGTTGATTGGTTTAACAATCACACCAAACTTGAAGTTATAGCCAGTGCCTCGGGTCTCCTGATAGGACTGGAAGTCAAAACCGGCATAACCCTTGGTAGTGCTATTGCCATCATTAACATTGTAGTCATAAATCTCGGCATTGTCAAGATCCTCACCATAGTATTGATAGCTGTCGAAACGCAGGTCGGTGATACCGAAGTTCAAGCCCCAGAACACGGTGTTCTTAAAGTTACCACCAAGGGTGATGTTATACTCATCGGTGTGGCCCCTCTCGTCAACGTAGAAATTGGCAACACCCGAAGTATAATAATTGGCTTGATTAGCGAGTCCCTTGAACGAACCATCACTATTGCAGTTAAGCAAAAATGACTGATAGGCGAGAATTCCAAGCCAGGGAGCGTTGCTCTCGTAGAAGATATTGTCACCATACATGTTTGCCGAAAGATCTTGGCCCAACCAGTTGCCGGCATTTAGATTGTCGGCAATCTTATTGGTGATAGAGTGACCAGTGTTATATCCTCCTTGATAGCGACGCTGGTAGGAGTTGATGCGGTTGAACGAGAATCCCCAGTTGAAATATCTGAAAAAGTCGTTGTCAATCTTCATCGAACCAACATAACCCACATTGTTGAACCAGAATTTGGTGTCGCTCAGCTTATCGTCGGCAGTCTTGGTAGATAGGAAATTTAGGTTCATAGTAGCCGAGATGTCGCTGCTGCGATACACGCCTATGCCACCAGGGTTCTGAGAAATCGCCGACACATCGCCACCGAGGGCACCAAAGGCGCCAGCCATCGACATATAGCGAGATGTACCACTCAGCTCGGTCTCCGACATTTTAAGGACATCAAATGTTGCTTGAGCATTTGCCATGAGCGCTGCGCCACCAAGCAAAAATGCAATAAATATTTTTTTCATTGTAAAAAAACAGTTTCGTGTTTGTTATATTTTTATATGCTTTCTCGTGGAATAATATTATCGACGTCCGCCGTGACCGCCGCCGCCACCGTGGCTGCCACCACCACCGCCGTGACTACCGCCTCCGCCGTGGCTGCCGCCTGAGAATCCGCCGCTACTGCGACCGCCACCACCCGAGTAGCCGCCACTGCTGCGGCTGCCGCCTGAGTAGCCACTGCTGCTTCTTGATGAGCTGCCACTAGATGGAGTGTAGCTGCGACCACTACTGCCCGAAGGTGTGTAGCTGCGTCCGCCACTGCGTCCACTTGTTGATGGAGTGTAGCTGCGTCCGCTTGTCGAGCCGCTGCTGTAACCACCTGTCGATCGTCCGCCACCGTTATAGGAGCGGTTTCCTGGCCGCATAGTACTACCATGTCCACTGGCATATCCATTGTTTGGTCGAGTACTGCTGATATTGCCACGGTTCATACCCGAGCGTCCCGAAACACCATTGCGTCCAGGAGCACCAGCGTAGCCATTATATCCGCCGTTGCCACGGTTGCCATGATAGTTCAAGCCAGGACGACGACCGTTGTAACCGCTGTTGTAGTGATGGCCATTGTGTCCATACCAGTCATGATGTGGTCGGCCCCAGCCGCCACCCCAGTGACCACCCCAGTAGCCACCCCAGGGACGTCCCCAGTAAGACCATGGATGATAGCGATAGCCGCCATACCACCCCCAGTCATACCAGCTGCTGTAGTACCAAGGGCTGTGCCATCCCCACGACCAGCTGTACCAAGGGTCATAATAGCGATATCCCCAGCCCCAGTATGGTCCCCAACTCCAGTCAGAACCAACGATGAGGTTGACTGTTGGAGTGCTGTCAAAGTAATACTCGATAAGGTCGGGGTCGTTGCTACGAATCACGATGTCGGGATTGTGGAAACGCTCGATGCGGCGAGTGTTGGCAAATTCCTCGTCATCAAGATAAACAGTGTCGTTCTCGTCATAATATTCGATGCGACGGTTATACTCATCTACATCACGTCCGTTCACAACGCCACTGATAGGAGAAACCTGAGTCGTGAGCTCCCCATAATAGCCCGAAGACACCGGCATCTGCTTGGTGACAACCTTAACTGTTTTAGTGTCCTTGCTGCCATCATAGTAGATGTCGTCCTCATAATCTTGTGCCATAGCGCAGCCGCAGCCCACTATCAAGGCACCCATTAGAGACATTAATTTGTAGTTCATAACGTTTTATGCTTTAAATTATTAATATTCTTTTTCTTTTTAAATTATTAATACTCAATGATATCTCGATTGTTCATTAGACTACAAAACACAGTAAAAGTTTAAATTCTACTTAGTTAAACTGCAAAATTAGTGCAAGCCGAGTGAAAAACAAAATGAAAAACGAAGTTTTTTATTTTTTTTTCCGAGGCGCAGCCTAATTTATCTAAAACTACTAAAAGTTTTTCAAAATAGAAACAAAGTTCATGCCAAAATACAGAAAAAGCACTGAAAATTGCCATTTTTCCAACCTATTTTCATCTGCTAAACACAGCATATTGCTAAATACTGCATCGCAAGCCACAACATTAACCCTCTTTAACAATTTCTTCCCGCATTTTTTTGTTACTTTGCATCAATCAATCACAACGCCGCAACATTTAGACAAAAGAACATAAGATTTTGAGCTGACTAGCTGACAAGGAACAAGCAAACAAGGCAATGGTAGTCTTCCAAGCAAGGATCGGCTTCGCCGAGAACCTTTAGCTCGAGGAGAGCATGAAGCCTTAGTCGCACGAAGTGCGGTTGGCGGTGGCGAAGCCATCATGCTTGACTCAAATTATACAAAATTTTAAATTAAAATTATCCAAAATTTTAGATAAAATGCTCACGCTCGCAAGGCTTTGTGCAAGCACAAACTTTGACTCGCTTAATCGCATTTTTGATAGATTTTTTGTTTCAATTTTGTTGAATTTCCACGCGAAGCGTGTTAAATAAGTCATCAAGGCAATGCGCTTCGCGCAGTTTTGAGATTAGAGGTTAGAGTGCGCAGCAACTTAACACTTGAAACTTAAAACTTAATATCACTTGTCTCGTTAGCTCGTCAGCTTGTTTACTAGTCAGCTTATTTAAAAAATAAAACAAGAACACTAAATGAAAATTGGAGAATACAACAAGTTAATGATAAATCGCTTTGTCGATTTTGGGGCTTATCTTATTGACGACGAAGACAATGAGGTGCTGCTTCCTAAGCGGTATCTCACCGGCGAGGAGGAACTTGACGATGACATTGAGGTCTTCGTCTATAACGACTCCGAGAACCGCCCAGTGGCGACTACCGAGCAACCGTTTGCCACCGTGGGGCAATTCTGCCTCTTGCGAGTGAAAGCGGTGAACGCCATCGGCGCTTTCCTCGACTGGGGGTTGTCGGCAAAAGACCTGCTGGTGCCGTTCCGTGAGCAGCGCGTGCGCATGCAGGCGGGACGAAGCTACATCGTCTATGTCCATATCGACCCAAGCAGCCAGCGCATCGTGGCGAGCGCCAAGCTCGACAAGTTCGTGAGCACTACCCTCCCCGACTACTACCACCGCCAGAAGGTTGATGTGCTAATCACGCAGCAACAAGAGATTGGCTACCGTGTGATTGTCAATAGCAAGCACTGGGGGATGATCTATAACAACGAGCTGTATCAGCCAGTGAACATAGGCGAGCATCACACTGGATTTATAAAACAGGTGCGCGACGACGGCAAAATCGATGTCACTCTCGCCAAAATCGAGAAGATGCGCATCGACGACGTCGCCAGCGACATCCTGCAATACCTGCAAGGAAATGACGGCACGATGACCCTCAACGACAAATCCTCGCCCGAAGAAATCCTACGCACCTTCAACTGCAGCAAAAAAGACTTCAAAAAAGCCCTAGGACTCCTCTATAAACAACACAGAGTGACACTGGGAGACAATGTCACTCTTATAAGTTGAGAAAGAAGTTTTTTAGCTGACAAGCTAACAAGGAACAAGCTGACAAGGCAATTGCCCTCACGCTTCATGGGGCGCACTACGCGCTAAAAATAAATAAAAATTTAAATAAAAATTTTATTACCAGCGAATATGAAATTTTAAAAAAAATTTTAATCAATTTTTAAGCGAAGCGCCCCATAAGCCTCAAGGCAATGGTAGTTTAGTAGCATGACACTTGTCTCGTTTGCTCGTTTGCTCGTTAGCTTATTTGCTCGTCAGCTTGTTTGCATTAAATTAACGTGAGTTCGACGAATTTGTTGCTTGATAATCATTGTGTTAGCAGCTCCCCCCTCTAAGATAGAGGGGGTAGGGGGGAGTATGATAAACTCAAGAAATCTCCATTTCGCAATTGTCATACTCCTCAGTCACTTCGTGCCAGCTCCCCTATCTTAGGGGAGCAGCTGATACACAGACAGTTATTTTCGTCGAACTCACGTTAAATTAATTCCCCAAAAGAATGTTGTAAACCGCTGTCACATCGGCACTGGTGATTGCTCCGTCGCCATCAACATCGCTGGTGGCAAGATAGGTCTCGTCGCCGTTGAGCAGATAGTTGTAGAGTGCAGTAATATCGGCAGTAGTCACATAGCCGTCGCAGTTCACATCGCCATACACGCTGTCTTCGACAGCCGTCACCACCACATCAAAGTCCTCAACAGGACTCTCGTGAGCGTCGCTGGTGGCGAGCATCACGTTGCGGAACTCGATTGTCGCGCTATCGACAAACGACTTGCTCGCCGTGAAGTCGATATACATGATGTCGCCGCTGTCGCCGCTGAAATCGGCAGTGGGGAAGCCGAATGCCACCACGCTCCAATGATCGCCGTTCTTGTTGGCTACCAGTTGGTGCGTCTCGCCCTTGCGGTCGCTAAGGGTGAACGAACTGGCGGTTGTGGCAATTCCCTCGGGCAGATACATGTCGAACTGGAAGCCAGCGACAGCACTCGCATAGTTATCGAGAACAACAGGCACTGTCATGGTGGTGCCCGGGGCAATCTCAAAATCGTTCATGTAGAACTCGTTGCCCAGCACGATAAAGCCTTGCGCCGTCACAGTCACCGCCAAGTCGGGATGACTGTGCTCATTGGCATCGGCAGTAGTGAGCGCGATATTCTTCACGTTGATAACCGCCTGACCGTCGAAGTCCTCAGCTGCCACCACGTCGATGGTGAGCACCGCCCCGCTCTGCCCTGTGAAATTGGTGGCGGGGAAGCTGAACGCCATCACCGTGATGTGATCGCCGTTGACATTTGTCATCAGTTGGTGCGAGCTCGAGGCACGCTCACCCAGCTTGAACCCGCCGTCGGCAACGCTAAGCCCCGACGGCATATAGAGGTCAAACTGTAAAGCGGCGAAGTCGGTATCGGGATTCTCAAGTAATACTGGCACAGTAATCGTGTCACCTGCCTGGATCGAGAAATCGTCGATGCGCAACTCATTAGCCGCCTGAGCATGTAATGCTCCAGCCACCAACAATAGTATTAAAATATGAAATAGCCTTTGGAGCTGACGAGCCGACGAGCCAACGAGCCGACGAGACAAATGTAATGCTGTGACAACTACCATTGCCTTGTCTGCTTGTTCCTTGTAAGCTTGTAAGCTACCTTTGCCTTGTTTGCTTGTTTGCTTGTTCGCTAACATATGTGTATCGATTATTTTACAAGCACCTTCTTGCCATTGATTACATATACGCCAGTTGGCAGTCCTTGAGTTGCCTCGGCGGCTTTCACGCCTTGACGCACGAGCACACCGCGCATATCATAAACGTCAACGCCCTCGCCGTCGGTGCGGATATCACTGATAGCAGTAACGACAGCATTGGTGGTCACATTAGGCAGCACGCTCTCCACCTCGTTGCTCTGGGTGAAGAAGATGTCGCTGACGATAATGCCGTCGTTAGCGTCGAGTGCTGATGTGGTGTTAACCTTCAGAATGATAATGGCATCGCTTCCGGCAGCTATCTCGTTGTTGTTGAGCGAGAAGCCGAGCAGGCGTATAGAGCCATCAGGATTAACACCAGTCATCAAGGTGTGAGAAGCTGCGCGGCCAGTAAGCTCTGCACTCTCTAAGATGAGACCTTGTGGCAAAGTCACATCCATCTGGAAGCCAGCATAGGCTGTAGCATTGTCAAGATTTATAGCGATAGTGCCTGTTACAGGGTCATAGTCGCCTAGGGTGATCACGTCGGTGGTGGCAGCTTTTGGCGTTGTCAGTACTGGAGCGGCAGTGTTGCCCACAGCAATATTGGCGATAGCGATAAGGTCGGTAATATTGATAGAGCCGCTAGCGTTCACATCGGCTGCCTCCTCCACAAACACTTCGGGGGTGATACCCACTATATAGTTAGCCACGCACATCACGTCGGTGACGTTCACCTTCTTGTCGCCGTTCACGTCGCCGGGAATGACAGGCTCCTCAAAGGGCAGAGTGCTGGAGCTGAGAACCACTCGCGCATTGCCGCCCACGAAGCCCATTCCGTCTTTCACGGGGTCGGCGAGAGTAATGTTGCCCAAGTCGAACACGGTCTCGGAGGTCACCACGGCCTTTGCGTCCTGATTGGTGAGCACGTCGCAGTATCCGTCCTCGCTCTGAACCCAGTTGTAGAGTCCGAAGTCGTAGGTGATGCCGGTCTGGCTGTCTTTATAGCTTGTAAGCACCTGATTGGGGTTGGTCCACGTGTTCTTCTCGTCGCTGGCAGTATATTCGGGTACAAAACCATAGTCAAGGAAGTTGTAAATCGTCACCTTATTATTATAGTAGTACAAATAAACAGGGAACGATGCCACCTCGCCAGTGTTATAAACATGGTCATCACTGTCGAAATCCACCTCGTCGTAGTACATAGTGGCGTTGCTGGCGATGAACTGGGTAAACATGCCGTTATCGTACATCGCACCAGCGTTAACATAGCTATCGCTGTCGGGGTCATAATAAATAAGTGCCAGGTTCCATGTGGTGGAGATAGTGAAACCGCTGGAATTAACACGTCCCGAAAGACTGGTATTTAGAACGGTGCTCACATCGCTATTGTTCACCACCGACTGTGCAACCACATAGAGATAGCAAGTGTAGGTTTGATACTGATAGGTGTAAATGCACTGTGGCAGGAACGTGATGGTATTTGCACTCCAGTTCACGCTGAAAGTGACATCGCTGCCCTGAGCGAAATAGTTTGACACCGTAACGCGACTGGTACCGCCAGAGTAAGCCATAGCCACGCGATTGGAACCTACGGTGGCTCCCGTTGAGATGTCGCGGTCCATTTCAATGTTGATGCTTGCGAGCTTCTCGGCGGTAAATGCCGAAGCCGCCCACGACATATTTGTCGTGGCAAATGCAAGCAATAAGACTGCAAATAAATGTTTTTTCATTATTTTGATGTATTTATGGTTTGGTTATTTACAAAGTTTCTTAGTTGTGATGCGTGTGCCGTTGTCGAGGGTCTTTACCTCGATGTTCACGCCGCTAGTAACATTGCGGCAAATAAGATTGATAAGGCAACGATCTTTTTCATGATAAATTTACTAATAAAAAACGGCATCATTAAGAGGGTGTGCCAAAACGCGAAATCGCGAAATTTTGATACACCCTCGTCATGCCATCATTAAATCTTATTTAAATAATTGTTTAGTGGTTGTCTTCTTGCCGTTGCTAAGTTCTTTAACTACGATGTTCACGCCATTGAAAGGCTGTGCGCTCTCCACACCAAGGGTGTTGTAGTAACGAGTATTCACAACCTGAGCATTGGCATCAACACTCTCAATGCCAGTATTCACACGAGACATGTGCGAACTCTCAAAATACTCAACTACAACAGTTGCGCTCATGGTGTTCCAGTTGTTATTGCCCACCACGCAGCCCCAAGGGTCAGTGATGTCAATAGTTCCTGCCGCTAAGTCGAGTGTGCCGTGGCAGTCCTGACCACCATAATAGGCATAATAGCTTGCGGGATCGATAGTGTTGGCAACAGGGTCGAAAATTCTCACAGGGCTGCTCACATGCTGGAACCTGCTTACTACAGCGTTCTTATAGTTGCGGAAAGAGCTGTAAGAGAATGGCAGGTTGGCAAGAATATCACTTTGACCCATGTAGCTGGCACGCCAAGTGAAATTGGCCTTAGTATCGCTCTCCCAAGTCAAAGTGGTGGGACTGGAGCTATCGGTGGCATAAGCGGGAAACACAAGGTTCACAACTTGGTCATTGACAAGTTCATTGGAATAGAAATTGTTTAATGACAACACGCCTGTCGCGTTGTCCCATACCACAGTGACGGTATTGATTCTTACAACCTCACCACCACGATAGTCTTCCTGCGTGAAATCGGCAGCAAACGATGCTGGCTGAGCCATTACTTTGTTAGTCCCTATCAAAAGCAGGGAAAACAATCCAAAAAGAGTAATTGATTTCTTCATATTAATACGTATTAAATTAATAATTAAATGTATAATCTTTCTTTCAAAAATCTAGCAAAAGTAACAACAATCAACAAAATATGCAACAAAAATCTCCTTATTTTATCCTTTTCTCGACTTTGGACCAATATTTTTGTGTGTTTAGACAAAAAAGTGTAATTTTGCAACTTATTTGTATAAAACATCAACAATGCGATTAAGCGAGAAAGACAATCAAACAAAATCAACAAAACATGACAAGAATAAAAAAATTATTGTCTTTGTTTTTATTTGTTTACTTTGTTTGAAAAAAGAGTGTCGAGCGTGAGCATTTTATAAAATTATAATTATGAAGAAAGTAATACTTACTGGCGACCGCCCTACTGGCAAGCTCCACCTGGGGCACTATGTGGGTTCACTGCGCCGACGCGTGGAACTGCAAAATGCAGGTGATTATGAGAAAATGTTTGTCTTTATGGCCGATGTCCAGGCTCTGACCGACAATGCCGACAACCCCGAGAAGATACGCCAAAACATCATTGAGGTGGCTCTCGACTACCTCTCGGCAGGGCTAGACCCCGAGAAGTGCATCATCTTCATTCAGAGCCATATCCCCGAACTCGCTGAGCTCACCACCTACCTGATGAACCTCATCACGGTGAGCCGCGTGGAGCGCAACCCCACGGTAAAGACCGAGATTAAGATGCGCAACTTCGAGGCAAATATTCCTCTTGGCTTCTTCTGCTACCCCGTGAGCCAGGCTGCCGACATCACCTTGTTTAAGGCCGACATAGTGCCTGCCGGCGAGGACCAGAAACCGATGCTTGAAATTACCCGCGAACTCGTGCGCCGCTTCAACAGCACTTACGGAGAGGTGCTTGTAGAACCCGACATCATGCTGCCCGAGAATGAGACAGCACGCCGCCTGCCAGGCACCGACGGCAAGGAGAAGATGAGCAAGAGCCTAGGCAACTGCATATACCTGAGCGACGATGCCGATACCGTTTGGCAGAAGGTGCGCTCTATGTTCACCGACCCCAACCACCTGAACGTGAGCGACCCGGGCACGGTAGAAGGCAACGCCGTGTTCACCTATCTTGACGCGTTCTCTTGCGACGAGCACTTTGCTAAATATCTGCCCGACTATCAGAACCTCGATGAGATGAAAGACCACTACCGCCGTGGTGGCTTGGGCGACATGAAATGCAAGAAGCTCTTGAACAGCATCCTCAACGAGATGCTGGAGCCCATACGCCAGCGACGTCACGAACTGGAGCAGGATATTCCCGAGATATATAACATCTTGCGCCGCGGCACCGAGAAAGCCCGCGAAACAGCGGCTCAGACTATGAACGAGGTGCGCAACGCAATGAAAATCAACTATTTTGACGACAAAGAGTTGATTCGGCAGCAGTCAGAATATTTCAAAGCGAAATAAGTTTCAAGCTTCAAGTCTCGATCAATCGAGTGCTCGACTATTCGAGTGTTCGAGCATTCGATTTTTCGAGTGTTCGAGCATTCGAGCAAGCGAGTGTTTTACCTGGTGATTAGGCGCAGCCCATTGTGCATTGTGTGTGCATTCTGCATTAAGAAGAAAGGTATTGCTTGATGTATAACTCACAATTAGCAACTAGCTCATCGTACCATTCCTGTCCAAACCGTCTAATCAACGGCTCTTTCAAGAACTCATAGACGCGCATTTTCTTGCTTCTACCCAGCACTTCGGCGCTTTTGCATATTTTCCAGCGGTGGTAGTTTACCGCCACGCTGCCGTTGCTCAGCGTCTTGAGGCGCAGCGGATAGAGTGCGCACGAGATAGGTTTCATAAAGCCGATGCGCCCTTCACGATAGGCCTTCTCAATGGCACAGATGCACTTGCCACCTGCAGCATAGCACGAGAACACACAGTTGCTGTTGTCAAGGATCTGTGTTACCAGTTCGCCTTCAGGGTCATGATATGAGATACCATTCTGCTCAATCTCCTGCTGTGCACGTGGCAACAAGTCGTCCCAAATCTCAGGCAATAATTCCCTGATTTTTTCTTCCTCCTCGGCAGTAATCGGAGCTCCGGCGTCACCATCGATGCAACATTGCCCCAAGCATGCGTCGATGTCGCAGCAGAAGAACCGCTCCACCACATCGAGCGTCACCAGTGTATTCTCGTTGATTAGAAACATAGCCTATTCTATCAAATTAGAAAGTGCGCGGTCCAAGTCGGTACTCGAGAGTTTGAGATGCATCTCGCCACGATGTGCGTAGGAAATGTTGCCCGTCTCCTCACTCACCACAATCGCGATGGCATCGGTTGCCTGTGAGATTCCAAGAGCAGAGCGGTGGCGAAGACCCAAATACTTGGGTAGCGATGTGTCGTGCGACACGGGAAGGATGCAGCCAGCAGCTTTTATCTTGCCTTCGTCAATAATAACCGCACCATCGTGTAAAGGACTGTTCTTAAAGAAGATATTCTCGAGCAAGCGGTTGTTGACCTCGGCATTGATGATATCGCCTGAATGTTCATAGTCCTCAAGTGAGAAATTCTGCTTTATGACTATCAAGGCACCAGTCTTCGACTTCGACAAGCTCATACAGGCATAGACGATGGGCATCACCCACTTCTTGCGAGCATCCTTTGGCTGTCCGCTGTGCCACAGCTTTGAGATCGACTTCCACCCTCGCTTGGAGCCCAAGCCAGTGAGAAAGCGTTTTATCTGGTCCTGGAAGATGATAATAAGGATGAAAATACCACTGTCGATAATGCGGTCCATAATGGTTCCCAGCAGCCTCATGTCGAGAATCTTATCAACCACTACCCACACTATGATAAAAGCAAACACGCCAAAAAAGATATTCAACGCCCCACTCTCTTTCATCGTGCGGTAAATGTAATATAGCAATACCGCAACAAGCAGTATATCTATAATATCTTTTATGCCAAATGAGATCATATCAGTTCATAGTTGTTAGTTCATAGTTCATAGTTTTGTCGTGATAGTTGTCCTGATTTTTTGCATCTTACAACTAAATCTCGGGCCTCTACTGCGGCTTTCACGTCATGGACACGCAGAATGTGAGCGCCTTTCATCATCGCGATGGTGTTGAGCACAGTAGTGCCGTTAAGAGCCTCCTGAGCAGTGCAGTTAAGCACCTTTTGTATCATCGACTTGCGCGACACCCCCACCAGCAATGGAACTTCAAGGGCATGGAACGACTCAAGACACGCCAGCAGGCGGTAGTTCTGCTCCACAGTCTTAGCAAAGCCAAAACCAGGGTCGGCAATCACGTCATTGACTCCCAATTGGTGTAAGGTGTCGATTTTGCGCGCCAGTTCCTCAAGCACTATCGCTGCCACGTCGCCATCATAGTCGGTAAACTGCTGCATAGTAGCTGGAGTGCCACGGGTATGCATCACGATGTAAGGCACCTGCAGCTGAGCCACTACGCTATTCATCTCTGGGTCAAGGTCGCCACCAGAGATATCGTTGATGATATCCACACCCAGTTCCTCCACGCAATGACGAGCCACGCCAGCACGGAAGGTATCTACCGAGAGTATCACATCGTTGCCAACGGCGGTTTTAATAGCCTTCACTGCCACATTAAGCCGGTTTATCTCTTCTTCGGGAGTAACAACCTCGGCACCTGGCCGTGTGGAGCAAGCACCGATGTCAAGAATGTCAGCGCCTTCTAACACCATTGCCTTCGCACGCTCGGCGACACTCTCGCTGTCCATCGTGCGGCTTCCTGAGAAGAACGAGTCAGGAGTGGCATTGATGATACCCATCACCCACGGACGGTCAATCTCCACTAACCGACCATGCAGGTTAAGACTATATTTCTTGAATGAACAATTATTCATATCAGAATATTCCTGTATAATACATGAAGATGATTATTATAGCCACAGGAGCGATAAACCGCAGGCAGAAGATGATATATGGCTGTACGAAGCTGGAGCGGTATTTACCGCCATTGGTGAGCTGGTTGTGAATAATCTCTTTTTTAAGAAACCAACCCACATAAATGGCAGTAACGAGTCCTCCAAGCAGCATGAAGATGTTTGGTCCCACATAATCGAGGAAGTCGAAAATGTTCTTGCCAAAAAGTGTCACATCGCTGAGTGTACTGAACGACAACGCGCTAAGCACTGCAACGACTGCCATCAGCACAGCGGTGATAATCAACGCCTTTGTGCGTGACAGCTTGTACTCGTCAATCAAGAATGTGATGGGAATCTCACTCAATGAGATAGTAGAAGTGATTGAGGCAAAAAACAGCAGCACAAAAAACAACACCGCCCAAATAGTGCCTCCAGGCATCTGCTGGAAGATAGTGGGAAGAGTATTGAAGATCAGGTCGGGACCGGCTTTGGGATCCATGCCAAATGAGAACACGGCAGGAAAAATAACAATACCAGCAAGGAGAGCGACAAGCGTGTCGAGTGCCGAGATGGTCACGGCATCTTTCATCAAGCGGCTGTCATCATTGAAATAAGAGGAGTAAGTGATAAGGCAAGTCACACCCAGCGACAACGACATGAACGCCTGACCCATAGCATCGACTACGCCTTTCCAACCCAAGTTCTCAAACTTAGGGTTAAACAGGAAATCCATACCCTTCATTGAGCCTGGCAGTAAGAGTGAGTTCACGCAGAACACAATGAGCAGCACAAAGAGTAAAGGCATCATGATGTTTGCTATTCGCTCCACGCCCTTCTGGATACCACGACTCAATACAAGGAAGTTGAGCAACAGAAACAACAAAGTCCAAAGCACACAACGCTGTGGTGTTCCTACTAGAGACCCGAACATATCACTATACTGCTCTGGCGTGTGTCCTAACAAAGAGCCATCGGCTGAGTTCCACAGGTACTCTATCACCCATCCGCACACCACGCTGTAGTAGCCGCAGATGAGCAACGCACCCAAAACTCCTATATAAGCAAAAAACTTGAACGGCGAACCTGGAGTCAGTTGTTGCACTGCACCTTTCATGTTCTTGTGGGTGGAACGGCCTATGATGAACTCCGACATCATAATGGGGATGCCGAGCAAAATGACACATATCAAATATACCAGGATATATGCACCGCCGCCATTCTCGCCAGCCTGATAAGGGAAACGCCAGATGTTTCCCAATCCCACAGCGCTACCCACTGTGGCGGCAATAGCCCCCAAGCGAGTGGCAAAACCTGTTCTCTTCTCTTTCATTATTGTAAAAATTTATAGACTTTCTAGACATTCTAGATTTTCTAGAAATTCTACTTTTTTTAAAAGTTTTGAATTGTGCATTATGAATTATTTCTTTACCAGCCAAGCGCTCATCTCGTAGAGCAGATAAATGGGCAGGAACACTATAGTCAGCGTGAACGGGTCGCCTGTGGGTGTAATGAACGCCGCAAGGATGAGCAGCACCACGATGGCATGACGACGATATTTCTTAAAGTAGCTGCGCTTCAGCACTCCCATATTCCCCAACAGCCATGCCAACAACGGCAACTCAAAGATGACACCCATGATGAAGATAAGCATCAAGAAAGTGTCCATGTAACTGTCGAGCGAGATTTGGTTGGGCACCATAGCACTCACGTGATAGTCGGCAAGGAAGCGCAATGTCACGGGAAACACCACAAAATATCCTACTGCCACTCCAAGGAAAAACATCAGGTTGCCAAAGGCGAAAGCCCGCTTTATGCCACGTTTCTCATGCTCGTAGAGAGCTGGAGCAACGAAGGTCCACATGAGATAAATCACTATAGGGAACGATATAACTAACGCCAGCCAAAACGATGTGCTCATGTGAATGAAGAACTGAGATGCCAGCTGGATGTTGATAAGCTCCACATGAAATCCCTCGGTAGAGAACTGTGGCAAGCCAGGAATACCTGTAGTCATCTTCTCAAAGAGACGGTAAAGTACAAAGTCGCCACGACAGGGAGCAAGTATCACGTTGTCGAAGATGCTGGGCATGAGTGCAAAAAAGACTATCGCCATAGCCACAACAACCACAGCTATCTTGATTAGGACCCCTCTCAGCACGTCGAGGTGGTCCCAAAACGACATCTCCTGCAACTGTTCCTTAATCTCCTCTTCCATCTGGAAGTAATGATATTATGGTGGGTTCTATAAATTAATAAAATGTTGAGATGGGTTCTTGGCTGTTTTTGTTTCTTTTCGGCATCTGCTTCGTTAAATCCTTGCAACATAGCCCGCTATGCCGCTGCTGCTTTAACTTCGCATCTGCTCGAAAATAAATCAAAAACACCTCAAGTTAATTTATAGAACCCACCTTACAAATATTACTTTTTGCCTGCGTCTTTATTCGCCTCGTCGAGTTGAGAAGCTTCTTTAATTGGTTTTTCAACCTCGTCTTTCACCTCATCCATGCCTTCCTTGAAGCTGCGCACACCCTTGCCCAGGCCTTTCATGAGCTCGGGAATCTTCTTTCCACCAAAGAGCAACAAGATGATAATGACAATAATTACCAACTCTGTAGTGCCTAAATTACCAAAAAGCAATAATATCGAATTCAACATATCAGTAAAGTATTTAGTTTAACCTGCAAATTTACACAGAAAAATTGGAAAATGCACAACATTTGCAAATAAAACATTATTTATCTGTTTTAAGTTTGCTATAAATGAAAAAATGAGTACTTTTGCGGCGATTTTAAGATTAAAGAATTTTTTCAACAATTAATATTCTATATTTAGTATGAAAGCATTTGTTTTTCCTGGCCAGGGCGCACAGTTTGTGGGTATGGGCAAAGACCTGTATGACAACAACACCGAGGCCCGTGAAATGTTTGAGAAAGCCAATGAAGTGCTCGGTTTCCGCATCACCGACCTGATGTTTAATGGCACCGAGGATGACCTGAAACAGACTAAAGTTACTCAACCCGCTGTGTTCCTGCACAGTGTTATACTTGCCAAGACCCTTGGCGATGATTTCAAGCCCGACATGGTAGCCGGACACTCGCTCGGTGAGTTCTCGGCTCTTGTTGCTGCCGGAGTGCTGCCTTTTGAGCAGGGCCTAAAGCTCGTGGAGACACGCGCGCTCGCTATGCAAAAGGCGTGCGAGGCCACTCCCTCGACTATGGCGGCTATCATCGGCATGGACGACGACAAGGTGGAGGAGATATGCGCCAGCATCGATGGCGTGTGCGTTCCCGCCAACTACAACAGCCCAGGCCAGGTGGTAATTAGCGGCTCATTTGAGGCTATCGAAGCTGCTTGCGCTAAGTTCAAGGAGGCGGGTGCCCGCCGCGCCCTGCCACTGAAGGTGGGCGGAGCGTTCCACTCTCCCCTGATGGAGCCTGCTCGCGAGGAGCTGGCAAAGGCTATCTACGAGGCACGCTTCAGCGAGCCCATCTGTCCTATCTACCAAGATGTTGACGCTAAGCCTCACACCAATCCCGAGGAAATCAAAGAGAACCTCATAAAGCAGCTCACGGCTCCCGTGCGCTGGAGCCACATTGCACAGAACATGGCTGCCGACGGCATGACCGAGGCGGTAGAGCTTGGTCCCGGAAAGGTACTTCAAGGCTTGATAGGCCGCACCTGCAAGGACGTTGCCGTGAGCGGAATGCAGTAAATCAACGCTTAATCAATGCATAATGCACAATGCACAATGCATAATGCATAATGCATAATGAACAATGCATAATGAACAATGCATAATGCACAATTAGGCTACGCCTGAAATAATTGCATATTATAAAGGACATTGACCGAGTTTTTTGTAACTATTCAGTCCCCACTTAGGCTTGACCTAAGTGGGGACTGAATAGTTATGTCAAAGCACGCACTTGCTCGACTTGGGGGCGGCGGCCACGGGCCGCCTGTTCTTGCCCCCAAGCCTGAGGCTGCGCGCGTGCTTTGACAGATTTAGGGGTTTCGTGTGAAGGGGAAGGGTGCTAATTCTATGGCACACGAACAGCACGCACGCCTCGACCGTAGTAGCGGTGGTAGTAGTCCGCGTCCACATTGCCCGAATTGAAGTACAGGCGGCAAGCGTCGCTCGGATAGCCAGGGTAGACCGAGCGAGACCAATAGTAGCCGTTACTACCAGAATCATACAACGAAGATCCATTACGGCAGCCGGCGGCGGGCAAGATAAGGGTCTTATTATTCTTCTTGCTGGTCACCAAATAGCCGCTGCCATTCCACTGCCAAGTGCACTCGGCACGCAACTCGTCAAACTGCGCCTTTGAGGGCATGCGCCAGTTCTTGCCCCAGTTCACGTAAGCAGCATCGTCGGCAAGCTCCAGCTCGGACTTGTTGTCAATAACACCATAACTGCTATTATCACAGTATTTGGTGTATTTACCGGTCGCTGAGTTATACCACTTGTAGCTGTTAAGGCTATAGTCCTGCTTGGGAGAGGTCTCGCCCCAGGCGAAATAGTCACCAGCCTCATAGGGGCTGCCGGCGCCAACATTACACGTCGCCCACAGCGTGCCGCTCGTCAAACCCAAGTCGACATACTCATGACCATCGGTCTTACCGCTCGAGCTGCCACCCGAAGAACCGTTTTCACCTCCTGAAGGCTCGTCATCACCGCCACATGCCGAGAGAAGCACAAGAAGCGACATTAAGACTGAATAAAGAACTGTTTTTCTCATTTTTAAAATTTTTTCTCTCCTCTTTAGTCTCCCGAATTGAGGTTGATTCGTTAATGGTTAGTGTAAAAAGATAGCGTGGAGACTTGTCTGGTTTATCTAACTTGAGGCATCGCCAAACGCCCTAATCCAAATAAACAGTCATCCCCCACGCGATACCATATACTGTTCCCCGCCAATGGGGATGAAGTATTGGCACACGGAAGGCGTTTTGTAACTGCTTATCCTTGGATTATAAAATTTTGCCGAATTTCAGAACAAGGATAACGCAAAAACGCTTTCTTTATGTCTTCAAGCAAGAGCTGGACTCTACCAGATTGCTTGAATCACTGCAAAGTTACGCATAAAAATTATTAAGCACAAGAAAAATAATATAATTCTTTTTCTTCGACTATAATTAATTGGAAATTATTATTATTTTTGCAGTTGAAATAAACTATAGATGGGTTCTATAAATTAACTTGCGATGTTTTTGATTTATTTTCGAGCAGATGCGAAGTTAAAGCAGCAGCGGCATAGCGGGCTATGTTGCAAGGATTTAACGAAGCAGATGCCGAAAAGAAACAAAAACAGCCAAGAACCCATCTCAACATTTTATTAATTTATAGAACCCACCTATAATAATGGACTATCTATTTCTTTTCTTGGGACTGGCACTGCTGCTTGTGGGAGCCAACTATCTTGTGGAGGCATCGGTGGCTATTGCTCAGCGGGCCAAGATTTCTAATTTCATCATCGGTCTCACGATTGTGGGCATAGGCACCTCGGCACCTGAGCTTTTTGTATCGATTTCAAGTGCGCTCACAGGAAACGGCGACATCGCTATGGGTAACGTGCTTGGCTCTAACATCGCCAACGTGTTCCTCATCCTCGGCGTGACGGCGACTATCCTGCCATTTGCCATCGATAAGACGCAGCAACGCCGCGACATCCCGGTAGCTATTGGGGCGACAATCTTAGTGATGTTGCTTGCCAACGACTCCTGGATCCCTGGTTTAGGCGAAAACACACTCACCAGGCTCGATGGCGCATTTCTGCTGTTGGTTTTCATAGTCTATATGGCTTTTGTGATACTGCGCAAGGGCAAGAACCCGGAGCAGGCGCTCGCCGAGGCCGACGAAGAGGCATCATCGATCCTCACAGGAAAGAATGTGATGCTGCTGTGGGCGATTGCCGCCGTGTCGTTAGGTGCGCTGCTATGGGGAGGCAACATGTTCCTCGACGCCGCCAAGACCCTCGCAAAGACATGGGGCATGAGCGATGCCGTGATTTCTATCACCATCGTGGCTGTGGGCACCTCGTTGCCCGAACTCATCACCGCCATTATCGCTGCTTGCAAGAAAAATCCACAGTTGGCGCTGGGCAACGTCATTGGCTCCAACGTGTTCAACCTGCTAATGATTCTGGGAGTGTCATCAACAATTCATCCTTACACTCTGACCACAATCAACGTGGTTGACTACCTGATGGCACTCGTGGCGGCAATCTGCGTCTTTATCACTATCTACACCTTCAAGAAGCAAAAATTCGACCGCATCGAGGGCATCATCTTCATCGCCATCTACATTGGCTACACTGTTTATCTTTTGATGAGATAAATTAGAAACAACACGAATGAGTCCACTTTAAAAAGTGGCATTTTGTGCTGATTCAAATATTCAAACGATTAAAGACGATTAAAAACTAATTGAATATCAATTAAATAAAATTCGTTGAAATTAGTTTAATTCGTGTGCTTTTATTTTTTAAAGTGGACTCTTTATTAGATATTGTAATCTCTATCGAAATATTCGTTTGCTAATTTTTCTATTTCCTCCGTGTCAGGTTCATCTCCATCAAGAAAAAAACCAACTGGATATATGTCACAATCTTCCACATTCTCAAGTATGTCAATTGATACTATTAGAAATTCTGGATCTATCGCTAACACGCAGTTCAGCGGATAATCCTCATGATTATCACAGTAATCTTTAAGCTGATCATAGACATCCATTTCAAATGCTATCAAATCTCCTAATGTCCCGGTCTCTTCCATAGTGGATTACAATTATAATTCTGTTCTTATGAAAACCTATGTTCTTATGTCAAAAAATCATCGTCCCGAATAGACAATCCCAAATCCCACGAAGTGGTCGTAGCGCTCGCCGAAGGGGCGGTCATAAACCTTTATAAGATACTCGTTGCTGGTCTGATATTTGTCGCCTTCAATCATAGCGGTCTGCCCCACTCCGCTGCCGTTTGGCACCCACAGGAACTGGTAGTTGTAAGCGCCCTGCTTTAGCAGAATGTCGCAGTTATAGGTGCCATAGTTGGGGTCGTAGCGCATGAGGCATTGCTCGGGAGGCATTCCCAGCGTGAACTCGCCCTGCACAAAGAGGTTTCCGCCTTCTAATCGCTCGCCGGTGTAAAGCGCGAAATGCGTAACGATGTAGTCGCTCTCCACCATCGAATCATAAGCCCCGGAAGTCCTTATGGTGAAATGCCCATACTGTGTCTTGTCATAAAGGTACTGCCCATCGACTCGAGGCTCATTACGGTAGAGTGTGGCATGGTAGTAAGGCTCGAAATACTGAATCTTCTCCACCCCCATATTCATCGAGTTGATGTTCACCATCTCAATGCGCCTATACTCGTTGCCGGCAGGGAAAATCAGGTCGCGGTTGTGCTCAAACGTCACCTTGTTGCCACTCACCATCAGCGGTTTAGTCACCATCACCTCATTGTCGGGACGTGAATTCTGAGTCACAATTGCCGCAAGCTCGTTATATGGGTCGCTGATGCGCTCGCCGCCCTTGGTGGTGACGACAAAATTCACCTGTTGGTTGTGGGCGTTGTAATCAACGTCGGTGTTGGTGAGCACCTCGGCATATACCCCCATCGTGTTCTCACACACCGAGAAACGCGTCTGGAACAGCACATCGTCGGGGTCGTCCTGGCGATAGACCTTCAACAGATAGTTGCCGCTCTTGGTGATTATGAAGTCGTTATTGGGGATGCAGAAATCGTAGTTGAAATAATGCACAAAAGTCGCCTCGCTGGGCTTAAAGTCCTCTATATCCGCCTGGTTAAAGCCTTCAACATACTCGCTCTCCACCAGCTGCGACGGCTGCCAGTTGGCATTGCAGTGCGTCACGCTATAGCGCAGGTACTGGGCATCGAGGTCGAGATAGTCGAAGTTCACATTCAGCACGTCATCACTGCCCAACACATAGATTGGTGGTAGATACATGTTGCTGATGGGCGCGATTTTGAGCGACTTCACATTAGGGTCGAAAATATGTACTTGAGTATCGTCAGCCACGACACAAGCGACGGCAGCGACACACATTATTATAATAGATAAAACTTTCTTCATAATTGCAAGAGGTTTCAAATTTTGACAAAGGTACAATATTTTGGTTTAAAATGCCGAACTTTTACAAAGAATAATTATTTTTGCAGAAAATTTCCATAGGTGGATACTATGACAAAGCAAGAGAAATATGAAGAACTGCTGCCGCAGGTGGTGGCGATGATTGAGGGAGAGATCAACGCCGTGAGCGTGATGGCAAATGTGACGGCGGCTTTGCACGAAGCATTTGGCTGGTGGTGGACAGGATTTTATACTGTAAATGACAACCAATTAGAGCTTGCCCCGTTCCAAGGTCCAGTGGCGTGCTATCGCATCAAGCGCGGACGGGGTGTGTGCGGCACGGCATGGGAACGTGACGAAACGGTGATAGTCCCCGACGTGGAGCAGTTTCCTGGTCACATAGCGTGCAGCAGCCTCTCTCGCAGCGAGATAGTTGTGCCAGTCCACAACTCAGAAGGCAGCGTGGTAGCCGTTCTCGACATCGACAGCCGTGAACTCAACACCTTTGATGAGACCGACAAGACTTACCTCGAAAAACTCATGAAAAGCCTCTCAAAATCGCTTAATTGGTAAAAAAATCGCCAAAAATATGTTATAAAACATATTTTTCTTGGTCATGTCAAGGAAAATGTGTACCTTTGCACCGTCATTGATGAGAGAATTGTAGGGAGGCTGTTGCAGGTGACTAAAATCAGAGAAATCAGATTAATCCGTAGTTTTTTTGCAACACTCTTGTGAATAATTACGATAAAAATCTTATTTAGTATGGAAAACAAAACAACAAAAAGGGGTCTCAATCATGGCTTCACATTACCAAATCACGCTTTTCACCCCAACGTGGCATTACGAAGCCAGCAACCAAAGGGCTACATCGCTTGGCCCGAGAAAATGAGAGATTGTCAGCATAATGACTGACCAACATCATTTAGAGAGAATTCACATGATTATATAAACAGAGGATGCGCCCATACGGATGCATCCTCAACTTTTTTAGAACAAAAGCATTTGACTACATATCATCAATGCTGAGGCCTTTGTAACTTAATGTATAATCTTTCAACTGTTTGTGCTTTGCGAGGAACACTTCTGCTTTGCTTCGCAAGATTCCAATATTTATGGAGCGAGCATTCCGTTTCACTTCATAGAAATCAACACTCTTGCCTAGTTCATCAATGCCAACGATATCTATCTCATTCTCTCCATGATTATCATGCCAATAACCGAGTTTTGTATATTTACCTTCTTCAATAAGCTTCTCACGGTAGTATTTCTCAAGCACAAAACCACTGTATGTATTATAGTCACGTTCAATAACTTCTCTCAATTTGTCAAAGGCACCAATTTCAGTCATATAATTGTATTTATACATGAAGCGGAACCAGAAGCTCAAGAAATTATCTTCCAAAGTGTAGCGGGAACGTTTATTAGCAGTAGGTTCAAGTATAGGCTGCTTTTTAGTAACCAGATTATATTCCGTATCAAGTCTTGTCAAGTAGCCACCAATCTCTTTCTTGAGCATATCTTCCAACTGATTTCGGGTATTATATCCCTGAGAGATAAAACTCAAAATACTGAAATATGTTCCATAATCCTTGCCAAACTCATCAATAAGCATCAATTTGCCCTCATCTATAAACTGTGAACCGTCTTGAGTTGCTAGTGCCAACATTTCGTCTCGACAAGTAGCTCCGCTATCCATCATCATTTCTACATATTTTGCTATACCGCCTGTGAACAGATATAACGCCAACAAATCTTCGTTGGCTGCATTAGGGTTATATTCATTCATTATCTCCTTCAGCACACTGGGAGCAAAGGGTTTCACATTAATCATGCCCGTGTTGCGACCAAACAATGATTCTTTGTTATCACGAAACAACCTGTTCATCAACGAATTCACCGAGCCACACACTATCAAGTTGATGTGTGATTCCTGCTTGTTAAGATCCCAAATGCGCTGCATATCGCTGTATATCGAACTATTGACGCGCATGAATTCCTGAAACTCATCTATCACGAGTGTGATATTGCGTGTCTTAGACAGTTGCATCACAAAATCAAAAACTTTTGCAAAACTATTACTAACACCCATTATGGGAACATCCAGCTTTTGTGATATTTCCTCGATGTATCCGGCACACAACTCGGTCTCATCTTTGCGTGAAACGAAAAAATAAAGTATCACATCTCCTCTAAAAGCCTCAAGCACAAGTGATGTCTTACCGATGCGACGACGACCAGTGATGACGGTGAACTGTGCGATGCGTTTAGACTTTTCTTTAATATCCTGTAATCGCTTAATATCTTTTTCTCTATCAAAAAATCTCATGATTGTATAGTTATATTTGTACTCACAAAGTTTTGTGGTTGAAAAACCGAAATATACGGTTCCGAAATCGCCAGTTCCGAAACAGCCATTTCTGAACCGCAAAATTACTCCAATAGTTTCACATATCCAACTTTTTCTCAAAAAAACTTGCACAAAAATAAAATGTAAGCTAACTTTGCGCCAATTCAAGCAATCTTGTGGAGACAAGCTCTTGATTGAAGACATATTTGAGAGCGTTTTTGCGTTATCCTTCCCAACGAAAATCGGCAAAATTTTCTTCCATAGATGGATAAGCAGTGTAAAGAACGGGCGCATTGTGTTTATTGTATCGAATGATTACACGCTCAGGAGTTGACGGGCCATGTTTTGGGCGGCGCGGCGGCCGTCGCCCATGGCGAGGATTACTGTGGCAGTGCATTGAGCACTACATTTCTGCTGGACAATTAAAAAGAAATAGAACCAAGTATGATATGGCATATAATTGATGAAATTTTGAAATAATAATTGATTATTACTTTTGTATTTCTAAGAAAAAGTGTATTTTTGCAACGAAAATATGTGTCATTCTACAAAAAATCGGCGCAATGATATTCCCAAGGACTAAAAATTTAGAGCAGCTTATTGAAAGCGAAGGTAACGGGCTAGTAAAGATTATTACTGGAGGTCGCCGCTGTGGCAAATCATTTTTGTTGTTCAACATTTTTCACAACTATTTGATTAATAAAGGAGTCGATGAGAATCACATCATTGAGATACCACTTGATGATATTAGAAACAGGAAGTTTAAAAATCCTGAACTATTGATTGATTATATCGACAATCTGATTTCTAATGACGGTAAACGCTACTATGTCATATTAGACGAGGTCCAACTCGTTGAAGACTTTGTGGAGCTCCTGTTGAGTTTGACACACACACCAAATGTAGATGTTTACGTTTCCGGTTCAAATTCTAAGTTTTTGTCTAAAGATGTAGTAACGGAGTTTCGTGGGCGAGGTACCGAGATTAGAGTGTGGCCGCTCACTTTCAAGGAATTCTATGATGTGATAGGCGGTGACCGACAGGAGGCTTGGAATAATTATTATACTTATGGTGGCTTGCCTCAGGTTGCACAACTATCGTCGGCACAACAAAAAGAAGAATACCTGATTAATCTCTTTGAGTTAACTTACCTTAGCGACATAATCGAACGAAACCACATTCGGAACACCGACGGACTTAAGCAATTAGTTCAAATATTGGCATCGGCAATCGGGTCACCAACTAACCCCAAGCGCATAAGTAACACATTTAAGTCAACCGCAGGGATAGCTATTTCAGACAAGACACTTAAGGAATACATAGGATATATGCAAGATGCTTTTTTGATAGAAGAAGCGCTGAGATATGACGTTAAAGGGCGTAAATATATTGGCACCGAAACAAAATACTATTTCTCTGATTTGGGTTTGCGTGCTGCCGCACTAAATTTCAGGCAACAAGAAGAGCCCCATATCATGGAAAACATAATCTACAACGAATTGCGACAGCGAGGTTATAGAGTGGATGTGGGGCTGGTAGAAACATGGCGACGAGATGAGGACAACAAATTACAACGAAATAACCTTGAAGTTGATTTTGTTGTAAATCGTGGTGCTGAAAGAGTATATGTACAATCAGCTTTTAGAATACCCACACCTGAAAAAGAGGATCAAGAGCAACGGTCTTTACTTAACATTAATGATAGCTTTCAGAAAATCATTATAGTGGGAGTAAACATCATGCGGAAAGTAAATGATTATGGTATCGTCACTATGGGTCTCTTGGATTTTTCCTGACTTCGTCATTGCGTCACCCAAAATTCATCAGTGAATAGTTTTGCTATTCGCTGATGTCGTTTCATGGGCATTGTCTTTGTGA
>CALGGO010000088.1 GCA_937916085.1 uncultured Prevotellaceae bacterium | reverse complement strand
AACTGCTGGCGGTTTATCCAGAGTTTGAAGAGGGAGTCGTTGATTGTTACGGTTTGCCCTTCAATGTCGATGATGTCTTTCTTTAGCAGGGCTTTCTTTATTGCATTCACGTTTGCCGATGATTCGAGCCTGTATTTCTTGATGACTTCCTTGCTGCTGTGGCCAGTAGTAATACCGCTGGCAACAGCCCTGAGAAAATTCATTTGAAATTCTGAGAGCTGTTCTACTTCTCGTTGAAAGAAAATCCTATTCTGTTCGAGCAAGTCATTTACTGCCGAATCAATGTCTTCATTGGTGACAACTTTCCCTGATTTGTACCAAATGACCCAAGCCAAATGTTGTACGTAGGAAGAAAGATTGTCGGTTGTCTGACAAATCTTAGTCGCTTGTTCCGTGGTGATTACCTTTCCTGTTTCCTTGAACTTGTCGCAAATGAAAGGTACCCATTCGCTTGTGGGGATTTTCTTCAAGAACATCATGTCGCCAAATTTAAAGAACGGCATACTTTTGTCATTGAAGAAGTATTCCATAAGGTGTTTTTTGCTGCCAAACATGCAGTAAGTTACATGTTGCTGATGTTGCCACACCGAGCGCAGTTTCTTTTGAAAAATAACAGAGTTAGGGAAGTCGGCAATTTGCTGAAACTCATCGAGACACACAACGAGTCTTATCTTTTTCTTTTGAGCTATTCTCTCAGGTAATTGGAGTATGTCTAAGTCAGAGTCATCTTTCGGGTTTCGCTCAAATGAGATTGAGAAATCGTTCATCGGGTCAGGACCAAAAGAGAATTTTGGAGACACTCGCGATAAAAATGTCTTTGCCATTTCGGTCCACTCCTCAAGTTTTGAAGAAGTTTGTTTGATGATAGTAGAGGCAAAGGCATGGTAAAACTCATGTTCCGACTTGCATTGAAAAATATCAATGAAAATTGGTTTTATGTCTGGATTGTCAAATTCAGAAATGACTTTCTTGACAAGCGAGGTTTTTCCCCATCGGCGTGGAGAAATCAATATGGTGTTGATGCCGTGAGTTAGGTTGGCATTCAGACGTCTCGCATCTTCTTGCCTGTCGGTGAAATACTCTCCCTCCGCGGCTTTTCCAAAAACAAAAGGATTAATCTCGTTCATAATTGTAGGTGGTTAAGTTTATGCCTGCAAATATATGAAATAACTTTGTTAGTAACAAACTTCTTAGTAAGAAAGTTGTTACTTTTTTGAAATCATTGGAAAAAAGACTCGGAATAGTAAAATTTTGAACACTAAATTACCTTTTAGGGGATTATCAGTTCAATTTTTTACTTTTTTATTAATCTATTCGTCATTATTAGACGATTTCAACAATCTACTTGCTATTGTTGCAATGCTAATGGTATATGTTCCCTTCCCAATAAAAATTGCGATAGGGAAATGGGTGCCATCGGGCATCAGTACTATTCCCACGTCATTGGTTCTTTTAGATAATCTAATAATATTTTGTTCTTGAAGGTTTTGCTCTTCTCGCCAACTCGAAGAGACCGATGGGCAGGTGGCAATATCCGTTGGGGTTCTTGTCGAGGTAGTCCTGGTGGTATTCCTCGGCGGGGTAGAAGCAGGCGAGCGGAAGGACCTCGGTGACGATGGGACTGTAGTAGCGCTCGGCTTCGACAGCTACACGTTTGTCGATGATGGGGCGGTCGGCGGGGTCGGTATAGTAGATGCCAGTGCGGTATTGCGGTCCCACGTCATGGCCTTGCTGGTCTTCGAGGGTGGGGTCGATGGCGGTGAAGAACATATCGAGCAGGAATTCCAGCCCAATCTTCTCGGGGTCATAGACCACTTTGACGGTCTCGGCGTGCCCTGTCTTGTGGGTGCATACCTGCTCGTAGGTTGGGTTCTCAACTGTGCCGTTGGCATATCCCACTTGCGTGTCGATCACACCGTCGATCAATTTGAAGAAATGCTCTGTTCCCCAAAAGCATCCTCCCGCCAAATAAATTTCTCGTGTCTTTATCATACAATTACAAACAATTTTATTTATTGCAAACAATTGACGCATGTCTTTGTCAAACAATTACAAACAATTATTAACAATTATTTTTATTGCTCAAAATTGACTCATGTTGCGCTTATGTTTTTATTTTATAACGCATTAAATCAGCAATAAATTGCGCCTGCTTGTAAAAATGCACTTTATTGTTGCAAAGTCGCGAGAATTTCACTATTTTTGCACCAGATATTTACAATTTGCTTGTTAACTTGTTTACTCGTTAACATGTCAACTTATTTACTAAAATTATGCAAAACGAATTTGTGAGCCTGATAGGTAACCAGGCAAAGAAATATGGCAACCGCGAGGCGTTGCGCTATAGAGACTACCTTACCGACCAGTGGACGTCGATGTCGTGGAAGAGTTTCAAGCAAGACATAGAGCGCTGCGCTCTTGCTCTGCTGCAAGCTGGTGTTGAGCATCAGGGCAAGGTGGCAGTGTTCTCGCAGAACTGCCCGGAGATATTGATAACGCACTTTGCGTCGTTCTACAACTGCGCTGTGCCAGTGCCCATCTATGCCACTAGCAGCAAGGACGAGGCGGCATATATCATCAACGACTCAGGCGCCACGGTGCTCATGGTGGGCGGACAAGACCAATATGATACCGCCTTGAAACTCTTTGATGAGTGCCCCTGCCTGAAACTTGTGGTGGTGATGAACACAAAGGTGGAGGTTCCCAAGAACCTGAAGAATGTCACTACTTGGCGCCGCTTCCTCAGCGATGGCGGTCAGGCGGGAGAACTTGAGCGCAGTGCCCTCGCCAAGCGCATGGAAGATGGTCGCCCCGACGACCTGATGTACCTAATCTATACCTCGGGCACTACAGGTCAGCCTAAGGGCGTGATGCTCACCCACAGCAACTTCAGCGCGGCGATGATGGCTCACGGTATGCGTTTGACCTACGTTGACGACAATGACGTGTCGCTCAGCTTCCTGCCCTTGAGCCACATCTTTGAGCTTGGCTGGACAATGTTCTGCCTCATTCACGGCATAGTGGTAGCCATCAACTACAACCAGCAGGATATACAGCGCGCAGTGAAGGAGGTCAGCCCCAACTGCATGTGCAGCGTGCCACGGTTCTGGGAGAAGGTATATACCGCCATCATGGACAATGTGAACGGAGCGAAGCCAGTGGTCAAGACACTGTTTAAGAGTGCAATACGCATTGGTAAAGCACGCAATATCAAGTATGTGCGCAACGGCAAGAAACCTCCTTATCTCATTGAGAAGCAGTATCAGTATTTTGAGAAGAAGGTGTATTCACGACTTCGAAAGGCGATAGGCGTGGAGAACGGCAAACTCTTCCCCACCGCCGGCGCTATGCTTAGCGACAATATCACCGCGCTGCTTCATGCTGTGGGCATCAACATCGTGATAGGCTACGGATTGAGCGAGACCAACGCCTCGGTGTGCTTCTATCCTAACCAGGGATGGGAACTTGGCACCATTGGTGAGCCCATTCCTGGCGTGAAAGTCAAGATTGGCGACCAGAACGAGATATTGGTGAAGGGTCCCACTGTGATGCGGGGTTATTACAACAAGCCCGAGGAGACAGCGCAAGCCATAGATGCC
>CALGGO010000087.1 GCA_937916085.1 uncultured Prevotellaceae bacterium | reverse complement strand
ATCCACTCGGGATGTCCCCACTCGTTGCCCATGAAGTTGAGGTAGCCGCCGTTGATAGTCGATGCGGTAACTAGGCGTATGAGTTTGTGCAGCGCAATGCCTCGGCTCACCACGCCATTGTCGTCGCCGGTCATCATGTGCCAGTACATCTCCTTGTCGATGAGGCGGAAGATGATGGTCTTGTCGCCAACCAATGCCTGATCGTGGCTCTCGGCGTAGGAGATAGTCTTCTCGTCGGCACGTCGGTTGGTGAGTTCCCAGAATATAGAGGTAGGCTTCCAGTGCTCGTCTTTCTGCTCCTTGATGGTCTTGATCCAATAGTCGGGAATACCCATCGCCATGCGGTAGTCAAAGCCTATGCCGCCGTCTTTCACCTTGCGTGCCAGTCCTGGCATACCGCTCATCTCCTCGGCAATGGTGATGGCATGAGGATTTACTTCATGGATGAGTTTGTTGGCAAGAGTGAGATAGGTGATGGCGTTGGTATCCTGATTGCCGTTGTAGTAGTCCTCATATCCTCCAAACGCCTGACCCAGACCGTGGTTGTAGTAGAGCATCGACGTGACGCCATCGAAGCGGAAGCCGTCGAACTTGTACTCCTCGAGCCAGAACTTGCAGTTGCTCAGCAGGAAGTTGAGCACCGCGTTCTTGCCGTAGTCGAAGCACAGCGAGTCCCAGGCGGGATGCTCGCGCTTGCCGTCGCCATAGAAGTACAGGTCGTAGCTGCCGTCGAAGCGTCCCAGACCCTCCACCTCGTTTTTCACGGCGTGGGAGTGAACGATGTCCATAATCACTGCTATGCCTCGCGAATGGGCGTCATCGATGAGATGCTTCAGCTCCTCGGGGGTGCCAAAGCGGCTCGATGCGGCATAGAAGCTCGACACGTGGTAGCCAAACGACCCATAGTAGGGGTGCTCCTGAATCGCCATAATCTGGATGGCGTTGTAGCCGTCGTCGGCGATGCGTGGCAATATGTTCGTGCGGAATTCCTCGTAGGTGCCCACGCCCTCGCGGTTCTGCGCCATGCCTATGTGGCACTCATAGATGAGCAGCGGCTTAACATTGGGCTTGAAATTTTTTATCTTGAACTCATATTTCTCCTCGGGGTTCCACACCTGCGCCGAGAAAATCTTGGTGTTGTCATCTTGGACAACACGGGTTGCGTAGGCAGGAATGCGCTCGCCTTGACCGCCGTTCCAGTGGATAGAGAGCTTGAACAGGTCGCCGTGTTTCATGCCGCGGTCGGGTAGGGCGATTTCCCAGTTGCCATTGTCGAGAGCCCGCATCTTGTAGGGCGCGCACTCGGTCCAGTTGTTGAAGTCGCCAATCACGAAAATCTCGGTGGCGCCGGGTGCCCACTCGCGCAGCACCCAGCCTTTGTCGGTGTGGTGCAGGCCATAGTAGTTGTAGGCGTTGGCAAAATCTACCAGCGAGCCATTCTCGCCAGTGAGCTCTTTCTCTTTGTTCAAAAAATCGTTGTGACGCCCCACGATGGCTTCCTCAAACGGTTCCAGCCAGGGGTCATCCTTGATGATGGAGAGTGTTTTTTTCTTCATAATATATATTTATAATGTGTAGTCGATGAAAATCAATGTTTGGTGCAAAAATAACAAAAATCAATTACGTTTGCAACATTTTTTGCAGTTTTAGAAATTTTCTTTAATTTTGTGGGCTAAAACTAACGGTACGTTATGTAAATTTCCACTATTGCAAAAAGATAACATCATTGCACCATGATGAAAGAAAATACAATCAAGATTTTTGAGGAGAGCTTCCGCAACAATTGGGAGCTGCCGGCACTTAGTGACTACAACACCAAGCAAACTCTGACCTACGGCGACTTTGCTGAGCAGATTGCACGTTTACACATTATATATAAAGAGTGTGGCATCAGGCCCGGCGACAGGGTGGCGTTAATAGGTAAGAACACCCCCAGCTGGGTAGTGGTGTTCATTGGCACCATCACCTATGGAGCGGTAATTGTTCCAATTCTTCAGGAGTTCAACCCACGCGACGCACAGCACATCATCAACCACAGCGAGGCAAGTCTGCTCTATACTAGCAATGCGATATGGGAGTCGTTTGACTTCGACAATATGCGCCACATTCGCGCCGCCATCTCGCTCGACAACGGCAAACTGCTGGCGCAGAAGGAAGAAGAAGCTGTGGAGTCGGTACTAGAAAACATCGACAGCCTCATGCAGCAAGCTTATCCTGGCGGCTTCACCGCCGCAGGCATTAACTACATAGAGCGCAGCAATGATGAGCTCATGGAAATCAACTACACCAGCGGCACCACAGGATTCAGCAAGGGCGTGATGCTCACCGGCAACAACCTGGCGGGCAACATCGTGTATGGCATCAACTCGCAGCTTCACCGCCGTGGCACACGTTGCGTGTCGTTCTTGCCTCTTGCCCATGCCTACGGCTGCGCCTTCGACATGCTCACACCCTTGGCAGTGGGGTCGCACATTACCCTGCTTGGCCGCATCCCAGCGCCCAAGGTGATTGTAAAGGCTATGCAGGAAATCAAGCCACATCTCGTGATTTGCGTGCCACTGGTTCTTGAGAAGATCTACAGCAAGATGATAGTGCCCATGATCAGCAAGACCAAGCTTCGCTGGGCGCTGGCAGTACCCTACCTTGACCGCAAGATATATGAGCAGATTCGCAAGCGCCTTATCGAGGCGTTTGGCGGGGAGTTTGAGGAAGTGATAGTGGGTGGTGCCCCTTTCAACGCCGAGGTTGAGGAGTTCCTCTACAAAATCAAGTTCCCGTTCACCGTGGGCTATGGTATGACCGAGTGCGCTCCGCTGGTGAGCCACACCCCTTGGCGGGAGTTTGTGCTGCATAGCGCAGGCCGCGTGCTGCCAGGAATAATGGAATGCAAAATTCTGAGTGACGACCCCGAGAACATCCCTGGCGAGATATGCATCAAGGGTGAGAACGTGATGAAGGGCTACTTCCATAACACCGAGGCCACCGACAAGGTGCTGCATGATGACGGCTGGCTGCACACCGGTGACATGGGCACGCTGAGTGCCGACGGCACCATCTTCATACGCGGACGCCTAAAGACTATGCTCTTGAGTTCGAATGGACAGAATATCTATCCTGAGGAGATAGAAGCCAAATTAAACAATATGCTTTATGTTAGCGAGAGCCTTGTGGTGGACCGTGACCATAAACTGGTAGCGCTCGTATATCCCGACTACGACTCTATGGACCGCGATGGCATCACCCGTGACCAGCTGCCTAGCCATTTGGAGACGGTGAAAGCCGAGCTCAACAAACTTGTGGCTCCCTATGAGCGCATCTCACAAATCGAGATTATGGTCAACGAGTTTGAGAAGACACCAAAACGTAGCATCAAGAGGTTCTTGTATAGATAATCTAGGTAAAACTTAAGTTCTTTACTCCTTGCCCATTACCCCCTCTTGGGGCAGAAAAATAGCGATTTTGGCTATATATTGATTTAGAAACAATATTTAACACAAAATCAAATAAAGCAAAATTTCTTTATTTAATGCGCTTATAGAGTGTAATTTAAAATTATAAAATTTGGTAATTATTTGTTAAAATCGAGATTTTTGCAAAATATTCGTCAAAAAAAAAGTTCAAAAAAGATTTGCATATAAAATTTTTGATATAATTTTGCACCGTTTTTCGAAACAACCAAAAAAGAAATTATTTATTGTTTTATTATTTACTTATTAAATTTTTAAGAAATGAAAAAGTTAGTTTTATTAGTTGCTGTTATCGCTAGCGTATCTCTGTTCTCTTGCACTGGTAACGAGGCTGCCAAGAGTGCTTCTGACTCTACTTCTGCTTCTGCTTCTGCAGTTAGCACTGAGCAAGTAAGTGCTCCTTCTGCTGAGCAAGTAAGTGCAAGCAAGCCCGCTGAGGAAGTTGCTGCTCCTAGCAAGCCCGCTGAGGAAGTTGCTGCTCCTAGCAAGCCCGCTGAGGAGGCTGCTCCTAGCAAGCCAGCTGAGGAACCTGCAAAATAATTGCAACTCACTAAAAAGCTTTGAAGCTGTTTTCCACGTGTGTGGAGAGCAGCTTTTTTTTGTTGAGAGAAAACTAAGTTAATCTTAGTTTTTTTTCTATATATGGTGCAGTATTTCGTGTAGTGTGGTGTTTAGTGGGTGAGTTCATTGAATTTTTATATAAGATCTTATAAGCACCGCCAGCGAGCACTTTTTTCTTGAAAAAATTTTTTTTCAAGAAATGATGCAGTAATTTTGCACCTCGTGTGTTTAAAGAATGCTGAATCATGATGAGTGAACGAGATATCGCGAGAGGATGCAAGCGGGGCAAAGCAGATGCTCAGCGCGCTCTCTTTGACCGATACTCGCCACTGCTGATGGCTAAAATCTTCAGCTATGTGGGCAATGACGATGATGCCAAAGATGTGCTGCAAGACTCATTCATCAAGGCCTACACTATGATTGACAGCTTCGCGTGGGCAGGGGACGGCTCGCTGCAGGCATGGCTCACACGCATTGCCGTGAATACCGCTATCAATTTCTTGCGGAGTCGCAAGCGGCTGAGCTCATTGACTATTGACACCGCCGACCTTGACGACCCGCCGCCCGACATGATGGAAGAGGCTACGGTGGCCGAAGTCAACAGCCTCGACGCCAGCACCATCCTCGAGATGGTGGCCGAGCTGCCCGACGGCTACCGCACAGTGTTTAACCTCTATTGCCTTGACGGTTATTCCCACCGTGAGATTGCCGAGCAACTGGGCATTAACGAGAAGTCATCATCGTCGCAGCTGGCAAGGGCAAAAGCTCTCCTGGCACATAAGATCAAGAATTACATTAACGAGCACAACAATTACAACCACTATGAGCAACAACATGAAAAATAACGACTGGCTTGACGCTGTAAAGCAGAAAGCACAAGACGCCACCCGTGAGGTCCCCGAGGGAACATGGGAGGCTATCGCCAAGTCGGTCGGCAAGCAGGTACAGCCAGCGCGGCAAGCGAGGATAGCGCCTCGCCTGTGGCGCGCCGCCGCTGCCGCCGCTGTTGTTGCCATAGTAGCAACTACTGGATTTTTCCTGCTCAACAACAAGCATGACGGCACTGGTGATATGCTGGCATCGGGTACAAAGGGAGGTGACACTCCATCGGTAGTTAGTGACCCACCAGCCTCACAGCGCCCTGACGTTGCCGATGAGCCACTGCTGGCGCAGGCTGGCAGCACTCAGCCGCAGCAGTCGCAACCCTATTTGCCTCCCGTCTATGACAGAGCTCCGAGACAAAATCGCAGCGATGCCGACAACTCGCAGCACAGCACAGCCCACGAGACTGATATTATCAACAACGAGCTGCTTGCCGCCAACTTCAACGAGCCTATCGACCTTGCCGATTATCCTAATGAGTTTGACCCCGAGAACTACTACTACGACATCGAGACCATGCTGGCGCTTGAGGAGCTGTACAGCCAGTATGACAACGCCATGAACCAAGACGCGATGGAGCCGTGGAAGAGCTACACCGACAGCACCTATCAGCAGCATCTCGTCTATGACGCTAACGCTCGACGCCTGGCGCGGGAAAAGATGTCGCTCACCAAGCCTGGCAAGAAGACCAGTATGCTTCTAGCGGCTTATGGCAATGGACTCATCTCTGCCGACCGCAACAACACAGTAAACGGCTCGTCGGCTCAGATGCTGGCTCCTGCCGCCACACCGCCCCAAGGCATGATGATGGCACCGGCGGCACCAGGGATGTCGCCCAGCGTGGCACCGCCAGTGAGCTACGACTACCACCACCACATGCCGCTCACCTTTGGACTCACTTTCACCAAGCGCATTGTGGGAAACCTCTACGGCAACGTGGGTCTCAACTTCACCTCTATGAGCAGCGATGTCACCCCCGACAATGGCGGCGACACATTTAAGCAGAACATTAAGCTGATAGGTCTGCCCTTTGGCGTGAGGTGGAACTTCTGGCGATACAAAGGCCTCACCACATTCGTTGGTGGCGAGGGAATGGTCGAGAGGGTAGTGGATGCCTCATTCGGTAAGGATGATGTCACCATCAAGCGCCTGCAGTGGTCGGTACACGCCACAGCAGGAGCGCAGTACAACTTCAGCAAGCATGTGGGAATCTACATCGAGCCTAAACTCTCGCATTACATTACCACCATGCCGCTCAACACCCTGCGCAACGAGCACCCATTCAACTTCAACCTGCAGATGGGACTCTCGGTGGATTTCTAAAAGAATGTTAAAAAGAGACTACTTGATGCAGTATTTCCATAGTACCTGTGTTTAGAAGGCGGAAATACATTCAATCCATAGCTTTTTTCATGACAGAAAAAGACTTAACAAACTAAAAAGTTTTTAGGTGGTATTAATTACGATGGTTATATTATTTTTTTTGAAATCACACACTCTTAGTTGTTGATTTGATTTAGAATAACTTCATTTTACTCTTTTTATTTGCAATAGTATTGAGGCCGAGTTGAATTTGTGATAAATCCCTCGGTCTCTCTGTTTTTTTGGGATAGGAGTAGATAGGAGTAGCTAGGAATGGCTAGGAATAGCTAGGAATAACTAGGAATGGCTAGGAATGGCTAGGAATGGCTAGGAATGGCTAGGAATGGCTAGGAATGGCTAGGAATAGCTAGGAATGGCTAGGAATGGCTAGGAACAATTATAAACTGTTAACTACATCAGTATTCCACTTCAATGGACTTGTTGCGCCAGTATTCGGCTTGGGTCTCGTCTATTTCCACTCCCCAGCCGTAGGTGTAGCAGTCGGCGAGGGCGAGCTGTGCCGCCAAGTGCCCTTGTGTCGCTGCCATGCGTAGCCACTCGACGGCAAATTTTGGGTTGGAGTCGGTGCCCACGCCCTTAAGGTAAATCATGCCGAGCTGGTATTGCGCCTCGGGGTCGCCCTTGTAGGCTCGCACACGGAGGGTGGGCTGGGAGTCGTCATCAAGGGTGCTATCGCTAATGGGCTCGAGTGTTGTGTCATCGATGTAGGTGATGTCGGCAGGAGTGATAACCTGTGGTTTCTCTTCCTCTTCGGTCTTTCCGTAATAGTCGTGAAGGATAAGTTTGCCCTTTCGCATCGTCCAGTCGCCAAGCAGGTCAATCACGTTGAGCCCCAGCAGCAGCGGCGCCTTTTGTGACACCGCGATAATCGCCTCTACATTTTTCAACAGCCGGTTTCCCACTTTCACTTGCTTAAGCAAAACAGTGGCGTTGTTATCTACCACGCCGTTGGCGTTGCGCGTTTGCGTGGTGCCCTTGAAGTCGTTGCGTGTCAAGGCTTGCTTTGCCAGCAGCTCGTTGGCAAACTCCTGTGAGAGGCTTGTCTTGGCAGCTCCGGTGTCGAAGATGAAGTCTTTCTTCACCCCATTGATGACGCATGGGATGTAATACACCCCGCTCTTGCGCTTCATGTTCACCACATGGTCACCTGCCGAGGCGCAGATTGTCACAGTGATAATCAAGAATAAAAGCACGCAGAGTAGCTTGGTTTTATCGGTAAAAAGTTGATGAAATTTCATGAGTGTGTTCTGTATATTTATTGTGCAAAAGTATCATTTTTTTTCCACTCATGCAAGATGATGGCATAAAAGTTGAGAAAAAAGGTCCGAAAACGCAAACGTTTGCACCTTTTTTGAAGGAATATATAATAATTTATAATAATACATTCCACTATTTTTAGTAAATTTGCTTGCCATATTAGCCAATATAATTTATAAACTATATCAACAATGAAAAAAATCTATCTATCATTAGCATCGTTGGTCGTTGCCATCAGCGCAATGGCTCAAGGGTGGCCCGCCAACTATGGCGGCATCATGCTGCAAGGGTTCTATTGGGACAGCTACGACTACACCAAGTGGGAGAACCTTACTAACCGCAGCGAGGAGCTGGGCTCCATCTTCGACCTGATATGGGTGCCCAACTCGGCAATGACACGCGGCGGCAACAAGGCTGAGACTATGGGTTACATGCCCTACAGCTGGCTGCGCCACACCACCATCTTTGGCACGCAGAGCAAGCTTATCAACATGATTCAGACCTATGGTGCCATGGGTACCGGCATCATCGAGGACCTTGTGCTCAACCACAAAGATGGCAAGGCGCAAGTGATTGCCTCGGGCGACACCGTGTATCTCGAGTTCCTCGATGAGACGGTGGGCGACTACTCCGTGACATGGGACAACGTTAACTTCACAGGCATCGTGAGCAACGACGACCAGCCCGGTGGCGGAAATCTAGACACTGGGGAGGGATTTGACGGTGCGCGCGACCTTGACCACACCAACACCCGTGTGCAGCAAAACTGCATCACCTACCAGAACTTCCTGCTTAACGAGATAGGATATGTGGGCTTCCGCCTCGACATGACCAAGGGATATGCCCCACAATATACCGGCAAGTATAACGCCGCCACCAACCCCATCTTCTCGGTGGGCGAGTACTTCGATGGCAACACCGATCTCCTCAAGCAATGGATAAACGGCACCAGTGTGAACGGCGCTATCCAGAGCGGCACCTTCGACTTCGCTCTCAAGTTTGCCATCAACGACGCCTTTGGCGGCGGCAACTGGGGGGCGCTCGACTTTGCCGGTCTTATCTCCGACGACAACTACAAGCGCTATGCCGTGACCTTTGTCGATAACCACGACACCAACGAGGACCACAACAAGTGCGGCGGCAACATCGAGGCGGCTAACGCCTTCATCCTCGCCATGCCTGGCACACCCTGCATCTTCAGCAAGCACTACGAGGAATATAAGACCGCTATCACCAACATGATCAAGGGTCGCCGCGCCTGTGGCGTCACTAACATGAGCAGCTGCACCAGCAGCCAGATGAGCGGCGGCATCATCTTCACCACTGCTGGCTCGGTGGGCAACGTGATGGTGCGTCTAGGCTCCGCCGCAGCAAGCAATCCAGGCTCTGACTGGCAGCTCGTGCAAAGCGGCACTAACTACTCTTTCTACATCACCAAGGGTATCGATTGGGTAAACAGCGAGAAGATAGGCAAGATAGTGGGATATCCAGTGATTGACAAAGCCAGCGGCGTGTATGCCAACTCGGTGACCGTCAACGTGAAGTCATCAATGTCAAGCACTACTCTGGTATATACTACCGACGGCACTAATCCTACTCCAGAGAGCGCTCAAATCACAGGTACTACCACATTCACCTTCACCGAGACCACCACTCTCAAGGTGGGTGTGCTCATGGAAGGCGAGGTGAGCGGTGTCGTGACACGCAACTACATCATTGGCGATGCCGACCCCAATAGCATCACCATCTATGTGAAGAGCACCGACGCTCCTTACCTATATGTTTGGGAAGAGGATGGCGCAATTGTGTCTGCCGAATGGCCAGGCACTCAGCTCACCAGCACGCGCATTGTGGGAGGTCAGGAGTTCTACTATAAAACCTTCACCAAGCCTAGCCCCGACTACACGTTAAACTTTATCTTGAGCGATGGAGCCGACAGCACCCAGACGCAAGACGTTACCGATGTGGCTGGCGACGTGTTCTACACATTCAGTGGTCAAGAGGCTCGCGACCTGAGCAACATCTACCTCGCTGAGCTTTATAACCCATTTGTATGCATCGACAAGCCTAGCGGTGACCTGCCCGCCAACAAGAAGGTTTACATCAACGCAAGCTATGGCGATGCCGTTATTGTGTTTACCACCGATGGCAGCGAGCCCACTCCAGCAAGCGAGAAGGCTACTGCCAAGAAGGAGCTCTCGTTCACCACGGTAGGGCAGCAAGTGACCGTTAAGGCTGGTCTGCTCATTAACGACCAAGTGAAGGGCGTGGTGGTCCGAAACTACAAGGTTGTGGAGGCGACAAGTGCGGGCAGTGGCAGCACAGGCACCAGCAACACCGTGAAAATCTACTGCAAGGCAGCCAACGCTCCTTACCTGTACTCGTGGGAGAGCAATGGCACACAGCACAACGGCGACTGGCCTGGCACCGTGATGACTGCCAGCGAGACTATCGACGGCGAGAAGTGGTGGACCTATACCTACGACGTGAACCCCATCAACATCATCTTCAACGATGGCAATGGCAACCAGACGGGCGACATCACAGGACTTACGTCCGACAGCTACTTTGAGTATAACGGCACTAATACCGCTACCAATGTCACTTCGCAGCACATGGACTTGACAAGTGCCGATATCCCCTCGTGCGCCACATGGATCGATGGGCAGCAGTTCGCTTACTTCGAGAGCAACAATTACTATGAGCCTTACACTTGGGTTTGGAACACCAGCACCAACTTCACTGGTGGCGCTTGGCCAGGCGTGGGACTCGTCGATGTGGTAGGCGTGGCACCTAGCGGAAAGAACATCTACCGATGGACCACTTCTAGCCAGGCAGAGCCCACAGGCATCATCTTCAGCAACTACGGATGGCCACAGACCAGCGACTTCGTGTTCGTCAACGGCGGCTATTACACCGAGAGCGGACTGCTGGGAGTCATCGAAGCTAAGCCTGCTGTATATGGTGATGTGAACGGCGATGGAGAAGTCACAGCAGCCGACATTACAGCAATCTACAACATTCTCCTTGGCGACAGCAACAACTATGAGGAGAATGCCGACGTCACCGGCGACGGAGAGGTAACGGCTGCCGATGTCACCGCAGTTTACAACATCTTGCTGGGAAATAACTAATGCATAATGCAGTGATAATGCACAATTGAGGAACATTATTCTACACTGTCATTACACAAAACCCCGAGCCACGGCACTCCATCGCCGTGGCTCGGTTGCGTTTATTGTTGCGTTTATAGTTGTTTTGCTGAACAGAAATTTAAACCAATGAAGTGCATTCTTATCAAAATTATAGTTATCTTTGCATCATTAATTAAACCCGAATCGCTCATTAGGCGACGATAGGTGTTTTTTTAGGTCTATTTATGCTATAACAGTTTTATTTTTGCATCTTGTTGCAGATATTGTCTCATCATAGCCCGCTATGCCTTCGACAATCTCTTCACAACCTGCTAAAAATAAATTCTGTTCTAACATAAATCCTAATGACCGATTTGGGTTAAAACACTCCGACATTATGAAACGTATTTTAAATATATCGCTGATGCTCATTGTGGCGACATCGTTGATGAGCTGCGCGGCGCAGAACGCTAACTCGCTGCGTCAGGCTAATCGTACTTACACAATAACTAAGACTATAAAAGGGGGCACTGTACAGGTGGGCGACGGCAGCACGCTGGTGTTCCAGAAAGGTGGCAAAATCGTGAACGCCACTATCACTGGCCGAAACATCAAGATAGTGCCCAACGGCACCAATGTGGCGTTTGAGAACTGCAACTTCACTAACGCCACCATTGTCAATTCCCAGCTCTATGCCACTAACCTGGGACTCGTGTCAAACATGACAAGTAAGTCTCACAGCTACACCTATAAGGGCAAACGCTTCAACACAACCCGCAACCAGGGTACCGACAACACACGCGCCTTTCAGCAGCTGGCGCAGTTGCTGAGCAATAGCAACGGGGTGAAAATGACCTTCAACGGCAGCTTTTACAGCGGCGAGAAGGTGAAGGATGTTACCATTAAGGATGCCCGTAATCTCGAATTAAGTGGCGGCACCATGATTATTGGACTACACATGATTAACTGCTGCGATATTAACATCCACGACATGAAGTGGGTGGGCTTTGAGGGTATTCATGACTTTATTCCCGTCTTGAATAATGGCGGTGAGCTCACATTCAACGGTGTGAAATATAATTCAAGCAATACCTATAACATAAAAAACGACAAGCTGGCAAGCATGGGAGTGGCTGGATATACTGTATTTATCGATGCCGAAGACGGCAAGCGCAGCGAAAACATCACCATGCAGCGATGCCACTTCGAGATGCATCAAAACGGCTTTCTTGTTGGCAGGAAAGAACGGGTGTGCGATGTGCGCAACGTGAGCTGTCTCGACTGCACAGCAAGCCACATCTATTATCAGGCTGTGGGGCTGCATGTGAGCAACTGCCGAGTCAATAATGTAGTGGCAGAATACTGTCTGCAAGGCTTGGATATTGCCGAGTACAGCAACAATGTGACAGCCACCAACAGTCGCTTCACACGCTGCGCCACAGGTCCCAAGCAGGAAAGGGCTAAAGGTTATGAGTACTTGAATTACAACAACGTGATAGATGGTTGCTACTTCGAAATCACTGATGACTACTTAACGCTTGATGGCTCGCAGTATATCATCAATGTGAGCGAGGGCGCAAAGGACGATGTGTTCACCGTGCGCAACACCACTTTCGATGTCAAGAAAAACAGGAATTTTGGCACCATAAGAAACCGCACTAACAAAGTAGTGCTCGATAATGTGACCATAAATTTTGATGTCAAGTTGCACCCTGCCAGCAATGAGGAGTGGTCCTCGCTAGATTTCTTTTCTATATTCGGCGCTACAAGTCACACTCCACAATATGAGCTTAACAATGTCACTATAAATCTTGGAAGTGGGACAAAAGTGAACTCTTTGTGTCTTCCACATGTAAAGAACAAGGATATGATTTTTAAAGCCACCAATCTCACAGTAACGGGCAGTGGAACGATTGTAAACTACTTTAACGGCATAAAAGATGTGAAGATCACAAACTCTACTCTCGCTCTGCCATCAACCACTGTGGCTAAAGGTGTGAGCAACATTGAAGCTACAGGCTGCAACATCGCCAGCACCAAGTGCTTGTTTGTGAGCGACAACAGCAATGCCACCCTTAAGCTCAAGAACAACACCATCGCCAGCGAGAAGGTGGTGGATTTCAAGACTACTCCTAAACTCGTAGAGATGCAGGGCAACAACATCGACCTAAGAGGTTCGGAGGCTTTCGCCGGCAACGCCGACCTCAACACCAAGAACTTCAAAGTCACAGGCAACAATTTCAACCGCAAGTCGGCCAACGCCAGACTTATGCCTAGCAACAGCAAGAACTCAAAACTGCTAAATAACAATACAATAAAATAAATAAATTCTACAATTTATTTTGCATTTCAGAAAAAATGATTACCTTTGCAGGCATAAAATTGAAAGGAGGTTTGTTTTAACCACCATAGAATACTGAATAACAGACATATAACCCTTTTCAGATGGCAGCCTTCCGCACTGCCGAGGCTCTGGTTCAATCGAGAGAAGATTGCGCCAGATTGCTGCCATAAAAGCGGAAATAATGCTTCCGAGCGTAAGCATTTTATTAATAAATCACTTTTTTAGACGATCACATTCTGGCTTTTTTGGTCACGAATACATTGCGCGAGGCCTTTGACGGCAAAGCGTGAGTGGATTGTCGCCACAAAACTGACAAAACAATTAATTTACAACATTTTAATACACAACAAAATTATGATTATTGTTCCTATCAAAGAAGGCGAGAACATTGAGCGCGCCTTGAAGAAATTTAAGAGAAAAACCGAGCGTACTGGCATTATCAAGAGATTGCGTCAGCGTCAGCAGTTTGAGAAGCCCAGCGTAACCAACCGCAAGAAGATGATGAAGGCTGTTTACGTGCAGCACCTCCACACTACTGAGGAGCTCTAAATCAGGATTAACAAGAATTTCTCTTATCACAACCAGATGACCGATGCCACAAGGTGTCGGTCATCTGGTTTTTAACACCGGTCGGTCATCAAGCTGACTAGTAAACAAGCTGACGAGCTGACGAGACAAGTGTCATGCTGCT
>CALGGO010000086.1 GCA_937916085.1 uncultured Prevotellaceae bacterium | reverse complement strand
TGTGGCACGTTTACCGCCTCAGTGAGAACACCAAGAGCGATGAATTTTTCTTCGCCCTGCCTATCAAGGCGTTACGCTATGCGTTTTTACTTCGCAAGCGCAGCGGTGCAATTATCCCGAAGTCTATCTATAACAAGCTCATGGCAGAAGTTCAAGCAAGCAAGGCACAAGCCGAGCCGAGCGCACCGCAGCCGAGCGCACCCGAAGCCGAGCAGGAAGCCCCCACCGCCCAAGCGGTGGGCGAGGTTGAGCCGAGCCAAGCCGAGAGCGCAGAGGTGGAGCAAGCCAAGTTTTTCAAGCAGTTCAAGCAAATGAAAGCCAAGCACCCCGACAGCGTTTTGTTGTTCCGTGTCAAAGGTGATTACGTCACTTTTGGCGATGATTGTGCCGTACTGCAAGAGGTTTGCGGAGTAAGCAGTTTTCCGCACACCGCCCTCGACACATGGCTGCCCAAGTTGGTGAGAGCCGGCAAGCGTGTGGCGATTTGCGATGAGCCGAGCGAGAGCGCACCCAAGAGAGCCGCACGCAAGAGCACCAAGAGCGAGAGCAAGTAAGCGAGCAAAGCACCTGCCCCGATTGGGAAGAAGAATAACACCCCCGACACACCGAGAGCAAAAGCCACTTTTCAAAAGGTGGCTTTTGTTGTCTTTTGCCGTGAAACTGAAACGAGCGACCTTTGCACCGACACCGAAACAAGGCAACGACTATGGCAGTTACTCTAAATACAACCCTCGGAAATCTATTGTTTTCCTCGGCTATTCCCGACCTAGTTTTCACCACAAGCGATGACAACGAGGCGGAGGTTATCTTGCGCTGTCCCGATATGGCTATCTTCAGCGCGGTGCATTTCCCTTACAACCGGAGCATCACCGTCCACGACCTGCGCTCAGTCGTGGAGCTTTATATGCGTGAGCGCAACCTTGCGCTCGATGAGTTTGAGTTGCTTGCCGTCCACAACGGCACGCAGCAGACGCTCGCCACCTTCAAAGTCGTGTACCTCGAACATTCGTTCTCGGGCGACATCGCCGAGTTCCTGCGCAACAACTTCCTCACCACCCAATCCGCCAAGCTCACCTCACGGCTGGCAACCGAATACCTGTATTTCTTTGCCGCCGCAGGTGAGGACGTGACCATACGCCACGAACTGGTGGTGAGCTACGACGGCGCAGAGCCGCGCCTTGAAGTACGCAAGGAGTTTCGTGGCTCCTACAACCGCGACCGCATCGAGAAGATTGAGGTCACCTACGAGAGTATGATGGGCTGGGTGACCGACGGCTACGACCACACCCCCGACCGCGTGAGGCTGCTCGCTTACAGCCTTCACGCAGGGCAACGCGCCTTCACATTCTATGTGCAGGACGGCGAGCCCCCTGTGGCGTTGTACTTCCGCAACGCTTATAACTGCTACGAGCTGTGCGCACTGCACGCCGTCACCACGCACAAGCCGAAAGTTGACCGCTCAATCGCCGTCACCAACCGCATCTCCACGTTCTACAACCGGCAGAACGAGAAGGAGTATGAGGTCGAGACTTCTGGCTTGATGATGGAGCAAGCCCGGTGGATTGAGCAGCTGTTCTACTCGCATGACGTGCGCATGGCAGCCGTGCGCACCGACTTTGAGGAAGAATACAGTCAGAACTACAATCCGCAGTATATGCCGATTGTGTTGATTACGGACTTCACCTGCGAAATCCACGACCGCGACGGCGAACTCAACACAGTTAAGTTCACCTACCAATACAGCGACCGCCGACCGCTCCTGCCCACGGAATACCTTTCCGTGGATCACGAGCGCATTTTCACCAATCCCTACAACCCCACCTATAACTAATATGGCACAAAGCATACATATCTCAACGCTCCGAAAGATGCTGAAAGCCGGCGACCCCGTCGACTTGAAGCTGTGGACTAAAAGCGGAGAAATCCAAGAGTGGAATAACTGCATACCGCTCCGCTATGACTTCTATAAAGGGACACAACGCTTCAAGCTGCTCAATTCCGGGCAAATAAGATTGGCCCGAATTTGCTGCATCTTCAGTGTGAATAATCTTGAAGTGTTTCTGACCCTGCTATGTCTAATCATTTCAATCCCCACAATATAATGGACGAACTCAATTTCAACAGTGTAGAAACCATTCCCTCGCTGAACGCCTCGGCAGCGTTCCAAGTGGATTCGGGCAAGGTGTTCAAGGAGGACTGCGACATCGTGCCTACCGTCATCGACAAGTCGCTGTCCTATATGCCGTGGGGCGGTGACAATATGATGCCCTACAATATCCTCAAACTCATTGAGGACGATGAGACACTTTCCACCTGCCAGCAGTTCAACGCCGAAGTGTGCTACGGCAGCGGCTTGCAGTATGGCACGGACGAGTGCAGCGCGGCGGTCAAGCAGCAGGTCGAGGACTTCCTGCTCGACAACGCCTTGCCGTCCTATTTCCTCGGTGTGTGCCAGGACTTCAAGCACTTCGGCTTCTGCGTCTCAGTCATCATCCTCAATGCCGACGGCTCGAAGATTGTGCGGCTGCTGCGCAAGGAGGCTTGCTACTGCCGACTTTCCCCTGCGGAGCGAGACGGCAGCATACGCCACATACTCTACGCCAACTGGCGGCAGCCGGTCAGCCGACGCGAGGACATCGAGGTCATTGACTTGCTCGACATCAATTCGCCGTGGCGCGACCTCGCCATTCGGCTCGGACGCATCGCCGGCGACGACGGTAAGCGCAGGGTGCGCACCAAGTCGCGCAAGTTCGCCGTGCTGACACGTGTCCCCACACCCGACAGCACTTACTATCCCATTCCTTACTACGCCTCGCTGTTCCGTGGCAAGTGGTACAACATCAAGCAGCTCATCGGTATGGCGAAAGAGGCGAAGTTGAAGAACAACGCTCCTATCAAGTACCAAATCGAAATCTCCAACAAATACTGGGATTCGATATTCAAGGCGGAGGGCATCACCGACCGCCATCAGCAGCAGAAACGCATCGTCCGTGAGAAGCAGCAGATCCTCGACTTCCTCACTGGCGTTGAGAACGCGGGCAAGGTGTGGTTCTCGACGTTCTACGTCGCGCCCACAGGCGAGGTGCAGCACGAGGTCGTCATCAACAAGATTGATTCCGACAGCAAGGAGGGAGGCGACTGGTCTACCGACATTCAGGAAGCCGTGAATATGTTCTGCTTTACTATGCGAGTGCATAGTAACCTTGTCGGCAGTGTGCCGGGCAAGTCGCAGACCAACAACAGCGGCAGTGACAAACGCGAGCTGTACACCATCGCCCAAGCCTTGCAGAAGCCGTATCACGATTTGTTGTTCACCGTCCATCAAATGATTATCCGTTTCAACGGCTGGCAGGGCTGCAAAGTCGATGTGCCGTTCATTCAACTCACCCTGCTTTCCGAGCATCAGGACGCAAAAAGTGTAACCATCAACCCCCAATCAAATAACAACAGCAATGATTGACGAAGTAATTGAAATGTACCGCGACGGGTACAACATTGAGGAAATCGCAGACCGCCTCAACGTGGACGAGGCTTATGTGTTCACGGTTCTTGACGAAAACGATGAGTTATGACACGACTAATCACATCAGACGGGCAACTGCGCCGATTTATCCCGAATATGTTTGCCGCGGTGAGAGGCGAAACGCCTTTCTTTGACCGCTTGCTGCCGTGGTTGGAGACCGCCGAGCGGTGGGTGGTCGGACAGTTTGTCGGCGACGACTTCCTGCCGACGCTGCTTGCGCTCGACGAGGACGAGCCGCTGCGCATCACCGCGACCCTCGTTGTGGTCAACGAGGCGTTCATGCGTGCCGTGCCGAGCCTCGACCTTGTGCTCACGCCCAACGGCTTCGGCATCGTCAGCAACCAGAACGTCGCACCTGCCAGCCGTGACCGTGTGGCACGGCTGATGGCCTCGCTCGAAACGAGCCGTGATGACTGCATAGAGCAGTTGGTCGGCTATCTGTTCCGCAGTGAGGAGTGGTGGCAAAGCCCCACTCGCCAATGGTTCACCGCGACGCTGTTCCCGAACATCGACTTGGCGAACCTCTGCGGCTTCACCGACCACCGCTGGGCGAACTACCTCGGACTTCGCTCAAAGGTCATTGACCTTGAACAGCGCATCGCCGAGGAGTTCATTTCCCCCGAACAACTCGCCGTGTTCCGGGAAGAAGTGCTCTCGATGGCGTGGGACTTCTCCATCACCGCCTCGTGCCACTCACAGATTATAGAGCGACTGCGCTCTGTAATCGTGCTCGCCTTGCAGGACAAACCGCTCAACATCCAGTCGCTGCGCGACATCGTGGACTTCATGCGCAAGCACGAACAACAGTTCCAAGAGTTCCGGCACTCACGCACCTACAAACTCTTTGAACCACCGATTTTTGAGAACAAAAAGAAAAATCATGGTTACTTCTTCTAAACCCACGGTCATCAATATTGACTTGAAACTTTCCAAGAAATGGGAAGATTTATCGGACAAGCAGCTTCGGTACGTTTTCGCCTTGCTTTCGCAGGGCTTCACCGCTACCGAGGTCAAGACCTATTGCCTGTGCCGGTGGGCAGGGCTGAAAGTCCTGCACCGCTACGGCAATGTCTGGGCGTGCAAGCACGACGGCTTGCAGTTCGTTCTCGCTGCCGAGCAGGTGGAACGAGCCACCCATGCGC
>CALGGO010000085.1 GCA_937916085.1 uncultured Prevotellaceae bacterium | reverse complement strand
AAACACCTTATTTGAGATTGAACGGGGCTTTTTGCTCTTCTTTTATAGAGGAAAGGTAAGCAAATTATTTAAACATTCAAACAAAAACACCATAAAAAGACAAAAAGCCGCGGCAAGTAGTAACTGCCACGGTTTTTGGTTTCTTTTCGTTCTCAACAAGATGATGCTTACTTAGCGGCATCCTTCTTAACGAAACGGCGCTCTTTGATGCGAGCCTTCTTACCGGTGAGACCACGAAGGTAATACAGCTTGGCGCGGCGAACGCGACCGTACTTGTTGATAGCGATGCTATCGATAAAGGGGCTCTCCATTGGGAAGATACGCTCTACGCCAATGCCGTCGCTAATCTTGCGAACGGTGAAACGCTTCTTCTCGCCCTCGCCGTTGATCTTGATGACAACGCCACGGTACTGCTGAATACGCTCTTTGTTACCCTCTTTGATGCGGTAAGCTACTGTGATTGTGTCGCCAGGAAGAAAATCGGGCAACTCCTTGCCTGTAGCAAACGCTTGTTCTGCAACTTTAATTAAGTCCATTGTAAAAGAAATTTCTTAATGTTTTTTAATCACACTTCGCAATATTCACAAGCCACTCTAATAGACTCACGCCTAAACTTCTTGCCAGAGATTGCGAAAAGCGGGGCAAAGGTACTACAAATTATTTAAACAGCAAAACTTTATCGAATATTTTTGCCATTTTTCTTTTTAACAAAGGAAAAAGGAACAGAATTGTGCATTATGCAATGCGCATTATGCATTAAACACAAAATAATTCATTGAAAATGCGTTCAGTGGCGCCAGTGTGGGTGGTAATGTAGTTGCTGGCGGCGGTACCGGCGGCTTTTAGTGCATTGTTGTCACTAAGGAGTTTATCTAAAATCTCGTGGCACTGCTGGGCATTGTTGATGGCGAAGCCTCCGCCACAGGCGTTTAGCTCAATCGCTTCTTTAAATTTATCGTGTTTTGGTCCAAAGATGACTGGGATGCCATAGACTGCAGCCTCGGGCACGTTGTGGATGCCAGCGCCGAAGCCTCCTCCCACGTAAGCCACGTCACCATAACGGTATAGCGAGGAAAGAATGCCAAAGCAGTCGATTATAAGGCAGTCGAGAGCGGCATGGTCTTTGCTCTCAAGCTGTGTGTAGCGTGCCACAGGGCGCTTTATGCGAGCCATCAATGCCGTCAGTCGGTTCTCGTCAAACTCGTGTGGCGCGATGATGAGCTTCATCTCGGGGTGCGAGTTGAAATAAGGAATAACAATGTCCTCATCAGGCTGCCACGAACTGCCTACCACCAGTGTGGGCTTGTCGCTTGCGGTCATAGCGGCTATCGCAGGGAAGTCCTGGGCTTGCGCCTTGATTTGCAGCACTCGGTCGAGGCGTGTGTCGCCACACACCGTCACGTTGTCTACACCTATGTTGTGCAGCAACTCGCGCGACTCGTCGTTCTGGACATAGAGATGCGTGAAGCAGCCAAGCATCTTGCGGAACATTCCTCCCCAGGGTTTGAAGAAAATCTGCTTGGGGCGGAAAATCGATGAAATAATATAGGTGGGCACATCGCGGCTCTTGAGCTCGCTCAAGTAATTGCCCCAGAACTCATATTTTACGAAAATCGCCATCTTGGGCTTCACCACGTCAAGGAACACCTTGACACGCTTGGGGGTGTCCATTGGCAGATAGCACACGGCATCTACCTTGTCATAGTCCTTGCGCACCTCGTAGCCCGATGGCGAGAAGAACGACAACAGAATCTTGGCATCGGGATGCTCCTGCTTTATCTTCTCGATAAGTGGCCTGCCCTGCTCAAACTCACCTAACGAAGCGGTGTGAATCCAGATGTAGCCACCCTTCGGGTCAAGGTTCTGCGTGAGATAGTCCATTGTGCTGTCCTGCCCTTGCACCATCTTCTTTGCCTTGGGGTTCCAAGGCGAGACAATGCGCGCAGCAAGGTGGTAAGCACTTATTCCTATATTATATAAAGGGTTCATTGTTTTAAGCGATATGCTGAATGAGGTTAGAATTGTCCTGGCAAGGGAGAATAGTATTTTAGTGTCTTTTTCTTTTTATATTTCCCCCACAAGCTACGGTCGAGATAGAACCGCACTGCCAACTGCTGCCAGAAAGCAGTGGTCTTGTCGGTTGCATGAAACGACAATTGCGCGTTAATGTTAATATAGTCGGTATTAAATATTGTAGCAGATACTACAGTGCGACTATAAATCTTGTCGCGAAAGAAACTCTGTCCCTGATAAAGCAGAGAACCATATTTATCGAAAAGCGGCATTTGTCGCTTGCCGGCATAGATGCCTTGATATACTGTGAGCCACTTCCAATTTCCAACTACAGATCCAAAGAATCCTGCTTGAGAGAGCCACTTGTTTTCGCCAATTCGATCACGGTCGCATGATAGCAGCATCCCTGCCTCAACCGAAATTGACGCATTGTGCCAATAGTGAGTATACATAACTCGTGGATAAGCGATGAAATTATCCACGACACCTTCGCCTTCGGGTCTTGCCCCACTTCTTGCCAAGTGATTATAGGCAAGAGTAGAGGCTACAATTAGGTAATTGTCGCCATTGTTAGCAGTGTTAGAATTGCGCCAACCTATATCACCCAACACCATGAAAGCTTCGCGACGATACTTTGTCATTATTTGTCGCCAATCGAGCATTGCGCTAATAAAAAAATGCGGTTTTGATAGGCTAGTAGAGATTCCATAGACATTGGGGTTCATTCGGTTGACGGAGTCGCTGCACAAGTAGATGGGCAAACATGGCCGTTCGTTAGGTATCATACCGAACTTAAAATCCAATCCCTTTTCGCAGTCCTTATATTGATAATAAAGCACTGGTACCACTTTGTAGCCATGCAAGCGGTCATTCATTGGCTGATACCAAGTCACTCCACCCATAATGCGGTGGCGTGTGCTGTCCATCGACACACCAATCTGCGGTGTAATGCGTGTGAAGATGTAGGTTTCACCAGGTATAACACTTTTCTCAACCTCGCGGTTGTGAAACACAGCGTTCATATCGACACTCCACTCCAGCTCCTGGGCGCTGACAGCAGCCAGCGACATCAAGGCAATCAATATGGCAGCAAGCCTTTTGTACATAAAATCACTCTACTACTGGCTTTATATTTTCGATTCCGCGCTCTATGCGGGCGATGATTTCGTCCTTACCTATGAGCTCAGCGATGTCAAACATGTGAGGTCCCTTGCACTCCCCTACCACAGTGAGGCGGAAAGCGTTCATCACGTTGCCCATGTGAAGCTCGTTGTCTTTAATCCATCCGAGCACGATTTCCTCGGCATTGGCGCTTGTCATGTCGTCGATGCCCTTGATGACCTCAATGAGGCGGCGCATGGTCTCAGGGGTGTCCTCTTTCCAGCGTTTCTTGATATCCTTTGGGGCATACTCAGTGGGAGCCACAAAGAAGAACTTGGCGTTGTCCCAGATGTCGCCCACAAAGCTGATGCGGCTCTTAATCATGCCAACAGCGCGGGTGATGTATTCGTCGGTGAACTGAGAGGCGTCAATGCCGTGTTTTGCCAGCTCGGGCTTAAAGAGCTGCGCCAACTTGTCATCATCCATATTGATAAGATACTCGTGGTTGAACCACTTGCCCTTCTCGAAGTCGAACTTCGCGCCTTTCTTCGAGCAGTGCTCGAATGAGAAGGCTTTGATGAGTTCGTCCATCGAGAACATCTCCTGGTCGTTGCCGGGGTTCCAGCCCAGCAGAGCCAGGAAATTGACCACGGCCTCAGGCAGATAGCCGCGCTCACGGTATCCGCTGCTGATGTCGCCACTCACAGGGTCGTGCCACTCAAGCGGGAACACGGGAAATCCCAAGCGGTCACCGTCACGCTTGCTGAGTTTGCCCTTGCCGTCAGGCTTGAGCAAAAGAGGCAGGTGTACAAACTGCGGCATCGAGTCTTTCCATCCAAGTGCCTCATAGAGCAGCACATGAAGCGGTGCGCTGGGCAGCCATTCCTCGCCGCGAATCACATGGGTGACCTCCATCAGGTGGTCATCGACAATGTTTGCCAAGTGATAGGTGGGCAGATCGTCGGCGCTCTTGTAAAGCACCTTGTCGTCAACAACCGAGCTGTTGACAGTCACCTCGCCACGAATCAGGTCATTCACCTTAACCTCTTGATTAGGCTCAATGAGGATGCGAACTACATATTTCTCGCCAGCAGCGATGAGAGCGTCAACCTCTTCTTTGCTTAGCGTGAGAGAGTTGCGCATCATGCCGCGAGTCTTGGCGTCATATTGGAAATTGGCAATCTCTTTGCGCTTGGCATCGAGTTCCTCGGGGGTGTCAAAAGCGATATACGCCTTGCCGTCGTCGAGCAGCTGTTTCACATAACGGCGGTAGATGTCGCGGCGCTCGCTCTGCTTGTAGGGACCGTAGTTACCACCCTCGCGCACTCCCTCGTCAATGCCGATGCCCAGCCACTGCAGGGCCTCGTTGATATAGTCCTCGGCACCTGGCACGAAGCGGTTGCTGTCGGTGTCCTCGATGCGAAGTATCATCGTGCCGCCATTCTGACGGGCAAAGAGGTAGTTATACAATGCTGTTCTCACGCCGCCAATGTGCAGCGGACCAGTAGGTGATGGGGCAAAACGTACCCTTACTTTGTTTTCCATATATAGTGCATTATTTATAGTTTCTTGAAAATCGGGTGCAAAGTTAGTAAAAAGTTGTCAGTTATCAGTTATCAGTCACCAGTTTTTTCTTTAACACAAAAAATTGCACCATTATTTTTTGTAGAGTGGTAGAAATGTACTAATTTTGCATGTTTTAAAGCATAATTGTAAAGCAGATGAGTATAAAAAGCACTCTGGAAAAGGTAATAAGCGAAGATTTGGCTGAGATATGGAGCCTACTCAAATCAGAGGAAAAGCACCATATTACCGACAATTTTGAGATTCACAACTTCAAGAAGAATCAAATCATCTATGCCGAGAAAGATAATCCAGTGTATCTGTGGTGCCTGCTCAAAGGCAAGGTGAAACTCTATAAAGACGGCATAGGTGGCAGGCAGCAGATTCTACGACTTTACCGCCCCATCCAGTATTTTGGTTATCGTGCCTATTTCGCTAGAGAGCCTTATGTGTCAAGCGCTGCGGCGTTTGAGGCTTCGACAGTAGGTTCCATTCCCATGGACGTGGTGAAGAGTATGATTGACAACAATCGCGATTTGGCTTGGTTCTTCATCCATGAGTTGTCAAAGAACCTAGGCGGCAGCGACACCAAGATTGTGACGCTTACACAGAAACACATACGCGGTCGCCTTGCCGAGGCTCTAATTCTGCTCATCGACAATTATGGCTTTGAGGACGACGGCAAGACGTTGAAAATCTATATGGCACGCGAGGATGTCGCCAACTTGTCGAACATGACCACGAGCAACGCCATACGCACCCTGTCGGCATTTGCCCAGGAGCGCATCATCACCGTTGACGGTCGCCGCATCAAGATTGTGGATGAAGCGAAACTGCGACAAATCAGCAAGTTCGGTTAGCGATAGCGATGCTTCGAATACTCGAAAATTCGAGCATTCGAGCATTCGAAAATTCGAGAATTCGTTTTTTTACTGCTCCATTTACCGTCTTTTGTTTTTTATATATGATTATAGCTAAATCCAAACGTAAAGAGAACATCGCCGAATACCTGCTCTACATGTGGCAGGTGGAGGATATTATACGCGCCTTCGGACTCGACATCAATAAGATTAAGGCAGGAATCATCGACCACTATGACGTTGATGACGATACCCGCAAGGAGATTATAGACTGGTGGGAAGGTCTCATCATGATGATGCAGCACGAGGGCAAAAAAGAGACCGGGCATCTGCAAATCAACAAGAATGTGCTCATAAGACTCACCGACTTGCACAACGAGTTGCTCAAGAGCACAAAGCATCCCGAATATGGAGCCGAGTTCTACAAGACTCTGCCATTTATCGTGGAACTGCGAGCCAAGACCCCCGAGGCACAACAGGCGGGAGAACTCGAGACCTGCTTCAATGCATTATATGGCACTCTGATGCTCAAACTGCAAGGCAAAGAGATTGGCAAAGACACACAAATTGCCATTAATCAGATTTCGCACTTCATAGGCACCCTTGCAGCATATTTTAAGAAAGACGAAGACAAACCGATTTTTGAAGACGAAGTTCAATAACTATGAATAAGAAAAATATTCTTATAACTGGCGCAAATGGCCAGTTAGGACGCGAGATGCGAAAGGTGCTCGATGAGGACATCTTCGTCAATGCCATCTACACCGATGTGGAGGAACTCGACATTACCGATGCTCAAGCCATCGAGGACTGCGTGCTCAGCAACAAGGTTGACTACATTGTAAACTGCGCTGCCTATACCGCTGTTGACGCTGCCGAGAGCAATATGGAGCTATGCACGAAACTTAATGTGGAAGCCCCTACTCTGCTGGCACAAACAGCCCACAAGCACGGTGCAAAACTGGTTCATGTCTCCACCGATTATGTGTTTGACGGCACCAACTGCCGCCCCTACCGAGAGGACGACCCAGTGTGTCCCACTTCGGTCTATGGCAGCACCAAGGCCGACGGCGAGAAACATATTATTGACGTTGCCCCCGAGAGCATCATCATCCGCACTGCATGGCTCTACTCGCCTCATGGCAAGAACTTTGTGAAAACTATGACCGAGCTTGGGCGCAGCCGCGAGACCTTGCGCGTGGTGTGCGACCAAGTGGGAACACCCACCTATGCCCTCGACCTCGCCAGTGTGATCAAGACTTTCATCGACTGCGACGTGTGGCATCCAGGCATATATCACTTCAGCAATGAAGGCGCGATTTCGTGGTATGACTTCACCCTCGCCATCCATCGCATAGCAGGCATCACCACCTGCCATGTGCTGCCATGCACTACCGAGGACTACCCCACTCCCGCCACACGCCCTCACTACAGCGTGCTCGACAAGAGCAAGATAAAGAAAACCCTAGGCATCGAAATCCCGCACTGGGAAGAAAGCCTCACTCAATGCATTAATATTTTAAACAACAATCAATAGGTTCTGTCTGTTGCGATGCCATCGCAACAAACAACAAAAAGAATAATAACAACTGTGGCTTTTAACGACGAAATAACCAAGCGGCGCACCTTTGCCATCATCTCACACCCTGATGCGGGAAAGACAACCTTGACCGAGAAGCTATTGCTCTTTGGTGGAGCTATCCATGTGGCAGGTGCCGTGAAATCCAACAAAATCAGGAAAACCGCCACCAGCGACTGGATGGACATCGAGAAGCAGCGTGGCATCTCGGTGGCAACCTCGGTGATGGGGTTCAACTATAACGACTATAAAATCAATATCCTCGACACCCCTGGACACCAGGACTTCGCCGAGGACACCTACCGCACCTTGACGGCTGTCGATAGCGTCATTATCGTGGTCGATGTGGCAAAGGGTGTGGAGACACAGACGCGCAAGTTGATGGAGGTGTGCCGCATGCGCAACACGCCAGTAATAATCTTCGTCAACAAGCTCGACCGTGAAGGTCGTGACCCATTCGATATCCTCGATGAGCTGGAGCAGGAGCTGAAAATCTCGGTTAGACCTTTAACATGGCCCATCAACATAGGCGCAAGTTTCAAGGGTGTTTATAATATATATGAGCAAAGCCTCGACCTGTTCAAGCCCGACAAGCAGCACGTCACCGAGCGCGTAGAGATTGACGACATCAATTCCCCCGAGATCGACAAGCAGGTGGGTGCCAATGATGCCCAGAAATTGCGTGAGGACATTGAGCTTGTAGAGGGCGTATATCCCGACTTCGACGTGAACGACTATCTCGAAGCACAAGTGGCGCCAGTATTCTTTGGCTCGGCTCTCAACACCTTCGGCGTGAAAGAGCTGCTCGACTGCTTTATAAAGATCGCGCCGTCGCCAAAGCCAGTCCAGGCCATTGAGCGTAAAGTAGAGCCTAATGAGGAGAAATTCACTGGTTTCGTGTTCAAGATTCAAGCCAATATGGACCCGAACCACCGCAGCTGCATCGCCTTCGTGAAAATTTGCTCGGGAGTGTTCCACCGCAACGCAACCTATCTGCATGTGCGCAGCGGCAAGACCTACCGCTTCAGTGCCCCCACCGCCTTCATGGCGCAGCGCAAGGACGTGGTTGACGAGGCGTTTCCAGGCGATGTGATAGGCTTGCCCGACAGCGGCAGCATCTTCAAGATTGGCGACACTCTCACCGAGGGCGAGAATCTGCACTTCAAAGGTCTGCCCAGCTTCTCTCCCGAGATGTTCAAGTACATCGAGAACAACGACCCGATGAAGACCAAGCAGCTCAACAAAGGCATCGCCCAACTCATGGACGAGGGTGTGGCACAGCTTTTTGTAAACCAGTTCAACAATCGCAAGATTGTGGGAACAGTGGGACAGCTGCAGTTTGAGGTAATTCAATATCGCTTGCTTCACGAGTACAACGCCCAGTGCCGATGGGAGCCCATCAGCCTCTATAAGGCCTGCTGGATAGAGAGCGAAGACCAGGAAGCCCTTGACGCCTTCAAGCATCGCAAGCATCAGTTCATGGCTCTCGACACCGAGGGCCGCGACGTGTTCCTCGCCGACTCGGGCTATGTGCTGCAAATGGCGCAGCAGGACTTCCCCAAGATAAAATTCCATTTCACCAGCGAGTTTTAGCCCATTTGTGCTATTTTAACAATAAACTTTACTGCCAGTATTTAGTAAACCGCTAACTTTGCTTGCAAATAAAAAGAGTAATATATGGATCCTAAAGAGAGTTTAAAAGAGTTATATAAAAGTTGTGTTGGCAGTGAGCCCACCGAAATAAAATTAATGGATAAGGCAGGCTCAAACCGCAGTTACTACCGCCTCTCGGGCAGTAAATCGATTGTTGGTGTCGTCGGTGAGTCGCGGGAAGAAAACGAGGCTTTCATATATATGGCTAACCACTTTAGGGATAAAGGATTGTCGGTGCCTGCCGTTTATGGAGTCAGCAAGGATCACATGGTCTATATCCAAGAAGACTTGGGCGGCAAACCCGAAAATATCTTGTGGAACAAAATTCGCCGCAGCAGCATCACTCACGCATTCACCAATGAGGAGAAAGAGCTACTGCGCCGCGCCATGAGAGACTTGTGCGACATTCAGTTCCTTGGCACACAAGGTTTTGACTACAGCAAGTGTTACCCCGCCGAGTGTTTCGACGAGCGTTCTATCAAGTGGGATCTCAACTATTTCAAGTATTGTTTTCTGAAAGCCACTGGAGTAATATTCAATGAGAGCAAATTGGAAAACGACTTCGAATGCCTCACAAGCGATTTGCTGGCGGTTCCAAGCGACACTTTCATGTACCGAGATTTCCAGTCGCGCAATGTCATGCTCGTCGGTGACACTGAGCACACTGCCGATTGCAAACTAGCATATATTGACTTCCAGGGTGGCCGACGCGGACCTTACTACTACGATGTAGCCTCGTTTGTGTGGCAGTCGCGCGCCAAGTACCCCGAGGACCTGAAAAAAGAACTCATCGAGGCTTACATCAAGCAGCTTAAAACCTACAAGCCCGACCTCGACGAAAATATGTTCTTGGAGAATTTGCGACTTTTCGTGCTGTTCCGCACCCTGCAAGTGCTCGGCGCTTACGGCTTCAGAGGATATTTCGAGAAGAAGCCCGACTTCATGAAAAACAGCATCGTGCCTGCCATCGCCAACTTGCGCAAGCTGGTGACTAAGAAGTCTTTTGACCGATACCCCTACTTGAGCGAGATAATCAACGAGCTCGTGAATCTTAAAGACTTCACCAGCGAGGAGAAGTCGCTCACAGTGAGAGTCATGAGTTTTGCTTACAAAAAAGGCATCCCACATGACCCGTCGGGCAACGGAGGTGGCTATGTGTTTGACTGCCGCGCCCTGAACAACCCCGGCAAATACGACAAGTACAAAGCCTTCACAGGTCTTGATGATAACGTAATCAAGTTCCTGCAGAAAGAAAGCACTATCGACCAATGGCTCGTTCACGTCTATGCCATGGTTGATGAATCGGTGGAGCGCTACATGAAGCGCAACTTCACCGACCTGATGGTGTGTTTCGGCTGCACAGGCGGGCAGCACCGTTCGGTGTATGCCGCACAGCATGTGGCTGAGCACATCTATAAGAAATTCAACGTGCGAGTCGAGCTCACGCATCGCGAGCAGAGCGGCCATGACCGCACTTTCAATCCCGTGAACGAATGAAAGCGATGATTTTTGCGGCGGGTCTCGGTACCCGGCTGCGCCCTTTGACTAACGACCGACCGAAGGCTCTGGTGGAGATTGGCGGCAAGACCATGCTCGAGCGGGTGATTCATCGACTCGCTGAGGCAGGATTTGACGATATCACCATCAACATCCATCATTTTGGGCAGAAAATAATCGACTTCCTCAATGAGAACGATAACTTCGGGCTCAACCTCCACATCAGCGACGAGCGCGACATGGTGCTAGAGACAGGAGGCGGCATACTCAAAGCACGCCCTTTCCTTGATGGCGACGAACCGTTTCTCGTGCATAACGCCGACATCTTGACCGACCTCGACCTGCGTGCCATGTACCAAAGCCATGTGGATAGCGGCGCTATGGCAACTGTGCTGGTGAAAAACCGCAAGACGAGTCGTTATTTTGTCTTCGACGACAAATACCGCTTGCAAGGGTGGGTCAACAAATCGACTGGCGAGACACGCCCGGAGCATTTCATCTACAAGAAAGGCATGCACGAACTGGCATTTGGCGGCATCCACGTGATATCGCCAAGCATCTTTGAGGAGTTGGAACGGTATTCTAAAGCTCATCAGGCTAAGTTCTCGACCACCCCATTTTACGTTGATGAGTGCCACAACCACCTTATAAAAGGATATGTGCAAGAGACGCCCTACACCTGGCTCGACGTGGGCAAGCCCGAGACCCTGAAAGAAGCCGAAGATATGGTAAAATAAAAAAGGGTGTGTCAAAAATCGATATTTGTTACAGCTCCCCCTCTAAGATAGAGGGGGCTGGGGGGAGTATGACAGATTCACGAATTTAAAATATTATTGATTATCAACACTTTCATACTCCTCCGCCCTACGGGCACCTCCTCTATCTTAGAGGAGGAGTTATCATTAGATTCCACAATTTGACACAGCCTCTTGTTCTATTAAACGTGATTAATAATCGGCTAAACCAATCTCATCATCATCAATGTTGCTGGGGTCTCTCCAGCACAGGAATTTAAGTGCCGAGAGCACGATATTCTCGTTCTCGTCGAAGGTGTAGTAGAATCCCTCGCCGTGAGTCTTGTTGTGCAGTCCCCAGCAGAGGCAGCCCTCAGGAGTGTCATTTATCTTCACTTGATGGTATAATGCCATCTTCGACGAGTTCAGCACACCGGCAAGTGCGGGCAGGTTATCGGCTCCGCCAGTGGGCACATAATTGACATATCTGATATACACTACCCCGCCTCGGTTGCTCATAGCGATAGCTTTGTCACCGTAGCCATATTTGTCGTCATAGACATATTCGCCATTGGCGTTCTTGTCAGGAGCTTGACCACGTTGATTGGCTATATTCACAATCTCATCAACTATCATTTGTGGCGAGGAGGACTGTCCCGAGATTCCTAGATTGTAATCATGCTCACCCACTTGCTGCATGCCAAAGACAAGGGAGCCATTAATTGACGAGATAATCCCTTTGCAATTCACACCACTGGTAAGAGGGAAGGTATTAAGATTATCAAACAGCATACTCGAGCCGGGCAGTTTCAATATTCCCGCGCCATTCACCTTAACAGCAAAATAGGTGTCGAAGTCGCCTGGCACTGCCGAGAGCACTTCGGCGCAATCTCCGCCATCGGCAGCAGCAATAATATTGTCGTAGATTAAGCCATAAATACTATTGTTGGCGCAAATGAAATCGGTGACTATCTCCACCTTCTCATCACCCTTCTTCGAATCGTTGAAATTGACGGTCGCCGTCATCGCCTTGATGCCCGAGCCTGCCAAGAGGTTCATAGGCGACAATTCGCCCATTAGAGGTTTGAGGTTAGAGTCATCAAATATCAGGGGGAGACCTTTGGCATCGATATAAGCTGTGACATCACAATCCTTCACATCGATAGCCTTGGCCACTTCGTCTTTCTCCAGAAGACTTGGCGAGGATTTGTCAAAAATCTTCTTGGCGGCGGCACTAGCCTTGTCATCGGGCACTGGAATAGTGTAGCGTCCTATCAGCAGCACATCGTCGTCAATGGCATAGCCATAGTCGAGGTGCGACACAAACATAATCTCCGACATCTCCTTCATCTTGCCTCCGGCAATCTTGTTAACCATCTCAAGTGCTTTATCCTCATCGTCGAGGTGGAACAGCGCCACGGTTCTGTAAGTGCCTGGCGACAAGAACACATAGCAATTGTTCTTCACATCGATGCCCGACTCTGGCAGATTGCTTATCACATCGCCAAAAATGTTCACGTCGTCAACGAGATTCTCGTTGGCAGCGTCTATCGTCTGCTTCAGGTCGGCGGGGATATTAACCACGATTTCATTGTCCTCACCACTCTTGATTCCAGCCTTGTTAAGGACGCTGGGAAGATTGATTCTCACCACTCCCACGGCATCGTCAGGAATCAGAGCGCGCAGCTTCTCGTCGGCCGAGGAGCAAGATGCCAAAAACAACACTGCAAGCAAAGTAAGTAAAAAATTTATTCTTGTCATAGCTTTCGTTTTTTTCGTTTATCGTTATTAGTGGATCGGAGATCAGGGATCGGAGATCGAGAATCGTTTGTCCTTGATACTTTGTCCTTGGTCCTTGATACCTTTGTACTTTGTCCTTGATACTTTGTCCTTTGTACTTGGTACTTACCTCTCCCCTCTCTCCTCAAAAATTTAGCTGCAAAAGTAGCACAATTTTAGTTATTTCGATGAGAAAAGCGATGAAATTTCATTGCTTGTTAATAAGTTTTCCGTTATTTCTATTGCCATACTCTCTATAATTACTATTTTTGACCCATAAAACTAAAACCACACGAAAATAAAACATGAACGACATTTCTGAAATATTGAGAGCTTTGCTCGACCAACTCAGCAATACTGGCGAGGTGGAACGAGAATTTGAGGAGATGATGAAAGATGACCCACAACTGCAAGAGGACTACAAACTGTGGTGCGAAGATATGGGTTACGGTGTCAAGACTGGTTATCAAGACTTCATTGATGAGCAGATGCGAGACCGGGAGGATTTCTGGGACAGCATGAGTGAAGAATTCTAACAGTAGCTAACAAGCTAACAAGATACAAGCAAACAAGACAATAGTAGTAAAGCTCAAAGCAGCCTACCCCACTTGCCTCGTCAGCTCGTCAGCTTGTCAGCTTGTCAACTAGAAACTCTTAGCCATGTTCTCACTCTCCTCTCCTGTAATGCCTGCCGAATGGGAGCCGCAAGACGCTGTCATGCTGGCATGGCCACATCGCGACACCGACTGGCGCTATATGCTCAACGAGGCACAGGCGTGCTTCAAGGAGGTGGCACGCGCCATAGTGCGCGAGATGCCGCTTATCATCATCGCCCCCGATGCCAACGATGTGAGACGGCAACTGCAAGACCTAGACCATAGCGACAGGATTATCTATCAGGAAATCGCCACCAACGACACCTGGGCGCGCGACTTCGGGCCCATCTCAATAATCGACGGCAACGAAAGATTCATGCTCGACTTCAAGTTCAACGCTTGGGGCATGAAGTTTGCCGCTTGTCACGACAACCTCATCTGCCATAAAATGTTTGAGAATGGCATCTTCAATGCCCAAGCCATCAACTGCCAGGACTTTGTGCTCGAAGGCGGCTCCATCGAGAGCGACGGCAGGGGCACCATCCTCACCACAAGCCAGTGCCTGCTCTCGCCAAACCGCAACCGCCACCTCAGCAAGCAGCAGATTGAAGACGTGCTAAAGTCAAAGCTCGGAGCAAAGAAGGTGCTGTGGCTCAACAGCGGCGAGCTCTGCGGCGACGACACCGACGCCCACATCGACACCCTGGCGCGCCTGGCTCCCGCCAACACCATCCTCTACGTGAAATGCGAGAACTCCAGCGACGAGCAACACGCCTCGCTGCTGCGCATGGAGCAGGAGCTCAAAGCGATGACCAACGCACAAGGCGAAGCGTTCCACCTCGTGCCACTGCCCTGCCCCGCCCCCATCCACGACGAGGCTGGCAACAGGCTGCCAGCCACCTACGCCAACTTCCTGATAACAAACTCACAGGTGCTTGTGCCTGTCTATGACCAGCCCGAGAACGACGAACTGGCACTCGAAACAGTCTCACAAGTGTTTCCCGACCGCCACGTGGTGGGCATCAACTGCAACGCATTAATACAACAACACGGGTCGCTGCACTGCATCACCATGCAGATACCCCAAGATTTCTTGAGAACAAGAAAACAAGAGTACAAGAAAACTTGAGAACAAGAGAACAAGAGAACAAGAAAACAAGAGAACAAGAAAACAAGAAAACGAGAGGACGAGGGGCAAGAAAACAATCCTAGGTGGTGTTGAGTAGTGCGCCGCTCCGCGGCGTTCGCTCAGCAGCTCGTCAGCTAAAAAACAGAAATATGAAAACAGGTATCATACAACAACGCAACTGCGGCGAGGCGGAGCTCAACCGCGCTCGCCTGCTCGAGAAAATTGCACGCCTTGCAAAAGACGGCGCCCAACTCATAGTGATGCAGGAGCTGCACGACTCGCTCTACTTCTGCCAAGAGGAGAACGTGGAGAATTTCGACCTCGCCACGCCAATCCCCGGCGACGTGACCGACATCTACTCGCAAGCGGCTCGCGACAACAACGTGGTGCTGGTGACTTCGCTCTTTGAGCGACGCGCCAAGGGGCTGTATCACAACACCGCGGTGGTGTTTGAGAAAGACGGCACCATCGCCGGCAAGTACCGCAAGATGCACATCCCCGACGACCCAGCCTATTACGAGAAGTTCTACTTCACGCCTGGCGACCTGGGTTTTGAGCCCATCAACACCAGCGTGGGACGACTCGGCGTGCTCGTGTGCTGGGACCAGTGGTACCCCGAGGCGGCACGACTCATGGCGCTGCGGGGAGCCGACATCCTCATCTACCCCACTGCCATAGGCTATGAGAGCAGCGACAACGAGAGCGAGAAGATGCGGCAGCTCAACGCGTGGATGACGGTGCAGCTCGGCCATGCTGTGGCTAACGGTCTCCCCGTCGTCACCGTCAACCGTGTGGGGCACGAGCCCGACCCGAGCGGGCAGACCAACGGCATAGAGTTCTGGGGAAGCAGCTTCATCGCCGGACAGCAGGGAGAGATACTGCACTGCGCCTCAAGCACCGACGAGGAAGAGACAGTTATCGACGTCAACCTCGACCGCACCGAGCGCGTGCGACGCTGGTGGCCATTCCTCCGCGACCGCCGCATCGACCACTACCACGACCTCGACAAGCGATTCCTCGACTAAAAGTGAAGCAGTAAAGCAGTAGAATAGTAGAGCAGTTGAGCAGTTGAGCAGTAGAATAGTGGAGCAGTAGAGTAGAGAAGACAAGAGGTGAAGGAAACAAGCCTCGATGCTGTTGAGTAGTGCGCCGCTCCGCGGCGTTCGCTCAACAAGAAAACAGGCTTATTAGTGAAAATTAGCGACAATTAGTGGTTCTTAATTTAGTGTATTTAAACTAATTGGTGAAAATTAGTGACAATTAGTGGTTCTTAATTTAGTGTAATTAAACTAATTGGTGAAAATTAGCGATAATTAGTGGTTCAAAAAAAAGTGCCCGCCATTGCTGGCGAGCACCTTTTATTATTAGTGAAATTAGTTTAATTAGTGGTTCAATCAGCGCTTAAGCATCTTAGTGGCGGTGCGAGTGCCGTCGGTATATTCAGTGACCACGATGTTCACACCCTGGAATGGAGTGTCGCTCACCATGCCAGCTACGTTCACGTACTTCACGCTCTTCACCTCGCCGTTGCCAGCAGTGATGCTCTCGATAGCGGTAGCTGGGTCGATACCCTCGTCAAGGTCGAGAGGATATACCTCATAGTTGCCGCCGTTCACGTCTCTCAAGCCGCTGGCAGTCTTGCGGATTATAGCCTTGAAGTTGTAGCCATAGCCGTCTGTGATTGAAACGTCGGTTCTGATATTCATTTCAGGATTGATGGTAAATTCACCCTCAAACTGGTGGGTGTTGCGGATAGGATCGGTTGACATCATGAATACCTGATGCTCGCTGTCCCAGATAGCCCACACAATCTCCACAACCTCCTGTGGCTTAGGATTCATGAAGAAGTAGTCGCCATGACCTTCTTGACCGTGCATGTCGGTATGACATGACTGGCTGCCCAGGAAGTTGGCGGGGATGTAGTAGTTGAGGGCGTAGCTGCTTTCGCTGTAGATGTCGTCGAGGCTCAAGCTTACGTTCTCCATGGTGGGGTTCAGCTTATCGGTGAACTTACCTTCGATAGAGCCGCCACTGATAATCTTATTCACGAAGCTTGCAGCGTTGCCACTAGTAAGGTGAAGCTCGCACCAGTTGCTCTGGTCGTAGTTCGCCTGCTCCATGCGGGTGTTGGCGGGGATGCCGTCATCTCCCTCAAATTCAATTGCGAAGTTGTCCTTCCAGGTAGCACTGGGCTCTGTCTCCCAAATCGATTGGCCAGTATCGTCCTTAACCCACAGTTTGGTGCCGTCAGCACTTGCATACACGCCCAGTAGGTTGTTACTGATGGTGTAATTATTCTGCTCAACACCGTCGGCGCAGAGCTTACGCAGTGTCACTTCCTCGGCGCTCCACTCGGTGAACTCGATGGGCAGGATTTCCCAGGTTACTGCATTGTTCTGGCCTTTCCACACTTGGAGGATAGCCTTCACGTTGTAGTAGGTGCTGGTGCTTGCATCGGGCACGTTCACTACAGCAGTGCTACCGTTTTTCTTTAGAGAAGACTCATCGCTGAACTTGTTGTAGCCCACAGTTTTGCAAGCCGTGGTGCTGTTCTCGTCACTGAAATAGAAGTACTTACCGCTCTTCGAGAGGATGCGTATCTTCTCGAGGGTGATATAACGGTTGCAGTAGGTTGTGGTATCGGCAGCGGTAAGGTTATTGATGGTGCTGTAGTCAAAATACTCGGGATCGGCGAGACCCTTTTGGGTTGAGGTCTGGAAGCCGGCATTCAGAGCATCGTTAGAGAATGCTTGCAGATAAGCGCCATAGGCATAATAGTTCTTCACAACAGTGAAGCCAGCAGGGATGATGTCGCCGTTCTCATACTTAGCTCTTGTGGAGTAGCTATAGGTCTCGGTGTCTTCATCATAAGTGCTGTTCAGGGTTGGTAATAGGTAGAACTGGCTATAGCCGCTCTCGTCCTTGAACCAGATGTACTCTTGGTAACTGCTGTTGCTGTTCTGAGCGTAGTCATAGAGCACGGTGACTGGGTTGCGGAAGGTGGCGGTGGTGTTCTCGTCAAGGGCGAGGAACTCGGCGATGTTGTTCACATATATGACATCGCTGGCGTCATACATCCTGAAGTTCTGGATTTCCCAAGTACCTGCACCGCTTGTGGTAGAAGTATTGGTGTAGAGGAACGACACCTGAACGGTCTTGCCAGCGTAGTCGCTAAGGTCGATGCTGGCAACGTCATTGGTCCAGTTTCCACTGCTTGGAGTGCTGAAGGAGACACTAAGCTTGGTCCATGATTCGGGGGTGCCATTTTCAACCTCGCGGATGTAAAGCTCGCACTGGTTAGTTACATCATCGAAGAAGCTGTTGATCTGGTGGCTGAAGGTCAGCGCTGGCTGAACAGCATTAGTCATATCCACATAGGGCGAAAGGAAGCGGCTAACAGCTGCATAGTTGGTGCCGTTGCTGTAGCTGGTGCCCTTGATGCCGTAGTTTCCGTCAAGGGTCCATACGGGTGAGAAACCGCTAATGTTCTCAACGATAAACTTGCCCACGCCTTCGGTGAATGGCTCGCTGTAGGTTAAGGTTACGGTTTCCGGATTAGTGTTGGGAGTGATAGTATATGTGGCAGTTGTCACACGACTTGTCTCTCCATCTTTCACGGCGATGGCCTTGAAAGTGGTGGTCTCTCTTACTAGAATCTCACCAGTGTATTGAGTTGAACTTGTGGTTGGGTCAGTACCATCGGTAGTGTAGTAAATAGTGGCACCAGTGGTCGGGCAAGAGATTGTCACATCTACATCAATGCCATAGATGCCACCTGCAGGTGTGAAGACGGGTGGCTGCAACGCCCCGCGGGTGTAGAGGTAAACCTTAGAATAGCTTGATCCGTTGGCATTTGATGAGGAATAGTTGCCAAATACATCACTCGTGATGTAGAAAAGAATTTGACGAGTACTATAGCCTTTGATTGTAGCAAAATAATCGCTGCCAATTTCAATAGTTAAGTAAGTCTTAGAAGCACTTCCCGTAATATCAGTACTATTAGCTGTGATATTCAGGTAAGTTCCAGCAGATTGCTGCTTAAGAGCTAATTGACCGTTAGTATTTTCCAACTCAAGGATGTTTACTAAACTATTGGATGTAGTTGATTCGCTATAAACTGACACAGTGCTGCCCTCTGCACCAACAGTACCGTTTATGGCAAATTCTTGGGTCCAGGAGCCTTTGTTGCTGCTATTCAAGTCGCCCATAGCAAGAGTATAACCATCAGGATCTTTTGTCATAATAATATACTCATTACCTGCTACGAGCTGGTCGGCGCTGGTAACGAGCACGAAGTCGCCAGTGGCGGGGGTCACGGGCGGAATGTTAATTGTATAAGTAGCACTTGCCACACTGCTGTTGTTCATGCCGTCCTTAACTGCGATAGCCTTGATGGTGGTAGTTGAACTTACAGGAATTGCGCTGCTGTAAACCGAAGAGCTAGTAGTTGGAGTGCTGCCATCGGTTGTGTAGTAGATGGTTGCTCCGTCGGTAGTGCAAGCTATAGTCACATTCTGCGCTTCGGTGAAAGTACCCTCGGCAGGAGAGAATGTGGGAGTGGCAACAGTCTCAACGGTTGAGCCACCGTCGGTGTAGGTTACTTGAACAGAAGTAATTCTAGCTTGATCTTTTGTGCCAGATTGAGTAAATACGACACTTGATGCACTTCCAGACCATGTTCCAGTCCCTGATGATCCTGAGATATCAGAATAAGATCCAACAGAGGCAGAAACAGAATTGTCATGTTTAGTATAGACAATCTCAATTCTTGTGATTGTTTTTGTCGTTGAAGACACGGTTAAAGTTCCACCTCCATACCAACGAACAGCTTCGCCATAACTGTAGTACTGAGTAGCTGTGCCGCCATCTCGTTTATTGAAAACTAAAGAGACATCAGTTCCATCTATTGATACTCCATCAAGAACGGTATTTGATGTGTATAACGAGGAAAACGTAAATGTTACCGTCGTGTTAGCTGCCCACGAGACTCCTATGGAGAGCGTGAGCAGTGTTAGAAATGATAGTAATTTTTTCATACGCATGAATTTTTAAAAATGAATGAAATGTTTAGTTAGGGATATTCAGTTAATTCACAACAATTTGTTTGTCAGATAGATAAATT
>CALGGO010000084.1 GCA_937916085.1 uncultured Prevotellaceae bacterium | reverse complement strand
ACAACAGCCAAGACTGCTACTGCGAAAAAAGCTACTCCTGCAAAGAAAGCCGCTCCAGCCAAGAAGGCAGAGGCCGCAAAGAAGACCGAGCCAGCTAAGAAGACTGTAGCAAAGAAAGCTGAACCTGCAAAGAAGACAACAGCCAAGGCTGCTTCTGCTAAGAAGGCTCCAGCAAAAAAGGCAGCTACAAAGAAAACCACCAAGAAGACCGAGAAATAACTCGATTCTTGACACAAATCACAATCCCCGAAACTCACCGCAGTTTTGGGGATTTTCTTGTGTTTATTTTTATCAAACAATTAAAAACAATTGCAAACAAAAATCTGCAAATAATGAAAATCATATCATTTTAATAATAAACTTTTTAAAAATCAGAATATTCAGATTATTCAGTTGTTTGAAAATTTGTTGGTTTTTTTTGAAAATAAAGTGCCTAGCGTGAGCATTTTATCTAATTGAAACAATTCTTAGTGATATGTCGTGAGAATTAGTGGTTAGTTTTCTTTGTTTTTAATTGTTTGCAATTGTTTGACAAAAAAACTACTGATTCATCTGTTTTTTTTGTAATTTCGCAGTCTAAAAGCTAAGTAATGGCTAATTTCAAGTTATATAAGAGCGAAAAGCTATGCAGCAAGATTGAGATTGAGCGACTTTATGCTCAAGGCACGTCGATGATTGCCTATCCGCTACGGGCGGTGTTTCTTGCTGTGCCCGCCCATGACACTGGTCACCCGGTGGCGGCACGATTCCTTATATCCATTCCCAAGAAACGAATTCGCCACGCCGTGAACCGTGTGCTGCTGCGTCGCCGCACCCGCGAGGCTTACCGCCTCAACCGTGCTCTGCTAGAGCCTGTGACCTCGCAAGGCAAGACGGTGCTGATAGGCTTCAACTGGGTTGCCAACGACGAGCGCAGCTACGCCACCATAGAACGCAGCATGCGCGAACTGCTCAGCAAGATTGCCAAAAGAGTGGAGAGTGGAGTGGAGAGTGGAACGGAGATCGGGGATCGGGGATCGGGAATCTTCACTAATCACTAATCGCGCCTAGCGCAACTAATCACTAATCGCGCCTAGCGCAACTAATCTCTAATCGTGCGAAGCACATTAACTGCGCAAAGCGCATTAAGCAATGAAACTAACCCCAGGCAACATAGCGAAGCAAGTCTTCATCCTGCCCATCAGGTTCTACCAGCGGTGCATCTCACCACTGCTGCCGGCAGCGTGCCGATACACTCCCACGTGCAGCCACTATGCCGTGGAGGCGATACAGGCCTACGGACCCTTGAAAGGCACGTGGATGGGCATCAAGCGCATCGTCAGCTGCAATCCGTGGGGAGGACATGGCTACGACCCTGTGCCGCCTGTCATCACCAACTTCCACAGCCACGACACCGCAGCCCAGCAAGCTATCATCAGCGTGGATGTCAAGGACTTCAAGCCACAGTATGGCAAGGTTTATTCTGTGGGCATCCACCCCTGGCACATAGGCGACGACTGGCAACAGCAAGTGGAGCGGCTCCAGGAGATAGCGCAGCACCAACTGGTAGTGGCGATAGGTGAAACGGGACTTGACTCGCTCAAAGGAGCGCCACTCGACGTGCAAGAGCTGGTGATGCAAGCCCACATTAACATAGCCGCCGCTGCCGAGAAACCTCTCATCATACACTGCGTACGCACCTCGCAGCAGATTCTCAAACTGTGGCGCGACAATCCTCACGCCCATAACGTGGCATGGATAATCCACGGCTTCCGTGGCAACGAGAACGTGGCGCGCGAACTGCTCGACGCGGGCTTCTACCTCTCCTTTGGCAGCAAGCACAACGAGCAGGCACTTGCCATCACCCCTCTCGACCACCTGTTGGTGGAGACCGACGACGAGTCGTCAGCCAGCATCGACGATGTGCTGAAAGCCGTGGCGCAAGTCAAGCAGTGCAGCCCTCGCCGCCTGCGCCGTCAAGTGCGCCGCACAGCGCTGAAAATAGTAAGATATAAATAACCTATGAGCGAGAACCACACACAATTAGTGACAGTTGTCATACCATTATACCGCAACTCGTTGAGCGACATCGAACGGTGGGCAGTAGAGCGCAACCTGAGAATATTGTCACCCAATCGCGATGTAGCTGTGGTGTGCCCCAACGGACTTGACCTGTCGCCTCTCGATGAGCTGCTAGGCATAAACTCCGGCCGATGTCGTGTGGAGCGTTTTGACCCTGCATTCTTCGACGGCAGGCATGGATACAACAAACTCATACTTGGGCGTGAGCTGTACTCACGATTTCAAAAGTCGAGGTTTATTGCAATATGCCAAACCGATGTGGCGCTTTTCCACGACAAGCTTGACTACTGGTGCTCGCTCGACTATGACTACATTGGTGCGCCGTGGTTGCCGGCAAGAAGCGAGGTGGAAGGATGGAATGTGGCAAAGCGTGCAGGCTATAAAACTAGGCGCTGGTTAGCCCTTCTGAGAGGAGGCTTCCATCCCGTACTGCTCAAGTGGAAGGTGGGAAACGGAGGTTTCTCGCTCAGGCGCGTCAGCGCCATGCTGCGTGTGCTTGACGAGCATCCCGTCGAGATGGCGGCGATGGCAAGTGACGCTAGCACAGTTGCCAACTTTGAAGACGTGGTGTGGAGTGTGCGCGTCAATGAACTGTGGCATGGCAGTCTGCGCATCCCCGATGCCTCCACCGCCGCCCATTTCTCCATCGAAGGGCATCCCGAGATGGCAATGCGCCTCACTGGCGGTGAGCTACCAATGGGCACACACGCTTTTTACCGCCGTCGCAACCGCTCGTTTTGGTCAAAATATCTGGATTTTAGTCAAGAATAACTGGTAAATCATTTTTTATTACTAAATTTGTAGATTCATATTAAATAAAACATATATATGAACTATACTAAGACCGCTAATCGTCTCTTTGACGAGACTATAAAACTATATCATGTCACCGACGATGTAGATGCACAAGTCCATAACCCCTATCTCGAGGGGACCATCGAAGCCGACCTTTTCACCAAATGCTGGATCGACACCGTGCAGTGGCACCTCGAGGACATAATCCGCGACCCGGAGATTGACCCGGTGGCAGCACTGGCACTGAAACGCCGCATCGACCGCAGCAACCAGGACCGCACCGACCTCGTGGAGAAAATCGACAGCTACTTCCGCAACCTATATGCCGATGTTGAGGTGTGCGACGATGCCACCATCAACACCGAGAGCCCGGCATGGGCGATAGACCGCCTCTCGATTCTGGCACTCAAAATCTACCACATGCGCGAGCAGGTGGAGCGTGGCGATGCCTCGCCAAGCCACATTGAGCAATGCCAGGGCAAACTCGCCGTGCTGCTTGAGCAACGTGAGGACCTCTCCACCGCCATCGACCAACTCCTCGACGACATCGCAGCAGGTCGCAAATACATGAAGGTCTATCGCCAGATGAAGATGTATAACGACCCTGCCACCAACCCTGTGCTCTATGGCAAGAAGTAATATTAATACTGTTCTCAAGAGCGTTCTAATCACCCGTTTCTCGGCTTTGGGCGACGTGGCGATGACAATTCCCATCGTTTATCCTTTGTGCGAAGCTAATCCACAAGTGAATTTTGTCTTTGCCACAAGCAAGATGGCTGAGGGGTTATTTATAAACCGTCCTTCCAACCTGATAGTCCTGGGCATCGACTTAGACAAATACCACGGTCTTACAGGTCCCATGAGGCTCGCCCGCAACCTGCATCACCGATACGACTTTGATGCCTTTGCCGACTTGCATGACGTGCTTCGCACAAAACTCATGACTGCAATCTTCAAACACAAGGGAGTGATGGTCGCGACAATCGATAAGGGGCGCAAGGAGAAACGCAAAGTCATTACCGGTAAAAGTAAAGAGCCAGTCATGTCAACCCATGCGCGCTACAGAGCGGTGTTCAAGCAATTGAGACTCAATCTCGGCGAAGAGTTCACAAGCATCTTCGCCCATAACGAAACGATAAAGAGTCCTATTGTGCCTGCCAAGGACGATGGCGAACGCTGGATAGCCGTGGCGCCTTTCTCACGGCACCAGGGCAAGGAATATCCATGGGAACAGATGCAACTGGTAATAGGCGAGATGTCGAGGTGGGAGCATTGCCATCTTTTCCTGATGGGTGGCGGGAAGAAAGAGCGCGACACCTTCGACCCCATCATGCGGCGTTACACCAACGTACTGTCGCTGCCGCACATCAAGCACTCCTTTGCCGACGAGCTCGCGCTGCTCGCGCACTGCGACGTGATGCTCACGATGGACTCTGCCAATATGCATCTGGCATCGCTGGTGGGATTGCCCACTGTGAGCGTGTGGGGGGCCACTCACCCCAATTGCGGATTCTTAGGGTGGCATCAGGCATTCCGAGACACTGTTCAGCTCGACCTCGATTGCCGTCCATGCTCAGTCTTCGGCAACAAGAAGTGCCGATATGGCGACTATCACTGCCTGCATGATATCAGCCCCGAAATGATTATCAAAAAAGTCAATACCGTATTGGAAAGATTACAATAAGCTAGCGTTATCACCTTTATGCCTACTTTTGAATACAAAAGTTGATATGTCAGCCACTAAATCCCGAGAAAAAGGTGATAGTTTTCTGGTTTTTTATGAGTTTCTTTGTGATAATTGAAAAAAAAAGTAATTTTGCAGTTAAATTGCATGAGTCCTTTAGTCTGATGATTTTAAGATTTAGATGGACTGTGTAATTGAAATTGTAATTTAATAAAGGCGTTTACTTTACGTCTTGTTCTTGACGCTTTGGAATCTTGCAAATTCTCTTTCTGAGTCAGGGACTGGGCATTGTAGATGGCTGTGTTTTGTATGTAAGATTTGTTGTTGCCATATAGGCGACACAAAATGTTTGCATATAAACGCGTGGGCTTCTGCTTTGCTCGTTCTGGTTCAGACAGGCATTGCAAGAGCCCCAAAGCGCTGGAATGAGCAATGGTACAGCAACCCGCGCTTTTTTATGTTTTATGTTGTGGTTGGGGTTGTTGCTGCAACATCCTAAAAATAACAAAATGAAAGTATTAAAAACTACAATTTGTGTTTTGCTATGTGCAATGATTTGCTCGTCGAGTGCCGATGCTAGTGATGTTCTCAGGCTCAATAATGGCAGCGTAATCAAGGGCGATGTGATTGAAACCACTCCAGGTAAAACTGTTAAAATCCGCACAAAAGACGGCAGCGTTTTTGTCTATAATTTAGATGAAGTGGAGCAAATTTCAAAAGATGAGTCATCGCTAAATGAATCTAATAACACCGGCCATCGTGGTTTAGACTTCGACATTGATGCTGGCTATAACATCAACACTAAAGGTGGTGGTGGTGCCGTTGCCGCCGATGTGCTTGTGGGCAAGCGTTTTAACAAGAGCATTTATTGGGGTTTGGGTGCCGGCGTTAATATTTCTACTGGTGGCTCAACAGTTGTGACGATTCCCGTTGAGACCCGTTTGAACGTGTTTTTCCCTATTGGAGATTCGAAATTTACTCCATTTGGTTCACTCACAACAGGATATAACATCAACACTAAGGGAGGCGACGGCTCCTACTTCGTGAGCCTTGCTCCAGGTTTCTCTTATCCTCTATCGAGTAAGGTTGACTTTAATTTCTCGGCAGGTTATGCTCATTCTTTCTACAAGGGAGGTAATGGTGGCGCAGTGGTCATAAAGGTTGGCTTCTCATTCCACAAGCCTCTTGTTCCAGGCGAGAAAGGCCCATATATTCCCACTCGTGACAAGGGTCTCCAAATCACCTTTGAGGGAGAGGGCGTCAACCCATGGAACATCGACCAAGACCAAAAACAGGGCATGGCGGCCGTTGGTGGTAGCTTAATTCTGGGTTATAAGATGAGTCCTAACATCAGTTTCGGTATAGGTTATGGAGCTGACTGGATGAGTTTTGCCTCTCGCACAACCGACACCCGTTATAGTGGTCAAGATTTGGAAGGCGAAGTGAAAAATGTATCCGAAGGGTGGGATTATATGACTAATAACTTGATGCACAGAATTTTCGTGCGCGGACAATATCGTCTCAATGATAAGCGTTTTTCGCCTATTGCTGCTCTTGATCTCGGTTTAAGACTATATAGATATGACAGTGAGTATATGTTTGAAAATAGTATCGAGGATTACCGCTCAAGCTACGACGGATTGTCTAAGGCAGGCTTTTTTGTGACCCCTCAAGTGGGCTTTTCTTGGCGCACTACAAATAATTCCTATTTAGAAATGAAATTAGGTTACACTATTTCGGGTAGCCTTAAAGAATTCCGAAAAACAGCAAATTGGCCTTATGGTAACGGTAGCGAATTGTTTGTTGGAAAGAAAATCAGTATGGCGGGGCTCTTCATCTCCATTGGTTGGACAAGAACTTTGAAATGGTTAAGCGGGCAATAAGCCACGACTAAAACCATATATAGCACATGAATTTAATGGGGGAGTTTCTTTAATGGATGACTCCTCCATTATTTTTTTAGGGATTATGCTTGCTTGCGACTGGATAATAAAGTATTTGGTTTTCTGCTAGTCTTTGATTAATTTTGTGCCCGAAAATAATAAAAGACCGATGAGCAAAAAAATACTGATAACAGGAGCCGGAGGCTTCATTGGCGGTTACCTCGTGGAAGAGGCACTGGGACGTGGCTACGAGACGTGGGCGGCGGTGCGCAAAACCACAAGCCGCAAGTTCTTGACCGATGAGCGCATCAACTTCCTTGAACTCGATTTCACCGAAGAGGAGGTGCTACACAACACACTTAAAGACCACATCGCCAAACACGGCAAGTGGGACTACGTGGTCCACAACCTTGGACTCACCAAAGCCACCAACTACCTCGACTTTGAGACCGTGAATTACGGCTGCCTCAAGTCGATTGTCGATGAACTGAAGGAGCTTGAGGCGGTGCCCGAGGTGTTTCTGATGATGAGCAGCCTCAGCGTGATGGGACCTGGCGACGACGTGAACTACACACCGTTCAAGAGCACCGACATCCCTGCTCCCAACACCCGCTACGGCACCTCGAAACTCAAGGGCGAGGCCTACCTGCAAATGCAAAGCGATTTCCCTTACACCATCTTCCGCTGCACGGGGGTGTATGGTCCGCACGAGCGCGACTATTTCCTGATGATCAAGAGCATAAAGCGCGGTTTCGACTTCAGCGTGGGCTTCAAGAAGCAGATGCTCACCTTCATCTACGTGAAAGACCTGGCGCGAGGCGTGATGGACGCCCTTGAGGCTGGTCCCAAGCGCAAGGCCTACTTCATGAGCGAAGACCGCAGCTACACCCAGCAGGAGTTCCGAAAAATAGTGCTTGACGAGTTGGGCAAGAAATTTGTCATTCCTGTCACCTGTCCGCTGTGGATGGTGAAGATTGTGTGCCATGTGTCGGAGTTCATCAGCCGATTTACCGGCAAACCCAGCACCCTCAACCCCGACAAGTTCCGCATTCTCAAGCAGCGCAACTGGCTGTGCGACACCAGCGACGCCGAGCGCGACTTCGGCTTCAAAACCCGCTACGACCTCAAGCAAGGCATCCATGAGGCAATCGAGTGGTACAAAACCGCAGGATGGCTGTAAATAATGCAGAATGTGAAATGCGGAATGCAGAATTTATTCAAATTACAATTAATATCTTCAACAGAAAAGGTCAAAATTTTAAAGTTGAACTTTAGATTTTTGTCAAAATTTTAAAGTTGAACTTTATATTTTTGATATTTTTAATAATGCTTATCAGCTAATTTTGAATGTATTGCATATTTTACACCAAAATCTTTTGCGTTTAAAAATATTTTTTGTATCTTTGCGAAAAATATCCAATCATGTTCAAACGAATCTTAGAATTAGAAGATATTTATGAGGACAGCTTATTCCTCTGGGGGGCACGTCAAACGGGAAAAAGCACTTTGCTAAATGCATTGTTCCCTAATGCTGTGTATTATGATTTGCTTAAGGCTGATGTGTTCTCCGAACTTAAGTTCAACCCTTCTCTTCTGCGCCAACGAGTAGAAGCGCTACCACCAGAGACCATTGTCATTATTGATGAGGTTCAGAAAATCCCCGCCTTACTAGATGAGGTTCATTGGCTTATGGTCAATCACGGCACACACTTCATTTTGTGTGGCTCCAGCGCAAGAAAACTGCGTCGCAGTGGCGCAAACTTATTGGGAGGTAGAGCATTAAGCGATAGGCTTTACCCACTGGTCAGTGCCGAGATTCCAGATTTTAATCTGGATCAAGCAATTAATTTTGGTATGCTGCCTAGACACTATCTTGCCAAGAACGCCAAGAGGCGTCTGGCGGCTTATGTTGGTGACTACCTTCAGCAAGAAATCATTGCCGAGGCCCTAACGCGTGATTTGACATCATTCACCAGGTTTATGACCATTGCAGCCATGTGTGACGGAGAAGTGGTGAACTTCACCAACATTGCACGCGAATGTGGAGTTTCAGGAGTAACCGTTAAAGAGTACTTTACCATCCTTGAGGAAACCATGATAGGATTCTTTGTACCATCCTATAACAAAAAGGTAAAAAGACGAATCACACAGATGCCAAAGTTCTACTATTTTGATATTGGTATAGTTAACAGCCTCCTCAATAGGACTCAATTACAACTGGGAACGGCAGAATATGGTCATGCATTTGAACACTTGATAATACAGGAAATAATAGCCTACTTAGGATACAGCAGAAGTGATAAAAAGTTGTCTTACTGGCGCACTCACGACAACAACTATGAAGTGGATGCCATATTAGGAGATGCCGAAGTGGCTCTTGAAATAAAATCTTCAACGTCTATAAAACCGTCGCATTTGCGAGGTCTTAAAGCATTTAGACAAGAGTATCCCTCTGTCAAGTCTTTTATTGTCAGCAACGAAATTACTCCACGAATAGTTGACGAAATAATGATTCTGCCCGCCAAGACATTTCTGCAACAACTTTGGGCAAATGAAATCATTGAGCCATAAAATTTAATGGTTGGATAACAAGTCGATATCCAACCATTCGCCCCAATTATAAAGGGTCAATATTTATCTAAATATGGAGAATATAAGATGCTATTTGGTTTTCATTTTGACCACCTATTTGTTGGCCATTCACATAAATATAATATAATTTTTCTTGCGGTATTGGTGGCAGTTGTGGATCAGTGTTAATCATATTTGAAGCTATGTTATCGTACGTATTCTTATTACTCTTTCGTGAATACTCTATGGTATCCACAATTCATTTGCAAAAATACATTTTTCTCAACATCACAAAATAAAATACATTTTTTACATTTCTAGTATCAACTTTTTTTAACTGGCACACAAGCTGGTTGGAAAAGTGTAGATTTTCCCTCAAAAAGAGTTGGAAAAGTGCGAAATAATTAATATTTTTGCATTATCAAAGATTCAAAAGTTTACACTGATTAGCCAATAAACGATAAATTAAACTATGATAATACTTGGAATTGAGTCGTCGTGCGACGACACTAGTGCGGCGGTCATTAAGGACTGCGTGTTGCTGAGCAATGTCATCGCCAGCCAGAAGGTGCATGAGGCCTATGGCGGAGTGGTGCCTGAGCTCGCCTCACGCGCCCACCAGCAGAACATCGTGCCGGTGGTGAGCGAGGCGATACGTCAAGCGGGCATCGACAAGAGCGAGATCGACGCCATAGCCTTCACGCGTGGACCTGGCCTTCCTGGCTCGCTCCATGTGGGCACGGCGTTCAGCAAAGGTCTTGCGCTTGCGCTGAACATTCCGCTGGTGGATGTCAACCATCTTCACGGCCATGTGCTGGCACATTTCATCAAGGAAGACGAGAACACCGAGGTTCCTGACTTTCCCTTCTTGTGTCTGCTCATCAGCGGTGGCAACTCGCAGATTATCAAGGTGGAGTCGCCCTACGACATGGAAATCATGGGACAGACCATCGACGACGCTGCCGGCGAGGCTTTCGACAAATGCGCCAAAGTGATGGGGCTGCCCTATCCTGGCGGGCCACATATCGACCAACTCGCTCAAGAGGGCGACCCAAAGCGTTTTAAGTTCTCAAAACCGCACATCGAGGGCTACAACTACAGCTTCAGCGGACTGAAGACATCGTTCCTTTACACCTTGCGTGACGAGATGAAGGAGAACCCCAACTTCATCGAAGAGAACCGTGCCGACCTTGCCGCCTCGCTGCAAAAGACTATTATCGACATACTGATGGACAAGTTTGGCAAAGCCATCAAAGACACTGGCATCAAGACGGTGGCGATAGGCGGTGGCGTGAGCGCCAACAGCGGCGTGCGTGCCGCCGTGCAGCAGTATTGCGACCGCCGAGGCATCAAGGCATTCATCCCCAAGCGCACCTTCACCACCGACAACGCCGCCATGATAGCTGTGGCGGGTCACTACAAATTCTTGCGAGGCGAGACCTGCGACATCACCGCCCCACCCTTCGCAAGAGTGGTAATATGATTAATTTCAGCTAACGAGCATACAAGATACAAGCAAACAAGGCAATGGAGTTAAGCCTCTACTTTGTGAATTTTACCTTATCAAACCACTTGCCTTGTCGGCTTGTCAGCTCGTTCGCTTGTAAGCTAAAAACTTAAACAGATGCATCCTTTACTCATAATCATTATCGTTATTGTGTTGGTGGAATTTGCCGTGAGCAGCGTGCTGTCGTGGCTCAACGGCAAGTGGATGACGCATCCCATTCCCGAGGTGCTCGAGGGTCTCTACGACGAGGAGAAATACCAAAGACAGCAAGCCTATATGCGCGCCAATAAGCGCATTGGGTGGATAGAGCGCTGCGTGGGGCTTGCCATCACGCTTGCCGTCCTCATCCCTGGCGTGCTGGGCTGGCTCGACGACCTAACCGTGCAGTGGACTCACAGCCAGCTGCTCCAGGTGCTCATCTTCTTTGGCATCTACATGACAGTATCGACCATCATAAGTCTGCCTTTCGGCTATTACGACACCTTCGTCATAGAGCAGAATTTCGGCTTCAACAAGACCACAAAAGCCACATTTTGGTTCGACACCCTCAAGAGCTTCTTGCTCACTCTGGTGCTAGGCTCTGTGCTGCTCAGCCTCATCTTCATCCTCTATAGCTATCTTGGCAAGTCGTTCTGGATTTGGGCGACGCTGGTGTGTGCCGCGTTCATCATTTTCTTCGCGCTTTTCTACAGTAACTTGATACTGCCGCTTTTCAACAAGCAGAAACCCCTTGAGAAAGGCGCGCTGCGCACCGCCATTGAGGATGCCGCCCACGAGATGGGCTTCTCTATCAAGAACATCTACGTGATCAACGGCTCCAAACACAGCACCAAGGCCAACGCCTATTTCACTGGCTTTGGCATTAAGAAACGTGTGGTGCTCTACGACACCCTCATCGAGCAGCTCACTACCGAGGAGATTGTGGCGGTGCTGGCGCACGAGTTGGGGCACAACAAGCATCGCGACACCATTAAGACCATGACAATGAGCATCGTAATGGTAGCTGTGAACCTCTTCGTGTTCTCGCTGCTTGCCGACAACCCCGAACTCTCACACGCTCTGGGCGGCACGCGTGAGCACTCGTTTGCCCTGTCGCTCGTCGCCTTCTCGCTGCTGTTCTCGCCCATCGACCTCATCCTCGATCCCATCATCAACGGCGTGTCGCGACGCTGCGAGTATGCCGCCGACGCCTTCGCCAAGAAACACGGTCATGGCGAACACCTCATTTCAGGTCTGAAAAAGATCAGCGCCAACACCCTCTCCAACCTCACCCCCCACCCTGCGGTAGTGTGGATGGACTACAGCCACCCCACACTAGCCCAGCGAATAACCGCCTTATTGCGCAATGCATAATGCGCAATGCACAATACATAATGCACAATTCATAATTCAAAATCTAGAACATATAGAACACCTAGAATATCTAGCCAATAATCTCACAACTACCTTCAATAAACGATAAACGAAAATCGAAACATGAACTATTCCACAATAGTAATAGGCGACGAACTCCTGATAGGTCAAGTCACCGACACCAATTCGGGCTGGATAGCCCGCCACCTGTCTCCGCTGGGATGGGAAGCCAAGAGCGTGAAAGTCATCGCCGACGATGCCGATGAGATTTCCAGTGCCATCGACGAGGCGTTTGCCGTCACCGACGTGGTGCTGATGACCGGCGGACTCGGTCCCACCAAAGACGACATCACCAAAGCCACCCTGTGCCGATACTTCGGCGGAGAGATGGTGCTCAACGAGGACGTGAAACGCAACGTTGAGGCGCAGTTTGAGCGTCGCGGCATTCCCATGAACCGCCTCACTGCGAGTCAGGCTATGGTACCCTCGTCGTGCCGCGTGATACAGAACGACGTGGGCACAGCTCCCATCATGTGGTTTGAACGCGACGGCAAAGTGCTGGTGTCGATGCCCGGCGTGCCTATCGAGACCCAGACCATGATGGAACGCGCTGTCATCCCACAGCTCGTCAAGCACTTCCACAGCGACCTCGACATAGAATATAGCACATTCGTCGTCATTGACTATGCCGAGAGCGCACTAGCCGAGAAGCTCGAAGCCTATGAGCAGCAACTGCCAGCCTACATACACCTTGCCTACCTCCCCAATCAAGGTATAATACGTCTGCGGCTCACTGGTGCGCATCACGACCCGCAGGTCATTGCCGACGACATGGAACAGCAATCGAAAAAACTGCATAAGATTTTAGGCAAAAGCATCATCGCCGACGGCGACAAACCGCTGGCGATGATAGTGGGCGAACGCCTGCGCGAATTGGGACTCACCCTCTCTACCGCCGAGAGCTGCACCGGCGGCAACGTGGCGCACGCCATCACCGAGATTGCCGGCAGCAGCGACTATTTCATGGGTAGCGTGGTGAGCTACAGCAACGACGTGAAAGAGCGCGTGCTGGGAGTGGATAAGACCACCCTCGACACCTGCGGAGCCGTGAGCCAGCCCGTGGTGGAGCAGATGGCGTGCGGAGTGAGCAACCTGTGCCGCACACACTGCGGCGTGGCGACCAGCGGCGTGGCAGGTCCCGGCGGCGGCACCCCCGACAAACCCGTGGGCACCGTGTGGATGGCGGCAAAGGTGGGCGACATCGTGGTGAGCCAGTGCCACCACCTCCCTGGCGAACGCAAGCAAATTATCTCCCGCGCCACCAACCAAGTGCTAATCATGTTGCTGAAGTTGATACAATAGTAAAACAAAAAACGCATCAATAATTGTTTTGTTTCCTTTATTATTTGGGGGATTCAAAAAAAACGTTGTATCTTTGTGGACTTTTAAGAACACAATACACTATTAACAACTTATAAAACAAAAAACTAATTATGAACAACGACGCTTTGGCATTCAATGCCAATGAATTGATTGCATTCCTGCAAAAGCCTAAAGAAGAGTTTACCAAAGCCGACATCGTGCGCTTTGTCATCGAGAACGACATCGAGATGGTCAACTTCATGTACCCCGGTGGCGACGGCAAGCTCAAGACTTTGAACTTCGTGATTACCGACCTCGATTATCTCGACACTATCCTCACCTGCGGTGAGCGTGTTGACGGTTCGAGCCTCTTCACCTTTATCCAGGCTGGCAGCAGCGACCTCTATGTGCTGCCTCGCTACTCTACAGCATTTGTCGATCCCTTTGCCGAGATTCCCACTCTGTGCATGCTCTGCTCCTATTTTGACAAGGACGGCAATCCCCTCGCCAGCTCTCCCGAGCAGACCCTCGCCAAGGCCTGCCGTGCCTTCAAAGAGGTGACTGGCATGGAGTTCCATGCAATGGGTGAGCTTGAATACTACGTCATCGACAACGACGACGAGGCATTCCCCGCCATCGACCAGCGCGGATATCACGAGAGTGCTCCCTATGCTAAGTATAACGACTTCCGCCAACTGTGCATGAAATATATCGCTCAGACCGGTGGACAAATCAAATATGGTCACAGCGAAGTTGGCAACTTTACTCAAGACGGCAAACTCTATGAGCAGAACGAGATTGAGTTCCTGCCAGTTCCCGCCGAGGAAGCTGCCGACCAGCTGATGCTCGCCAAGTGGGTGATCCGTAACCTTGCCTATCAGCTTGGTCTTGATGTTACCTTCGCTCCTAAAATCACTGTTGGAAAGGCAGGTTCAGGTCTGCACATCCACATGCGCCTGATGAAGGACGGCAAGAACCAGATGCTCGACGGTGGCGTGCTCAGCGAGGTGGCTCGCAAGGCAATTGCCGGAATGATGGACTTGGCTCCCAGCATCACCGCCTTCGGCAACAAGAACCCGACTTCTTACTTCCGTCTGGTTCCTCACCAGGAGGCTCCTACCAATGTGTGCTGGGGTGACCGCAACCGCTCGGTGCTCGTGCGCGTGCCTCTGGGATGGAACGCCAATGCCGACATGTGCCACCAGACTAACCCACAGGAGAATGACAGCAAGCGCGACACTAGCATCAAGCAGACAGTGGAGATGCGCTCGCCCGACGGCAGCGCCGACCTCTATCAGCTGCTCGCTGGCTTGTGCGTAGCATGCCGCCACGGCTTTGAGATGGAGAACGCCCTCGAAGTTGCCGAGAAGACCTACGTCAACGTCAATATCCACGACAAGGAGAACGAAGACCGCCTCAACAGTCTCGACCAGCTCCCCGACAGCTGCGTGGCAAGCGCCGACTGCCTTGAGCAGCAGCGCGCCGTTTATGAGCAGCACGGTGTGTTCAGCCCCGCTATGATCGACGGTATCATCGCTCAGTTGCGTGCTTACAACGACAGCACCCTGCGTGCCGACATCAGCAGCAACCACAAAGCCATCAAGAAACTCGTTGACACCTACTTCCACTGCGGATAACCCCCACAGCGGCAGCATAACAACACCGACCGATACCCGCGGCAACCAGCCAGGGTATCGGTTGTCTTTTGCCGTTTTTTTCGTGAAATGATTAAAATTTATTAAAAATAGAGAGATTTTTATCGTTTTTCGATAAATTGATTTATCTTTGCAGGCGAAATCAATCTATTAACCCTCCCGAGCTCGGGTTTAAATCTTTTTAGTCATGAACAAAAAAACAGTAAAATTCCTGAAAATCGTGTGTTACGTGGTGCTGGCGCTTATCCCGTTGTGGATGATATTCTATGGCATTCAATCTTATTATGTGCTCACCACTGGTAGTGGCGCGGGAGTGATTAACTGGGGCTCGCCGCGCATAGGGGTAAAAGTGACTTTCTTCATTCTACATCGCCTTGCTATGCTCACTATGGCTGGTCTTTTCACCGCCTTTATCATTAATATATTAAGGTATTTGAAAAACGGCACCATCTTTAGCCGCGCTAATGTGGTGCTACTCTGGGTAATGGTACTGGTGCTGCCCATCTACTCTTTCCTGAGCGATAACATAAGCATCGCCTGTGAACGCACCGATAATCTCGCCCTTGTGATGACCGACAATGTATTCCTATATCCACTAGTGGCGTTAATCATCGCATCGCTATACAAGATTGCTTACGATGTTGCCGAGGAACAAAAGTTAACCATCTAAATCTTTGTGCACTATGATAGTAGTAAATCTTGATGTAATGATGGCAAAGCGCAAAATGTCGCTCAACGAGCTTAGCGAGAAGGTGGGCATAACTCTCGCCAACCTCTCCATCCTGAAAAACGGCAAGGCGAAGGCGGTGCGCCTCTCTACCCTCGACGCCATCTGCCGCGCCCTCGACTGCACCCCAGGCGACATCCTGGAATACAGACCATAAGTAATAAGTGTTAAGTTTTAAGTGTTAAGTTTTAAGTGTTAAGTTTTAAGTGTTAAGTTTTAAGTGATAAGTGTTAAGTTTTTAAGTGATACGTCGGTCGTGTCCAAGAATTGCAAGCGTCAGCTTGTTCAAAGAACATAAAACTAAAAACTAAAATCTATAAAACTATGAATCTCAGATTTTTACTTTTGGCGATAATGTTATTGCCACTGCTGATGCTGGCGCAAGAGACCAGCAAAATCGACACAGTGAAAGTGATTGACAAGCCCAATCAAGTAGTGATTGCCGAGGACGGAGACCAGGTAGTGGTCAACGTCAATGGCGCCTACCGTGACAAGGACTACAAGTATGAGTATCGCGCCAAGCCGAGCAGCAAAGGCTTCGTCACCAATCAGACCGAGAACCATCCGCTCAGCTACAAGTTTGGCAGGTGCGACAGTACCCGTTCTAAACGCAGCTTTGAGGTGTTCACGAGCGACCTTTACATAGGATTTGGAGGCAACAGCGTTGAGCAGGACAACCGCGATATCATCAAGCGTTCAAGGTACGATATTGGTATTCTCAACCTTATCGGACTTGGTGTGAATCTCAACCGCACCCGACTCTCCATTGGTATGGGTTTCAACTGGGCACGCTATGGCCTGAACAAGCCTTACATTTGGAGCCGCGGCGACGATGGAGTCGTTGGACTTGGCGCTCTTGGTGGAGAGGCACAGAATCTCCGCACTTCGCTATTGGTACGTTCGATGCAGTTCCCGCTGTTGTTCAATCAGTATTTGGGCAAACACTGGGACATCACCGTAGGACCAATCTTCAATTGGAACTTCTATGCCGATTTCAACACCTCCTACCGCGACGGCGTGAACAACTACAGCGTCACTACTCACGGACTCTATCAGCGCAAATTCTCGGTCGACGGCATCGTGATGGTAAGCTGGAAAGGGCTGGGAGCCTACTTCCGCTATGAGCCTCAATCAGTATTCAAAACCGGCTTCGGTCCCGAAATCAAAAACCGCTGGACATTGGGCATCGTCCTGCGCGGCGTAGGCTTCGCCGGAAGATAAACCTGCCGCAAGCATTTAAAACTACCCTGCTCCATCCGGCAGGGTAGTTTTTTCTTTTTTCAAATCAAAAACAAGACGTAAAAGATACAGCAAGGGACAATATTATTGAAATAATCCCGAATCGGGATAATGGCACTTTACCAAGTTTTCCAGAACAGTTGGTCGAGGGTGATATTGCTTTGCACCACAGAGTAGTTCTTGCCTTTTTGCACTCCAAATGGGGTGACGAACGTAATGAGCAACGAGTCACGAGTTTTAGACTGGCTGCGAAAGATTTCTATTCGCTCCCTAAGCTTCTGTGCATAACTAGAAGTTATCACAAATTCACCCTGCGAGAATTTGAACTCGCACAAGTGAGTCACATGGTCAGCACGTTCTATCACTAGATCGATTTGTGTTTTCTTCTCTGTTTCAGAAATATCGCTAGACCGCCACGCCGAGCAGCGAATGTTTATACCATATATTCCCAATGCCATTCTTATTTGATCAATGTGCATCATTCCAATAAGTTCAAAAGTGAGCCCTTGCCAGATGGCAACACTTTGTGATGCGCTCTTTGAGTTCCAGTAATGTTTAACGAACTGATGCTCTGGCTCTATAAAACGCAGATAAAAAAGCGTGTAGAAATCGCAAGCGCGATAAATAGTGCCATTGCGTTTTTTACCTGTTGGAGTTTGGGTCATCACAAAATTGCATCGTTCGAGATTCATTAATCGCTTGCTCAACGTACCACCTGATGCCCCAATACCATCTACTATCTGCTGCCTTGTGAGCCCTTCACGGTGAGTAGCCAACAACCGCATTATTGCAACATAATCGTTGAAATTATTGAAAAGCACCTGATATAATTCATCAAATTCTCCTTGCAGTTTGGCTCCAGGCATGAAAAAGAGAGCATCAACATTTTCAGTTATTCCTTTTGAAAGGTCTAAAAGACTCCAATAAAATGGCACCCCACCTATATACATATACATTTGTGTGATTAGGTAGTTGTCCCACGTGCCATTTTTGCTCTCGACATATTGCTTGCACTCGTTGAGACTGAACGGCTGCAACGAGATGCGCGATGTCACACGGTTGTGGAGCCCGCCCTGATTATATATCAGGTGATCTACAAGCCATGACGTTGCCGAGCCGCAAGCCACGAGCATAATGTCATCTCGCAGTGAGGCCCATCCGTTCCAAAAGTCCTCCAACGCTGCGACAAATTCTCTTCCAGGAGAGTCAATCCATGGCATCTCGTCAAAGAATATAACCTTCTTTTTCGTCGACATCCTAGGCAGCATAGTTTCAAGTACATCAAATGCGTCGTACCATGACTGCAATTGAGGCAAGACATCACAAATCCCAGCCTTTACCATTACCTGGGCAAATCTCCTAAGTTGCCGCGCTTTTGGCGATTTGTGCGAACCAATATACGAAAAGGTTATCCTATCATTTAATGCGTTATTTACAAGAAACGTTTTTCCTATTCTCCTGCGTCCCGACACTACGACAAATTCGGAACGCTCCGACACGAAACACCTCTCAAGTTCAGCTATTTCTCTGTCTCTTCCAATAAGTTTCTCCATAATTGCAGTATTTTGTTGTGTTTTAGGCCACAAATATAATATTATTATGGGAATTTCCAAAATAAAAGCTCACTTTTTAGCCAAAAGTGGGTAAAAAAACATAGTTTTGGCTGATTTAATATATTCAATAATCAGCCAAAAATTGGCAAAAATATAACTTTTGGCTGATTTAAGCGTTTTCTGAAAATATGTGAACTACACTTTTGTCTCATTTTTTCAAAAAAAATGGTGAGGTGCTGAAAAATTGCGGTAAAAGTAGTATCTTTGTGAGCGATTATAAAAACCTGCATATCATGAGCGAGAATTATATAGTATCGGCGCGGAAGTATCGTCCAGCGAGTTTTTCTACTGTGGTGGGCCAGAAGGCTCTCACTCACACCCTTAAGACCGCCATCAAGAATGAGCAGCTGGCGCACGCCTACCTGTTTTGCGGACCTCGCGGCGTGGGCAAGACCACCTGCGCGCGCATCTTTGCGAAGGCTATCAACTGCGAGCATCTGGGAGCCGACGGCGAGCCATGCAACGAGTGCGAGTCGTGCCAAGCGTTCAACGAGCAGCGCTCCTACAACATCCTGGAGCTTGACGCGGCGAGCAACAACTCGGTGGAAGACATCCGCAACCTCACTGAACAGGTGCTTGTGCCACCCCAGATAGGCCGCTACCGCGTGTTTATCATCGACGAGGTTCACATGCTGTCGCAGGCTGCGTTCAACGCGTTCCTGAAGACCCTAGAGGAACCGCCTCACTACGCCATTTTCATTCTCGCCACCACCGAGAAGCAGAAGATTATCCCCACCATCCTGTCGCGATGCCAGATCTACGACTTCGCGCGCATCACGGTGCCCGACATCGTGGAGCAGCTGCAATATATCTGCCAGGACAAGGGAGTGACCGCCGAGTCGTCGGCGTTGAACGTGATAGCGCAGAAGGCCGATGGCGCGATGCGCGACGCCCTGTCGATTTTTGACCAGGTGCTTGCCTCAAGCGAGGGCAACATCACCTATCAGGCCGCCATCGAAAACCTCAACGTTCTCGACTACGACTACTACTTCCGCCTTGACGAGGCATTCCTCACTGGCGACGTGCCGCAATCGCTGCTCATCTACAAGGAAATCAGGGACAAAGGCTTTGACTCGCTGTTCTTTATCAACGGCCTTGCCCAACACTTGCGTGACCTGATGGTAGCCAGCACGCCACAGACGGTGGGTCTGCTGGAGATGAACAACGACATCGCCCAGCGCCATGTGAAACAGGCATCAAAGTTCAACAACCGCTTCTTCTATATGGCGATGGACCTGTGCAACAGCTGCGACTTGCAATACCGCGAGACCAGCAACAAGCAGTTTGTGGTAGAGCTCACGCTCATCAAGCTGTGCCAGCTCATTGGCGGCACGCCAGTGCAGCAGCCACCGCAACCACGAGTGCAGAAGATAACTGCTGCGCCCACCGCTGCACAAACACAAGCTGCTCCAGCTCCCGCCACACCACAGCCTGTGGCACAGCAAGCCCCCGCTCAACCAGCGGCACAAGCTCAGGCATCAGCTCCCACACAGCCAAAACCGCAATTTTCAACCCCCTCCCAACCTGCTGCAACCCCTAAGCCCGTAGCCACCGCTCCGCGCATACTTATCAATAAACAACCTCAAGCCACTGCCGCCAGCGATGCCCCTAAAGCTGCCGCGCCCAGTCACACCACCCAGTTTACTGCCGAGCAACTTGTTGAGGCTTGGAAACATTACATGGAGCAAAATCCAGGCGAGATAATCTTGCTCAGCGCCATGCGCAACTCATTGCCTCAAAAGATCAACGACACCACCTATCTTATTGAAGTAGAGAACACTGCACAGGTCGAAGCCATCAATAGCAATATGACTAAGTTGCTCCAATTCCTGCGCAACGAAGTGGGCAACGACATGGTAGCCCTTGAAACCAAGATTTCGCCAAAGGGAGTCTCTACGATGGCAAAGACCGACCGCGAGATTGTCGCCGACATGCGCCAGCGCAACCCCGAGTTCAACAAGATGATAGACGATTTCAAGCTAACGCTTAACTAATGCAGAATGCACAATTCAGAATGCACAATTAAGTCGCCACAACAATGAGGCGACGTGAAATGTGAGCTATCAACTATGAACTATGAACTGTGAACTATGAACTGTGAACTATGAACTGTGAACTATCAAGGTAGTTCGATGTCGCCCTCAAACACTTCGGTGGCGGGACCTCGCATGTAGATGTGGTTGTCGCTCTCGCGCCACTCTATTTCGAGTGAGCCGCCGTCCATTATAACCGTTGCCTTGCGAGCGGTGCGTCGCGTGAGTGCCGCTGCCACCAGTGTGGCGCTGGCTCCTGTGCCGCACGCCATAGTGATGCCGCTGCCACGCTCCCACACTCGCATCCTGATCTCATTGGGGCTAATCACCTGCGCAAATTCGATGTTGCACCGCTGCGGGAAGCGCGAGTGAAACTCCAGTCCAGGACCCACCTTCGCTAGATCGACAGCCTCAACATCATCGACAAAAATCACATAATTAGGATTTCCTATCGACACAAACACGCCCTCGGGCAAAGGCTCTCCATCTACCAAGAATTGCTCCGAATCCTCCAGCACAGGCTCCATTAGATCGACGGCCACGCTCTGCACCTTGTCATTCTCGTCAACGTCAAGATACAGCATCTTGATGCCAGCTCGCGTGAGCAGACTGATGGTTGTCTTGCGGGTGAGGCCACGCTCATAGACATACTTTGCGACGCACCGGCTGGCATTGCCGCACATCTGCCCCTCAAGACCGTCGGCGTTGATGATGCGCATGGTGAAGTCTGCCTCAGGCGAGCGGCCTATCAAAATGAGTCCGTCGCTGCCAATGCCCGTGTGTGGCTTGCTCCACTCATTCGATGCCTTGCTCGGGTCGGGGATAGTGTTAAACTGGGTATCGACATAGATATAATCGTTACCCAAGCCGTGCATCTTCACAAAATGTATCTTTTTATCCTTCATATCGCAAACTATTTGTTGTGCCCACAAAGTTAGGCAATTAGTTTGACTCGCCCATAATTTTTAAGAGGAAAAAGTGGCTTTTATCATTGTTTCTATAGAAAAAGTATTAATTTTGCACGCCTAAACCTAAACAAAAATGAATTATGACAACTTATGATTTTGACAAATGTATTGATCGACACGGCACTCAATGCAAGAAAATAGAAATGCTTCAAGAACTCTTTGGCAGCACCGACTTGTTGCCACTGTGGATTGCCGACATGGACTTCGAAGTGTGTCCTGAAATAAGTGAGGCATTGGTGTCGCGGTTTGGTGACCATCCCATTTACGGATACACTCTTCCCTACGACGAGTATTGGCAATCGATTATCGACTGGCAACGCCGTCGCAACGGCTTCGAGATAAGCCGTGAAGAAATGACATTCATGCCTGGCGGAATGCCTGCACTGGGAATGGTTCTCAACTTCTACACTCGTCCTGGCGACCGCGTGGTGCTGCAAGAGCCTGTGTATTACGACTTCAAGGATGTGATTGAGGGGAACCGACGCTTGGCGGTGCGCAACAACCTTGTCCCCACCGGCGACCATTTCTATCGCATGGACCTCGATGACCTAGAGCGGGTGTTCATTGAGCAGAAACCAAAGCTCATGATAGTGTGCAACCCACAGAATCCCATCGGCATCGTGTGGAAAAAAGAAGAACTGCAACAAGTTGCCGCTCTGGCTCGACGCCATAATGTGATACTCTTCAGCGACGAGGTGTTCGGCGACATCACACTATTTGGCCACAAGCACATCCCGCTGGCGACCGTGAGCGAAGATGCGGCAGCAGTGACCATCACCTGTGGATCGCCTGGAAAGACGTTCAACATACCAGGACTAAAAAGCACATGGCTGGTTATCAAGAACCCAGAATTGCGACAAGAATTCTATCGATGGGTAGAGGTCAACGAGCTGTGTAATGCCAATATCACGGCACTGCTGGCTACTGAGGTGGGGTATCGTCATGGCGAGCCTTGGCTCGAGGCTTGCAAGCAATATATTGAGCAGAATGTGCTCTACGTTGCTCAGTTCTGTAAAGAACACATCCCTAGCATCTACGCCATCAAGCCACAAGCATCATTCCTGATGTGGCTCGACTGCAGGCGATTGGGACTTGATCATGCCGAACTGGTGCGTTTCTTCGCGCAAAAAGCTCATCTAGCGCTCAACAACGGCGAGATTTATGGCGTTCCAGGCTATTGCCACATGCGACTAAACGTAGGCACTTCGCGGCAACTCCTTAAGCAGGCTATGCATCAGCTAAAAGCAGCAGTAGAAACTCTTAACACATAATAAAAGAATATTAGCACCTTGAGGAAAAATCAATAAAGACGCTCTAACCAATGAGATAAAAAGACATCATTCAACGAATAGCTCGTTCCTTCAAGACTCACTTCGTCATTGAGCAACCCTTTCTCCCTCAGTGAGTCGATTAGACGAGTGACAGATGACGGAGTGCCAAGTTTATATTTTGAGAGTATTTCGGCCGATGTCGCTTTGTGTATTACTCCTTCTTTGGCTACAGCAATGAGAAAATTCCATTGCTTGGGAGTAAGCATCTGCCGGTATTGAAGATAGGTGTATTCGCCCTGCTCCAACAACTGGTTACAAGCTGTTTTAACCGAGGCAACGCCAATCTCGGAATCTCCGTTGGCAAAGACAGTGTGGCACAGTTGCTGAGTGTAATAGGTGTGGCGACGAGTCCAATCGAGGATATAATCTATCGCCTCATCACTTATTTCTTTCCCTGCCTGAGTGAACAGTCGCCTAATAAATGTAGAGTAGCTTATTACTGATATCTTATCAAGCGAAACAAAAGTAGTGCTTGAATAAAACGGCTTTTTCTCATTAATGAAAATGTCGGTCATCAAGTGTCTTTTGCTCCCGCTGAAGATAAATGTGAGATTGTGAGTGTGCTGGATGTAAGTGCGAAGCAATGCCTCCATATTCTCCTCGGGGTACTCCCTGATTTGCTGGAACTCATCAATTGCTATCACTATGTGCGTGCCTTGCCGGTCAAGAAATTCCAGCAAGCCACGCAACGTATATTCTTTTTCTTGCGCAGTATTATAGGTGAGTTGCAACTGTGGCTCGCCAGTTATATTGTCAAACGACAATTGCGGTCGCAAAGATTTTATAAACGCCATAAATTTGTCGCCTATTGATGTCTTTGGCTTGAACGAGCGCAGAGCACCCTCAGCAAGCAGTTTGATGAAATCGTCAATTTTTCTTGATGACAAAATATCAATATAAATAGTAGAAATATCGGCGTGGTTTTCCTTAATCTCATCAAACAAGCGCAAAATAAGCCCCGTTTTTCCCAAGCGACGTTGAGATATTAGGGTCATATCGGTGGAATTAAGGCAATTTCGGAGCATTAGTTCCAGTTCCTGCTCACGGTCACAAAACAAGTCTTTGCTCTTGTAAGGCTTTATAATGAAGGGATTGTCCATAATTGTGTGTGATTTTTGCGACAAAGATAAGCAAATTTTTCAAATTACGCAAAATGCGTAACGCAAAATGTGTAAAAATCTTTGATTGGCAATATATCGTGACCTTTTAATGTTGTTTTGTTATTAATGCACTCGGTAATTTTGCCACAAAAAACTCTACAAGAAAGTTTTTGAGTTCTTCTAGAAATTCTAGAGTTTCTAGATTATCTAAATTAAACGAAACCATGGAAAACCGCAATCAATTCTACAACCTTACCGAGAACGAGATGCTCGACCTGTGGAAGCAGGTGATGCTCCTCGAAACGCCACATCGCGACTGCACAGTGGAGTGGGATGACGGCATAGACCTCGACGCTATGCTGCTCACACACATCAAGCAGTGGTATGCCCACCAGTTGAACAACGCGCCAGCCCACCTGCTGCCCATCGAGGACCTGGCAGCGCAAGTGTCGCTCACCACGCGCGACAGCATCGTCGTCGCCACGCCTCCCGAGCAGTGCGTAAGACCAATAGAGTGGAAACTCGCCGAGTGGCAGCGCAGCGTCACCGAGTTCCTAGACCCCTGCAGCCACGAGGCGATGCTCCAGCTCAACGAGTGGACGCGCGGCGGCGCCAGCGACCCCGCCGTCATCGACTATGGCTTCCAGCTGCTCATGATGAGCACCGCCGGCAGCACGCCACAGCTCGAGCGCGCCCGCTGCGTGGTGCGTCCCGCCGACGGCTCCTTCCAGTTCCACAGCGACCTGCTCAACACCATCCCCGAGTGGGATTTAGCCAACAAACCGACGAGCTGACAAGACAATGGTGTCGCACCGCATTGCTTTCCTTTTGTCAAACGACCATAAACGACATCAGAGATTTTACCCCCAATCGGTCATTAGGCGACGACAGGTTGTTTTTAGGACTATTTATCCCAAATCCATTCACCAAGCAAAAGCGTGGCAGCGCTGTTGAGGGCGTGCCACGCTTTTCGCGTTATGTGTTGTGAGATTATTCTTACATGAAAATCTCAAATGAGATTAGTAAATGAAGCTGAAGCACCAATAATTGATTGTTAAGTGACAAAAAATCAAAATTCTCTGATTTTTCCCCACTTAAAGTTAAAAAACATCAGACTCCGAAGGTTTATTTTCATCTATCGCCAATGCAGAACACTGCATATAACGGAACCGATTTGATACCGTTCTCAAAGCCGAAGTTCTTTTGAGAGAAACGATATGCTAGCTGCGATTTATAGCGTGCACAATATACATTTAGACTGCGTGAGCGAGTGTTTTTGCCACTCTTCACCTCTAAAGGCACCACTTGCGAATCTTGTTGAACGATGAAATCCACCTCGGCAGAGTTGTTGCTTTTCCAATAGTACAAATGAAATCCTTTGGCCACTAAAGCCTGAGCCACGTAATTCTCGGCAATAGCACCAAGAAATGTGTTGTTCTCGTGAAGCGGTGACAAAATCATTGAGTTGGGCATTCCGCTCCTCAACGTCAACAGTCCCACATCGCTCATGTAAAGTTTGAAGTCCGACAAATCAACATACGCCGCAACAGGAATAGACCCTTCTGTTATTTTATCACATTTTAAAACCACTCCGGCATACTTCAACCACTCGATAGCTTCTCCAAATATTGTGGCAGAGCCTCCACGCTGCACTACTTTATATTGGAATTTGTGGTTCTCTTTAGCAAGTTGAGCAGGTATTGAATGATAGCAAGCGCGAATCTTCACTGCACTTGATGCGTCGGCATATTTTGCCATATCGGCGGTATAGTCATCAAGTACCCGCTGTTGCACGTCGGCAACAGCGAGATAACTACCAGTGGACGTGAATTGTGCGACGGCAGCTGGCATGCCACCTACAATCAGATACTGTCTATAAAGCTCTAAGGCTCTCTCGTGCAATGTTTTTATCATAGGTTCATCGCTCGTATAATGCTCTCGTATGAGACCACTCAACCGCTCTTCGTTCATTGCCCAGAGAAATTCCTCAAAGTCCATTGGATAGAGAGTGAGTTCATCCACTTTGCCAACGGGAAACGAATAATGCTCACGATTGATTGCCACCCCCAACAAGCTACCAGCAGCAACGACATGATATTGAGGAGCATTTTCACTAAATTCTTTCAAAGCAGTGAGAGCACGGGGGCAAGACTGTATCTCGTCGAGAATTATTAGCGTGGAACTGTCATTGATAGGTTCATGCAACAACACTTCAAGGTTCTGGATAATTACCTTAGCCTCCAAAGTGCCATCAAAAAGTTCACGCGCCATTAAGTTGTGCTCAAGGTTGAAATAAGCCACATTTCCAAATTGCTCTTGGCCAAACATCTTCAAGATATAGGTCTTTCCCACTTGTCGAGCACCATTGAGAATTAATGGCTGACGATTAAGCTTGTTCTTCCAGCTCAAGAGAGCTTGCATAATTTTGCGTTTCATAGCTATAATTGATTGTTAAGTGACAAAAAATCAAAATTCTCTGATTTTTTCGCAGTTAAAATTCAGCACAAAGGTACATATTATTCTCAACTGTACAAAAAAAGTGACAAAAAACTTCTTTTTTTTTGCAAAGCAAAAGCGTGGCGCGCTGTTGAGGGCGTGCCACGCTTTTTGCGTTATGTGTAGTTCCTCGTGAGAGGAAATGTCACATCAAGATTACTCTTGAGTGCTGTCCCACCAAACGGGGAGGGTGCAGATTTGGTCACTCAGGTACCACAGTCCGTTAGAGCCTACAGGCAGGTCGAGAGCGCCAGGAACCTGTGCACCGATTGCCTCGAGGTTGGCAGCGTTGTAGTCTTTCTCATAGCTAGCCTGGTTCCAGCGGCGTGGATACTTGCCCTGTGGGCAGTAGGTCCAATAGCTGGCGGTGTTCTCATACATGTAAGGCTTGTTCCATCCCATGAAGATTGATGGGTTGTAGTCGTAGCGACGCATGTCGAGCCACATCTCGGTGGTGAAGAAAATGGCAATCTGCTTTTGAGTCATAATCTTAGCCAAAGTGAGGTCGCCGGCAGTACCAATAGCGTTGTTGAGGTAGTTGTCGATGTCGGCCTGCTTCATTGGGGTGAACGAAGGCACGGTTTCAAGAGTCTTGTCACCCGATACCCACATATTGCAAATGTCATTTACGAAGTTGATGTGAGCGCGGATACCTTCCTTGTAGGCATTGAAAGCCTCAGCCTTCTTGCCCTGATTGAACAGAACCTCGGCCTTGATGAAGCAGCACTCGGCGTAAGAGCCAATAACTGTTGGGCTGGTAGGACGAGTCCAGAACACACCCGAGAGAGCACTCTCATCGACAGGTGTGCCTTTGTAGCTACCCTTGCGCATGAGCATGTCCTTGCCACCGCCATAGCCGGTAGAACCTGACTGACCTTGCACATAGAGAGTGTCATAACCGTTAGCGGCAGTCCAAGCTCCAGTGTAGCGAACAGCAGAGTCGGCCTTTTCTGTCACGTTGCCCTTCTTGTCATACATTGTAATCTTGAAGGTTGAAGTCTTTATACCGCCGTTGCTGATGATGTTGCTGTTGAGGTCAACACCCAGTGAGCGACGCCACAGGCCATCGGCAGTCCACTTAACTTCGGCAGGAGTATCTTCACCCTTTATCGAGCGGCACCAGGGGATGAACTTGTCGGCGCGTGGGTCTTCAATGCCCTTGCCGTCGAAGTTGGTGAGGTTGTTATAGAAGCACTTGCTGACGAACATACGGTTGTTGTTCATGCCAATGCAAGAGTAGAGAGTTGAGTAGTCAACAGGCTCATTCCAACCCTCGTGGTCCCAAGTGCTGCTGTTGTTATCCTCGTGGTAAACTACAGTGTTGTCGGCGTTGCTCTTCATAGCCTTGTCGAGGCAAGCCAGAATCTCGGCTTGGTCGTACTTGCCATCCTTGTAGCTGCCAGCAGCCTTCTTGCTCAAGTGGTTGAGCCAGCGAGCCTTGAGCATGTAGCAAAGCTTAACCCACTTGTCGGTATTACCACCATTCCACATGTCGCCAGCGCTCAATGGAGTGGCACTGGCGTCTTGCTGACGCTGGAACAGCTCAATAGCCTCGTCGATGAGGTCGAGACATCCCATGAACACCTCTTTACCAGTGTTGTACTTGGGGTTGGTAGCATCGGTGAAAGCCTCGTCAAATGGCGCCTCACCAAAGAGGTCGGTCATGTTCATGAAGCCAAAGGCCTTCATGTAGCAAGCCATGGCAGCATAGTGGTAAGCACCCTGCTCCATAGCCTGGTTGTAGAGGTCGGGCAAGTTGCCGCCCACAGGAACGAGGAACCACTGCTGGGCATTGTTGGCACGGTTAGTAGCAGCGAGGTTCCAGTTCATGGCACCCGTCTGCTGTGCACCAGTGGCAGTAGCCAACTGACCGCAATAGTAAGCGGTGTTGGACGAAGGAATCATATAAGATGCGATGCTGTAGTGCTGCATGTAAACACAGCGAGCATTCAAGCTGGCATCTGCCGAAGTTGGGGTGTTAGGGTCGTTGTTAATGTCAAGCCAATCGTTGCACGAAGTCAACGACAGTGCTGCTACACCCGCTATCATTAAAACTTTAAATAATTTCATATTCTATATTTTTAGTAAGTTCTTAACTATTAAAAAGTAACGGGTGCATTAGAATGTGAGGTTCACACCAAATGCGAAACTAGCTGTAGAGGGAACACCGCAGTAGTCGATACCCACCGAAGAAGAACCAATAGAACCAGCACCAGCAGCAGCAACCTCGGGATCACCGTCGTAGTTGGTGAACAGCAGCAGGTTGTTGGCAACAGCACTGAACGTACAGCCCTTGATGAACTTAGTCTTAGCAAGGAGAGCCTTGGGCAAGCTGTAACTCAGCGAGATGGTGCGCAGACGCAGAGCGTTAACCTTCTTCATGAAGTTGGTGCTCTCACGCAGATAGTAGGTCTGATAGTAGTTGTTGATAATCCACTCACCAGGAGTCTGCTTGCCGTTGTAGTCATAGAGCTTGCCAGCCTCGAAGGTGTAGGTCTCAACATCACCATAAACATTGTTGCCATCGGCATCGGTGCCAGTCTTGTGAACACCAGTGATGGTGAGCAAGTCGCGATCCTCGGTGATTTTGGCATTACCGTTAGCCACCATAGAATAGTATGTGCCGTTGTAAACGTGACCGCCAAAGCGGAACTCCCACAACATGTTGAACGACCAGTTCTTCCAAGTGAGGGTGTTGTTCCAACCACCAGCTACACGTGGCTCGCGGTTACCAATCTCAAGCTTGTCGTTAGTACCGCCCACAGGCATGTTGTTAGTGTCGAGCACGATGTTGCCGTTGTCGTCACGGTCAAACTCGCTACCACTGATAGCCATGAAGTTACCGTTGTCGAACGAAGCAGCGCGTGCGCTACCCACCTGAACGTCGGTAACATAGAGGATGTTCATACCATCGAGCAGGTTCTTAACAGTACCACGGTTGCCATAGAGGTTCAAGCTGGTCTCCCAAGTGAAGTCGCGGGTCTGTACTGGAATACCACCGATGGTGAGCTCCATACCCTTGTTGTAAACGTCACCGGCGTTAACCTTGCGCAGGATGTAGCCAATGTAGTTCGACAGACGAGGCTCCATAATCTGGTTGTAAGAGTTGTTGGTGTAGAATGCGTAGTCGAAGTGCAGACGGTTCTGCAAGAAGCGCATCTCAAGACCAATCTCGGTTGACTCGGTAATCTCTGGCTTGAGGAATGGGTTACCAGTTGTCCAGGTGTTACCCACACCAGTCATACCCTGCAGATAGGTACCAACGGGCCACAGATAGGTATTGGTAACGTAGGGGCTGGTGTCCTTACCTACGCGTGCCCAGCTGGCGCGAACCTTACCGAAGGTCAGCCAGTCGGGACGAGCGTCACCCATAAGCTCGGTGAAGACAATAGCACCACTCACCGATGGGTAGAAGTAGCTGCGGTTCTCCTTGGGCAGAGTAGAAGACCAGTCGTTACGGCCAGTCACTGTCAAGAAGATGGCGTTGCGCCAGTCAACACGGAACTCGCCAAACACACCCACGAGGCGCTTGCGGCTCTTGTAGTTGCTGAAGTCACGGTCCTCTTTAAGGGCGTTGTCAAACGAATAGAACTCGGGCACCTGGAAGTTCCAAGCCATACGTGAGTTGCGTGTGTTCTTGGTGTATTCACTAGCGGTACCGAGCATGAGGTTGAAGTTGAAGTCACCAAACTGCTTGTTGAAGTTGGTCATCAAGTTGGTTGAGAGATACTGGTAGCGGAGTGAGTTCTCACTGTACATACCATTCTTCCACAACTCCTTGTGAGTGCCACCAGGAGCAAGACGGTTGGCGTTCTCGGTAGTATAAGAGTCGATACCCATGCGGTAGCTAACCCACCACCAGTCAAAGATGTCGGCCTTCACGCTGAAGTTGCCGGTGAAGCGCTCGGTGTTATCGGTGAGGCGGTCCTTGTTGAGAATCCAGTAAGGATTGTTTCGCTCATCCCAGGGGTCGAGGTCGGTACGCAAGCTGTGACGGCTGCCATCCTCGTTGAGGTAATAAGTCATGTCGTCAAAAGCGTTCCAGTTGTAAACCGAGTACATAGTACCACCACCGGCGTCGCCATAGAGCTGTGCGCTGGTGAGGGTCTTAGTGGTGCGGGCCTGGCTATAGGCGGCATTGGCGGTGAAGGTGAAGAGTTTGTACCTCTGCTCACCGTTGAAGCGGAATGTAGCCTTCTTGTAGCCAGTGGTTGGGATGATACCGTCCTGATCATAGAACGAACCCGAGAGGAACATGCTACCGGTCTTGTTGCCGGCGCTGATGCTCAGGTTGGTGTCCCAAGCGCCACCATGCTGGAAGAAGTTGCCAATGTTGTCGTAGGTCTGCTCGCCAGCGGCGGCGGGAGCACCCCAAGAGCTGTAAGAACGGTCGTCATAAGTGAAATCCTTGAATGAACCATCGTCATTGTAGTGCTGCTCGATGTAACCGCGTTTGTACTTCTTCTGAGTCTCAGGCAAGTATTTTGCCCAAGTGGTGATGTACTTGGCGTTCAAGTTAACCTCAACATTGCCTTCTTGACCTTTCTTGGTGGTGATGATAACAACACCGTTGGCGGCACGGGAGCCATAAAGCGCCGAAGCGGCAGGGCCTTTCAGCACACTCATGCTCTCGATATCCTCGGGGTTGATATCCATAACACGGTTAGCGTTGGTGGTAGCTGTAGAAAGCATACCGTCGAAAGCCGAGTTACCAATCACTGATGCCGAGTTGTCGTAGATAACACCGTCAACAACAAACAGAGGCTGGTTGTCGCGCTCGAGTGAGGTACCACCACGCAGGATGATTTGAGCACCCGAACCGGCAGCTCCACTCGTCTGAGTAACGCTCACACCGGCAATCTTACCTGCCAGCGAGTTGATGGCGTTGGTGTTCTTGTTTCGCATCAGCTCATCGGCCTTCAGGTCGTCAACGGCATAACCGAGCGACTTGCGGTCCTTCTTGATACCGAGGGCGGTAACTACCACCTCGTCGAGAGTGTTGTTGGCATCGGTCATCTCGATGTCCATACTCGAACCGGTAACCTTCACTTCTTGAGGGTTAGAACCCACATACTTGATTACCAGAGTGCTTCCAGGGGCAGCCTGGATTGAATACTGGCCGTTGATATCGGAGGCAGTGACACGGT
>CALGGO010000083.1 GCA_937916085.1 uncultured Prevotellaceae bacterium | reverse complement strand
GGTCGTCGCCTCCAGAGTACCACTTATAGTTAGACTTTGTAAAGTAAGTCTTGGGGGTGGTTTCGCCCCAAGCGAAATAATCTCCACATTCAGCTGGACTATTGGCACCAACATTGCAGCACGCCCACTTTGTCCCCGACTGCAAACCCAGATCTATGATGTGCGGATGATTTGAATCGGGACAGAACTCATTAGAGAAATTCAGAGTTGAGCCGTCCCAGGTAGCCTGCAAATAATAGGCATTGCCACGTGCAAAATTTTTATATGCTTTCAACACGTCGGCAGAGGTGGCGGCGCTGCCATTGACAACAGCCTTGAGCCTGGCATTGTTAATTGTGGCGTCGGGTGTCTCATCAGTCACATCAAACCTGGGAATATACCATGACACTATTGTGCCCGTTTCTCCAGCAGGTATAGTGATTTCATTGCTCTGGACGTCGCTTTGTCCTGCTTCGTATCCCGAAAAGCTGTTTCCTGTGAGCACAATTTTGTCGCTATACTTGTACCAGGGAGTCATCACATCAAATCCACCATGCTTAAACTTGATACTTGACTCAGAACTGTTATACACATAGAGAACCTCGTAGGCACACAGGTGACGGAACTTCGCTTGGGTGTTGCCCTTCTTGGCTGTGAACCACATTGGCAGCGAGAGTTCACCACTGCCGTCAATGCCCACTCGCGTCAGGGCGCATGAGGCAATCACATCGTTGCCATCGATATAGGCTTCCACTCCAATCACACCTATGATCTCATAATCACTGTCAGGTTTGACCGCCTTCGGCAATACCAACTCGAATGAGCAGGTCTTTCCGTCACTGCTTATGTCAGAAATAGCAGATGAACTCTCTGCCTGAAACACCTTGCCGTCTTGACGGACAAAAATCTGTATCTTGTCGCCGTCTTTCCATTGTGCCTTCAAATTGAAGCCGTCAGGCGCTGGCACGCCATTTATAATGCTGCCAGGCCGTGAGGAAGACAAGTCATCGGCAGGCATTATAGCGGTGAAGACTATCTGGCGCTTGCCAATATCTTCTTCACATGAGGTGAGCAGCACCATGGTCAGTAATAATAGTAATAAGGAAAACTTTTTCATGGCTGTTTCTTTTTATGAGTTAAACATATTCATAATAACTATATTGCAAAATTATAAACATTCTTTAAATTTGCCTCCCTCAATTTGTTAAATTGCGTTAATGTGCTAATTTTTCTTAAAGCGGTTGCATCTAAGACGCTAAATTCCTCGATAGAGGTTGTTTAATAGCAAGACATGCATCAAACATGGCTCGACAAAAATCGCGGAGTTGTTACCAGACTATTGTGGGCTTGTGAAATAGTTGTAACTTTGCAGTTCTAAAGATAGTATATTTATGGCAATCGACAAGATTATAATACGTGGCGCGCGTGAGAACAACCTCAAGGACGTGTCGCTTGAGATTCCTAAGCATAAAATCACAGTGTTTACCGGCGTGTCGGGCTCGGGGAAGAGTTCGCTGGTGCTCGACACCATCGCCGCCAAGTCGCGACGGGAGCTTAACGACACTTTCCCGTCGTTTGTGCAGCAGTATCTTCCCAAGTATGGCCGCCCTCATGTCGATGCCATCGAGAACCTGCCCATCGCCATCGTCATCGACCAAAAGAAGCCGGCGCAAAACTCGCGCTCCACGGTAGCGACCTATACCGACATCGCCGCCCTGCTGCGACTGCTGTTCTCGCGCGTGGGGCAGCCTTGGGTGGGATATGCCGAGTCATTCAGTTTCAACCACCCCGAAGGCAGTTGTCCGCGCTGCTCGGGTCTAGGCGAGATTCGTGAGCTCGACATCCACAAACTCGTTGACTTCGACAAAAGCCTCAACGACGAGGACACCATTCATTATATCGCCTTCGGCAAGGGCGGCTGGCGGTGGATAAGATATGCATATAGCGGACTTTTCGACCTCGACAAGAAAATCAAGGACTACAGCCCCGAGGAGCTGGACTTGTTCCTTAACAGTCCGCAAATTCGCCTCAAGAACCCGCCTTCCAACTGGCCCAAGAGCGCGAAATATGAAGGCATCATCCCACGAATGTACCGCAGCATCATCAACAGCGAGGAAGGCTTGCTCCATGCTGCCGTGCTCAACCCCATGCTCAATATGGGCGTGTGTCCCGACTGTGGCGGCACCCGCTTGAGTCCCAGAGTGCTGTCATGCAAAATCGAGGGCATCAACATCGCCGAGGCGTGCGCCATGTCGATAACCAAGCTCAACCAATGGATAAAGGCTCTCACCTCGCCTCTGGCGGTTGACCTGAAGAAAGCTGTCAGCGCACGCTTGACGGCTCTTGAGGAGATAGGACTTGGTTATTTGAGCCTTGACCGCGCCGTTGGCACCCTCTCTGGTGGCGAGGCGCAGCGTTGCAAGATAGCAAAGTACATCAACTCGTCGCTCGCCGACGTGCTCTATATCCTTGACGAACCCAGTACAGGTCTTCATGACCACGACATCGAGAAGATGAAACACTCGGTGCGGCGGCTGCGCGATGCCGGCAACACCGTGTTGCTAGTGGAGCATCACAAAGAGATGATTGCCATTGCCGACCACATCGTGGATCTTGGTCCTGGACCAGGGAGTAGGGGAGGACAGATAATCTTCGAGGGCAGCTACGACCAGTTGCTCCATAGCGGCACCAGTACAGGACAGATGCTGAGTCAGCGCGGCGAGTTCAACACCATGCCCCGCAAGCCGAGCAGCACCTTTGCCCTGCGAAATGCCTCCCTTCACAACCTTAAGAACGTAAGCGTCGACCTGCCCATAGGCATCTTTGCTGTGGTGGCGGGCGTAGCGGGTTCGGGGAAGAGTTCGCTCATGGAATGCTTCCGCAAGAACCTTGACGGTATTGTCTATATCAGCCAAAAGAACATCGGGGTGAGTCTGCGTTCCACACCGGCGACCTATATGGACGTCGCTCCCGACATCCGTAAGCGCTTCGCCCGCGCTCACAAGATGAAGGAGCAGTATTTCACGTTTAACGGCAAGGGCGGCTGCCCGGTGTGCGGTGGCAAGGGTGTGGTGATTTCGGAGATGGCGTTTATGGATAACATCGAGACCACCTGCGAGGCATGTGGCGGACTGCGTTACTCTAAAGAGGCGTTGGAGTTTACCCTCGACGGCAAGAACATTGCCGAGGTAATGGACCTTTCGGTGCGCCGTGCCAGCGAGTTCTTCGCGGGAACGTCAATTGAGGAAAAACTGCGACCGTTGATGATTGTGGGGCTTGACTATCTGCATCTCAACCAGGCTCTCAGCACTCTCTCGGGCGGTGAGTTGCAGCGCATGAAAATCGCCTCTTATCTGCAAGCCTACACTTCGCCCGAAGCTGCTGGCGGCAAGCGCGGCATCTTCATCATCGACGAACCCACCGACGGCTTGCACCTCAAGGATGTGCATCACCTTATCGACCTCTTCAACAAGATGGTTGACGAGGGCAACACCGTCTATGTGGTGGAGCACAACACCGACGTCATCAAAGCCGCCGACCATGTGATAGAACTTGGCCCCGGAGCTGGCGAAGAAGGCGGCATCATCATCTATTCAGGCGCGCCACAAGGTATGCTCCAGTGCCAAGAGTCAATAACAGCGAAATATCTGTGAGGAACTTTGCGAGGCTTACGCTCGCATTACATAGACAATTGACATTGCAAGTCGCTGCAGTGGCGTTTTTATTCCGAAGAGGTAATGGATTTATCCTATAATCTGCTGGATAATAAACGTGAGGCTCACCGTTGTCATGAAGATGGCGGGGATGAGGGTTACCCAGTAGCATTTCTTGTACTTGTGCAGGAAGATGGTGATTGCCCACAGTGTGAAGACTGAGAGCGTTTGGTTTGACCACCCGAAGTATTGCCACAGCACGTTGAAGCCGTTAGGGTTGGCGAGCTGCCAGATGAGCAGCAACAGCACAGCGGCAAACATAGGCACGGCAATCATCAAGCGCTTGGCGATGGGCTTTTGGTCAAATTTAAGGAAGTCGGCGATAATCAGTCGCGCGCTGCGCAAGGCGGTGTCGCCACTGGTGATGGGAGCTGCCACCACGCCGAGCATGGCGAGGATGCCACCCACTACGCCGAGCCAACTGCTGCACACGAGCTTCACAACTGCTGGAGCGTTGAAATATTGGATAAGAGACTTGCCGTCGGTGTTGCCAACTTGAGCGAGGAACTCATTGACAGCGTCTTGTGGCAGCACTTCGCGCCAGCCACCACTATAGAAGAACCATGATGACACGGCAGCCCACACCAGCGCCACAAAGCCTTCGGTAATCATTGAGCCATAGAACACGGGTCGCCCCAGTTTCTCGCTCTTGAGGCAGCGTGCCATGAGTGGACTTTGTGTGGCATGGAAACCGCTGATAGCGCCGCATGCGATGGTGATGAACATGGCGGGGAACAGGGTGTTGGCAGTGAGATATTTCTTCATTCCCAGCAGGTCGGTGCCGTTGTGGCTTTGTGCTGTCATCCATGAGTCCATATTGTTGATGTCCCAAACCTCGGGGATGACAGGCATCTTGATGATGAGGCACACAAAGAGTCCTATAGCCATGAAAATCAGAGCAGCAGCAAAGATGGGATAAATTTTGCCGATAATCTTATCGATGGGCAGCAAGGTGGCGATGATGTAGTAAATGAAAATCACCACAAACCACAGTATCACGTTGCCGCCAATGCCAGCGAGTATCGAGGCAGGACTATAGACAAACACGGCTCCCACCATCAACAGCAGGACCATAGAAAATATCAGCATGATGATGCGCATGGTTTTGCCCAGATATTTGCCTATCAGCTCTGGAAGGCTAGCACCGTCGTTGCGTATCGACATCATGCCGCTCAGGTAGTCGTGCACCGAGCCGGCAAAGATGCAGCCCAGCACTATCCACAGGTAGCTCGCCGGACCAAACCACGCACCCATGATGGCGCCGAAGATGGGACCCGTGCCGGCGATGTTAAGGAACTGAATCATGAACACCTTCCATGTGGGCATGGCTATGTAATCCACTCCGTCGGGGTGGGCTAAGGCAGGGGTCTTGCGGTCGTCGGGACCAAAAATGCGCTCTATCACGCGACCATATATCAAGTAGCCCAATATCAGGGCAGCGATGCTTATTAGAAATGAAATCATAAGATAATTATTTTTAGTGACCCATTTGCGGTGCAAAAGTAGTAAAAAGAAATCATTTTTTTAGTAAAAAAAGTGTGATAATAAAAAAAACTATGTAATTTTGCACATCATTAACTAACAAAGAAAAATTCGGAGATGAAAGCTAATTTATACAACGAGGTGGAAGAGGTGGTTGAGCCTATCGACGAGCACAAACTGGCGGTAGCCGAGGAGAAGCCCGAGAAGATTGACGCTCCCAAACCCACTTATTACATTGTTGATTACAAGACACTCGCAGTGCCTACTGTTATCGCCCTCGCTATTTTTGTCGCTTGGGCTATAGCAACGTGGCTGCTCTAACTTGTTGCTGCATAATGTGATGCGGTGTAAATGTGGAGGTAAAGGGAAATTTTTTTTGAAAAAAGTGGCGAAAAAATATTGCCATGTCAAAAAAAGTGCTTAACTTTGCAACCGCAAAACAAAAAATGATGGCTCCTTAGCTCAATTGAATAGAGCATCTGACTACGGATCAGAAGGTTGCAGGTTTGAATCCTGCAGGAGTCACAACAGGAGAGCCAAGTGCCACATAGGCAGTTGGCTTTTTTTTTAATGCATAATTCACAATTCACAATTCATAATTCATAATTCATAATTCATAATGCACAATCTATAGCTTCTAGAACTTCCAGAATAGCTAGAACATCTAGAATGTCTAGAAAAAATAATTAACAAGGATTTTTGCTATGAAAACCAAACTCTTGATGACAATATTGCTTGCGGTGCTGCTTGGCGACATGGCTCAAGCGCAGTATTTTACCGACCGCAAGCACGACGAGGGCACTGACACGCTCATGGTGTATAACTCGTGGAAGTCAGTCTTCTATACAGGGCATGACACGGTGGCGATAAACCCTAATGTGGAAATCTACTCGCCTTTCCAGTATAAGTTCAAACCCACCGAGAAAGACCGCAAATCTCTCTCCAAGATGATTGAAAAGCAGAGTGTGGCTGTAGCCATTGGCGACTCGGTGTGGTTGGTCAACAGCAAATATCTGAAAGATAGCCTTGCCGGTTCTTACAACAAGTATTTCCACGATTTTCTGCCGCTATACTTCAGCGAGAAGATAGCTTTTTTCCAGTATCTTCCTACTGAGATAGACTACTTAGGGGTTGAAATCGACAACTTCGAGGGCTTGCAGTATTATGTGGGAGTGGGACGCAGCAGTGTGCTGGAGTATCCGTCGGGAATTATCGATGTCGCCCACTTTGTCATCGACCTTGAGAACAAGATGGTTTTTCTGGTGGATAAAAATTATCTGCTGTTACTCCTAGAGCGATACCCCGACATGAAGCGGCGCTTTGAGATGATGCAGGGGCAGAATGAGTTTTACCTGATTAACGAGTTCTTCTGGGATTATGTGGACCGCATCAGCCAAGACCCTTATGCACCCGATATAGTGCAACCTTAGAAATATTTGGTATTAGGGTGTGGCAAAATGTGGAATTAAATGAGAACTCCCACAAAATAAAAAACTACGGATAAATCTGATTTTTCTGATTATTTATTAAACTGATTTTCAAGAAACTGTATTTTTGTTAATTTCAGATATTTCAGAAAAATCAGTTGTTTTTTTAGTTTTGCAACAGCCACAGCTAAAATGCTTCGCATTTTTAGTTTTGCAACAGTTTCAACTGCTACGATTATCGATTTTTGACACACACTTTTTTCTATTATTTTTGGTGGTTTTTGTTTTTTTTTCTTTAAAATTGTTTGTCATTATTAAAATAATGTGTACTTTTGTTAGTTGCTTGGATTGATGAAGAGCAGCTTTCAATTAACTCTAAAAGCGATAATTTCTTATTAACTATATTATTAACCCCAAATTTCAACTATTATGAAGAAATTTTTACTTCTCGCAGCTTTCTTCGCTGCATTCACGATGAG
>CALGGO010000082.1 GCA_937916085.1 uncultured Prevotellaceae bacterium | reverse complement strand
AGCCCCCGGCTCGATGAATATCCTCTGCTTGTCGCCAATGACGGTACACGACTTGGAGATGGGCTGCGACTTGCGGCCGGCGGTGAGACGCTCAAAGTCGAGCTCCATGGCCGCGGCGTTCTGCTCAAAGATGTCGTAGGGGTAGTGCAGCATGATGGGCTTAGTGGTGGGGTGTGTCACATGGGTGAAGTGGCGGTTGTCGAAGTCGCGTGCCGCGCCACGGAAGGCTATCAGCTCCTCGCCGAGCATCAGCGCCTCGCCGCTCTTGAGGGCGAGCACCTGCTGCACCAGCGCGGCATTGGGCAGCACATGGCCGGCAATCATCAGGTTGGCACGCCGTGCGATGAGAGGAAACTTTTTCTTCAGATAGGGGGTGGTGAGAAACGAGTAGGTCATCTTCTCGTCGCCAATAGCGGCTTTCCACTTGCTGGCGATGGTGGTGATGCCGCACCGCAGCATTGCAGTAGGGCGGGTGTAGGTGAGAGGCAGCAGGTTTTTGCGCACCTCGTTGTCGTCGAAGAATATAATATTGCTCATAGTGTGTGAGTTTTGAGATTTTTAGGCTGCAAAAGTAGCGTTTTTTTCATTATAAACGAATAATTTTTACTAATTTTGTGCACAAAATAGCGTCTTGTCTTGTTGCGTTGATAACGCAACAAGCGGGACAGGGATATATAATGCAGCGAGAAATATATAATACAGCGATATAATATATAATAAGGTGTAAACGAGAAATGGAATTTCGGGAACTTGAAATCAAGGGTGTGTGGCTAATCAAGCCACAGCGCTTCGGCGACAGTCGAGGATACTTCAACGAAACGTGGAAGCAGGGGGAGTTTGAGGCACATGTGGGCAAAGTGAACTTTGTCCAGGACAATGAGTCGCTCTCGAGTCACGGCGTGCTGCGAGGCCTGCACTTGCAGCGCGGAGAATGGAGCCAGGCCAAGCTGGTGCGCGTGTCGCAGGGTAGGGTGCTCGACGTTGCCGTAGATTTGCGCTCGGGCAGTCCCACATGGGGCAAGCATGTGGCAGTGGAGCTCACGCACGAGGGTGGTGAGCAGCTCTTCATCCCTCGCGGCTTCGCCCACGGCTTTGTGGTGCTGAGCGAGGTTGCTCAGTTCCAGTATAAGGTCGATAACGTGTATGCCCCCCAAAGCGAAATGACAATAGCCTTCGATGACCCCGATTTGGGCATCGACTGGGTGATAGACCCCTCCGAAATGTTGCTAAGTGAGAAGGATCAGACCGGCGACGGCAACATCACCGCCGCCGACGTTACAGCAGTCTATACCGTGATGATGACCCAATAGATTGAAATCATTTTTTAATTAACCTCAAAATATTACAGTTATGAACAAGAAAGTCTTACTCCTATTACTCATTGCCACCATATCCATGACGGTGAGTGCCGCGACGAAGTATGAAATCAACATCGCCGGTGTGGAGGTTGACAGCGACAATGCCAGCTACATCACCGGTGGCGACATCACCAGCGGCTATGGCGTGTATAACGCGTCGAGCAACACGCTCACGCTGTATAACATGACAATCTATCGCACTGGCCAGGACAAATATGGCATCCACAACCGCAAGTGCGACAACCTGAAGATAGTGTTCAGCGGTAGCTGTAGCATAAGGACTGCCGACAATGCGCTGAAGCTCGAGCGAGGCACCACCCTTAATGCGGCATCGGGCAGCAGCACTCTGTTTTATAGCTCGGCCCGCATCTGTGCCAACCTGAAAAGCTACAGCTACTACATCACCGGCAGCGGCACGATGCGTTTTGAGGCCAACCAGTCGGCCTATGAGGCCATCAAGGGCGACGGCACCGGCTCGACCAGTGTGTATTTCCAGGGCGCGAAAGTGACAGCCTACAGCAATCAGCGGTCGGCGCTGAGCTCGTTTGCGGCCTATCTGCAGAGCGGCACCGACCTCACCATTGAGGGCAACGGGTCGAATGCGAGCGTGAGCAGCGTGTCGATGTCGTTCTCGGGCAACACCACCATCCTGGAGCCCTACGGGGCCTACTACAGCAACAACTCGGTGTACAACTCGTCGGGCAGCCAAATCACGAGCGAAAATATCTACATCAGCGACAACTATGCGTTGCTGATCAACAGCGACAACTTCCCCAATGCCAACTTCCGCAGCGCATTGCTTGCGCTCTATCCCAAGGGCTACCTCACCACAAGCCAGCTGCAGAACCTCACCTCGCTCAACGTGAGTGGCAAGAGCATCAGCAGCCTCACTGGCGTGGATAAGCTCACCTATCTCACCACCCTCAATTGCAGCAGCAACTCGCTCACCTCGCTGCCCACGCTGCCCACGTCGCTGACCACACTCAACTGCAGCAGCAACCAGCTCACCTCGCTGCCCACGCTGCCCACGTCGCTGCAGAGCCTCAACTGCTCGGGCAACAAATTTAGCGGCACATTCACGTTGACACATCACTACGGCCTAAAATCGCTCGATATCAGCAATAACCCGAACCTCACCGAGCTTGAGTGCTTTAGCAATTCGCTCACTTCGCTCAACGTGAGTGGCTGCTCGGCAATGACCACGCTCAATTGCGGCAGCAACCAGCTCACCTCGCTGCCAACTCTCCCGAACAGCTTGAAGGTACTATGTTGCCATAGCAATCAGCTCACCTCGCTTCCCAACTTGCCCAGCGGCATTCAGGAAGTGTATGCCTATGAGAATAAGTTCACCACGCTGTCCATCAGTGGAAAATCGAGCTTGACGTTGCTTAGTGTGGAAAATTGCCCCTTGCTTACCACGCTGGAATGTTACAATAATGCCTTGACCTCGCTAACATGTTATGGCTGCACAGTGTTGAAGACACTGGATTGCCATAGCAACCAGCTCACGTCACTCTCCACGAGTGGCTGCTCGTCTCTCACCACTCTCAACTGCGCCAGCAACCAGCTCACTTCGCTGGGAACGCTGCCAACGTCGCTGCAGAGCCTCGACTGCTCGGGCAACAAATTGAGCGGCACAGTCTCGTTGACAGGTCGCAGCAACCTAAAAACACTCGATATCAGCAATAACTCAAGCATTACCACGCTCAATTGCTATAGCAACGCTCTCACCTCGCTCACCGTGAGTGGTTGCTCGTCGCTGACCACCCTCAATTGCAGCAGCAACTCGCTCACCTCGCTGGGGACACTGCCCACGTCGCTGCAGAGCCTCAACTGCTCGGGCAACCAGCTCCAGTCAATGCCCTCGCTGCCTGCCGGGCTGGCCCATCTTGACTGCACTGGCAACCAGCTCACTTACCTGTTGTTGCCTGATAATATTGAAACTCTGTATTGTGGAAACAATAAGTTCAGCGATTTCAATGTGTCAGGAAAGACGAAACTTAAAACTCTCAGTGTGCAAAACAATGCTAACTTGACCACGCTCAACTGCTACACTAATGCCTTGACATCACTCGACTACAGTGGCTGCACGGCGTTGAAGACCCTGGATTGCGCCAACAATAAGTTGACTTCGCTTGGTTCCGTACCAACCTCGGTGACAAAATTCAACTGCTCGGCCAACCAGCTCACCGCACTGCCCTCGCTGCCGAGCGGCTTGCAGGAGCTGGAATGTGCTGCCAATCAGCTCAGCTCTCTCACGGTTCATGGCCTAAACTCTCTGTCCCGATTGGTGATCTACAACAACCAGATCAAGGAGAACTATATGGGAATGCTTGTCAACAGCCTGCGCACCATTCCGGCAGGAAGCACTGGCACATTCTTGGTGCTTGGAGGCAGTGGAGAGGGCAACGAGATCACAACTGCTCAGGTTAACACCGCCCGCGACAAGCGCTGGATTCCTAAGAAGAACGAGAACGGCAGCTGGGTTGACATCCCCGGTGCCGTCGTTGTAGTGCCTGGCGATGTCAACGGCGATGGCGTGGTGACAAGTGCCGACGTGACCGCCCTCTACAACTACCTGCTCAACAGTGATGATAGCGCTATCGTCAACGGCGACCAGACCGGCGACGGCAACATCACCGCCGCCGACGTTACTATGGTTTACAACATCCTGCTGAGTAATTGATTAATTAATGCACAATGCTTGATTAATGCACAATGCATAATGCACTATGCACGATTAGGCTTCGCCAATTAATTTCTCCTGCGTAAGCAGGCTTTTCGGCCACGAAGTGGCAGCTTTTTGAACAACACTGAAGGCAGGCATAGATACAGCTATTTTCGAAAAGCTGCACATAGCGGTGTCAAAAAGCCTCGCAAGCTCGGAATTAATTTAATGCACGACAATGCACAATCGATGCAGGATGCGCTTGAGAATTGAGATAGAATAAATTATTGACCAGTTAAAATAGATGAGATTATGAAGAAGAAACTTTTACTGATTTTCGTGATGGCGATGGTCACCATGGCGGTGACGGCTGGCACTAAGATATATGTGTGCGGCACAAAAATCACTGGGACCACTAGTATGACCTATGGCGGTGGCTCGTTCAGCTGGAACAACAACACTCGATTGCTCACTATCAACAACATCACTTACACTAAGAGTGGTTCGAGCAACAACGGCATCAGCATTGATGAGGTTGACGGTCCTATCACTATCAGTTTCACCGGCACCAACTCCTTCACTATCGAGAGCGCCGATGTGATTTTGAGCAAAAGCAAGAAGGCTTGCACTATCAACGTGAGTGGCACTACCACATGGACCTGCAAGAGCAGTGGTCATGCTGCTCTCAAGTTGCAGGATGGCAATGTCACCCTCACTGGTTCGGGCACCCTCAACATCAATCACACCAATAATGGTCACGCCATCAAGGGTGGTGCCGGCTCCGAGGACCTTACTTTTGATTTGTCGACTAATGGTGTCTGCAAAATTTCGTCGATACAAGAAGACCTATACAATTTAGATGATGTGAATTTTTCTTCGGGAAAAGTGACATTCCTTTCTCATAGCAACACTTCCTACGCTCATGTGGGCACCAATGTGTCGTATCTGGATTGTGGAACTAACGTGTATGTGACAGCCCCGTTAGTTGGGATGAGTGTTTCAGACCTTAGAAAAGCTATGTATGCCGACCGCACTTTCACCGTAGAATATATCCCCAATTTTGTGGCGTTATTGAACTCTAGCAATTTCCCTGATGATCGGTTCCGCAGCTACCTCGAAGGCCTGTTCCCTAAGGGTTATATCACTACCAATGATGTGAATTCGTGCACTAGCATAAATGTGTGCGACAAGAATATCTACGACTTGCAAGGTATTGGCTTTTTCTCGCGATTAATAACCCTGGATTGCTCTTATAACCATCTGTCGTCGCTGCCATCGTTGCCAAGCACCCTCACATATCTTAAGTGTAGTGGTAATAGTTTGACCTCGTTGCCCAGTCTGCCGTCCTCGCTCGTGACCCTTATGTGTCTCGGCAACAACCTCACTTCGCTGCCCACCTTGCCCAGTACTCTCACCTATCTTGATTGCGCCAGTAACCAACTCACGTCAATCTCGTCGTTGCTGGCTGGCACAAGCAACATTGAAAAAGTGTATTGTGGCAACAATAAGTTTACACAAGTTGAAGTTGGCAACCGTAATAAATTAAAAATTTTTGATATCAATGGCACAAAAACGTTAACTAAACTACTTATTTATCAGTGCAATGCGCTGGAGAGTGTTGATGTGTCGGGCTGCACGGCATTGAATTATCTTGAATGTCGCGACAATAGCTCTCTCACTTTTTTAGGCTCTTCTTTGCCCGCCTCTGTCACGAAGTTTTATTGTTACGGCAATCAGCTCACCATGTTGCCTGCATTGCCCGATGGCATCCAGGTAGTGAGTGCCTCTGGCAACCGGTTCTCCACGGTGAACGTCACTGGCAAGACGAGCTTGACTCAGCTTGATGTGAGCAACTGCACCTCGCTCACCACGCTCAATTGCTACTCTAACGCCCTGACAACGCTGAGCTATTCGGGTTGCACAGCGTTGAAAACACTGGATTGCTCCAACAACAAGCTCACCTCGCTTGTAGCCGTGCCAGCTCAGGTGACGAAGTTCAACTGCTCGAGCAACCAGCTCATCTCGCTGCCCTCGCTACCCAGCGGCTTGGTGGAACTCAGCTGCGCTTACAACAAGCTCAGCTCGCTCTCGGTTCAGGGCATGAACTCTCTCACCAAGCTTGAAATATATGGCAACCTGATCAAACAAAGCGCGATGGGAACTCTTGTTAATAGCCTGCGGACCATTCCGGCAGGAAGCACTGGCATCTTCTTGGTGCTTGGAGGCAGTGGAGAGGGCAACGTGATCACAACAGCCCAAGTTAACACCGCCCGCAACAAGCGCTGGATTCCTAAGAAGAACGAGAACGACAATTGGGTTGATATTCCTGCCGGCGCAGTGGCAGGCGATGTCAATGGCGATGGCGTGGTGACCGCTGCCGACATCACTGCCCTCTATGACGTGCTGCTCAACAACGACTACAGCAGCGTTGTCAACGGCGACCAGACCGGCGACGGCAACATCACCGCCGCCGACGTTACGGCGGTATATACCTTCATGATGGAGAGTCAGAATTGACGCCGCTGGCACAGCTAGCGGTTACGCAACTGTGTGACAACAAAAACAACACACCCATAACTGCAACAACAGTGGGGTGTGTTGTTTTTTCCATAAGTCCACTTTTTTAAAAAACGGCGAATTTTGCTAATTTTTTCTACGCAATTCTTTAACGGCGAATTATGCGAATTAAACTAATTTTTTTTGCTGCTGAAAATAAGGGCTTTAATTATTTGTTTTGCTTGCTTTTGGCACTACTGAATCTCAAGTTTCTAAAATGAGGTTACAACCTCAATATCAGCGTTATATAAACAACTCACACAACTGAATAACAACTAAAACAACAAAAGAAGACAAACCCATCAAGCTGAATATTAACAAAATATAATTCGTTGTAATTAGTTTAATTCGTGTGCTTTTATTTTTAATGTGGTCTCAATTCATTATTGTCCGGCAAAACAAAGGGGGAGGGGTCGCCGCTGGCGAAAAGTTTGTAGTTGTCAAATACCCCCTTTGACACTTGTTACGCTCGCTGTAGCTCGCTGCACAAGTGCCAAAGGGGGTTACTCAGAGGTCAGCCTTCGGCTGAAGTCTGCCTCACGAAAAGTAAGCCCCGCATTTCCATAAGCTGGCACCAGTTTCAGCAATGCGTAAAATGGGTGAAAGTTGTTTTCCACATTTTCCTGTTTTTAGAAAATGGTGATGCACTCACGCAAGGTGTGTTTCTTTATTGTGAAAAACTGCGCTTGCCTTCAAAAAAGTTTTGTAACTTTGCAGCGGTAATCGATTTTTAAAACTGCTTATATATAATAATAGGTGTAGCCGATTAATGACGGCTGCACGCAACATTGAGGAGATGGAATTTCGGGAATTAGACATCAAGGGAGTGTGGCTAATCAAGCCACAGCGCTTCGGCGACAGTCGAGGATACTTCAACGAAACGTGGAAGCAGGGGGAGTTTGAGGCACATGTGGGCAAAGTGAACTTTGTCCAGGACAATGAGTCGCTCTCGAGTCACGGCGTGCTGCGAGGCCTGCACTTGCAGCGCGGAGAATGGAGCCAGGCCAAGCTGGTGCGCGTGTCGCAGGGTAGGGTGCTCGACGTTGCCGTAGATTTGCGCTCGGGCAGTCCCACATGGGGCAAGCATGTGGCAGTGGAGCTCACGCACGAGGGTGGTGAGCAGCTCTTCATCCCTCGCGGCTTCGCCCACGGCTTTGTGGTGCTGAGCGAGGTTGCTCAGTTCCAGTACAAGGTCGATAACGTGTATGCCCCCCAGAGCGAGATGACCATAGCCCATGACGACCCCGCCCTGGGCATCGACTGGCTGATAGAGCCGGCACAGAGGCTGCTCAGCGAGAAGGACAAGGAGGGCATAAGGTTAAATAAAGTTAAATCTTTAGGGTTTTAAGAAAAAAGCCACTTTTTATAAACTCCCTGAAATCTACCAAGTTAGGTGGTTTCGGGGAGTTTACATTATATAATAAAACGCTTTTGTGAGGGGTTTGCGGGCTTAAAAATATTTGGTTATTAGCCAATTAGTTAGTAACTTTGCATCGCTTTTTGGGCAAAAAGCGTCCTATGACTTTGGCTAAATCACTGATTTAGTGAGAGATGAATAGGACTACGCAATTCCCAAAGGGCATTTTAGAAACTAAGTAATAATTTAAAATTCAAACAAAGTAAAACTAAACTAAGATGCCAACAATTCAGCAATTAGTAAGAAAAGGTCGCACTTCACTGGAGGGTACCAGCAAGTCGCCTGCTTTGGATTCTTGCCCACAGCGTCGTGGCGTGTGCGTGCGTGTTTACACCACCACCCCCAAGAAGCCAAACTCGGCTATGCGCAAAGTTGCACGCGTGAGATTAACTAACGGTAAAGAGGTGAACTCTTACATTCCCGGTGAGGGACACAACCTTCAAGAGCACTCCATCGTGATGGTTCGCGGTGGCCGTGTGAAAGACCTCCCTGGTGTACGTTACCACATCGTTCGCGGCACACTCGACACTGCCGGTGTAGCAGGCCGCACCCAGCGCCGCTCGAAATATGGCGCCAAGCGTCCTAAAGCTGCCAAGAAGTAAAGCAGACCAATTTTTACTAGAAAAAAGACAAAAAAATTTAGAAACTTAGTTTTTGATTATTGGATTGATTTATTTGGGTTGAGTAAATGGCCGAAGAGTCGGCCGTTGAAGAACAAAGAAGCAAACAACCAAGCTGCCAAAAACTACAATTATTTAAGAAAAAAATGAGAAAGGCTAAGCCAAAGAAAAGGATCATTTTGCCCGATCCTAAGTTCGGTGACGTGCGAGTTTCGAAATTCGTCAATCACCTGATGTTAGATGGTAAGAAGAACACCTCTTACCGCATCTTCTACAGCGCCCTCGACCTCGTGGGTGGCAAGATGAAGGATGCTGAGAAAGCACCTCTTGAGATTTGGAAAGAGGCTCTCGAGAAGATTACACCTCAGGTAGAGGTGAAATCTCGCCGTATCGGTGGCGCTACATTCCAGGTTCCTACTGAGATTCGCCCCGATCGCAAGGAATCAATTTCGATGAAGAACATGATCAACTTCGCACGCAAGCGTGGCGGCAAGACTATGGCCGACAAGCTCGCTGCCGAGATTATGGATGCTTACAATGAGCAAGGTGGCGCCTTCAAGCGCAAAGAGGACATGCACCGCATGGCCGAGGCTAACCGTGCTTTTGCTCACTTCAGGTTTTAATTGAGAAAAAGGAATCATAGAGATGAAAGCTGACGAGAATCTGAAGATGACGCGTAATATCGGTATCATGGCTCACATTGATGCCGGTAAGACCACTACTTCGGAGCGCATATTGTTCTACACCGGCCTTACCCACAAGATTGGTGAGGTGCATGATGGTGCAGCTACTATGGACTGGATGGTCCAGGAACAGGAGCGAGGCATCACCATCACTTCGGCCGCTACCACAGCTTTCTGGAACTATGATGACAAAAAGTTCAAAATCAACCTAATCGACACCCCAGGACACGTTGACTTCACCGTAGAGGTGGAGCGCTCGCTGAGAGTTCTCGACGGTGCCATCGCCACTTTCTGTGCCGTGGGAGGCGTTGAGCCTCAGAGCGAGACAGTGTGGCGTCAGGCCGACAAGTACAACGTGCCACGCATCGCCTACGTCAACAAGATGGACCGTGCCGGCGCCAACTATCTAGAAGTTGCCCGCCAGCTGCATGACGTGCTGGGCGCTAACCCATGCCCCATTGAGTTGCCTATCGGCTCAGAGGAGAATTTCAAGGGCGTTGTTGACCTGGTGAAGATGAAAGCGTTATACTGGCACGACGAGACTATGGGCGCAGAGTACTCAGTAGAGGAAATCCCCGCCGAGATGCTCGACGAGTGCCAGCAGTACCGCGATGAGATGCTCGAAAAGATTGCCGAGTTTGACGAGAACATGATGGCAAAATACTTCGATGACCCATCCACCATCACCGAGGCCGACATCAAGAGCGCGCTGCGCACCGCTACTTTGCAGATGGAAATCGTGCCAATGCTGTGCGGCAGTTCGTTCAAGAACAAAGGCGTGCAACCCCTGCTCGACGCAGTGTGCGCCTATCTGCCCAGCCCCGAAGATGCCGACGAGGTGACAGGTCACGCTATCGGCGACCCCGATAAGGTGGAGGCACGTCGCCCCCTCTTTGAAGAGCCCATGTGCGCCCTCGTGTTCAAGATTGCCACCGACCCCTACGTGGGACGACTCGTGTTCTTCCGTGTTTACTCGGGTCAAATCGACGCAGGCAGCTATGTCTTCAACTCGAGGTCGGGAAAGAAGGAGCGCATCTCGCGCTTGTTCCAGATGCACAGCAACCACCAGAACCCTATGGAGACCATAGGCTGCGGTGACATTGGCGCTGGAGTGGGCTTCAAGGACGTGCGCACCGGCGACACCCTGTGCGACGAGAAGCGTCCCATCGTGCTGGAGGCTATGGACTTCCCCGAGCCAGTGATTGGCATCGCCGTGGAGCCAAAGACCCAGAACGACCTCGACCGCTTGGGAGTGGGCTTGCAGAAACTCGCCGAGGAGGACCCCACTTTCCAGGTGGAGACCAACGACGAGACAGGCCAGACCATCATCCGCGGTATGGGAGAGCTTCACCTCGACATCATCATCGACCGTCTGCGCCGTGAGTTCAAGGTGGAGTGCAACCAGGGTTTACCACAGGTAAGCTACAAGGAGGCCATCACCAAGGCTGTAGAGC
>CALGGO010000081.1 GCA_937916085.1 uncultured Prevotellaceae bacterium | reverse complement strand
GGTCGTCGCCTCCAGAGTACCACTTATAGTTAGACTTTGTAAAGTAAGTCTTGGGAGTGGTTTCGCCCCAGGCGAAATAATCTCCACATTCCGCCGGGCTATTGGCTCCCACATTGCAGCATGCCCACTTTGTCCCTGATGGCAAGTCCAAGTCAATCATGTGTGGATGGTTTCCATCGGGACAGAACTCATTAGAGAAATTCAGAGTCAAGCCATCCCAGGTGACCTCCATGTAATAGGCATTGCCGCGTGCTTGAGTCTTATATGATATCATTGCGTCAATGGTAGTCACATTCTTTCCATTGACAACAGCTTTGAGCTTGGCATTGTCGATAGTCACATCGGCTATAATAGTTATTGGAATGTACCACGACACTATTGTGCCTGTTTCCCCAGCGGGTATCGTGATTTCATTACTCTCGGCATCGCTTTGCACATCTTGCCCACCTAATATAGAACCATCGGAGAGCAATATAGAGGCACTATAAATGTACCACCGAGAAAGTGCCTGAAATCCTGAGTGCTTGAAAGTGATGCTCGCATCCGACACATTGTTGACATTGAGGACCTCGTAGGTGCACAGATGACGAAACTTCGCCAGATTGCTGCCTTTCTTGCAGGCGAACCACATCGGAAATTCTTCATCAAATCTTTCAGAGCCTTCTCGTTTAAGGTTGCACAAGGCAATCACATTATCTCCATCGATATAGGCTTCTGCACCTGTCACACCTATAATGTCATAGTCCTTATCACGATTGACCGACTTGGGCAGCGTTACCATGAATGAGCAGGTCTTGCCGTCGCTGCTAATACTAGAGACAACGGCTGGATCCTCAACCTGATACACCCTGCCGTCTTGACGGACAAAAATCTGCATCTTGTCGCCGTCTTGCCACTGGGCTCTCAGATTAAAGCCGTCGGCTGCTGGCACGCCATTGATGATACTTCCAAGCCGTGAGAATGACAAGTCGTCGCTGGGCATTGTGGCTGTGAAGGTCACCTGGCGCTTCTCAATATCCTCTTCACATGAAGTGAATAGCATCACACACGCCAATAAGGCAATTAGAGAGAATAATATTTTTTTCATAACCATAATGCTTTAGGTATTATTATTTCTTTGTAATCTTCTTGGTTGCGTGGATGAGCTCGCCCGATTGGGTGACTCCCTCCACGGTGATGGTATAGCTGGTGTTGGCAACGTCGTTGGTGTAAAAATTGAAACGAGCTTGCTTGTTGTTGCCGATGGCGACGCTGGGATTCCAGTAGAGGGTCTCGCGCAAGTCGGTGCCCTCGCCAATGCCGTTGTCGCCAGTGTCGTAGCTTGGTGCATAGAACTCGGCAGGCATTTGATAGCCGAAAGGCAAAAACTTTTTAATTGTATAGTTTCGTTTACTTGAACCTTCTTCTGTACCATTTTTCAGGGTAATTCTCAAAATACCGCCAGCATAACTGGAGAAACCAGCCGAGGAACCAGGTGGAATAAAGCTTACTTGCCTCACCCAGTTAAAGGGATACATTGACTGTAAGAGGTCATAGGCATCATCACTGGCCGATCCCACAATGGTGTGCCCTGAATCAGGACCATTCCATCCTGTAACTGGAGAACCGTCAACGAATATCCCAACCAATTCACCACGATAAAACAACCCATTTTTCTTGATAATGATACCTCTGAATCTTCTGATGGCAGAATCCCAAGAGGTTATCTCCCATTTATCAAAGTATTTATAATCATGGCCCTCGGATGATAATAAGTCGTAAACACTTTCAATTTTTTTGCGTTTCTTTTTCTCAACAATAACTTCATCTAGCATCACATTAGCAACTCCATTAATGTATTGTAGTCGTTGTTTCTCGTTATTTAAATATTTCACTATTTCATCATCAAGTAATTGAGAAGAACCGAGACAGGCTTTTAACCCTTGAATGTCGACTTGAGTATCTTTATCAAGAAACAAATTGCCCTTTGCTTTATCCTTTTGATTTGTTGTCTGCATAACAAACAAGGTACTGTCAGGAAAAGCAACATCATCAATCAACCATCTACCATCCACGTCGGTTGTAGTAAGGTTGCCATATCCAATTTTGGGGGCTATTATCTTAACAATTGCATTTTCGATAGGTTTGTTTCTCCACTCACTTTTTACTATGCCGCTGAGTATTTGCCCTTGTTCAATTGGGAATTGTGGAACAACATCTCTCCCAATAAGCGCATGAGCCACGTCGTAACGGCGCCAGCCTTGAGTCATCATTAGCATGTCGAGGTCTTTGCTGCGGTCGCTGTTTTCGAAATACCAAGCAGGATTATTGATGCGTCCCTTCAGGTCACTCTGAAGGAGCAGATTGGTTAGAATTGAGGTGGTGCTGTCGACCACGATGCTGCGGTCGTCGGTCACACTCACGGCGAAGTTGCCAACGATAGTGTTGGTGAAAGCAAATTCGCTCAAGTCAACGCTCGCTTGCACGAGTTCACGGCTGCTATAATCTTGTTTGTCGCTATTCAATTTTGCTTTTGGTACTTGCTTGCCTGTGACGAAGAACAGTCGCTCGCTGAGCATACGGCCGTTCTCATTAATTAACAATGCCTGCACAACGCCAGCTGGCAATGTGTCGGTTTCAATGTTAACACTTTCATAACCAGTAGCGAGCAGAATGCCTCGTAGCTGCACAGCTATCATCGCTGTGCTCTGCTGACTGCCTTTTGCCTCAATCTTTACTGTCTTGCCTTCGTTACTCACTTGCAGTACTGTCGCATCGTTTCTCACTTGTGGCAGTTCAAAAGACTTTTCTCCAAGATTCTCGTTTTGGCAGATTGCCTGATAGCTTATCCCTGCTTGTGGGGTGAACGTGGCGAGTCCCATGCCGTCATGAGTAGTGGTGATGCTTGCTACCTTATTGCCGCTACCATCAACTATGTCGCCAGTGATGTCGACAGACTTGCCACTGCTGTCCATAGCTTTGAACGTCATTCGGTTCTCAAAGCCAGGAACGAGATAGCCTCCCTCGGGATAGAAACTCACATCGTAGGTGATTGTACTGCCTGATGGATAAGTTATGTATTTTGCATGATTTCCATACTTGACCTTAAAGCACCTGCCAGATAACTCCTTATTCTTGACTTCAATGCTTAAATTATTTTTTCCACCAAGCCACTCTATTTTCCTGCCTCCAGGGAAATAACAGTTGAAACTGCTGTATTCTCGCTTTTCACCAGTCTGAGCATTCAGATATTGAAAATTAACTTTCAGGCTCTCTTTGTCTTTTCCCTTATTTTTCCACTCAAATTCATAGTCAATCTTGCTGTTGATTGAAAATGAACTGACAATCTTCACCTTCTTCTTGAAAAAGTACTGCTCTCCCTGGTTCTGCATGAACATCGTGTAGGCGGTGAGTGTGTATTCTCCCTCGGCAACTTTGGTGGGGTCGAGAGGAAGATAGCCCTCGAACACTCCGTCGCGCTCCTTAATCTTGATGCGCATGTCCACGGTATTCATCGGGCTGATGAGCTCTACATAGACAAACTTGCTCGCATCAACTGGCTTATGAGTCAATGCGTCTACCACAAAGGAACGAAGCCATATAGTGTCACCCGTGATGTAGTAAGGCTTATCGGTCATCACGTGGATTTTCTCCTGCGGGTAATTATACACCTGCCAATCAAGATTCTGCTTATACTGCGCGAAATCCTGAGCCTTACCAAACAATATACACATAATCGCAAAAAACAGAGGGAACAAGCACTTTTTCATCATGAAATTCAATTAAGAAGGTTGGACTATCTTTAAAACGTCTGTTGTTAAGAAATACTGCAAAGAACAGTCAAATAAACAACAAATCTTAACAATGTTGGGGCTCTGTAATGGGAGTCAAGCAGCCAGGCACATTAGATACAACACAAACAGGGTCACCTGTTTCAGTACATATACATTCTGAAAGTTCACATGTATTTCCATATGTGTTGCAATCATCAGTCAAAGCACAACATAAATGGTAATGAGAATCAGTGGCTGGACAATCTTTAAGTGTATGTTCAAGACACTCAACAACTTTTGTTTTATTATTATTACAATTATCTCCCTCTTGTGTCTGATTCAAACATCCTCCCAAAAAAGTATCTAAACATTCAATCACTGTGTCTTGGCACGTGCCTTCCACTGTAGGAGTATTGCAGTTTTCATCTGTAGTATCACAATTGTTTTCAGTGGCATTACAATTGTTATCAGTATTACAATTGTTATCAGTGCCATCATTAGTGCTATTAGTTCCACTTAGAGCACTGACCACTTGCTTGTCGAGCGACAAGTCTTCTTTTGATATTTTCTTCATGATTAAAAGAATTAATAGTTAATTAATAAGTTATTTGTTCTGTGATTTTGCTTTCGCAATCTCACTTTCTCATAACCTTCTTCTCTGTGTGGATGAATCTCCCACATTTGGCAACTTCGTCGAGACCGACTGTATAAAGATGCTCTAGTGTCTACTCTTCTCCAACATACACAGGACGAATAGCGCAACCACAATATCGATTAAGGGCTGATAATGACAGCCAGTCCATCTCACCAAAGTTACCAACGCCGAACCCCATAATATATGCCCAGTTTGGCGCAGAAGTATAGGGATTATAGCGTGACCAATAGGTTCCCGCTGTCTCAAATTCCTGAAGTCCTTTATTGGTATACCAACCAACAGCTGGAAAGAAAATCGCCCCATTATTTGTGTTGCTCTTGAAAACAAGACCGAACATTCCGTTTACCTTAGTCCACTTAGTTGTGCAATTTTCCAATAGCTCATTAATCGCAGCCGTTCCTGGTGTGCGCCACTCAGGGCCCCAATTCACGTATGCGGCGTCGTCCTCCAACTCAAGACCTACTATGTTATCGACAACGCCATATTCACTATTTGAGCAGTACTTCGTTATTTTATGGTCGTCACCACCACTGTACCACTTGTAGTTGTTCTTTGCATAGTACGTCTTGGGAGTGGTTTCGCCCCAGGCGAAATAATCTCCACATTCCGCCGGGCTATTGGCTCCCACATTGCAGCATGCCCACTTTGTCCCTGATGGCAAGTCCAAGTCAATCATGTGTGGATGGTTTCCATCGGGACAGAACTCATTAGAGAAATTCAGAGTCAAGCCATCCCAGGTGACCTCCATGTAATAGGCATTGCCGCGTGCTTGAGTCTTATATGATATCATTGCGTCAATGGTAGTCACATTCTTTCCATTGACAACAGCTTTGAGCTTGGCATTGTCGATAGTCACATCGGCTATAATAGTTATTGGAATGTACCACGACACTATTGTGCCAGTGCCTCCAGCGGGAATCGTGATTTCATCACTCTCGGCATCGTTTTTCACATCTTGCTCACCTGCTATAGAACCGTCTGAGAGCAATATGGAGGCACTATAAATGTACCACCGAGAAAGCACCTGAAATCCTGAGTGCTTGAACGTGATGCTCGCGTCCGACACATTGTTGACAGATAGCACCTCATAGGCGCACAGGTGACGGAACTTCGCTTGGGTGCTGCCTTTCTTGGCGATGAACCACATTGGTAATATCTCATTAAATCTCTCTGTGTCCACTCGCTTCATGGTGCACAAGGCAACCACATTCTCTCCATCTATTTGCGCTTCCACTCCCGTCACACCTATAATGTCGTAGTCCTTATCACGGTTGACTGACTTTGGTAGCGTTACCATGAATGAGCAGGTCTTGTCGTCGCTGCTGATGCTGGAGATTACGGCTGGGCTCTCAAGCTGATACACTTTGCCGTCTTGACGGACAAAAATCTGTATCTTGTCGCCGCTTTTCCACTGGGCATCAAGGTTGTAGCCGTCAGGCGATGGCGCCCCATTTATAATGCTGCCAGGCCGTGAAGAAGATAAGTCGTCGGCTGGCATTGTGGCGGTAAAGGTCACCTGGCGCTTTTCAATATCTTCTTCACATGATGAGAACAGTGACATCACAAATAATGCTAGTAATAATAACGTAAACTTTTTCATGACATTTTGGGTGTTTCGCCTATCTATTCCACATGAAAATAGGCAGTTTTTATTTTAATATATGCATATATATAACGTAAAAAGTCGCTTGTAATTGCTTGAAAATCAAATTTTATTCTTTAAGAAAAATGCTCTCCCTGATTATGATTTATCACATGGTTGTTCTCGGGCAGTGCAAAAGTTGTGCTTATAATGCACAAAACCTTGAGCCTTGACGCAAAAGAGAAATAAAAACAACAATCAGAGAGAGCAACATTTTTCAAGATTAAACCCAATTAAGATGGTAAGGCTATTTTTTAACACCTACTGTTAATAAATACTGCATAGAACAGCTGTTAATCAACAATTTTAACAATGCTGTGTCTCTGGGATGGGAGTCATGCATGTAGTATCGTCGTCATAAGAAATAGGACATCCTGTTTCATCGTCTGATTCAGGACAATCTGCTGTTCCAGGACAATCTATGCACTTAGAAAGTTCACATGTATCACATGATTTGTCGTCCTTAGAATAATAACAACAGATTTCGCCATGCGAGTCCAAAGTTGTTTGTACTGTTGGATTTGTGCAGATGTCGGTGGCGTCTTTCGTGCCGTTAGAGCCTCCGAGGGCACTCACCACTTGCTTGTCGAGCGACAAGTCTTCTTTTGATATTTTCTTCATAATTAAAAGAATTAATAGTTAATTAATAAGTTATTTGTTCTGTGATTTTGCTTTCGCAATCTCACTTTTATAATATCTTGTCAAATAGTTATAAACCACCATCTCATTAAGGCGGTTATTATTGGCAAAAAGCCTGTTCATCTCCATGTGCAAATAAGATGATATGCTCAATTTGTCTATAGGAATATCTCCTATAATTTCTGCGACTTCGTTGGCATAAGCATTGACATGCTTTCTCATTAAGGAGTCCACATCCTCGTCGTCTAAGCCGCTGACAAGGTCGGCGACTGCCTTTCGCTTTATCCTGTAGGCATCGTTGAGACTCTTGCTGTTGTGGATGTTGAAATTGAATTCTCTCATGAACGAATCGTTCATTCTCTCAATGTATTCTTTTTTCTGCTCAACATTAAGCCCTAAACTTGTAAACAGTGAGTCAATAATAAGGAACGCTACTTGCCACCTTAATTCTGAATTGTCTTTCAGGTTCTTCAAGATTGTAGCAACACACTCACTTCCAGAATGGAAAATCTGTTCTGAAAGCTCAATGTACTTGGCCCCATATCGCTCAATCTCTCTTTGGTAAGTGTCAATCACTACTTTAGAAACCTCATTAGTTTTTAAATATGTAGAAAGACTTTCTCTTGTTTTTGTTATAACATAACCTACTTCATCGGGCGAATTCAAGAGAAATCTAACTCTGAGGTGATAATCTGGATCGGAATATCTGATGAAGAACCACCTAATTATTATCTTTTCCTTCATAAGCCTGTGGGCGAGAGGCAAAATCTTTTTTACCAATAATTCGTCACTGGTATTCACGCCACAATAGACTTTGAAAAACAGCCACTCGTCACCTGGTACAAAAATGCGCTTAATATTTGAATTCCTGCTCATAACTGATGACGAATTAAAGGAACTATAAACTCATTCTGGTAACTGCCGCCATGTTCGTCAGTCACTACATTCTCACATTCGATGAACTCCTCAAGTGTAACAGTTTGGGAATGTGTTATCTCGCTAAGAAAAGCTTTGATACTCAAAGTGCTATTGAAATCCACAATCAGTTTGTTGTCGCCAGCGACCAAGAGCACTCTATTGGGTAACTTATTGATGTCTTTCCATGCCATCAATTTCTGGGTTGAGTAATGCATCTTGTCTTTTTTGATGTCCTTGGTGCTCAGTGTCCATCTTTCGGGCGAGAGGATTATATTACGGTATATCACTCGTGGCAGGTGTTCAAAAACTTGGTCAAGACCACACCAGTGGAATGACAATGCTGGTATGCCACTTTGATTTTGCAGTTCACACAAGAAACGGTAAATTGGAGTGCCTTTGCTATAATTATGCGCAGTAGTGAGACGAGGCACAATCTCTTTTTTCAACCTTTTAGAACGTAATACAACTCTATCATTGCTTACGCTCACCATTAGGTCATTGACAGGAATCACATAATCGTCATCAAGGGTGGAGTTTGTGAGATAGGTTATTTCATGTGACCGCAAATGTGGCCGTGAAAGGATGTTCCCTGTCCTTGCCTCAGGAACATGGGCGATTTCGGCTACAATTTTGTCATTTATTGCTTCGTTCTCACTGTCTGCGACTTGTTTGACTATTACATAAATGTTCTTGTTTCCACTTGCGAATCTTCCAAGTAGATTTGCAGCCGAAGAGCCAGAGAAATGCAGTCCTTTCAGTTTGTATTCACCCGACATGTCATCAATGCCTGCAATGCTGAACATCGCTGCCATAGTGAGAGGAAGTTTTGTTACGGGCTGTGGCTCAATCTTGAAGTCTTCTGTCTTCAGCTCTATGACACCTTTTTCGTTAGATCCCACCATTTTATGGAGTAATATCTTAGATAGAGGAGTAATGGCTATGCTTGAATAAGATTTTTGTGATATGGGCGGTTGAATGCCGGCAATCAATGGATTATTGACTATGCTTGATTTTACATAGTATCCTACTCCCACTTCGGGATCCAGGGCTTCAATCAGCGGCACCTCTTGTTGCTCATATCGTGCAGTGAACTGCTTTTTGAAATTTGCCAATTCCAAACTCTCTCCAGCATTGCAGAAGTGGAGCATAAAATCAATCGCATCCTGCAACTGAGGTATCAAGGTGTCTTTATTCAGCATGCCTTGTGACAGTTCCCTGAAAGTGTCCAGCTGTACTATGAACTTGTCATTTGCATTGCCCACACCACAATCCATGAGCAAAGACTTAATTTCCTGTATAGCTCTCGTGTTCTCCTCGTAATCACGATTTACTTTTAGTTCATCAAGGTATGATTCTATTTGTTCCAGCTTGGTCCTGGTTTCACCTTCGGGCAGTCGTGACATCAGGAGAGCCTGGTAGCTGTCATCTGTCACAGTGGGGTCAATATTGCTTATTAACAGCTGGTTCTTGATGAGTGACAGCAGGTAATCGGTCAAAGCTGAGTCGCTTATTTCATAAACACGCGTTATGCTCTGCTTTAGATCCTCAAAACTCATCTGCCTTTGGCATTGCTTTAACACGTCTCTTAATATTGGAGTGCGCTTGACCGAACTTATTTGAAACTGGACTCCGTGTGCCGTATATCTGCGAGTTATATAATGGTATCTTCCACCCACACTTAGCAATGTGTCATTCACCCGGTAGCTGAGTTGCCGCAGTATATCATTGTCCGAAAGGAGAATCTGCGCCAGGTTGTATAAGCAGAGCATGTCGATACGGTAACTCTCCTTGATATTGCTGGAGGCCATGAGTCTATGCTTACCGGCCAATTCCACAGTTGAGCATGAGGCGAGATAGCCAAATGGCGTGCAGCGGGTTGACATCCTCTCAACGTATTTTGTGAGTCCGGCTCTCAGCCGCTCTATTCTGGAGCCCTTTCTCATCTCTCCGCTCAAGAAACGGTCAAGTTCCAGAGCCAAGGCTGGAGAAGACAAATAAACCGCATTCCTAAAGGTGCGGTCTGTAATCATCCTCTCAAACTCTTCGTCCGAGAAAAGTACGTTGTTGAGAACGTTGCATGGCATCAACGGCATTCGCAACACAACTCGACTAGTGGGAAGATATTGTATTTTATATTTCCTCATTGACATGGCAATAGAAGCAATTTATTTAAATGAGTGTGCTCTCCTAAGAGATATAGCCCAGCACCTGCAATGCCATCAAGGACACCACCTCTCTCTATATAGCCGCCATTCTCAGGATCATAATACAATAAAGTGTGACGACCATGACCTTCCACGACCACCCTGCTTAATGTGTCCTTTTCCCAATAGTCGGCTGCATCGAGCAATTCATCCAACTCAAGAGCAATTCCATGGCTGCGGAAGATTTGAGCTATGCCTACTGAGCCGTGGCACACGCAGAAGTCTTTCACATAGTTGGCTTTAATGTCACGGCGTTTCGCCGAATATAGCAGTACTTGTATTGCTATGTCGCGGACTGAAGAATCATTAAGTGTATTCCCTGCCTCAAGCAATGCTGTCGCGACTCCCAAATCACCATAACACCAAGCCAGACGGCTACGATGAGGGCGGTCGTCACATTCAACAGAGGAAGACGCAAACCAGCATCCCAGTTTGTCAACATCAACCCTGTTGCTCAGTATGTAGCGCACCGCACCTTCAAGCATTTGTTTAATTAATGCATTATATTTCTCACAAAGTATCCCAGATTTCAATAATCTGCATAGAAACACCACAATACTGGAGACACCATGAGAGAGTGAGATGTTATACGGTTTTGAGAGTCTCTTTGCGTTATATCTCCATTTCACAATCGCACCATCGGTAATCTTTGATCTATCAAGATAATCAATAATCTTACTGAGATTGGACACTGAGTATTCCTTGCTTGAATTGCATCTCTCAAGTAGATAGAACCCAATGCCAATGAGACCATGCAGGAAGTCTATGTTGTTGTTACTGATAAAGAGGTCTGTTGTATTCGCAATTGTTGGATCAATAGCGTCAAGAGCAGTCTCTGCCCCATCGATAAATCCGTCATGTTGCATACTCAGGAGTCCCACACCCAAGCCGGCAAGTCCACTGCAATAGGTGGCGACTCGAGGCAGGCGATTTAATGACAGCATCATATTATCCAATAAGTTGTCTGCTATTGCCTCATATCCGTGTCCAGTCCTTGAGTAATGATACAAGAACAGCATCTCGCCAAAGTCACCACCTAGTAAACTATAGTTCAGCAATGGCTTAGAGACCAGCCTGTTGGCCACCCCTAAAGCGATGTCGCCAATTATGTCAATCTTGCTTATCATTGAAAATCAGTTGACCGTGAAGTTGCCTGTGTAGGTTATGCCATAAACGCTGTGGATGGTGATGGTGTAGTAGCCGGGGGGAAGGTTGGAGTAGGTAGCGGTGTCGCATGCAGGATGGTATTCACCATACACATAATAATATGGTGTGCCTGTGCCGTCATCACACTCCAAGTCGATTGTCCCTGAAGAACCAAAATAGACATAGAGCTCGTTGAGAGCGTCGTCATAGGTCACCCGAGGGTTCTCGATGTAGATTTGGTTGAGGCCTTGATTGCTTCCTCCTGAATGCACAATAACGACATCACGATGTGCAGAGGCATTGTTACAAATAGCAAGTAAAATTCCGATAATCAAAACGAATTTCATTCTCATTGTTTTGTTGTTTTTAAAATTTTCTGCAAAAATAAATTGAAATTTTCTGTCCAAAAAATTTATTTTTTTAACAGCAAAACAATATAATCCACTGTTTATCAGCGATTTCTGTAACACTTATTTTTTAACACATTCAAAAAACTTGCAGGAAATCTTATTAAGATTCATTGATACATTCCATTTTCAACTTTTCAACAAACTTTTTTAGTGATAAATCGGTGCCTAATCGGTCGGCAATTCTAGTGCACATCACTCCCATTGAGCTTGCCGAGGTTCCTAATATTACAGCACAATTCACATAATCAAAACCTAAGCAATGCAAAGTTATGATTTTCCTTTGCTTGTCACTTAGCTTGGGGCACAACGTGTCCACTCGGTCAAAGAAGCCCTTGTAATTGTCATTTACATAGGCTGTGGCAGCCTCCCAGAAACTGGAAGCCTCGCGATATTCACCCACAATTTTGATGAAATCGCTCTTGAAATTAGAATCACTTCCTTTAGCGTAGGTTGATGCCAGCTTTTCCATCACAACAATGTGCCTTGCAACCATATCCCTCAGAATTTTTGAATAAGAATCCTTGATGGACATTTCATGCCCCAATTTTTTTGATTTCATTTCAAGACTTCTGAATAGTTGTTGCAGTTGCGACTTCTCAAGTTCGTGCTTCTCGCTAATTGTTTTCAAGGTGTCGAGAAACTCTATTTTTTCTTGTTTCCTTTTACTGTGAATTCGAAGGAATAGATACCCAACAATTATTATAGCCAGTGCGATTGCGACGATAAGGCATGCAACAAGCCTCCTTGACTTGTCTCTTTCTATCCTAGTGTTATTACTGGATTGATTTTGGAATGAATTCTCATTATCAAAAATAGCAGTAACATTCTGGTTATTGCTTAAAGAGTCACGCAGGGCGCAATACAATTCCTCATATTTCTTAAAACTGGCTAAATCACCTGTTTTGCTGAAGATGTCGGTCATGGTCAGGTAACGCATGGCAAGGATCTGTTTGTTATCGGGATTAGCACTGGCTTTACTTAAGAACAGTTGCGCTGAATCAACCATGCCAAGAGCGCAATAGGCTCTGGCTGCATTATAAAAAGTGTTGTCGTCAACATATTTTGAGCCATTAAGTGCACTCATTATGGCACATTCCTTGGCTTTATTGAATTGCCCATCAAAGAGTAAAGAAAGAGACTTGGAAGTGAGGCAGTTAAAATACTCAGCACTGTCACCAGTTTCAACCGCAAGCTTTATTGCAATATCTAGATGCTGTATTGCACTGTCTTGATTAGTGAGCCTGAAAATGTCGCCTATGTGATGGTGGCAGAAGATGATTTTAGATTTGTCGTCAAGGTAAGAATAGTAGTAAATGGCTTTCTCGAATTTCTCGAGGTCGAGGTTGTTGCTGGCGAAGTTGTCGTAGTAAAGCTTGCCCATGCGGAGGTTGATCTGTGCGAGGTTTCGGTAGTCGGTGGTGTCGGCGTTGTCTTCGGCCATCTTATAGTAGCGCATGGCCTCAACTGGTTGATTGGTGTTGAACTCGTAGTAGGCACCTTTATATAATAGGGCGCGGGTGTAGTGCTCGCGGTTGTGGTTGTCGCTGTAGTGGTTGATGGCTGTGTTGATTAATGAGTCACTAGCACAATGGCCATTGCAGCGGAACTGCGCTTGGGTGAGGAGCAGGGCGTGGTAGGCCTGGTTCTCGTCGCCTTGGAGGGAATCGCGGTTGATGGCGTTGAGAATGGCAAGCGAGCTGTCGGGGGCGGTCCACATAAGCGTGTCGGCAAGGACAAGACGCTTATCCACACTGCGGCTGCACCCAACTGCTGCCGAGAGTGCCAAAAAGATGAAAAATATATAGACTATTTTTTTCATGTGTCTTTTCTCTATGGAAAAATGTAAAAAAATGAAAATATTAATCATGCAAAGTTAGCACTATTAGATATAACTTCCAAACAATTTGCATGTATCCTTGCGTTTTTCCCCATCTTTCTGACGACTTCCTGCACCAAAACAAACAACTAAAACAACATTTAAACAACGGGCACAACACGCTTGATTGACATCAATAAACAACAAGCATCAAAAAACAACTGATATTTAGATAAAATGCTCACGCTTGCAAGGCATTGAGCAAGCTCAGCTTTGAATCGCTTAATCGCATTTTTCTGATTAATATGAATCAAAGAAAAAACAATCCTTTGACAAACAGATTTAGATAAAATCAGAATATTCAGATTGTTCAGTTGTTTATGTTTTGAGAGTGAGTTTTGCAACAGTTCCCTGTTCTTGAAAACACACAAACAAGCAATCAGTTTTTGAAAAAAATGTGACACCTACGCTTCATGGTCCTCATTATAAAAAACGGAAGAAATCTCAATTTTGGCAAGATATAAATTCGATAGCCTGCCAAAAGTTGAAATAAAGCATGATTTTGGTAAAATATCATCCTAAATCAATATCAGTGCTGCGAGGGCTATAGCGATGATAGCTGTAATGCCCATAATTAGGGTCATCAGGGTGAAGGAGCGGTAGCCGTCGGTGGCGCGGATGCCGCCGAAGCCTGTCACCACCCAAAAGTAGCTATCATTGGCGTGCGACACAGTCATTGCCCCAGCGCCTATCGCCATCACCACGAGGGTGGCGGCAAGGGGTGTGGTGAAACCTAACGCGTGCATCATTGAGCCAGCGTCACTGAACATACCCATGAGACTCGCCGTGGTGGTAATCGCCACGGTAGAAGAGCCTTGAGCCGACTTGAGGATAGCAGCGATGATAAAGGGGAAGACCACTCCAAGCACCGAGAGGGAGCCAGCATATTGCTTAATGATCTCGACAAAGCCACTCTCCATTATCACTGCTCCAAGCACACTGCCAGCGGCAGTGATGAAGATGATGGGGCCAGCAGTCATAAGCGAGTCGTTGATGATACCGTAAGACTGCTTGAGCAACCTTCGTTTCGCCAACAGCGGCAGGCAGCACAGAAACGCCACCATCAGGGCGATTACTGGTTTGCCAAGAAAGGCAAAGACCGCTGCGAGCCATTCGGGCATAGCCACGAGCGAAGCTACGCTACCCATCGCCATCAGCAGCACTGGCACGATGATGGGGAGGAACGACAGCATTGCCGATGGAGCGTTTTTGACTTCTTCAGCGTTTTTGTCCTCTTCGAGTTCGATTCCCACCGTCGTTATCTTCTTTCCAATCTTCCCTGCAAAGAAATAGGCAGGCATGAGCGAGATAAGCGAGATTACCACACCCACTGCAATAACCATGAGCAGATTGTCATCAAGCCCCATCATGCCAGCAGCGGCGACAGGACCTGGTGTGGGAGGAATGAACACGTGCGAGGCAAAGAGTCCGGCGCCCAGTGCGAGCATCAGGCTCGCCTGCGGAAGTGCCGTGCGCCGTGCCAGCGATTTACCAATGGGGCTCACAAGCACAAAGCCACTGTCACAAAACACGGGTATCGACACTATCCAACCAATGAGCATCATCGCCAGGCGGGGAAAGCGCTGCCCCACTACCCTTTCCACGGCTCGTGCCATCGACAAGGCTGCGCCTGTTTTCTCAAGCACGGTGCCAATAATGGTCCCAAAGATTATCACTAGACCGATGCCAGTGAAGATGCTCGAGAAGCCCTTGCCTATAACATCGGGTATAGACTTCAGTGGCACACCAAGTACCACCGCCAGCAATAGCGCCGTGGCAATAATGGCAAGGAACGGATGAATCTTCCACCTCGCGATGGCAAACACCATTATCAAGATGGCAACGATGAAAATGAATATTGAGGACATGGGTGTAGGTTATTGGTTATTGGTTATCGGTTTTTGGTTTTTGGTTTTTGGTTATTGGTTGTTCTATAGAATCTAAATCGTCTAGAATTTCTAGATATCTAGAATTTCTATAAAAATTGTGGGACGTGATTTCACATCCCACAATTTTTATATTAGAACTACTTCACTACCACTTTCTTGCCTCCAATGAGGTAGATGCCTGGTCGCAGACCTTTAGTGGCAATGCTTTCTCTCACGCCTTGCTTAACAAGCTGTCCTTGCATGTTATAGACATCCACCGCCTCGTCGGCATCGAGAGCGACAGTGGCGATTGCCGTGGGTGTGCTTGGAAGACGCAGAGCATATCCAAGATAGTTCTGGAAGGGATAGTCGTAGTCCATGAGCCCTATGCCACCTTCGGTCTTCCAGGGTTCCTTGATATTGATAGCGCAGCGCACGATGTATCGCTTGCCGTTAATCAGGGTGTTGCTCGACGCTCCCCATGAGGTGTCGAGCGTCAGACTCTGACCTTGTACTCCAAAGGATGGGTCATAGGCTCGCAGAGCCCCGTCGTTCGCGTTCCAAAATCCAACCACATCGATTACCTGATTAACTGCAGGGTTGAAACTATCGCCCAAGTAATACATGTCGATGCTGTGATCAACTTCATTTCCTTCCTCAGGCACCTGCGAAATGGTGAGCACCGGGTTGAGGTCTATGCCACTGAGTGTGCCTCTGAGAGTCCCGCCAGCGAGTGCTTGCTTATTAATGATTTGTGCAAATATTTCATCACTGGCAGTCACCATTATCCAGTTGCCGTTGCCATCGGTGACAAAGGCGTTGTTGGCATATTCTGCCACATCAGCCACAGCCAAGTCGTCGGCAATGAGATACTCGTCACCATCAACGCCCTCGCTAAGCACTGTTGCCAATGGAGTGGCTTCCAATGGAATCACATCGGTGTAATGGATGGTAAAGTCATCGATATATGTCTTGTAGGAGGTTGCTCCCGCACTCATACTGATGCGGTAGCGTGCTGGCTGCGTCATGTCGAAGGGATATTGCAATGTGGCAACAGTGTTGGCACCCACAGTCGTGGTGGTCTCACCGTTTGAGTTGGCAACAGCCGTCCATGATGCGCCATCATCGGTTGAGAAGTATAAGATGAACTTAGCTGCGGTGGTCGAAGCATTATTAGCGTCAAAAGTCACCATATAGCTCACATAGCGTACATCCTGAGTCATAGTGAGCGACGATGGTTTCTTCATCACAGCGGCATGCTCTCCATTGCAGTAGTCGCTGCCAGGGTCGGTAACGTAGCAATTCACGAATTTCCACTTGGAGTAAACGCCTTGAACGTCATCGGCAGGTGGAGCAGTGACAACAGGCATCTCCTCAAAGTCCTCGACAATACTGTGCAGCGAGTTGTCGTCACCCACGTTGAATGTTATAACACCGTTGTTTTCCTGTATGCCGGTGATATTATACTGGCAAGGATTTCCATTCCAGGTTATAAGGCCTGGCGTGGTGGTGTTGGTAATGAGATTGGAACCTGTGGGGAAGGCATCGCTCGCCTGCTCGGTTCCGGTGCCATTACCGGCACGCAGCAGCACATAGTAGTTGTGGCTCGGGTTGCAGTTCACATCGTTGCTGCTCCACACCGAGGAGTTTGTAGAGTCAACACGGCATATTATCATTCCGTGTCCTGGGGCATAGGCATCCCACCTGGTGTTCTGGCGGTTTTCGAGATAGAATTTCACGTTAGCCTCAGGGCTGTTGATTATATATCCTTGACCGGTGGAGCCTATCTGGTTTAGGGTATATGTGCCAGTAGAATTGATGACCTGCGCATTGGCAAATCCCAGAGAGTAGCGGTCATAGAGGCTGTAGGCCACTGGAGTGCGCGAGTTGTTCTGATAACTGCCACCAGCCATAATGTCCCACTTGCCAGGGTGCTGGCTCTGGCCACCACTCTCTTCATAGTCGGTGTCATAGAGGTCGGGCAAACCCAGGACATGGCTGAACTCGTGACATATCGTGCCTATGCCGTCAAAAATTCCATAGCTCACATTGTAAAGATACTCGGTGGAGCAGGCGTAGGTGCGTGCGCGCTTGCCGTCGAGAGTCACGTTTTCCCAATACAAGTCGCTCTTGTGTGGCCACAGGTGAGTAGTGGAGCCGTCGCTGTTGGAGCCGCTACCGGCACCTATGAAATATATCATGTCGATATTGCCGTCGTTGTCGGTGTCGTACTGGGAAAAATCAACCTGCGAATTAATCTGATTTAGAGCCGCCGCCCATATTTCGCCAGTGTTGTTCCACTTTTGATGGTCATCAACCGAATAGTTATTCAAGGTAACTGGCCCCACCACATCAAAGGTTGGAACGAAACGCCCCATACTATTGTCGGTATAGTAATCCCGCACACTACCTGTGCAAGCGCCATAGTAGTTGCTTGAACCATCCTCGTTGGTAAAACCAGTGTAGTTCGCCTCATTTACCATGCGATTATAGAAATTCTGGGCATCGCTGCGACTGAACTGGCAATCATAATAATCCACAAGGACAATAAGTCCACGGAAGTTGTTGTAGTTGTAGGCTTTAGCTCCCGCGGCCTTGGTGGCGGCATCAACTGGAGCACGTCTCAACTTGCCATTACGGGCATCTCTATGGCTAATAATGCCTTTCTCAAGGGTGCTCACATACTGCACCTCGCTAGCCGAGCGTTCTGCCACGTTGTGGGCAATAACCTTGCTGGGAACGAGATTATCGTTCTGGCTTTGGGCATATACGAAATAGCCAGCCTCGTCACGAACGATGGTGTAGCCATCGACGGTAGTATGATAGTTAAAGAACTCGTCGCCAACGATTTTTATCGTCAGCTGGGTGCCATCAGGCTGAGTGACTTGAATAGGAGTTGGAACAGCTGGCACAGCAAGTGCAGCAAATGCCACAACGGCACAGGCAAAAAACATCAATAATTTTCTCATTGTATATAAATATTTTATGTTATTATAATCTACGATAAGATGGTTTGAACTTGCAAAAATAAGCATTTTTTCAATAATAACAAAAAATCATCGCCCACCTCTGAAATCTGTGCTGAAAATCTGTAATCAACTAAAACTGACAAATAAAAACTAATAACTGAAAACTTTTTTGTAACTTTGCAGTTTGAAAAATGCCCAACGAGGGTCTAGCAACTCTAAATCATTGAATAACATTTTATATCTCAATCTATTATGGCAGAGAACAACGAAATAAAACCCGTAGAGGAAAAGAAAGTCCTCAACTTCGTACAGCAAATCGTTGCCGATGACTTGGCAGCTGGTAAGAACGGCGGACGCCTTAACACACGTTTTCCACCCGAGCCAAACGGATATCTCCACATTGGCCACGCCAAAGCAATATGTATGGACTTTGGAGTTGCCGAGATGTTTGGCGGCACCTGCAACCTGCGTTTTGACGACACTAATCCTCAAAAGGAGGATACTGAGTATGTTGAGTCCATCAAGCGCGACATCCACTGGCTGGGCTACGACTGGGAAGACCGTCTGTACTACGCAAGTGATTATTTTGAGAAACTCTACGACTTTGCCATCGACCTCATCAAGAGAGGCTTAGCCTACGTTGATGACCAGACTAGCGAGCAAATTGCACAGCAAAAGGGCACACCCACCCAGGCAGGTACCGAGAGCCCCTACCGCAACCGCAGTGTGGAGGAGAATCTCGACCTCTTTGAGCGCATGAACGCTGGCGAGTTTGACGAGGGTGCCCGCGTGCTTCGAGCTAAAATCGATATGGCATCGAGCAACATGCACTTTCGCGATCCCATCATGTACCGCATCATCAAGACTCCACACTGGCGCACCGGCACCAAGTGGAAAGTATATCCCATGTATGACTTCGCGCATGGCCAGAGCGACTACTTTGAAGGCGTGACACACTCGATATGCACGCTGGAGTTCGTGCCTCACCGTCCGCTCTACGACTACTTCGCCCACCTGCTGGCTGGCGACACCGTTGACCAGTATTGCCCCCGCCAAATTGAGTTTAACCGCCTGAACCTCACCTACACCGTGATGAGCAAGCGCAAACTCCTGCAACTGGTGAAAGAAGGTCTGGTGGCTGGTTGGGACGACCCACGTATGCCCACCATCTGCGGATTGCGACGCCGTGGTTACACTCCGCAGTCTATTAAGAACTTCCTCGACGACATAGGCTACACAAAATATGAGGCGTTGAACGACATCGACCTGCTGGAGCACAACATCCGCGAAGACCTGAACAAGAACGCCAACCGCGTGTGCGCCGTCATTAACCCCGTGAAGGTGGTAATCACCAACTATCCCGAGGACAAGGTGGAGATGCTCGCTATGGACAACAACCCCGAGCAGGAGAATGCCGGCACCCACGAGATGCCATTCTGCCGCGAGATATACATCGAGCGCGACGACTTCATGGAAGAGCCTCCCAAAAAGTTCTTCCGCCTCACACCAGGCAAGGAAGTGCGCCTGAAAGGTGGATATATCATAATGTGTAACGACGTGGTGAAGGACGATGAGGGCAACATCACCGAGATTCAATGCACCTACGACCCCGACACCCTAAGCGGCACACCCGGTAGCATGCGCAAGGTTAAGGGCACTCTGCATTGGGTATCGGCACGCCATGCCGTGGATGCCGAGGTGCGTCTGTACGACCGCCTCTTTGCCGTTGAGAACCCATCGGCCGAGAGCGAGAAGGACTTCCGAGAGCTGCTTAACCCCGACTCTCTAAAAGTGGTGACCAATGCCAAGGTAGAGCCATATTTGGCACAAATCGCCAAGCCCGAGGACAAGTTCCAGTTCCAGCGCATAGGATACTTCTGCGTGGACCTCGACAGCACCCCCGAGCACCTAATCTTCAACCGCACTATCACGCTTAAAGACAGCTGGGCAAAGGCACAGAAAAAGTAAGTAGTAAGTTTTAAGTGATAAGTGTCAAGTAGGGACAAGGCGTGCCTTGTCTGTAAGTGTTAAGTTATTCTAGATTCTCTAGACATTCTAGAAAATCTAGAATTTCTAGAAAATCCAAGATTATGCTTCACAAGGAATTAGTAGATAAATTATCTAAATCACTGGGTCGCAGCAAGAGTGACATCAACAAACTGCTTGAGGCTCTGGGCAACGTGGTTGTGGAACGTTGCTCGGAGCTCGACAGCATCACTGTGCCACGACTCGGGACCATAGAGGCTGTGAAGCATAACGAGACTGTAGAGAAAGATGAGCAAACCGGCAAACGAATGCTGCTGCCGCCTCGAGTAGAGATGCAGTTCACCGCGAGCAATGTGCTCAAAAAACGCCTCAACCAGCCATGAAAGAGAAAATAGCTTTTCCACAACTGGTTGGTTTGGTAGCTGAGAAGGCAAGCACCACCGAGCGCATGAGCGAACTGTTCCTGCAAGAGCTGTTTGCCGTTGTCACCCAAGAACTCGCCGACGGCAAATCAGTGACAATAAAGGGACTAGGGGCTTTCAAGGTAACAAATGATGAGTCGGGCAAAGATGTTGTCTTCACCCCCGACAAAGACCTCGCCGAGGTAGTGAACGCACCATTCTCGCAATTTGCACCAGTGGAACTCTGCGATGAAGTCACCGATGAGATGCTTAGCGAGGTTGATGCTGGCATGGAGCATCGGGAGTCGGAGATCGGGGATCGGGGATCGGAGATTGGAGATCATACCTTTCCAACATTCACGTCGACAGGGTCTGCCGTGGCCGAAGACAAACAAAAAAATAAAGAAACTGAGCCGGTCTCGCCTGCACAGAATCAAGAGGTAGAGAATGTAGGGACAGGGCGTGCCCTGCCCGAACCAGCGCAAATAGAGCCGCAAGAAGAACCTCAAGACACAAAATCGAGAAATCCTCACGTGTGGCTCATCGCCGCGGCAGCCGCCGTAGTTCTTATCGCAGCATGGTATTTCTTCGCTCATCGCGACAAAGACCGTAACGACAAGGACATAGAGACCTCTCTAGTCGCAAAAAATGACACTTCGACCAACACCGAAGTCACTAAGCTACAGCCTGTTGTCACCGACACCATAGGCAATGAAAACGTACTCTTCACGATGGCAAAGAAGCACTACGGAGACCAGGCGTTCTGGGTATATATCGCCCGTGAGAACCAAGCGCAATACCCCGACTACCGCAAGATAAAAAGCGGAGCGATTCTAGTGATTCCACCCGCCGAGAAATACGGCATCAACAGCGACAGCAAGCAAAGCATCAAGCAAGCCAACGCCGAAGCCATGAAGCTCTACAAAGAAGTTAAAGCCGCCGATGAAAACAGCCAAACAAAAGACACTACCGCCACAAAACCATCATCAAACAACAAACTCACAAAGGGAAAAGGCTATAAATCAACTAGAAAGTATCACAACAAATATTCTTCTCACAAGAGACATTACAAACGCCGAAGATAACACCAGGAAGATACGCAGCCCAATTGTGCATCATGCATTGTGCATTATGCATTGTGCATTATGCATTAGTAAAAGCGTTCCAGCCTTGGGCGCGGATTTCTAGCTCGGTATCGTCACGGGCCACCATGTAGGCTCCGAGATCGGGTTTTGTGATGCGACCAATGAGTCGTGCGGTATTCATCTGCTCCACTTTCTCGTGCTGGGTGAGTGGCACGGTGAATAGCAGTTCGTAATCCTCGCCGCCATTCATGGCAGCGGTCACGAGGTTCATGTTCAGTTCCTCAGCCATGACTGCGGTCTGGTAGTCGATAGGTATTCGGTCTTCATAGACTCTGCACCCTACCCCGCTCTCTTTGCAGATGTGCAGCAGCTCGCTCGAAAGACCGTCGCTCACATCCATCATGGCGGTAGGTGTGATGCCTAGCTGCCGCATCTCGGCGATGACATCGGCGCGTGGCTCAGGCTTGAGTTGTCGTTCGAGCAGATACTCACGACCAGCGAAGTCGGGTTGGAAGTCTTCCTGTCCCGCCCCTGCCACTCGCTCACGCTCAAGCAGTTGTAAGCCCATATATGCCGCTCCGAGGTCACCACTCACGCATATCAGGTCGGTGTCGCGGGCACCGCCGCGATAGACAATCTCATCGTCTTGCGCCTCGCCAAGGCAGGTAATGCTTATGAGCAGCCCGGTCACCGAAGCCGATGTGTCGCCACCCACCAGGTCAATGCCATATCGCTCACAGGCGGCATAGATTCCAGAATAGAGCTCGTTGATGTGCTCCACGGTAAAACGCTTGGAGATTCCCAGCGACACGGTGATTTGCCGTGGCGTGCCGTTCATGGCGTAAATGTCGCTCAGGTTCACCGCCACAGCTTTGTAGCCCAAGTGCTTGAGCGGCGTGTAGGTAAGGTCGAAGTGAATGCCTTCGAGCAGCAGGTCGGTAGTGACCAACGTCTTCTTACCGCCATAGTCAAGCACGGCGCAGTCATCGCCCACACCCCGCAGCGTAGAAGCGTTCTTTACCTTAAAATCATGTGTCAAATGGTCGATAAGACCAAACTCTCCCAAACTGGAAATCTCTGTCTCACTCATAACAATATTTCAAATATATTAGAGGGTGTGCCGGGGGCACACCCTCATTTTAATCTAATCAATTAAGACTTTCACACCTCGTCGAGGTTGTTGATGACCTCTTGCACCATCAGGGTCATGATAGGCTCGGCTTTAGTTGCAGCCTGCTGCACTTCCTCGTGCGAGACGTCAACGAAGATGCCCTCGCCGCCGAGGTCGGTGATGACGCTCAAACCAAACACCTCTATATCGGCATGGCGTGCCACTATCACCTCGGGCACAGTGCTCATGCCCACCGCGTCGCCGCCAATGCGGTAGAAGTAGCGATACTCCGATGGTGTCTCAAAGGTGGGACCTTGAGTACCCACATACACGCCTTCCATCAATCTCACCTTGTTCTTTTTGGCAATCTTGCGTGCCAAGTCGAGGATGCGGTGGCTGTAGGCCTCATTCATAGCTGGGAAGCGTGGACCTAGCTCGTTGTAGTTCTTGCCGCGCAAGGGATGGTCGGGGAAGAGGTTGATGTGGTCGGTGATAAGCATCACGTCGCCCACGCGGAAGTCGGGATTCATGCCGCCAGCGGCATTGCTCACGCACAGCACCTTAACACCAATGGCCTTCATCACGCGGATGGGGAAAGTGGCCTCTTTCATCGAGTAGCCCTCATAGTAGTGAAAGCGTCCCTGCATCGCCATGACATATTTCTTGCCTAGCGTGCCAAAGATGAGCTGTCCCTTGTGACCCTCAACGGTGCTTACGGGGAAGTTTGGTATCTCACTGTAAGGAATAGCAACTTTGATGTCGATTTTCTCGGCGAGGTTTCCCAATCCCGAGCCAAGCACGATAGCTACTTTAGGCATCTCACCGCCCACTTTCTCCTTGAGGAAGGTAGCTGTCTCTTGGATTTTTTCTAGCCAATTAATTTCTTTAGACATAATGTTTTAATGTATTATGGTTAGTCAATAAGTTAATAAGCGCGTTAATTCTTTCGTTAAGAAACGAACTTCCCTCTAATCTTCGTGAGCCGAGATTAAAGTCTGCAACTCATAGATGAAGTCGCGGTCCTCATAATTGAGGAAGTCGGCCTGAATAGGAATGAAATAAATCATGTCGCGACAGGTGGGAGGGAAATAGGGGCTGTTAAGGATGCGCACCGCATCTTTCTCGGTGGTGATTATGTACTTATGGGTGCCCTCAAGTTCTTTAAGCACCTTGAAGATGTAATTGAAATCTTTGCGTGTGTAGGTGTGGTGGTCATCGTAATGAATCACCTTGAGGCGGGTGCCAAACTGCTTCAAGTACTTAGTGAAGGGACGAGGATTAGCGATGCCGGCGACACCCAGCAGCAGGTCGTCCTTGTCGAGCCAGTTGAGCGACGTGAGCTCGGGGTTGCCAATGGGGAACACCGGCTCGGGAGCGCCATAGCGTATCTTGGAGAAATACAGCTGCTGATATTTGAACAGCTCCAGATGCTCCTTAAACATGCGCAGGTCCACAGGCTTCACGTCGTCGGGGCACTTGGTCACCACCACCATGTCGCACTTGAGGATGCGGTGAGCCGGCTCACGCAGCTGTCCCAGCGGCAGGAGCTTGTCTTCAAAAGGCGGACGGTTGTAGTCTATCATCACCACATTTACCTTAGGTTTCACATAACGATGCTGAAGAGCGTCGTCAAGGATGATGAGGTCTATGTCGGGATTGATTTTCAATAAAGTCTCGATGCCCTTGCGACGGTTCTCACACACCGCCACATCAATAAGCCCACGGAATTTATGGTAAATTTGATAAGGTTCGTCGCCCAGGTCAACGGGAGTGAGGTTATCACTTGCCATCACGAAGCCTTTGGTGCGACGCTTGTAGCCACGGCTCAAGACGGCGATGTTGTAGCGTCTTCCAAGTCTAGAGACAATATATTCCACGTGAGGAGTCTTGCCTGTCCCCCCCACAGTGACATTGCCTATCGACACAACAGGCACCTCAAACGACTCCTCTTTGAGAATGCCCATGTTGAAAGCCGTGTTTCTCATCCACACGCCAGCGCCATAGCCCCATGACAGGGGTGTGAGCAGCACCTTCTCGGTTCCGAGAAGCACCTTGCGGCTGATTCGTTTTATGTTGTCAAGATCCATTTATTAACAGTGTAGAGTTTAGAGGTAAGAGTTGAGAGTGGTGAGTAGAGTGTTGATAGCAGTTTACGCACAAACGATAAACGACCAACGACCTAGAAATCTATCTCTACTGGTTCCATGATACACAGCACCTGATCCCTATTCAAGATGGCTTGCAGCTGCTCATAGTAGGTGTAGAACATGCCCATGCGGCGCTGCATGTCGGCCTCGACATTTGAGCGCGCCATCTGTCCTAAGATGGATTTGAAACTCATCTCCGTTTCAGGAAGAGTGGTGATGGAGTAGTCATCGCCAAGATTGGCTTTCTTTGCCACCCAGTCGATAGCCGCCTGCAAGCCACCAAACTCATCAACAAGACCTATGTTCTTGGCGGTAATGCCATCCCACACACGTCCCTCGGCAATCGACTTGATGGAGTCTTGCGACACCTTGCGACCCTCAGCACAGCGACGCGTGAAGAGGTCATAGCCCCGCTCCACCATGCGCTGTAAAGCAGCCTTTTGCTGCTCGGTCAAGGGTTTATAGATTGTTCCAGCGATGGCGTTCTTGTTGGTTGTCACTTCCTCAATTTTCACCCCAAGGGTGTTATTGATAAATTTGCTGGCATTAGGCATTACGCCAAAGATGCCTATACTACCTGTGATGGTCGTGGGCTCGGCAAAGATGCGCTGTGCCCCCGAAGAGATGTAATAACCTCCCGAGGCGGCATAGTCGCTCATCGACACTGCCACGGGCTTGCCGCTCTTCTTGAAGTCTTCGATAGCTTTCCAAATCACTTCGCTGCCAAAGGCGCTGCCACCAGGTGAATTGACACGCAGCACCAAGCCCTTAACATTATCGTCATATTGCAGCTCCCTTATGGTTGCCGACAGTGACTCGCTGTCGATGCCCTCCTCACCCATGCCTGGCACAGAGGTAGAGCCGTCGATCTCTCCAGTGGCATAGAGCACGGCAATTTGTTTGTCTCCAACTTTAACCTCATTGTCGGTGAGTATCAGCTCACTTGGAGTGATAAGCCTCAAGTCGTCTTTCATCTCCACATCGGTCTTGCGACGCAGTTTGTCCTCCATCTCGGTGCGGTAACACAGGTGGTCAACAATCTTGTTTTTAAGCAACTCTTCAGAGCCCATCGTCAGCATCAGGCTGTCGGTAAGCTGATTGAATGTCTCAGGAGCGATTTTTCGCGACTCTGCCATATCCTTTGAGAGCACTCCCCAAAGGCTTCCCAGGTAATGCTCTTGCTGTTCGCGGTTGGCATCGCTCATCTCGTTGAGCATATAAGGCTCCACGGCACTCTTGAAGGTGCCCACGCGCACTACCTGCATCTCAACTCCTATCTTGTCGAGAAGACCTTTCAAGTAGGGGGTGGAGGCACCGAGGCCATGCACGTCAACCGAGCCTTCGGGATTGAGGAAGATGCTGTCGGCTACCGATGCAAGGTAATAGTCGCTCTGCATGATTCCTTCGTCGCCAAAGGCATATACAAACTTCTTGCTCTTCTTGAAGTCGATAAGGGCATTCCTGAGCTCATAGAGCGACGACATGCCCGACGCCATGCCACGGCAATCGAGATACACGCCATCGATATTGTCGTTGTTCTTTGCCAACTTTAGGCTCTTGATAAGAGTGCTCAAGTCTTGACCTTCATCATCGCCCTTGACCATTGCCATCATTTGGCTCATCTCTGTAGAACGTTCGTTGAGCTCACCATCGAGACGGATGTAAAGAATGGAATTTTTCTCACACTTACCGCCCATAGTATTGGACATTGAACTAAAAATCACAAAACTCATAAGAACGGCGGTCAGCGTGAAAAATACCAAGGCCAAGAAACTGCCTACAAAGGAACCGCACACTACCAAGAAGAATTTTTTCAACATAACTATAATCGTTTTATTATAAGCTATTTAACCCTTTTATTAAGAGTCAATAACAGTAAATTTGTTCAACATAAATCACCTGCACAGCAAGCCACACCTGCTATGCAATCTACAAAGATAGACATAAATTTCCCAACAACAGCGATAAAAAGAGAAAAATCTTTCCTTTTTTTCAAAAAAAATCAAAAAAAGGATAATGCTTAGCCCGCGATGAGCTTTAATAATGCGGAATGCTGAATTATCGCCCTCATCCCATCACGCATAGATTAGACATAAGGACATGCCTACGGCTGAGACCCTTGCCGCATGAAGTGCCCTTCGGGCAGAAATCTATCAAATCTAATACAAATCAAACAAATAATATTTTTGAAAGATTTGGAATGATTTGTTCGATTTCTGCGCGAAGCGCACAAAACCAGAATTTTGACACATCCCCACACGTAGCGTTATTAATTATTGTCCTTAATCGTCTTAAAAGAACCGCATGAGACTTACGCGAAGCGGCAGCCGTCTAGGTTGAAGCCTCGCATGAAATCGGCTGCCGGCATGCGGCGCTTGCCCGAGAGCTGCAACGAGAGGATTTCGAGCGCGCCATCGCCGCAAGCCACCACGAGGCGCTTGCCGTCGGCGGTGATAGTGCCTGGCACAGAGCCATGGTTTATCATACTCCCCCCTACCCCCTCTAGCTTAGAGGGAGAGTTATCCTGTACCCCATTATTTGTCATGGGTTCGCTAGTGGCGAAAATCTTGACGTGTAGGGCATTACCATCGGCGTCGATTATCTCGCTCCAGGCGGCGGGATAAGGCGAGAGTCCGCGAATGTGGTTATAGAGCTGCTCGGCGGGACGGCTCCAGTCGATGCGGCATGTCTCTGTGAAGATTTTGGGTGCCGGCGTGGGCTGCTCGCCAGCGGTAAGCATCTGGTCCTGAGGAATGGGCTTCACCGTGCCAGCGATGATGGCGTCAACGGTGTCGATTACCATGCCAGCGCCAAGCATCATCAGACGGTCGTGGACGGTCTCCACATTGTCGGTGCGCCCTATCTCGATAGCCTGCTGCTGAATAACGTCGCCAGTATCTATCTCGTGTTTGAGGAAAAACGTGGTAACACCAGTCGTGGTGTCGCCGTTCATCACCGCCCAGTTGATAGGCGCCGCGCCACGATACTTGGGCAGCAGCGATGCGTGCAGGTTAAAGGTGCCCAGTGGCGGCATCGCCCACACCACCTCGGGGAGCATACGGAAGGCTATGACGATGTGCAGCTGCGCGTTGAGCGACCGTAACTCCTCGACAAATGCCTCGTCCTTAAGGCGCTCGGGCTGCATGAGGTGAAGTCCCTGCTCCACGGCATACTGCTTCACCGCGCTCTGTATCAAGCGGTGCCCGCGACCGGCAATCTTGTCGGGCATTGTCACCACGCCCACTATGTTATAACCGCCCTCTACGAGGCGCCGCAAGCTCTCGACCGCGAAATCGGGAGTTCCAAAAAACACTATTCTCAGGTCGTCTTTAGATATCATTTTTTTATATTTTTCTAGATATTCTAGAAATTCTAGACTTACTAGATTATCTAGAATTTCCAAATTGAGCATTGTACATTCTTAATTCTGCATTCCGCATTCTGCATTCCGCATTCCGCATTCTGCATTCTGCATTCTGCATTGTGCATTCCGCATTCCGCATTGTGCATTCCGCATTGTGAATTATGCATTGTGAATTGTGAATTATGCATTCTGCATTAATTTAATCGTAGCTGTAGTGCTTGAGCAGTTTGCGGTAGGAGTTGAAAATCTTTGATTTGGAGACGAAGCCCACATATTTCCCGTCCTCCACCACAGGGAGGTTCCATGCCTTGGTCTCGTCAAAAGTCTTCATCACCTGCTCCATAGGTGTGCCCACCTCGATCACCGCCGGAGGCGATGACATGAACCGCTCCACGTAAATTCTCCTGTAAAGGTCGGGACGGAACATGATGTTGCGAATATCGTCGAGAAGCACCACGCCAAGAAGACGGCCACCCTCATCAGTGACGGGGAACAGGTTGCGAGAGCTCTGCGCTATCACGTCAACCATCTCCTTGAGGCTCATCTTGGGATTGACAGGGATGAAATCGGTCTCTATCACGCTATCAATTTTAAGCAGTGTGAGCACCGACTTGTCCTTGTGGTGCGTGAGTAGCTCGCCACGCTTTGCCAGGCGGCGAGAATAGATGCCGTAGGGCAACAGGATGCGCGAAGTGAGATAGGACACAACTGAGACGATAAGCAACGGCAAGAACAGCTGATAGCCACCAGTCATCTCGGCGGTGAGGAAGATTGCCATGAGCGGAGCATGCATCACACCAGCCATCACAGCTGCCATACCAAGCAAAGCAAAGTTCTTGATTGACAGGGGCAAACTCTGATCCACAACACCCAAAGTGTTGAGCAGGAAGGCGAAGAAGAAGCCCGCCATGCAACCAACATACAACGAGGGGGCGAACGTACCACCCACTCCGCCACCGCCATTGGTGGCACTGGTGGCAAACACTTTTGTGAAACATAGGCAGCCCACTAGGCCTACTGCCCACCACACATTGCTGTGGTAGCCGTAGAAGATGCTGTTGTCGAATAGCGGTTTCACATCGCCGTTGAGCAGGCTGTTGATAGCACCATAGCCCTCGCCGTAGAGCGCCGGGAAGAGGAAGATGAGGGAGCTGAGAACCACCGCACCTATAGCGAAACGCACCCAGTGATTGGTGATGCGGGCAAACATGTTCTCCATCATCTCTATCGTCTTGTTGAAATAGAAAGAGACAAAGCCACAGAACAATCCCAGCAAAATCACAAACGGAATGCGAGATGTGAAAAACGGCTCGCTCTGCGAGAAGAAGAACTCCACGTTGTAGCCCGTGAAGGCATAGGCGACAGTGGCACCAGTCACCGAAGCGATAATCAGAGGCACCACCGACCGTGAGTTGAGGTCGATGAGCAGCACCTCGATGGTGAACAGCACTCCCGCGATGGGAGCCTTGAAAATGCCGGCGATACCCGCCGCAGCACCGCATCCCACGAGGAGCATGAGGGTTTGGGGAGAAAGCCTGAAAAACTGCCCAAGATTTGACCCTATGGCAGCGCCAGTAAAGACGATAGGACCCTCGGCACCCACCGAGCCGCCGAAGCCTATGGTCACTGACGACGACACCAGCGAGGCATACATATTGTGGGGCTTTAACCTGCTCTTGCGCTGGGCGATGGCATAGAGCACACGCGTCACACCATGATAGATATCATCCTTGATGACATAGCGCACATACATCCCCGCAAGCAAAATGCCCACGATAGGGAACACCAGATATTCGTAGTTGCCGCCAGCGATGCGCACATGCTTGGTGAGCACGCCGGCAATGAAGGCAATGAGGAACTTGAGCAGCACAGCGGCAAGTCCCGAGACGGCACCTACCACGAGGGCGAGCATCACCACAAAGGTCTTCTCCTTGATGTGATTCTCACGCCAACGGCGCACTGCCGCAAGCCACCGCGATGTGCCTCGCTCCTCAGGCTCATCAGTTGTCTTATTTACCTTGCCGTAACTGTTCATCACACTCCCTTGCCAGTAACAACGATTTTTAAGGTGTAAGCAAGAATCTTGACGTCATTCAAGAGCGACATGTTCTCAATGTATAGCAGGTCGTAATCGAGACGCTCGAGCATCTCATCTACATTGCGAGCGTAGCCAAATTTCACCTGACCCATCGACGTGATGCCTGGACGCACCTGATGCACAAGTAGATAGGAGGGCTTGCGAGCCACTATCTGATCGATGTAGAACTGACGCTCGGGACGCGGACCCACGAGCGACATGTCGCCTTTGAGCACGTTCCAGAACTGTGGCAGCTCGTCGATGCGGAACTTGCGCAGCACATGCCCCAGACGCGTGATGCGTGGGTCATCGGCACTCGACAACTGGGGATTGTTGTCTTTCTCGGCATCGGCAACCATAGATCGGAACTTATAGATTTTGAAGGTCTTATTGTGATATCCCACACGCTCCTGCGAGAAGATGATGGAACCTCTTGAGTCGAGCTTTATGAGTATCGACACGGTAAGATACACCGGCAGCAGCAACACCATCATTATCGCCGACACCACGATGTCCATCACACGTTTGATGTTCTTACCGCCCTCGCTCATGGTGCTGCCGCCAACATCCACCAGCGGTTCGCCATAAAGGTTGCTGAACCTTGCGCGCGACATGAACACGTTCTTCTTGTCGGGTGTCATCTTGATGGGAACATTCAATGTGTAGAGGCGGTCGATAATCGCCAGCATCTGCTCCATGTTCTGCTTAGTGGGAACCACTATCACCTCGCTCACCTGATGATCCTTGCACACCTGCACGATGTCATCAAAGGCATAGATTGGCAGCACTATATCCTTCACCCTATTTTCGCCAGGAAGTTCCACAAAGCCCACCACGTCGTAGCCAAAGGTGTTGATGTTCTTCTTCAAGCGCTGATAGAACGAGAATCCCGAGGCGCCACTGCCCACTATCAACGCTCGGAACTGTAACTGGCCGTTCCTGATGCGGCGCGTGACGGCATTGGTAATCAGCAATCTCACAAAATACACCACAAAGAACAGCATGCCCACGAGAAGGAATATCACCTCATAGTTCTCGGTGCGCCTCTCCACCATATCGTTGATGAGCGCAATAAGAATTATCAGGAAGCTGTTGCACACGGCACTCAGCAGTGTGATAATGAACTCCTGCAAGCGCGACTTGCGGTAAGGCACATTGTAATAGCCCGAGAGATAATACACAAACATCATGAGCAGCGGGAACAGCACCTGCCCATATATCACATTCTCCGACATGAGGAACGACTGCAACGACAGCCACCCGCCCTTCACAAACCCCAACTTGTAACGCATCAGGTTGAAAAGGAACCACGCCACATTCGACGACACAAAGTCGCCGAGGACATATCTTAGCCGTTGTCGCTGTTCACCAGTCATTATTTAGTTTTCAGTTATCAGTCATCAGTTTTTTCCTAGATTATCTAAATCTTCTAGAAATTCTAGATTCTCTAGAGTCACTTATCACTTAACACTTATCGCTTATTACTTAACACTTATCACCTAACACTTATCACCTAACACTTATCACTTAACACTTATCACTTAACACTTATCACTTAACACTTAACACTTAACACTTATCACTTATCTAATTATCTTAAACGTTCCGTCGCTGTGGAGCATGATGATATTAGATGCCGAGCGGGGCTTGGTATCGTCCTGACGGTAGTTTACCACATAATCTACTCCTTGCTTTATCTCCTCACTAATGTCGGCAAAGGTCTTGGCACTCTCCTCGCCACTCACATTGGCCGAGGTCGAGACCAGAGGCTTGCCAAACTCAGAGCACAGCCGCTGTGAGAACTCATCATGAGGGATGCGTATTCCCAGCGAGTCGTTCTCGCCAAGCAGATTAGGAGCCACGTTATAGGCCCCGTCATAGATTATCGTCAAGGGCTTCACCGCCACGTCGAGCAGCTCGCGTGCCATCTCGGGCACACTCACCACATAGTGGTCGAGATGTTCCACGTTGCCGAGCAACACAATAAGCGCCTTATTGTCGTCGCGCCGCTTGAGGTCATACACCTTCTTCACGGCATCGGCATTGGTGGCATCGCAGCCTATGCCCCATATCGTGTCGGTGGGATACAATATCACTCCGCCACGGTTCAACACCTCGATGCACGCTTGTATATCTTCGTCTATTGTCATCAGTCTAACTTCATTTCACTGGCACCGCTTTGCGTGCCTATTCCTCAAATCAAAAAACAAAGGTAATGCAATCTCAGCGATAAAAAAAGTAAAAAAGCATTTTTCCGCTTTTTTTTACCTAAAATTGTTAAAATAACCTTTTTTAGTACTTGACAGGTTAATATTTTTACTAAGTTTGCAGTCTAATCTGAAAAGAAAAAAAACCAAACAATTACAGATATGATAAAATTCAAATTTTCATTTTTTGCTGTGGCATTAATTGCTGCCGCAGTTTTTGCGCCTAATGCTATGGCAAAGGGCAAAACCAGTGCTCCACAAGTAATCTACACTGGCGAGATAGCCAAGAAAGTGATTGGATATAATGGCGCTACACCTGTGAGCATCAGCATTACTGATGGTCGCATCACCAGCATCACAGCCCTCGACAACAAGGAGACTCCATCTTATTTCAACCGTGCCAAAGAAAAGGTGTTCAAGCAGTTCATAGGCAAGACTGTTGACGAGGCACTCAAGCTTGACGCCGATGTCGCTACTGGTGCCACCTATTCGAGCGAGGCACTCATCAAGAACATCAAGATGGGATTGCAGCAAGCTAAACCCGCCGGCAACGACAAGAAATCCACCACAGACAAGAGCAACAAGAAAAACAAGAAAAACAAAAAAGGCAAAGGCAAGCGAAGCATGACAAAATAGAACTTGCCAAGTCACTAATATCACAAGGAGCAAGAACCTGAATGGATTCTTGCTCCTTGATTTTACTTCCTCATTAGTCGCTGCGGCTTTTATAGGCAGTGGAGGGCGATATAGCCCAAGAATGTCATAAAGAACATCACGCCAAACACGTTGCTTGCCACATTCACAAGTTGGCGCACGAAGGCTGGCGTGTTGCCCCCAAATGTGCAAGAGTTGATGTTTTCCATATTTTTCATAGCTGTATAATTTGTTGATTATCATTTTTCACATTGCAAAATTACACAGCCTATGGGCAAAAATCCAGCACATCAAATACAAAAAAACCAAAGTCAAAAAAAATGCCTGGCGCAATTGTGCGCCAGGCATTTTCAGTTTATGAAAGATTTATCTCTTATTTTACCATCTTGGTAACGCTCTTAGAGCCATCGTTCATCACGCGAACTACGATGTTCACACCCTGGAATGGAGTAGCGCTCTCAACGCCAGCTACATTGTAGTAGCGTACGTTCTTCACGTTCTCCATGTTGATGTTATCGATGCCAGTTTGAGTGTCTTCCTCAAATGTAGCTTCGATATTCACCTCGCCCTCAGGCATTGTGAAGGTGTGTGTCTCAGCAGCAGCACGACCAGTGGTCTCATCAGCGTCTAACTCAACTACAGTTTCGCCACACTTAACCACGAGCTCAGAGAGTTTGTAACCCTCAGCTGGAGTAGCGGTAACAGTAACCTTGGCACCAGCGGCAACCTTGGTGACACCGCTCTCTACTGCTGTTCCATCCTCAAGAGCCACAGCGATTGTGCCGCCTTCCTGCTCTGCCACGAAGGTGATAGTGTTCTCAACAACCGGCTCAACAACCTCTACATACTCGAGTGGATAGAACTGTGCTGCACCACTATACCAGCTAGTAACGCCATATACGTCGTATGCCTTCTCGGTGTCGGTTGGAGCGGTTACACCAAAGCGATTGTAAGTTACAACGCTGTTCTCGCCAACAACCAGATTGCTGCCGTCGATAGTAGCGCCCTTGATAACGGCATAGATGTTGATATTATCCTCAGTCCACTGTGCGGGAACAACCTCCTCGGCAACAATATCAGCTGTCTCGGTAGCGGCTGTCAAAGTGAAGTTGGTCATTTCGATAGTTCCGTTGTAGTTGGTCTTAGTAGCACTGAAGCCTGTTGGGATCACATCACCCTTAGTGAAGGCTGGTGCATTGCCATAAAGCAGAACACCACCTGTAGCATCCTGTGCATAGAGGTTTTTGCCTTTTTGACCACTTACTACCAAGTTGCCTGTGAACACAAATTCTGTGTTCTCGGCGAGAGCGTTGTACTCTGCAACGGTAGCAACAGTTAGAGTCTTCACAAACTCCTTAGAAACGATTACTGAGCAATCCTCTGCCTCGTTGAAGGCGATAGCCTTAACGGTAGTGGTCTCGGTGAGTTCGAATGGAGCAGTATATTCGGGAGAGTTGATTGAAGGATCGGTACCGTCAAGAGTGTAGTGGATAGAAACGCCCTCTTCCTCGCAAGTGATGGTCACTGTGGTAGAACCAATAAATGGAGTCTCACCAGTGATAACTGGAGTGGCAACCTCAACCTCGTTGGCAACATACTCAAGAGGCATGAACTGAGTTCCGTTATAATAGCCTGTGATGCCATAAACATCATAGGTGTTGTTATCGGTGGGAGCGGTAACGCTGAAGCGGTTGTAGATTGCCACACTCTCCTCACCTACAACGATATTGCCATCACTAATGCTGGCACCCTTGATAACGGCGTACAAGAAAGGATTCTGCTGAGTTACCTGATCGGGAGTAAGTTCTTGAGCGGTAAGCTCTGAAGTGGTTGTAGCTGCCGACAATCCAGCCATATTAGTGGCCTCTGGAGCTCCATTGTAGGTAGTCTTTGTTCCAGTCCATCCAGCGGGAATTACTTGGTTCATGCTGTAAGTAGTAGTAGCTTTGAATAACAGCATACCACCTGTTGCATCTTGCGCATAGAGATAATTGCCTGTTTGAGCACTTACAACGAGACTGCCAGTGAAGGTGAAAGCTGTGTTGTCGGCGAGAGCATTGAACTCAGCCACAGTAGCAACCGAAACGGCTTCGGGCTTAATGGTGTAAGCAGCAGTTGCGACAGCACTTTCGTTCTCGTCGGCATCAACAGCAATAGCCTTGATTGTCATTGCCTCATTAACAACGATTGGCTCAGTGTAGATTTCACCATTGTTGTTGGCATAAGAAGGAGCAGTGCCATCGGTGGTGTAAACAATCATCTCAGCATCAGGAGCGCTGATAGTAACTGCGGTACCAGCCTCAACCTCACCAGCAGCAGGGCTGAAGGTTGGAGCTGCAACGGTAACAACTGGAGTTTCGCCATCAATATAGTACTCAACTTTTGAGATTGTGATGAGACCATTGCTTGAGCCTGAAGCACAATCGTAAGTCAATTTGTAATAACAATTCTCACTGGGATTTTCTACCGTATAAGTCATTTGACCTTTTGCAGCAGCCACTTCAATTGTTTGTACATCAGATGTAAAATTAGCGTCAGATGCAACTGTTAAAGTTGTAGAGTTAATATTAGAAACTGTAACAGCATCAACGGTAACAACAACTTTTGTAACAGCTTCATCAATGGCTGAAGCAGTTGAAATAGTACCTACTGACTCAACATTTTTGCGACCACATTTCACATAGTTCCAACCATTGTTGTTGTTGTTGAAATTTTGTAAATTCCAAGTAAAACCATCTACAGTGGCTGACCAAGATGCAGTGTAACTGCCAATAGCAGCAGAATTAGTTTCAGCAGAAAATGTCAATGTCTTATAGACACTTTCTTCTGCCCATGCTCCGATAGCGAGCATGGCCATCATCAAAAGAGATAAAACTTTTTTCATAAATGATTTGTTTTAAAAAATGAATGAAAAATTAAGTAGTTAATAACGTTGTGAAACCTGAATTTCACGTTTAGATATTACGTTTTTAAAATATGGTGACAAAGGTAAAAATTTTTTTCTAATAAAAATAGAAATTCACAATCTTTAAATTAAAGATTTTCAGTGAGGAACTGTAAACTCTCTGTTTATCGGTTCTTTACCACCGCCACATAGATGATGAGGATGACGTTCATCATCAGGGCGTAGATGATGGCGGGGATGGCGTATCGGTCATCGCCAAACACGAGCGGACTGCTGGCGATGGTGATTGCCTGGGCAGCGTTCTGCATACCTATCTCGATGACGATAGTGCGACGCTCCTGAGTGTTAAGGCGCAAAGACCGCGACAGCACCACTCCGCTTGCCATAGCAAGCAGTATCAGCACGGTTATGGAGAGCCCCAGTTGGCCGAAATTGGCGATTATCGCCTCACGGTTCTTGATGAAAAACACTGTAGCGAGGAAAATCAGCGCAGGGAAAGCTATCTTCGAGAGCACTTTGTGGATTTTCTCGGCGGCACTCTCCCACTTCTTCCTCACGGCGATGCCCACGATGATTGGCACGAGCATAAGCACTATGTTCTGCACCACGAGATTGCCTACTGGCAGATGCACATCGACCGTGCTGCTCGCCGCAGTGGTCACCCACTCCAAAATGAGCGGCACGGTGAACAGCGTGATAATGCTGCTGCACGCCGTGAGCGACACCGAGAGTGCCACGTCACCTTTGGCGAGCATCGAGAACACATTCGACGAACTGCCACCAGGGCAGCACGCTATCAACACGAAACCGATAAGGAAAACAGGCTCCAGATGCAGCGCCCAGCCTATGAGCCACGCCAGTGCCGGTAACACTACTATCTGCCCTATCAACCCCGCAAGCACTGGCTTGGGACGGTCTTTAAACAATTTGAAATCCTGCAATTTCAGGTTCAATCCCAACTCAAACATCAACAGCGTGAGAATGGGAATTACTATAAATATTGTCGCGTTCATTTTCGTTTATCGTTATTCATTATTCGTTTATCGGGGATCGGAGATCGGAGATCGGGAAACTAGTGAAACGGCTAACTAGCGAGCAACGCGAGCGGCAAACTAGCGAAGCGCAGCGAGCGGCAAAACCCATTGCCTAGTCAGCTTGTTCGCTTGTCAGCTATCTAAAATGCTATCTGGAACTGGGTGAGCCACGATTTGGTGTCGGGACCTATGTTGCGGTCACTGAAGATGAATTGCGTGCTGATGCGGCAGGCTTTATAAACCCAGTATTGAAGCCCCACTAGATAATTGCTCGTGCGTGTCCAGGCTGGCATCGCCTCCCTAGCGTCTTTGCTCAAAGCGGTGTTCTTGTCGAGGTAGTCGTAGTCGAGCACGATGTCAAAATTGCGGAACAGGCGGCACCACAGCTCGGCATAGAAGGCGCGGTTCTTGATGTCGCCGTTCTTGCCACCCATATACTCGGTGCGCAGCTTCAACGGTTTCCATTTGGCTTCGGCACCCACACTCCAGCGGTTGCGGGTATAGTCGGTGCCTTGCGCTATGGTGCCAAACATATCATCGGCCTGGGCGTTGCCTTTGCCAATGATGAACGACCCCGAGAGTGTTATGTCCTTAGTGGGCAGCACATTGAGCATTGCCACCACATCTTTGTGCTTGTTGTTGTCGCGCAGGTTCATGCCAGCGCCGTTGAATACCCCCACACTATAATTAAGGTAGTAATGCCCGTCGCGAGCCTTAATGGCGTCGCCAGTAATCATCGCTCCGAGGTCACGACCCACATAGTTGCCATAGAGCGGGTCTCCGGCTATGCCTGCCATGTAGCGCGTACCCTCGTTGAGGTTCACCGTGCCAAGCAATGTGGGCGAGATTATATTCTCTAATGTGTAAGGGGTCTTGAACTGCCCCACCCTAACTTTCAACTCAGGCATGAAGGCATATTGCGCATAATACTCATGCAGATGCTTGGGCGCCTGCGTGCTTGCCACGTCAACCATCAGGAAGAAGCTCAGTTTGCGTGTCAATTCGGCATTAGCCATCAAGATAATGCGTGTCATGCTGAACGAGTTCTTGGTCTCGGGACCGGTCTTCGTCATGTCAAACTGCGTCTGGGCATAGCCAAACAGCGTGAGTTTGCTAGGACCGATGTGGATATTCAACGGCTGCACAGGTCGCTCACCGTCTTGTGGCTTGGTAGCCATCACTGCACTGTCGCTGGTGTTAAGCGTAGAAACACTGACACTTAGACTTTTCTTCCCGGTCTCTATTGGCGCTGCCGCCTCCTCGGCAACTGCTACAATAGGTATAACAGCCATTATCGCCACTATAAATCTCTTCATTAAATTCATAGTCATTTGTTGTTAATTGCACTGCAAAGATAACACTTTTCCTGGTCTAATGGTCAAAATTTAGGACAAAAAAGACTTTTCTAGTCATACCAAAAAACAAGAGGGAACTCAATGCTCCCTCTTTGAATTTATAAATGAAACTATCGTATTATTATTTTGCGATTGCCACTTATGTAGAGCCCTGGCAGTGTGGGTTTTCTGTCGCCCAAGCAGCGGCCGTCAATGGTGAACCAACGGTTATCTGCCTTGTTAGAAGGACCTTCAATCTGTGAGACAGCAGTGGGAATTGGCTCATCAGGCAGTTCTAAAGGATAAACAACAAACTTATCGCTCACACCGCCATCAACATTTGGAGTGTAATCTTTCAAAAGACCTTTCACACTCGGGCTTGCGCTGATGCGTCGGTTGATGGCATCAAAGGCATAAACTCCGCAATCCTCCAAATCGGGAACAGGAGACTGCTCGTAGAGGTCATAGCACGGCTGCACACCTCCAGCTAGTTCCATCTCATTGATTCCCTCGCCGTCGGGTGCGGGAAGATAGAAGCACTCGTCATCTTCGCAATATATTGTCCAATCCACACTGATGAGCTCCTGAGGCTTGGGCTGCACAAAGGCGTAAGTCTTCTCGTTTGCCCCAAGCTGCGACCTGCCCATAAACGATGCGGGGATATAGACGTTTTTCTCATAGAGGCTAGTTTTTGAATTCTCATGATTATAAATATTATTTAATTATTTTCACAAATTTAATTACTATTCATTTCATTAAGAAATTAAGTTGCAAATTTACAACTAATTTGTTATACTATTATTAGCAGTTTCAGCACATTTTTTGCATTTAATAGACAAAAAATATTGCCAACCATTTGATATTCAAACGATTGGCAAAAATCTTTGTGAATCGGCTGGGATTCGAACCCAGGACCCACAGCTTAGAAGGCTGTTGCTCTA
>CALGGO010000080.1 GCA_937916085.1 uncultured Prevotellaceae bacterium | reverse complement strand
TCTTTCGAGCGTGAGCATTTTATCTAAATATTTTTAAGACAGACAGACATACTGACATACTGAACACACATCTGATTGTCTATATGTCTGTCTGTCAAAAAACTACACCGCGGCGACAGCATTATGTAAACTTTTGTTCTTTTGTCTAATACCTCGACGCATGGGTGCGACTAAGACAAGTCTTCGACTTGTATTAACTAGCGCACACTTTTGTTGTTTTAGTTGTTAAGATGTTGTGATAGTTGTTTGATATAACCGAGTCGTTGTTTGATATACCCGCGACGTTGTTTGATATACCCGCGACGAGGTGTGAAAAAAAACAGCGTGGGAGAATTGTCCTTAATCCCCCCACGCGTAGTGCTCTCTAATCACGAATCGGTGCGTAGCACCAAATAATCACTAATCAGCGCGAAGCGCTTAACTCCCCAGCAGGATGTTATAGACGGCCGTCACATCGCCTGCTGTGATCTCGCCGTCGCCGGTCTGGTCGCCATTGACAAGGTGGGAGGTGTCGTTGTTGAGCAAGTAGTCGTAGAGGGCTGTCACGTCGGCTGCTGTCACTTCGCCGTCGCCGTTCACGTCGCCAGGAACAGCCACAGGACCGTCGGGCTCGATGGCTGAGCCAATCTTGTAAACACCCATACCGTTATAGGCCTTGAAGGTGAGCAGAGTCACCTCCTCGTTGCCTTGCTGGTCAACACCCTTCTCCACTGCTATGCAGTGAACACGCAAGCCACTGTCGTTAAACTTGCCCACACTGTCGGCTGGCAGCTGCCAATATTTGGTCATGGTCTCAAGCATATCGCCATCGCCAAGCTCACACACGTTGATTTGGCAGCCATTGCCGTTGCCGTTCATGTCGGCTTTCACATAGGCGAAGAAGTGGCGGTCATCGAGAGTAAACTCATTCATGCCATTGGCGGCGGCGCGGGTGGGCCACAGCTCCTCAGGCACATTCTCAAAACTGTCGATCACGGTGCCATCAACGTAGTAGAGTACAGGAGCGCCATCGAAGCAGTCGATATAGAAATACTCGCCGCTATACATGTTATCTTCATCGGTGCCAAGAATCATCTTAACAACCGGTGCGAGGCTGAAGCCCGTTTTCTCGGCAGGATAGAACTCGGTGAAGTCCATATATGGGTCGCCATAGAAACCGCCCTCCCAAGTGTCGATGTCACCACCCTGGTCGTTGTGCCAGCGATAGACGGTGGGGAAGCCTGGGTCGTTGCTGTTGTGACCTATGGTCATGATGTTGCACTCGGCCTGCTCAAGGGTGATGTCGCCAATGAGGTCGAGATAGTCGGTGCGATAAGGAACATCGCCCTTCTCCATATTGGTCGCTAAAGTCATCTCGCCGCTCTCGGTATCTACCAGGTAAATGGGAATCTCTATTGCGGCGGCGCTGGTCATGGGAGCCACCCAGATGTGTCCGAAGTTGTCACAGCCAATGCTGGTGTTACCCAGGAACACGCCATAGGGCTCGCCATTGAGGGTCAAGAACAAGTCTTTGGTGGGCTCACCAGTGAGAGCGTCAAAGCAGTGAATCATGCCTTGCATGATGGTGTCGTTCACACCAGTCTGGGAGTTAGGGACAACCACCATGTTCTCCTGACTGCGCGACACATACACCACGCCGCCTGTCATGGTAGCGGTGCGGGCGTTGGTGTGGCAAATGGGAGAAGCGAAATAGGCATTATTGGCATGCACGCGGTCCAGCATCCACAGGTTCTTCACCCCTATGCCGTTCACCTTGTCATAGACCTGACCGTCGGTCACCGCCCAGCTGCTCATGGCAGTCATTACCGCCATTATTGAAAGAAGTATTAATTTTTTCATCTATTTATTTTTTTGTGTTGATAAACTAAGTGCTCGATTATTCGAGTGCTCGATTTCTCGATTGCTCGATTTCTCGATTGCTCGATAATTCGCTATATTATTCTTTTTAGCAATTAAACATAAAGGGGGGAAAACCACCATGCCTCCCCCCTTAACTAACTTTATCAAATTATGCTTTATTACTCACCACCGAGCAGGATAGTGTAAACGGCAGTGATGTCGGCAGCTGTGATGATGCCGTCACCGGTTTGGTCGCCATTAACGATGTGCGACTCGTCGTTGCTGAGCAAGAAGTCATAGAGAGCGGTGATATCGGCAGCAGTAACCTCACCGTCGCCGTTAACGTCGCCAGGAACAGCCACATTCATTGGCTCATCGGGAACTACACCCTCGCCAATGATGTAAACACCTATACCGTTATAGCTCTTGAACTCAAGCAGCATTACGGCGTCTTTGCCACCCTCGGTAGTGTATTCCACTGTAATTGGGTGGATGCGAAGACCACCATCGCTGGACTGTCCTTGACCGTCGGCGGGGAAGGTCCAGTAACGTTGCATGCCACTGAATGCCATACCCTCACCCAGCTCGCAGATGTTAACCTGGCAAGTGTTGGGAGCGTCGTACTGGCCAATAGAATAGGAGATGAAATTGCGGTCGCCAAGTTTGAACTCGGCGATGCCGTTGGTTCCTACTTTTGGCATCAAGAGGCTGTCGGCTTCCATTTCTTCTTGAGAGAGGCTGCCAAAGCCGTCAATGATAGTGCCGTCGCTGGAATAGAGCACTGGCACAGTGGTAAAGCCGTCGATATAGAAGTTCTCACCGCTGTAGCGCGTGTCCTCGTCCTCGCCAAGCACGAAGCGGCAAGCGGGAGCATAGCCCCATTGGGTTTGGCTCTCGGGATACATCTCGGTAAAGTCCATATAAGGGTCACCGCTAAAGAATCCCTCCCAGGTGTCGGCATCGCCGCCCTGCTCGTTGTGCCAAGCATAAACGGTAGGAACCTGCGAGCCAGGAGTCATCACGTTACACTCGGCCTCCTCAAAGGTGATGTCGCCAATGAGGTCGAGGTAGTCGGTACGGGCTATCACGTCACCTTTGTTGAGAGTTCCTCTCAAGGTGAGCTCACCAGTCTCTGTGTCGAGCTGATACAGTGGCACATCGGCAGTCTTCTCGCTGGTGTAGGGTGCTACCCACACATGACCGAAGTTGTCCTTGCCAATGGTGTTGACGCCCAGGAACACGCCGTAAGGCTCGCCGTTAAGGGTAACATCCAGCGGCGCCAGTGCCTCGCCAGTCATAGCGTCGAAGCGGAAAACCACAGCAGCCATAATGGTGTCGTTGCCGTTGGCACCTGGCGTGATAATCTGCTTCGCCTCGCTGCGAGCCACATACACGATGCCTTCCTGGAGCACCGCTGTGCGGGCCTTGGTGTGGCACCAGTCAAATTGTTCAAGCTCGAGAGTGCCATAGTGGAAGCGGTCTAAGAGCCACAGGTTGCGCATGCTCACCTCATTAACCGTCTCATAGCCGTTAGGGTCCTTTTTCAACAGCTTGCCGGCAGCACTCGCGCTCGAGCAAGCTATTGCAACTAATGCTAGTAAGAGTAAAAATTTCTTCATTTTGCAAAATGTTTTTAGATATTAATAATGTTTTTTTAGATTATTCTTTACAACCTACAAAGAAAATAAAATCCTAAGAAATGACCAAATTTTTTTTGCTTTTTTTCCAATAATACTAACAAAAACACACAAAATATACATCTAAACAATAAACCCTAATCATTTCGGGGGTAAACCACAATAAGCAAAAAACAGAAGCAACTAAAACCAAGAATTATTTTACAAGATGTGCCTAGATTTTGCGGATTTTGACATTTTTGACCTAAAATATTTTGCGGATTTTGACATTTTTGACCTAAAATATTTTGCGGATTTTGACAAAATGATTAATTTTGCAGCATTAAAACACTGATTATGAAGACAGCTATCATTTATAAGCGTAAGATATATGACCAAATGGTCAAATGGAAACGCGAACGCGATGGAGAGACTGCATTGCTGATACAAGGAGCAAGACGTATTGGAAAGTCAACAATTGTAGAAGATTTTGCTAAACGAGAATATAAATCATACATATTGATTGATTTCTCCAAAGCAAAAAAAGAGGTAATGGAGTTGTTTGAGGACTTATCAGACATCAACTTCAACTTAATGCGCTTGCAAATCATTTTCAACACCAAGTTGGTTGAGCGCAATTCGGTAATCATCTTCGATGAGGTGCAAAAGCAGCCATTGGCACGACAAGCCATCAAGCATTTGGTCGCTGATCATCGTTATGATTACATTGAAACGGGGTCACTAATTTCTATCAAGAGCAACGTTAAGGACATCATAATTCCCAGTGAGGAGACACGACTGGACATGTTTCCTATGGATTTTGAGGAATTTCGTTGGGCTTTGGGTGATACGGCAACCATTCCATTAATTAAGCAGCTCTTTGATAAGCGAAAGCCATTGGGTAACGCCACGCACCGCAAACTGATGCGTGACTTCAGGTTGTATATGCTGGTGGGAGGAATGCCACAGGCAGTAAGCAAATACATTGAAACCAACAACATGAGTATGGTTGACCAAGTAAAGCGAGATATCATCGCTTTGTATGAAGATGACATGAATAAACTGGACTCACGTGGCAAGTCAAAGGCTTTGTTTGATGCTATACCCTCACAACTGAGCAAGAATGCGTCAAGATTTAAGGTATCAGCAAGTTTGCCAAATGAACGACCAGGGCGAATAGCAACTATCATCAATGACATGGCAGACTCTAAAACCATTAACATCGCTTATCACAGCGATGACCCAAATGTGGGAATGGCTTTGACCAAGGACGTTGAGCGATTCAAGATGTACGCATGTGACACAGGGCTGTTTGTGACTATGGCATTCAGAGACAAAGCATTGACTGAAGAATCGATTTACAATAAACTGCTCAACGACAAACTAAGCACCAACTTGGGATACATCTATGAAAATGTGGTGGCACAAATGCTGAGAACCGCTGGCAATGATTTATACTACACCACCATGAAAAAAGACGACAACAAGGGCTACTACGAGGTGGATTTCCTTATATCGCGAGGCAATAAGCTATGGCCCATTGAAGTGAAATCATCAGGCTACAAAACCCATAAATCAATTGACAAGTTTGCACAGAAATACACCAATCGTACTGGCACAAAAGTGATAATCTACACCAAAGACCTATTTCAAAAAGGCGACACTCTCTACCTGCCAGTATATATGACTATGTTTTTGTGACAAATTACCCAGTTAAACCCAAATCGGTCATTAGGCGACGGCAGGTAGTTTTTAGGCCGTTTTTTATGCATATTTATGACCGATTCGGGTTAAATATAAAACACCCGCCTCGATGGCACTGATGCATCGGGGCGGGTGTTATGTGACAGTATCTTATAAAATACTTTTAGAACAGATAGGTCAGGCGCGGGTTGACGCAGAGACCGAGGATGCGCTCGCGGTTGGCGTTGAAGTCATACACTTTGTTGTCGTTGGGGTTGAAGTACTTGAGGCCAGTAGTGTAATTGGTCTCGGTACTTGCCGCACGGAAGCCGAAATACACAAAGTGGGTGATAGCATCCACGGCAAACTGTGTGGTGTAAACCCCCTCGTCGGCTGTGGTGTTCTCGGGATTAGCCTCCATGTTGACGTAAGCAGTGTATTGGTCGTAGCTCAAGCCCTGACTGGGATCGGGCAGCGGGTAGCAGGTGAAGCCTGGACCTGGCGTGCCACCTTTGCACATCCACACATAGAGATTGCCCAAGTCCTCGTCGAGGGTGAAGGCACGCGGCTGGGTGGCCTGCAGCACGATGGGGAACGGGATGGGACCCGTCTTGGTGGCCGACGCCTCGCCAATGTCGCTGGTGCGGAAACGGTAGATGCCGTTACCCGAGTAGTTCTTTCCCCACCAGAACACGCCAGAGCGGTCCTGATAGAGGCCAGTGTGGATAGCACCGTAGGCGATGCCGTTGCCGTAGTAGTTGAGCATATTGTTCACGCAGAAGTAGCCCGTAATGCTCGAGAACACCGTTGCCTCCCTCTCGCCACGAGCGGTGAGTGCCATGCGACGGATGCCGGTGTTGCGGTCGGTGTAATAGAGATAACCATTAGTCTCATCGGCAAATCCCTGGAACGGGTCATTGAAAGCCTGTCCGCCCACATTAGTCACCATGGTGCTCACGTCGGTGCCGTCGGCAGTCATCACGCTGATCTTGCCGTCGCCCAGCACACCGTTCTCGTCGTTGACATAGTAGTACTGCTTGCCGCAGTCAAGGATATAGACATAGTCCCGGTCCTCCACCGTGGCAAATACCAGGGTGGTAGGCATATTTCCCGAGCTTACGCCCATGTCGAAAGGCATATTCTTGGTGCCAGCAGGCAGCATGGTCATATCCACCAGCTTGTAAGCCTTGATGTTGCCGCCAAACACTGCATAGTACAACGTGGGGCAAGGTATCGACGAGCCCACCTGCACGTTCACATAGCTGTCCTCCAAGCGGCGGTTCTCGCCGTTGATGTCAAACCAGGTCTGGAGCTCAATCTTCTGCGAACCTATGTTCTTGAATTTAAGCTTGCCAGGGTTGTCGATGGTGCCGTCGCTGTGGCTGTAGCCCGTGAACTCCTCGATGGGAGTGCCATCCTCGAGGGTGGTGCCGTCGGGGAACTTCCACACATACTTGCACTCGAGGTCCTCGGGGTTAGGCAGCGCGATGTCGAGAAGCACCGTCACGTCGTTGATGACCACAGTCTCGGCGCTCTGCTCAGTGACGCTGAGCACGGGGGCGATGTCGTAGATGAGCAGCGGATAGGTGCGCTTGCCTGCTCCATCAACGGTGAGCGTCACGTTATAAAGTCCAGCTTGCGCATACTTGTGAGTGGGGTTCTGGTCGCTGGAGCTAGTGCCGTCGCCAAAGTCCCAAGTCACATTGCCGCTCTTCTCGCTGGTGTTGTTGAACTTGATAGTCGATACCACATAAAAGTCGAGAGTATATTCATCTCCGTCAACATTGTAGGTGAAATCAACATCCTTGCCGCCGAAGTTGCCATAGGCTGGCTCCTTCTCAACGCACGATGCCAACGCCAGCACCAGCAATGTCATTAATGATAATATCTTAAAATTTTTCATAACTCAAAATGTTTTTTAGGCTAACAAGCCGACAAGGGACAAGCTGACAAGACAAATGTATAATACCATTGTCTTTTTCGGTTGTTCGCTTGTTTGCTATTTGCTACCATTGTCTTGTCCGCTTGTTTGCTCGTTAGCTTGTTCGCTGCTAGTTAAGAGAAATTTGCTTGATTTCGGTATCTTTACCCATCTTGCCAGTCTCGTCAAAGACGCGGAAGGTGGGATAAAGGATGTAGTTGCGGGTGAAGTTCACCGAGTAGTTCTTGTCGCTGCTGTTGTAGATCCAGTCCTTGAAAGGTATCTCGTTGATGAGCTCCTTCCAGAATGGCATGTACTGCTTGCGCACCGAGGTGATGCGGCCACCAGTATCATCGCTATAACGACAGAACACCCAAGGGCTGGATTCATACACGTCATAGACGGTTACGCCAGCAGGTGCCTGTTCGGGCGTGGCAATCTCATGCTCAGTCTTGACTCCCGCGTCATCGACAGTGATGTAGTAGTAATGGTCAACAACATCGGTGTTGACATACCAGAATTTACTCTTCTCACTTGACTCGGTGTCGAAAGGTACTGAGAAGCCATACTTGGCGTTGAGGGCCTCAAACTGCTCGGCTGTGAAGTCGTAGTTGATGTAAATGTTGCGCAGGTCGTTGTAATAGACGCTGTCGCGGGTCAAATACTCTACTACGTGGTCCACAAACTCCTGCTGGAATGTCTCGGGATAGTACATATTGAAACGGTCCTCGTCAAACGCCTCGGGATCTACCCAAGAGACGGGAGCCAGCGTTGATGACACTTGGAAAGAATCGACAAGCACATATTCATGTCCGTCCCACTCTGCCTTGCTGTGGTCGAAGGTGGCAAGCAATACGCTGTTGCGCACCGTGTCGGTAGAATTTACAGTCTTGGTATAGGACAGTGATGTGGTGAGACGGCAAGTAGCGGCAGCCGAGGTGGTGCGCGTCACCAGTCCCCACACCTCGCAGTGATCAATATTGTGGTCGCTGCTGGTGTAGTATTTAGCCTTGAAATTGACATATCCACCAGCTTTTGCCACGTCGCTGAGTTCCCACGACACCGTTGGCACCACCTGACCTATCTCCATGTTGTCGGCAAATGGGTCATTCACGGCACATGCAGTAGTCAGAGTCACCAAGAGCGCCAGAGAACCTAATATATTAAAAATCTTCATCATAATTCTTGAATTTATAATTGATTCATTACATTTCTTGGGGTCATTACTCGCCCGTGAGCGAAGTAACCTCACCATAAGCATGTGACCATATCATGGGTTCTTGCAGCCACTTGTAGTTCTTGTAGGCTCCCAGGCGCTGCAGTTCCGAGCGGTTGTATTTCTCCTCGGTCTCGGGGTCGTAGTTAAGGCGCTGGATCCAAGTGTTCTCCTTCTGGCTCTCGGTCAAGCCGTCTACCCAGTAGGGCGCATAGAGGTTGTAAGGACGGCGCAGGTCGGGATAGATAATCTCGTTGGCGTCGCCTATTCCGTAGTTGTTGCGCTTGTTGCTGTAGTGGTAGCGGCGCATGTCGGTCCACATCTCGGGCTGATATACCATGGCGACATACTTCTGAATCATCAGGTCGCTGAGGCTGAACTCCGAGGGGTTGAAGAACCAGTGCTTGTTGCCACGGTCGGAAACCTTGGGCACACGCAGAGTGGCCTTTCCTGAAGAGCTGTAGGTATAGTAGTCCTCATTGTTAAGGAAAGAATTCATTTGGCCCTCCCAGTACTGAGCCTGTGTGTAGCCTGGTGTGCCGCTCACGGTTGCTTGTCCAGGATACTTGTTGTCGGTGTTCTCGTTGTAGTTGGGGTTAGGATACTTCTTCAGGAAGAAGTCGAGGTGCCGCTCGATGTTGTGCTCGGTGGCCTCCTTGGCGAGAGCACAGGCGCCAGCCTTGTCGCCCATCCAGTACATAGCCTCGGCCTTGATGAAGTAGAGCTCCTCCATGGTGAAGATGGGGTTGTAGCCAGCCGGGTCACCGCAATAGGCTCCCATGTAGAGGTTGGGATAGTTGGCAATCTTATAGCTGGTGCTCATGCCTATGTTGTTCTCCAAATAGCGCATCTTGATAACCGATGCGGTGGTGTTGCTGGGCGACTGAGGCCCGGTGCGCGGTATCATCAGCAGCACGCAGCGCGGGTCGTTGGCATATCCCTGGAAGCTCGATGCGGTACCACCGTTGTAGGTGCCGCAGTAGCGCTCGTTGTCGGGGGCGCTGATGCCCAGCACGTCAACCATGAAATACTTGCTCGGGATGGCTCCGTCGAGCAGGTTGGCTCTTGATTCCCAACTGTTGATGACGGGCTTGGAGAGGCTCCACACGCAGTTCTGTGTGCCTGTGCCGCCGTCGAAGTTGTAGCGTGGCTCGTTACCAAACCACTCGCCGTAGAGCAGGTCGCCCTTGCGCCACTGGTTGATGGCGGCGTCGGCGGCAGCGATAATCTTCTGGCACATGGCTGGGCTGCGGTCCACATTGGGGATGTTGCGCAGCAGCAGGCGTGCCTTGATGGCATAGACGAGACCTTTCCATTTCTCGAGGTCGCCGGCATAGACGCGGTCTTGCGCAGCGTCAATCACCAGGTTGTGCTCGTTTTGGGTGTATTCGGGATTCTCATAGAGCGAAATCAGCTCCTCGGCCTCCTCAAACATCCACTTGTAGATGCTCTCCTGAGTATCGTAGGTGGGAGCGTTGGTCATGTAGGCCTGTGAGCGTGGCATGTCGCCAAAGGCGTCGGTAGTCAACTGTGTTGACATCAGCTTGATGGTGCGTGCAATAAGCTCGTAGTTAGGAGAGCCTATCTCTTGCGAGAACTCTATCAGGTTCTTGGAGTTGACGCCAATGTCGTAGAAGTGGCGGCGCCACTGCGGGTGACGGTTCATGGTGAGCATCTCCCACTCGCACTTGTAGGAGTAGGCACCCACCGAACTCTTACCGCCTGTAGTGAGAAACTGTGAGAAGTAGTTATAGTACTCGGCATGGTCATAGTTGATTTGCTGAGCATAGAACACTACCACTGGCAAAGCTTCGGTAACACTTATTGAGTGCGCCTTGTCGGGGTTGACATTGTCATCAAGAATATCTTCACAGCCCACACCTATAAGGCATGTAAGTATCAGTAATGCTGTTATCTTAAGTTTATTCATGATTTCTAGTATTTACAAGTGTGATTAGAATGATGCCTTCAAAGTGAAGTTAAAACTGCGGGTAGAGGGCACGTTGTAGTTGTCGATACCCATGCCACCGGTACCACCGCTCACGGCTGCCAAGATTGCCGGGTCGTTGCCGCTGTACTTGGTCAAGAGGAACAAGTTGCGGCCCGTGCAGTTGAGGCTCAAGTGCTTGAGCGGGCAACTGGGCTTGAGCAGACTGGTGAAGTCATAACCTAAGGTCACATAGCTCAGGCGAATGTAAGAACCGTCCTCGATGAAGTTGGAGGACACGGTGCTGTAATAGGTCGCGATGAAGTTCTGGTCAAGGATGATGGGAGTGGTGTTGGGCGAATAGGTGCCATCGCCATTGTCAACCACACCCTTGAAGATGATTTCACGGTTGCGGTACTTGTCGTAGAGGTGATTCATGCCATTGGTGATGAGGCTGCGGCCTGTCACGTTGGCAACGTCGCCACCCTTGCGGCAGTCAAAGAGGAACGATGCCGAGAAGCCCTTATAGCGGAAGTTGGAGCCGAGTCCCAGCAGGAAGTCGGGCTCACGGTTACCGATGTAGATACCCTTCTGGGCATCGATGATGGGATAGCCATCGGCATTGCAAATCACGTTGCCGTCGGGGTCACGCATGTAGTCCTTACCCGAGAGACCGGTAGAAGAGCCGTTGAGGCGTGCCACGGGGAAGATGTCGCCATATTGTGTTCCCTGTATCTCGATTACATCGTCGGGCAGCTTCTTCACGCGACCGCGGTTGAAGGAGTAGTTGAGCGTAGCGGTCCAGTCGATGTCGTGGGTGCGGATGATGTCCTGTGCCAGCGACAGCTCCACGCCGTGGTTCTCGATGGTTCCCTCGTTGCGAGTTTGAAGGATGGTACCCGAAGCCGGCGACACGCGCACGCTAACAATCTGGTTGTCAACCGATGTAGAGTAATATGCCACATCGAGGCGTGTGCGGCTGTTGAAGAAGCGCAAGTCGGCACCAATCTCCCACGAGTTGGTCATCTCAGGCTCCAGCACTGTGGCGCGAGAGGTGGTGGGGTCAATACCCCAACCTACATCGGGGAAGGTGGTCCACTGCTTGTAGGTGTCGGTAAACAGATAAGCGGGACTTGTCTTTCCCACCTTCGCCCAGTTGCCGCGCACCTTGCCGTAGCTGAACCAGTTGTTGGTCATGTGGAAGAGCTCGCTGAAGATGACACCGGCGGTCACCGAAGGATAGAAGTAGCTGGTCTTATAGTTCTGCTTGAACTGCGACGCGCCGTCGTGGCGCCAGGTGCCCGAAATCTGGGCTATGCCTTTATAGTCGAATCGCACCTCGCCAAAGTAGCCATACTTGTCGCGGCTGGAGTGATAGAGGCTCATGCCGTGCTCGAGATAGGTCTTGGGGTCGATGTTCTGCCAGCTATAGAAGCCGTCGCCCAGCATGTGCGAGTCGGTAAGGAGGAAGTCGTAGGCGCCGAAGCTGCCCTCGATGCCTTTGTACTTGGTGTATTCCATACCGTAGAAGATGTTGATGTTGAAGTCCTCGGCAAAGGTGTGGGCATAGTTGGCAAAGAACTGTGCGGTGATTTGCTCGCCACGCGAGGGCTGGAAGGAGTAAGATCCCAGTCGCGACTTGTTGGCGGCAAGCACCGTCTGCACCTCTTCGTTGTTGATGTCCACGAAGTCGCTCTCATACATGCGAGGCACCGAGTAGGCGTCATACATGGTGTAGCCCTTGTCATATCCCAGCTTGCCGGTGAACACGAGACCCTTGATGGGCTCGTAGGCAATCTGTCCGTTGAGCATGATGCGGTTGCTCTCGGTCAGGCTCTTGTCGAGGTAGCGGCCGTAGTAGGGCGACACTGTCGCCCCTATGCGCTCGGTGTCGAGCAGCAGGTCCCAACGGTCGTAGCGGTTGGCCCAGTTCACAGTGCCGTCGGCAGTGATATAGTCGGCCATATTGAAGTTGCGGCCCCAGTTGTAGATGGTTGACATCGAGTTGCCGAAGCCACGTGCCCTCGAGTCGATGAAGTTGAGCGACAACTGGATGGTAACCTGCTCCGATGGCTTGTACATGCCCTTGAGGAAGGCGGTGATCTGGTTCTTGTAGTCCTTGGGCACAACGCCCTCGTTGCGGGTGTAGGCCACCGAGGCATAGGAGTTGAACTTCTCGGTACCTCCGCTCACGCTCACGCTGTACTTTTGCAGCAAGCCAGTGCCCAGGAAGTCGCCCAGGTTGTCATACACGGTCTCGCTGGGCTGGATGTAAGGTCCCCAGCCTCCGCCACCGCTGTTCTCCTTGTAGAAGCCTTTGGAGCCAGGGCTGAACATGCTCTGCAATTTGGGCACGCGCATGCAGTTGCTGATCTCCACCGTGGCGCTGGCATTCACCTTGATGGTGCCGTCCTTGCTGCCACTCTTGGTGGTGATGAGGATAACGCCGTTGGCACCCTCCTGGCCATAGAGCGCGCTGGCGGCGGCACCCTTGAGGACGCTCATCGTCTCGATGTCGTCGGGGTTGATGTCGGCTAGCGTCGAGCCTTTACCACGTATCGCCACACCATCGACCACCATCAGCGGCTCGTTGCTCTGGGAGTTGTTCACCGAACTGATGGCACGGATGATGAGCTGGGTTGAGGAGTTGGGAGAGCCACCACCGGTAGCCACCTGCAAGCCGGCAACCTTGCCCTGAAGGGAGTTGGCGAAGTTGGCCGAGCCGCCGGCGGTAACCTGGTCACTACTCAGCGACTGAACAGCGAAGTTCAGCTTCTTCTTCTCCTGAGTCTGACCGTAGGCGGTCACCACAACTTCTTGTAGCACTTGGGAATTGTCCTCCATCTCAATGTTGATGACCTTTTGGCCGGCAACCTTGATAGCGACGGGGTTCATTCCCACGTATGAGATCTCGAGCGTTTCGCCGTCGTTGACCTCAATAGAGTATTTTCCGTCAATGTCGGTGGCTGTGCCGCGAGTGGTACCCTTCACCTGGACCGAGGCGCCGATAATGGTCTCCCCGTCGCTCTTCTGGGTGACAACTCCCGTCACAATGCGGGCGTAGCCCGTCATCGCAATGACCGAAAATAACAGTAGGAGTAGCTGTTTTCTCATAATTACTTGATGTTTGATTATATTTTATGTTTTTGATATTTCAAAAAAAGTTATCCGGTTTTTTAGACATAAGGACATAAGTTTCATAAGTTGCTGCGCTGGGTTTGTCTTTTTAGACATAAGAAAATAATGTTTTGTTCTTATGAAAGTCTTTTGTTCTTTTGTCCAAGTTTTGTGTAGTTGTTCTGAAATCGCATTTTTGTTGTTTTTGTTTGATAATCAGCACCACTACACAATGCGCTTTTCGCACATTTTGCGATGAAATAATTTCAATTTACAAACTTAATGATTTATTTTGAATACACATTAATAAAAAATAAGAAAATTCACATTTTTTTGATTTTTTAGCATTAACTACTAATTTTTGGTCATTTTAACACAACTCCGCACTATCAGATACCATAACCTCAAAAATTAACAATTTTAACTTAATATCATAAGAAGATAATTAGGATTTAAGGGAGAAAAAAAATCAAATTACTCTTTTTCTCTTTAATCACTTGGTCCACACTTCAGAATAACGTTTTCAGAGAGCTTCACTCCCATGTTGCGGGAGTTTTCAATGAGCTATATAATTTCTCTAGTTTTGTTATTCCATTTATCTAACAAAAAGAACATGCTGATTATTAATTGTTTATCCTTATTCTTTTCTTGTGAATTAGCAGTTTTCTTCTTTTTTCTGCCACTTTTTTCAAAGAAAGAAATCATGGTAATAAATATCTCCTATATCTCCTCCCTCCACTCGTCTTCAATTCGCCGTTTTTAGCCATTTCACGAGTCATTTTTTCAAGTTCATGGAATTCAACATCCGGGAGCCGTTGAACTATTTCGGACAATAGACTATCAGGATGAAATCTAAGATCTTCTTTTATCAATGCTTTTAGCCGATAGGGTTCAATTGTCTTCAATGTAGTTGGAAACTGTACTTTAGATTTTGCAATGAAGTCAGGATTTATAGAATATTTCACCCCTTTGCCAGATCCTCGACTCACGACTATTCCATTTAATAACAGAGCATCAACCCAGGACCGGAGGCGTTCACCTTGTAATAGTTGCAATTCTCTTGTTAGATCTGTGGCAGATATTGTCTTATGCTGAAGGATTAAGCCCAAAGTGATAAAGCATTTTCTGCTTATTTTGTAATGATCTGAGATGAAATCACACAATCTCGATGCATCTTTTGTTGTTATGTTTCGAGCAACCGACACCTCCACATAATCTTCACCCTCAACAACAACTGGCTTATTCTTGCCAACTGTTAACAATGTCTCATAGATCAGGTCGTAACCTGTACCCTCTGCCTCCATGAGATGAAGATCATAAAAAACTTTCGCAAGATGAATATTTCTTTTCCCTGTCTTCTGCAGAATGTTGTTAACAGTAATGCCAATGGGCAAAAGCCCTGGGTTGGTGATTGCCATGTGATCGGGATAGAGTTTGATAAAGATGTCGCCACGAGTAGTGTATGGCCTATGAACAATAGCATTGCATAGCAACTGGCATAATCGCCAATAACCGCTCTTTGTTTTTACTTGTGGGCGCTGCGATAAAAACTTGTAATCTGCCACTCCTTACAGGAGTGGAAATTGGAGCACTTCGTGCTAAAATTGTCATTACGCCCAAGGGCGCTAAAATTATTTTATAATAAAATTTTAGTGCGAAGCACCATTAAAATTTTAGAGCCGCAGGCTCTCTAATTTCGCCCGCAGGGCGCAACTCCGCATTCAGAAAAGCCAGCGTGGAGGAATTGTCAGTAATTCCCCCACGCGAAGCGTTAATATTGATTGTCATTAATCGTCTTTAAAAACCAAGCGTCAGCCCGATTCCGCATTCAGCATTAATCACCAAGCAGTATGTTGTAGATTACTGTTATGTCGGTGGTGGTGATGTAGCCGTCGCCGTCCACGTCGCTGGTGGCGATGTAGGTGGTGTCGCCGTTGAGCAGATAGTTGTAGAGGGCTGTGACATCGGCTGTGGTGACGCTGCCGTCGCAGTTCACGTCGCCAATCAAGGGCTGTGACGACTTCGACAGGGTGTAGCTGGCGAGACCGCAACCTGGCACGTAGTAGTAAAGGTCAACAGCAGTGCCGTCGCCCCTGACTTGCGCCACGCAGGGTGCGCTCCACGTCTGGCTATAAACGCTGCCTATTCCCTGCGCTGGGAACTGCCACAGGCGGCTCATTCCCGCGATGGCGTCGCTGTCGCCATTAACCGCCAGGGCGAACTGATATCCGTTGCCATCCACGTCGCTGTCGGCAGTGGCGTAGGTCATGAAATGCTTGCCGTCCCACTCAAAGAACGCCGCGCCGTTGGCATTCAGCCCCTGGGCCTGGATAGCGGTGTTGCTGGCAAAGCTGTCGGCGATAGCGCCGGTGCCGAGGTCATAACGCGTGAGCTGGACATTGGCGCCCTTCACCCATGCGCTGGTGGCGCTCATGGGGTAGATGCGTGGCGCGATGCCAAAGGTGGACGCACTGCCGGGATAGAAATCGCCGATCGCAGTGTAGCTGCTGGTGGTGGTGGCACCGCCGCTCACCTTCCACTGGTAGATGTTGTTGCCGCTGGCGGCTGCCGCCATCACGGTGAACTCGCTGTCGTCGACGCTGCCCAGCACATTGCAGTGGTCGATGCGCGAGGTGTAGCCGCTCATGCTCACGCACGCCTTCTGGGTGACTGCGCCAGTGACGGTATCGACCTTGAAGATGTAGAGCGGCGTGGTCTTGATGTTGAGCGAGAGGTTGCTCACGAGCACATTGCCGGCGGCGTCGGTGAACACATCGTTGACAGGCGCGAAATCTACCTGCGCCTCGCTGCCGAGCGTGAGGGTCTTGAGCTTCTTGCCGTTGGCCTTGCTATAGACGTCGAGGTAGATGTCGGCACTGCTGCTGTTGGCGCTGCGGCGGGTCACATACACGTTGTCACTGCCCACCGCCATGCCACGCTGGTACAGACCGTTGTTCTCGAAGGTGATGTTGTCATACTCTGGCTTCACCGAGCGCATCCAGTTGCTGGTCAAGATGTAACCCTGAGCCTCATCATAAGTGTCGATGTCTATCAACGGCTCATAGCCGGTAGCCTCGCCAGTGAAAGCCGCGGGCCACTCGTTGTCGAAGCCGTCAACCACGCACACGGCATAGTAATAGCCACTCTGGTAATCGTCGGGCAAAACGTAGTAGTTGCTGTAGCTCACGGCAATGAGATAGTCGCTCTTGATGCCGTCGCCCGTGGGCGCCGCCATCGCCTCTTCATCGCCAACCGACGTAGGGATGGCGTAAACCGAATATTTCACTAGCGTGCCGTCCTGCGCTTCCCACGACAGGCGGTTGCCGGTGAGCTTGAGGTTGGCAGGAGCGGCATGAGGGGTAGCCTCTTTCCACGTCATCGCCGGCAGCAATGCCTTGTGCTGAAACACGTTGGCGGCAAGGTAGTTGCCAAGACCGCTCACTCCGCCGTTGTCGCCGTTGATGTTCTTTGCCGAATACAGGTTCACACCTGGAGCGTTGTTCTCGGTATATTGCCGCGAGAGCCTGATTTGCTCGGCAACCTCTGCCCAGTCGCTCTGGGTGTTGGACGAGGTGAGGAACGAGATGCTGTGACTGGCAAAGTGGTGACGGCCAAAATGATTGGCGGCATAGCTCCACCACTGCGTGAGCGGACCAAAGGGGTTGGTAGAGTGGTTGGTCTTCCAGTAGAGCTGTGGCGAGATATAGTCGATGGTTCCGTCGTCAAGCCATGCCAGCGGGTCGCTGAAGATGCCATTGTACTGCCAGTCGCTGCCAGTGGGGCAAGGGGTGACGCCGTGAGCCGACGCGCCAGTCGAGGCTGTGCCTGCCACACCAGCGGGACCGATGCCGAAGCGCACTTCGGGCTTGGTCGCTTGAAGCATATCCCACACCGCCTGCACCATGCGGTTCACGTTGTCGCGACGCCAGTTGGCGAAGCTCAACGAGGTGCCGCTGCTCTGCCACAGCTGGTAATCGGCGGCGCTGCTGTTGGTGGGGATGCCGTTGGGATAGAAATAGTCATCGAAGATGATGCCGTCGATGTCGTAGTTCTGCGCGAGCTCCTGGCACACGTTCACGATGCGGTCTATCGACTGCTGCATGCCTGGGTTGAGGATGGTGGTCACCGAGGAGCCACTGGTGTAAGTGAGCAACATTCCAGCGTTTATCAGCTGCTGGTCCTGACTAGTGCTCCATCCTGCGCTGCTGGTGGCCCAGCGGTAAGGATTCACCCACGCATGAAGCTCCATGCCGCGCTTGTGGCACTCCTCCACGGCAAACTCCAACGGGTCCCAGCCGGGGTTCACGCCACGCGTGCCGGTGAGGTAGCTCGACCAAGGCTCGTAGCTCGACTGGTAGAATGCGTCGCACATGGAGCGCACCTGCAAGCACACGGCATTCATGTTCATCGCCTCAAGTTTATTGAGGTAGGTGATCAACTCGTTTTTTTGCTGGGTTATCGCACTCGATGAGGTACCTGCCACGCTGGGCCAGTCGAGACGCCACACCGTAGCCATCCAAGTGGCGCGGTACTCACGCTTAATCGCCTCTTGCGCTAGGCACCAGTTTCCAAAGCCACTCAAGAGAGAGGCTATCATAATCAATGATAAAATTATCTTCTTCATAGCTATATTTTTGGTGCTTCGCACCGATTAGTGATTAGTTGCGCTACGCGCGATTAGAGATTAAAGATTGGTGATTAAAGATTAGTGATTAGAGATTAGTGATTAGAGATTAGAGAAGCCACTAGTGAAAAACTACTTTCTGCTCAGCAAGATGTTATAAACCGCGGTGACGTCGGCGGCAGTGATATTGCCGTCGCCGCTCTGGTCGCCATTGACGATGTGAGAAGTGTCGCCGTTGAGCAGGTAGTCATATAGTGCTGTGACATCGGCGGCAGTGACATTGCCGTCGCCATTCACGTCGCCAGGCACAGCCACAGCAACGGTATATTTGGCGAGGCCATTGCCGGGAACATACATGTAGATAAACATCTCGTTGCTCTTGTCGCCTGGCACTGCGAGGCAAGGCGTACTCATGGTGGTGCTGTTTACCACGCCCATGCCGTTCTTGGGGAGAGTCCACAGCACATTCATGCCAGCGAAGTCCTCGCCCTCGGCATTCATCGCCAAGCGGTAGTTGTGGCCTTCGGCAGTCTGATAGTCGCCACTGGAATAGAGCAGGAAATGCTTGCCGCACAACTCAAAGGCATCGATGCCATCGCTTGCGCCACCCTGCTTGGTAAGGTCGGCGTTTGCCTCAAAGCTGTCGATAATGGCGCCAGTTTCCAAGTTATATTTCGTGGGCTGGATAGCAGCGCCATGAACCAGCACCACACTGGAGCTCAACGCCTTGATGCGTGGCGATGTGCCAAAGTTGGCGGCAGTGCTGGGATATAACGCAGTCACATTGGTAACCTTTGCATCGGTGAGGTTTCCGCTGTGCAAAGTCCAGCGAATAATCTGGTTGCTGCGTGAGAGGGCGGCAAACACCTCGAAGTTTCCTGCCACCACATCACCAAGCACGTCGATGTGGTCGATGCGGCCCGACGATTCGCTAGTAGAGAGTGAGGCGCGAAGTGTGGCCGCGCCATCGGTGGGATTCACGCTGTAAATCACAAGTGGAGTATTGTCAATCTTGAGCAGCATGTTGCTGATTAGCAGATTGCCTGCATCATCAACTAGCACGTTGTTGCAGGGGAAATAGTCGCCCTGCACCTCGGCTGGGAGCTCCAGGTCGCGCAGCCATTCGCCAGTGCTGGCGTTATAGACTCGCAGATAGCAGTCGGCATTCGAGGCATTCTTGCTACGGCCAGTGACATAGACATTGTCGCCAAGCACCGCAAACGAGCGGTTGAACGAGCCATAATTCTCCTGCTCAAAATTGTCGTAGTTGCTCTTCACCGAGCGCAACCAGTTGTTGGTGATCGACACGCCATCAAAGGGCGCATAGGTGTCATTGTCCACATCAATCTTTTGAACATAGCCTGGCTCGGTAGCGCCAGTAGTGATATTGGTGATGGTGAACGTGCGGGTCTCGCTCACGTTGGGGTCGCAGCCAGCGGCGGTGGTGCTCACACGCCAATAGTAGGTGCCCTCGCCCAGCAGCGCTATCACGCACTGATAACTAAGGTTTCCGTCCTCGCTTTGGAGATAATTTGCGGTCTTAACAATGTTGGTGAACGCTTCATCGCGGGCAATCTCAAGTTTGTAAGTGTCGGCGCCCACGTTGGCAACGAGGAACTTGAAATTGTCGTCAATCTCGGCGCCGTTCTCAGGATATAGCAGAGTGGCTTGCGGAGCGAAGTCACGCTGGATGGTCATGAACGACGCCACGTCGCTCAGCTTGTCAAGCTTGCCGGTCTCAACCGTTGTCACTCGCCAGTAGTAGCGAGTGGCTGAGGCTAGGCTGCTCAGGTCGAGCGTGATATGGTTCTCGCCGAGACCGCGCTCGCTGATAAGCACATTGTTGAAATGCTCATCGCTGGCGACTTCAATCTTGAAGGTGGCGCCCTCCACTGCGCTCCATGAGAAGTCCTGCGACCACTGCACCACGGCGTCGCCCACGGGTGAAATCAGTGTAACCTGCTCGGCATCGCCAGCCGGAGCGTTGAGATAGGCGGGAGTGTATTCAAAGTTGTAGCCATCGACGCTCGACACGGCAAACCAGTAGCCTGTCGCATACTCATCGGCAAGGGTCACACTGTTGTTGTAGGTCACTGCCACAAGGTAGTCGCTCTTGATGCCCTCAAACTGCTCGCTGGTGATGGTGCTCACATCCACGCTGGTGGGGATGGCATAGACGGCATATTTCACCAACTCGCCATCGACGAAATTCCACGACAGGGTGTTGCCGCTCAAAGCGAGGTTCTCGGGGGTGTCGAGGTTGTCTTTCGGCTTCCACTCCAGTGCTGGCGGCAACGCTTTCTTGGGGAAGATGGTGCTCACCAAGTAGTTGCCAAGTCCAGTCATGCGAGGACCGTTGATATAGCGAGATGAATAGAAGTTCACGCCTGGAGAGTTGTTCTCGGTATATTGACGGCTGAGCTGCACCTGCGCCACAATCTCTTGCCAGCTAGTCAGTGTGTTGCCGTCGCTGTCCATGAAGTAAATGTTCTGGCTGGCATAGTGGTGACGTCCGTAATGCTTGGCGATGTAGCTCCACCACTGAGTCAAGGGACCGAAGGGGTTGGTCGCGTGGTTCCTTTTCCAGTAGAGCTGCGGCGAGATATAGTCGATGGTGCCTTCCTCAAGCCATGCCAGCGGGTCGCTGAAGAGCGACGAGTACTGCCAGTCGCTACCTGTGGGGCAAGGGGTAACGCCATGCTGCGAAGCGCTGGTCGAGGCGGTTCCCGCCACACCGGCGGGGCCTATGGCGAAACGCACCTGCGGCTTCACGAGCTGAACCATGTTAAACACGTCGGCGACCATCAGGTTGACTTGCGCGCGGCGCCAGTTGGCGAAGCTCAGCGTGGTGCCGCTGTCGCGCCACAACTGGTAATCGGCGGCACTGCTGTTGGTAGGTATGCCGCTGGGATAGAAGTAGTCGTCGAAGATGATGCCGTCGATGTCGTAGTTCTCAATCATCTCGCGGCACACGTTCACGATGCGCTCACGCGACTCGGGCAAGCCGGGGTTAAGTACCGTGGTGGTAGTGCCGCTGCTGTTGGTGTAAGTGAGCAGAATGCCCGACTCACGCAACGCCTGGTCCTGGACGGTGTTCCACGTGTTAGGACCGCCGTTGGCCCAGCGGTAAGGATTCACCCAGGCATGACACTCGATGCCGCGCTTGTGGCACTCCTCCACGGCAAACTCCAACGGGTCCCAGCCGGGGTTCACGCCACGCGTGCCGGTGAGGTAACTCGACCAAGGTTCGTAGCTCGACTGATACATGGCGTCGCACATCGAGCGAACCTGAATGCACACGGCATTCATGTTAGTGCTGGCGAAGCCGTCGAGATAGTCTATCAAGGTCTGTTTCTGACGGGCAATTACTGCTTCGCTAGTGCCTCGCTCGCTGGGCCAGTCAATATTAGACACCGTGGCGAGCCATGCGGCACGCATCTCACGCTTCTGCTCCTCGGCCTTCAAGGCAGGAAACACCAGCGCAAGCGTCATAATGAGAATTGTTAGATTTTTTGCCATCTTTTATAGTAGTTTTAATTCAAAGTTCACAGTGGTCAATTTATCGGGGATCGGGGATCAGGGATTAGAGATTAGGGATTAGCGATTAATGGGGATCGGAGATTCAGCATTCAGCATTCTTTTAATCTCTAATCGCGCGAAGCGCAACTAATCTCTAATCGCGCGAAGCGCAACTAAACTGCGCGAAGCGCTATCAACCGACAAAGATAAAATATAAATCTCAAAAATTCTGTTCTTAATCATTAAAAAAGATTAATAGTCGTGAAATACCTATCAATAACAGCAACTAGTCAAAACAGTTCATGGCAAAATATATAGGGATAAATTGCCACGAAGGCTCATTTTTTATGCTTCGTGGCATATTATAGGCTATAATTTGCCACGAAAAAGGCTAAGATGTTTTCATTGATGAATATCAGGCGTTTGCATAAAAATGAGAAAAAAAAACTGTCACATTTCATTAATATTTGCACAGTTAATTTAAATTTTCTACATTTGCACATTAAAATCAATAACCAAGAAAAAATGAAAAGGATTTATTTTACTATTCTGCTTTTAATTGCAGCAGCTATAGGATATAACGCCAGTGCGATCACCGGCGACGTGAACGGCGACGGAGTGGTGACGGCTGCCGATGTGACAGCACTCTACAGCTATCTGCTGGATAACGACACCAGCAACCTCGTCAATGGCGACCAGAACGGCGACGGAGAAATCACTGCTGCCGACGTGACCACAGTATATAACATTCTCCTCAACGGAGACGACGACTCAGGGCTGCCCGACTTCACGGTCAACGTGGTGTATGACGGCGACGAGGCGACTGTAACCGTAGCCAAGAATATCAGCAGCCTGATGACAGTGGCTGTCAACGGCGCCCACGTCAATATCGTGGCCGACGCAACGCTGCAAGACTCGGTAATCTACAACCTGAGCGGCTCAACCACCAACGGCTCGTTCTACATGGACGGTGAATACAAGTGCTTTGTGAACCTCACCGACCTCACCATCCACAACCCCGACAGCGCAGCCATCAACATCGACAACGGCAAGCGCATCGACGTCACTCTCAACGGCGACAACACCCTCACCGATGCCACCGGCGGAGCGCATAAGGCTTGCTGCTTCATCAACGGCCATGCCGTGATTGCCGGCTCGGGAACACTCACCATCACCGGCAACACCAAGCACGCCTACTTTAGCGATGAATACACCCGCATGACCAGCGGCACCATCAACGTGACCAACTCGGTGAGTGATGGCTTCCACATCAACCAATATTTCCAGATGGACGGCGGCACAGTGACCATCAGCACCTCGGGTGGCGACGGCGTGGACGTGGGATGCACTAAAGACGAGACCGACACCAACAACGGGCAGTTCATCATGAACGACGGCACGCTCAACGTCACCACCACCGCCGATGCCGTAAAGGGCATCAAGAGCGAGTCGATAATGACCATCGCTGGCGGCTCAATAACTGTAAACACAAGCGGTGACGCCGTGTATGACGCTACAGATGCCGACATCAGCAGCTGCGCGGCAATCAAGTGCGACAGCACCTTCGTCATGACCGACGGCACAGTTTACCTCACCAGCACTGGCATTGGCGGCAAAGGACTCAACACCGACGGCAGCGTGAACATCGGCGGTGGCACGTTCACCGCCATCACCATAGGCGACGTGTATGAGTACTCCTCTACCCTCGACACTAAGGCGGGAGGCGTCAAAGCCGACGGCTCGATAACCATCAGCGGAGGCACCGTCAAGGTGGCTGCCAGCAAATACGATGCCCGAGCCTTCAACGGCAAGTGCGGCTTCTACACCAACGGCGGCTATATCCTGGGCATTGGCGGCAAGTCATCGACAGTGAGCACCGGCTACACCCAGAAGTACAAATACCTGCGCAATCAGGTCATCACCGCCGGCACCACCTACACCTGCGAGGGCATATCCTTTGAAATACCTTCGATCTACAGCAACGCCGCTGGCATGGTGGTGGTCTCTACGCCTAACTTGTAATAGCGATGACCAATTTCCCAGCATTAGCTGTTGACATTGATAGGGATAAACTTTTTTATCTCATTTATGCTCATGGCATGAAGCCAACGATGGCGACCATTGAGCTCAACAGTGGCGACAACCTGAAACAGGCTATAGAAAACGCGGTCTATGACACTCCCCTACTGCTTGAGGAATACTGCCGCACCACCATCGTCCTGCACTCGCAGCACTTTGTGGTGATGCCGGCGGAGCTTATGCCGAAGGCTAACCCAGTTTTTAAAGCGTCGTTCTCATGTCTTGAAGGCGAACTGATGACGTGCAAGGTGAAGAACACCGATGCCGCCATCGCCTGCGACGTGCCGCATGGCGTGACGGCGTTCCTCAAGCGCACCTTCGGCAACCCCGAGCTGCTGCATCACCTCGCTCCGCTCATCGCCTACTGCGCCGAGGCCTACGCCGACGACAACGGCTGTCTGCACATTAATATAAATAAGGAGAAGGCTCACATCGTGGCGACACTGGGCGGCAAATTGCAGTTCGCCAACACCTATACTTACCGCTCGCTCGACGACATCATTTATTTCGCACTAGCGGCATTCAAAGAGTGCCGCTTCGACAGCCGTGCCGACAGGGTGCTCATCACCGGCGACAACGACTTGCGCTCACAGCTTGCCGAGCAGCTGCGCCAGCGCATCGCCTACGTCATGCCCGAACTCATGCCCGCATCGACACTCTCCGCCTTAGGCAACGATGCGATAAAACTGCCGTTTAATCTAGTCACTACAGCGATATACTCTTAGTTTAAACTAGAAATTCTAGAGATTCTAGACCTTCTAGAAAATCTAGAGTATCTAGAAAGTCTAGAAAACCAGCGAGCAACGCGAGCGACACAACTATTATTTTTATGCGAATCATCAGCGGAAAATATGGACGGCGGCGTTTCGACGTGCCCACCAACATCACCGCGCGGCCCACTACCGACATGGCGCGCGAGAACCTCTTCAACGTGCTCAACAACCTCGTGGATTTCGACGGCATGACAGCCCTCGACCTCTTCTCGGGCACTGGAGCCATCAGCTTCGAACTCCTCTCACGCGGCTGCGCCAGCGTCACGAGCGTGGAGAAAGCCTCCACGCAGTACAATTTCATCCGAAAGGTGAAGCAACTGCTCAAAGAGGAGAACCTGGTTCAGGTGAAGGGCGACGTGTTCAAGTTCATCGCCTCCTGCTCCCGCAAATTCGACCTCATCTTCGCCGACCCGCCCTACGACCTGCCACAGCTGCCACAGCTCCCCGAGCTCATCCTAGGCAGCCAGATGGTGCAGCCCGGCACCCTCGTCATCGTCGAGCACTCCCGCGCCAACGACTTCAGCCACCTCCCCCAGTTCACCCAGCAACGAGTCTATGGCAAAGTGCATTTCTCGTTCTTCGAGGTATGAACAATGAAGGATCTAGAATTTCTAAAAAATCTAGACTGTCAAGAAACTCTAGAAAAACACCAAACAAAAGGCCGCCCCACAATGGGAGCGACCCTTTTTATTAGTGATAATTAGTGTAAATTAGTGGTTCGTAATTACTTGAAGATTTTCTTCACTGCGGTGTGGCTGCCGTCGCTGTAGCGGGTCACCACGATATTCAAGCCCTGGAACGGCTTGTCGCTAGTCATGCCCACACTATTGACATACTCAACACCAACCACCTCACGGTAACCGTCAACATAGACGTCGTTGATGCCGGTAATAATGTTGTCGCTACCAGTCAGGCTAGTAGGATACACTAGGAAGTTATCGCTTGGAGTGCCTCCACCCTTGAGGGCATTCAATCTGGTTGCCGGGATGCAAACCACAGCATCAAATTGGTAAGTCTCTCCTACAGCGAGAGTGGGAACACCTCCCTGCACCTCGATGTTGTAGCTCCAGTTGACATTGAACGCACCTTGAATCTCGGTGCTGTTGGGAGTCACAAACTTCTCGCCATCCCACATCGCATAAGTGATGTGACATACCTCCTGAATCTTAGGATTCATGAAGAAATAGTTATCACCATGCACCCCCACAGCACCGGTGTTGCCACCAATATTAAGGTTGCTCTCTAGGAAGTTGGCGGCGCAATACACGTTCTTCGAGTATTCGGCAGTGCCATTGAATGTAAGAGTGTAAGCATTATTCACTGGAAGCACCTCAATAGTGTAATTCTCATTGTCGATGTAACGACCAGTAACAGTTCCAGCAGCAATCTTCTTGCCCTCGATGTCGCTGAACAGAGAATTAATGCTCTGGTCGGCGGGGAATTTAAGGGCTACCCAATTGCTCTGATCCCAATCACGTCCGCACTGACCAGTAGTACCAGTGAGATTAGCATCGTTCATAAAGTCGATTTGGCCATCAATTATCGATGATGGGTTGATTGACGCATTGCCCTGGTCTTTGCACCACAGCAAGCCGTTATCAATATCGGCATATACTGCCACCAGCTCATCTTCAATCTTATAGCGTTTACCAGTATCACCCTCACTCTCGATATTAGCAAGTGTTGTCTCTGTTGTTACAAGCGGAGTCTGGAATGCCACCTCGTAGATAAAGTTACGATAACCACCAGTATATACGCAGTAAATCGTGCCCTTATCGAGCGTTGTGCTGGTGAGCGTTACTGTGGTATTGGCTGTGCTACTGCTTTGCCAGTCAACCTGACTGCCCCGTGTCAACGATCCGTCGGCATTCTCGGTCATTTCATACACGGCAAGGAATGCGTAATATGTGCTTGACACGCCACTGCCGTTATAGCCGTAAGATTTCACCTGCGTACAATTGGTTACATAATAGCAGCCATAGTACTGCGTGGTATTGCTAGACGCATCATCGCTGTTCGGACCCAGCATCCATGTCCTAAAGCTATCGCTGTCGCCGAGATGGCGACAAAGAAAAACATTAGAATCTTTTTCATCTTTATAATCATTTAGTTTATTTCTGCTGAAAATAATCGACAAAATTATTAAAAATGACATCAATACTACAAGAAAAGCAACATTTATTAAGTGAAAAGGCTTTTTTCTTCAACAAAAAACTATTTGTTGTTTCGCCAAATATGTGCTATGTTAATATTTAATGTGGAAATCTGAGTGAATATGAAAAAAAAATCTTATCTTTGCGCATAGTTTACCAGACGACGCTATAAACTACTCTACTATTCACTACTCTACTATTTCACTATTCTACTATTCTACTAATAAAATATCCACATCATGAAACAGAAACGCATTACTGTAGCCATCGACGGTCATTCGTCATGCGGCAAGAGCACTATGGCAAAGGCCCTTGCCAAGCGAGTGGGATATGCCTACATCGACACCGGAGCCATGTACCGCGCCGTCACGCTCTACTGCCTGGAGCATGACATGATCAAGGGCGACGAGGTGAACAAGCCGCGCCTGCGCCACCACATCCCAAAGATTGAAATCACTTTCCAGGTGAACGAGGAAGGCAAGAGCGACACCTGGCTCAACGGCAAGAACGTGGAGAAGGAGATACGCGGCATGGAGGTGAGCAACAAAGTGAGCCTCGTGTCGGCGATAGGCTTCGTGCGCCGCGCCATGGTGGCGCAGCAGCAGGCGATGGGCAAGAATAAGGGCATCGTGATGGACGGCCGCGACATAGGCACCGTGGTGTTCCCCGACGCCGAGCTCAAAGTGTTTATCACCGCCAGCGCCGAGGTGCGCGCCGAGCGACGCTTCAAGGAGCTGCAGAGCAAGGGCGACACCACCACAACCTATGAGGAGGTGCTTGCCAACGTGCAGGAGCGCGACCTTCTCGACTCTACCCGCAAGGAAAGCCCGCTGCGCCAAGCCGACGACGCCCTGCTGCTCGACAACTCCCACCTCACCCTCGAAGAGCAAGACCAGTGGCTGTATGAACAGTTTGTGCTGCGCACAAAAGCATAGAGTGGCGTTTTTTCATTCCCTGGATAATCTAGAAATTCTAGATGTTCTAGAACTTCTAGAGAAAAGCCAGCTTTTTTAAAAAATTATGGACATTGAAATCGACAACGGGTCGGGGTTCTGCTTTGGGGTGACGACTGCCATCCATAAAGCCGAGGAGGAGCTTGACAAGACTGGGCACCTCTTCTGCCTGGGCGACATCGTTCACAACAGCAACGAGGTGGAACGCCTCAAGCAGAAAGGTCTCGTGACCATCACACACGAGCAGTTCAAAGAGCTGCACGACGTGAAGGTGTTGCTACGCGCTCACGGCGAGCCGCCCGAGACCTACGAAATTGCACGTCGCAACAACATCGAGATTATTGACGCCACCTGCCCCGTGGTGCTGCAGCTGCAACGCCGCATCCGCAAGAGCTACAACGAGCACACGGCAAGCTCCCCCTCTAAGATAGAGGGGGCGGGGGAGAGTATGACCGCCCAGAGACAAGAGGAAACCAGCTCCCCCTCTAAGATAGAGGGGGCAGGGGGGAGTATGACCGCCGAGCAGCGTCAAGTGCCGCCGCAAATTGTCATCTACGGCAAGCGCGGTCACGCCGAGGTCAACGGCCTGGTGGGACAGACCGAGGGCTCGGCAATCGTCATCGAGAGCCTTGCCGAAATCGACAAGATAGATTTCAACCGCGACATATATCTCTATTCACAGACCACCAAGTCGCTGCAGGGCTTCAAGACCATTGTAGAGGAGATAAAGCACCGCATCGGGTCCGATGTGAAGTTCTTCAGCTTCGACACCATCTGCCGCTCGGTGGCTAACCGCATCCCGCAAATCCGTGCCTTTGCGGCGCGCCACGAGTTGGTGCTCTTCGTCTGCGGCAAGAAGTCGAGCAACGGCCGTAACCTTTTCAACGAGTGCGCCGACGCCAACCCCAATTCCCACCTCATCAGCAACGAGAATGACATCGACCCCCACTGGCTCGAAGGCATAAAGAGCGTAGGCATCTGCGGCGCCACCTCTACCCCACGCTGGCTTATGGCGCAAGTTAAAGAGAGAGTGAAGAGTGGAGATGCTTATGCTGACGCATAAAAGGTTAGTGATTAGATATTAGTAATTTCCATTCCAGAACTTCTAGAAACGAAAAACGAAACACATGACTAAACGCACACTTTTAATAATTATTGGACTGTTGGTGCTGCTCGATGTGGCGGCGATAATCATCTACCTCTCGGCACCTAACCGCGAGGGGAAAAGCCCTCTTGACACCACCTACGACAACATCAACCAAGGCACTCACACCCAAGCCGATGTGCTGCCCGACAAGGCATCGCTCGACGAGTTTGAGACCATAGAAGACACCGTAAACTTCATCTCTACCGACAAGGTGGAAGACGGCGGGGAGATGAAACGCATGTCGGCAACAGTGATTATTAACCTGCAATGGCCCAAGACAATTAACGGCAGCAAGCAGTTCATGGAACTGCAGAATGCCCTAATGACCAAACTCACAGGCAAAACCTACTCCAGCGTCAAGCAGATGATGGCAGACCTCACCAGCCACCCGAAATTTGTGAAACCCACTACACATTTCACTCGCATCGACAAGGACTTCAGCTACAGCCGCAGTGCAAGCCACACCACACAGCGCTATACCGTGCAGCCCCATTTCGGCACACACTACCGCCTGGAGATTATGGTGGTGACCGAGACCCTCGACGGCGGCAAAGAGTCGCGCTCCTTCAGCATCGTCCACTACGACCGCACCCACAGCAAAATCATCACTATAGACCAGATTTTTGACAGCGCATCGACCAGCGACATCATCGCGCTCATCAATCAGAGCATCGAGAGCAAAATGATAAAGCAAAACATTGACATGCACGAGGTGGAGAACATTCCCAAAGATTTCGTGCTCGGTGAGAAAAATGTGATTTTCTATGTGGAACAAGGCTCCAACCGCTACGAGATAAAAGTGAGCAACGAAGATTTGAAACCATTCTTTACCGATTATTACAACGACCTGATTATCAACGACACAAAACTAGTTAGTTATTAGCTATTTGTGACACCTGCAAAAAACTGTTTTTAATGTTGATAAGCTAACGAGCGTCGAAGACGCTAAATGCTTCGAAGAAGCTATTTGTCTTTAAGACCATGCAAGAGGGTCGAAGACCCTCGCAGCTTGGTCCTTGCGCTATCTAATGAAAAAGTGCCTCGAAGAGGAACTTCATCGCACTCTTCTTTGCCCATGTCAATCATTTTCACTACTTTTGCCTAGACAAAAAAATAATCATGAGTGCCGTTAATTCCATCTATCACATAGTAATCAACACCTACCGCCGTGAGATGACCATCCCCGACGAGACCAGCGAGCACATGTATCGTTACATCTGGTCAATCATCAACAGCCGTAACTGCAAACTCTACCGCATTGGCGGTATAGGCAACCACATACACATGCTTGTTGAGCTGTCGCCGTCGATGACACTCAGCGACTTAGTGCGCGACATCAAGCAGGGCAGCAGCAAGTGGGCAAAACAGCAGGTTTACTTCCCAATGTTTAGCGGATGGGGCAAGGAATATGGAGCATTCTCATGCAGCGTGCGCGACAAGGAGAGAATCGTGAACTACATCAACCGCCAGCATGAGCATCACAAGGAGCGGACTTTTGAGCAGGAGTACAAAGAAATGATAGAACGCTCAGGGCTGGAGTGGAACGATTATAGGCTGACTTGACACGCCTGATGTGGAAGTTCCCCTGCGGGGCACATCCCATTAGATTCTGCAAGGACCAAGCTGCGACCCTCTACGAGGGTCTTGCATGGTCTTGCGATTGAAGTCGGGTCTTCGACCCGCCCGGCATCTTCGATGCCCAATGTCAATACACTAACACAAGTTTTTGCAGGTGACCCGTTTTTTTCTAGGATTTCTAGAAAATCAAGATTTTTCATAACACTAACAAACAATCAACAATGGATATCACTCAACTTAAAGAAATCCTCGACCGTGAGGCGGATAGGATCAACACCCCCGACTTTATTGCCGCCGACCCAGTGCAGTTCCCGAGGAGGTTCTCGTCGCTGCCCGACATCGAGATTGTGGCACTGCTCTCGGCGACCATCGCCTGGGGAAACCGCAAGATGATATGCAACAACTGCAAGAAGATGCTTGCCATTATGGGCAGCGAGCCAGCACACTATGTTGAGAGTCAAGAGTATGAGAGTCTGCCCGACGAGCAAAATATACACCGCACATTCTTCGCACGCAACTTCAAATACCTGCTGAGAGGATTGCGCCGCATCTACCGGCAATACAGCACGCTCAACGACTTTGCCGCAGCCCATCATGTGGGTGACAGCGAGGAGCCGGCGTGGCGACTCGTGGAACTGATGCAGCAAGAGCTGGCAGATGCCAACGGTGGTTCCCACGACTCGCGCTGCCTGCCCACAAACCTGAAAAACACAGCATTAAAACGCATCAACATGGCACTGCGATGGCTCGTGCGTGACGACGGCATAGTAGATATGGGCGTGTGGAATGCCATCAAGCCGTCGCAACTTTTCATCCCTCTCGACGTGCATGTGGGCGACACCGCGCGAGAGCTGGGCATGACCACCCGTCGCGCCAACGACAAAAAGACCGTGCTCGAAATCACCCGCTTGCTGTGCCAGATGCGCCCCCACGACCCCATCATCTATGACTACGCCCTGTTTGGAATTGGGGTGAGCAGCTGATATTTGTTCTTAGTTTGTTCTAAAAATTCAAGATTGCCTGAATTTTGTGCTTTTTTCAAAAAATACGCAAAATATTTTGTCGTTTAAACAATAATGTGTAGCTTTGTGAGATGAAAAAGAACAAACTTTAAATTAGGGATATTCAGTTAATGCGCTTCAATGGGAGCTCCTCAACCTGTTGAGAGTGC
>CALGGO010000079.1 GCA_937916085.1 uncultured Prevotellaceae bacterium | reverse complement strand
CTCCTCCCTCTCCACTCCTCCCTCTCCACTCCTCCCTCTCCACTCCTCCCTCTCCTCTCCTCCCTCTCCACTCTCCACTATTTCCTCACGAAGCCTGGGGGGTGGTTTTGTAGTGCGCCGTAAGCACGGCGTTCAAAAAATGATCAAAAAAAGGCGGCGACGCTTGTTTGGCAATGAAAAAACCGCTATTTTTGCACTATGAACGACAATCGCGATGAGCAACGACGGCAGTGGTGGAAGCGAAACGAGGGTAAATACCAGAAGAAGCCCTCGATGACTCGCCGCAAGGCGGGTCACGACTACTATGGCCATTATGTATATATGATAACGGTGGTGGTGGCGGGTCGCCGCAATGTGCTGGGCACGCTGTGCTCGCCCGACGAGAGCCACAGCATGGCATGGGTGAATGCCACTGCGCTTGGCGAGGCAGTGAAACGCTACTGGCACGAGATCCCCTTGCATCACCCTCATATGAAGCTTTTTAGATGCCAGCTCATGCCCGACCACTTCCACGGCATCATCCATGTGACCAAGAAAACCGAGGTGCATCTTGGCACTATCATCTATAGCTTCAAAAAGGCATGCAACTTCGCGGCACGTGAGATGAATATTGCCCAGCCCTTGTGGGAGAAAGACTACAACGACCTCATCCTCACCTCTAGAGACCAGCTGCGCAACATGATTAACTATGTGCATGACAACCCTCGGCGGCTGTGGGAGAAGCGCAACCACAGCGATTTCTTCAAGGTGAGAAAGACGGTGGAGGCTGGCGGAGAGCAGGTGGAGGCATTAGGCAACATTTTTTTGCTCGATTTCCCCCTTAAAGCCGCCGTGCAATGCTCGCGCAAGTTGACCGAGGAGCAGATTCAGGAGCGGGTGGAGCATTTCCTGGCGATGGCACGGCGAGGCGTGGTGCTGGTGTCGCCCGCCATCAGCGCCGGCGAGAAACGGGTGATGAAAGCGGCGCAAGAGGCTCACTGCAAGGTGATAAAGATTGTGGATAACGGCTTCACCTCTCTTTCCAAGCCCTCGGGCGAGGACTTTGACGCCTGCGCCCGTGGTGACCTGCTGCTCATCTCGCCTTTTAAGCACCAAAACCAGAGCACCTGCCTCACCGAGCAGATATGCTACCACCTTAACTCCCTCGCTGCCACCCTCGCCACGGTGGAATGACCCTGCCACTCCCTTTTTGTCTTGAGAATTCTTGCTTTGCCTCTTGCTTTCCTTGAGGCTCCTCGAACGCCGTGCTTACGGCGCACTACACCAACAACGCCCACACCACTTTTTTCTCCATTCTCCACTTTCCTCCACTCTTCACTCCACTCTTCACTCTTTCCTCCCCGCTTCTCTTCCCTCTCCACTCTTCCCACTCCACTCTCCTCTTCCCTCTCCCCGCTTTCCACTCTCCACTAAAAAACCTTAAAACTTGACACTTGTCACTTAAAATCACTATCTTTGCAGGTTGAAACAATGGGAAGCTTAAGGCACATACTGGTTGTGGCACTGCTGGCGCTGATGGTGCTGGTGTGGGTGGCGTGCGCCAATATTGGTTCTCCTGAGGGGGGACCGCGTGACTACACGCCGCCTGTGATGCTTCGCAGCACCCCCCTCCCTGGTGCGGTGAACTTCAACGGCAAGAAGGTGGAGCTGCACTTCGACGAGATAGTGAACATCAAAGACCAGACCACCCGCGTGATTGTGTCGCCCGCGCCTAAGGAGCAGCCCATCATCCGCGCCCAGGGCAAGAAAATCACGGTGGAATTTCAGGACGACCTGGAGCCAAACACCACCTACGTCATCGACTTCACCGACGCCATCGAGGACAATAACGAGGGCAACGTGATTGACGGCTTCAGCTTCGCCTTCTCCACTGGCGACCACCTCGACTCGCTGCAGGTGAGCGGCATGGTGCTACGAGCCAACGATCTGGAGACTATGAAAAACGTGCTCGTGGGCTTGCACAGCAACCTCAGCGACTCGGCATTCTCGACGCTGCCCTTCGACCGCGTGAGCCGCACCAACAGCCGTGGGGAGTTCGTGCTGCGCAACGTGCCTGCCGGCGAGTATCACATCTTCGCGCTGCGCGACGTGGACAACGACTACAAGATGGTGCGCACCGAGGACATCGCCTTCCTCGACAAAGTGATAGTGCCCAGTGCCAGCGACTTCACGTCGCAAGACACCATCTTCACCTTTGACCACCGCATCGACACCATCATGACGGCGGTACACACCGAGTTCACGCCCAACGACGTGCTGCTGAGCCTCTTCAACGAGAACTTCAGCTCGCTGTATTTCAAGAAAAGCGAGCGCCAGGGCGACAACAAGCTCCTCGCCCTCTTCTCTACCACCCTGCCCGAGATGCCCACCACCCGCGTGCTGGAGCCAAAAATCTATAACGACGACTGGTACCGCCTTGAGACCCGCGAGGCGCAGGACTCGCTCGTGTATTGGCTCACTGACTCCACCCTGATAAAGGCCGACACCATAAGGCTGGAGATGACCTACCAGCACACCGCCGACAACGACTCACTAACGCTAAAGACCGACACCCTTACCTTCGCCAAACGCCGCAACACCAGCGAGCAGAAGCAGCAGGAGAAAGTCGCCAAAGAGCGCGAGAAGCGTGAGAAAGAGCTCTCCAAGCTCGAAGAGAAGCTCGCCAAGCAAGTGCAGGAGGGCAAAGACGTCACCGACCTCGAGGAGGAGATAAAGGACTTGCGCGACATGCTCAAAGAGAAACCCACGCTGCTCACCATCGAGACCAACAAAGGCACCACCGAAATCACCGACTCAGTGTTCATAAAATCCAACTCACCAATAGGGCGCATCGACCCTAGGGGTGTACACCTCGAGATAATGAACCCCGACAGCACCTGGCAGGCAGTGGAGCTGCCCACGATGGTGCCAAGCAACCAGTGGGACATCTACCGTTATGTGGCTCCCATGACGCTGAAGCAGAACAGCGACTACCGCCTCACCATCGACTCGCTCGCCGTGACATCAATCTACGGCATCGCCTGCGACACCGTGCGCTCAACCTTCAAGGTGAAGGGCGAGGAGGAATATGCCAACCTCCACGTCAACTGCCTCGGCTTCGAGGGGAAGGCTTTCGCCCACCTGCTCGACAAGCAGGGACGTGTGGTGCGCACAGTGGATGTGCTGGGGAAATTTGCCGACTTCTATGACGTGCTGCCCGAGACCTATTACATAATGATGGTGCTCGACGCCAACGGCAACGGACGATGGGACACCGGCAACTATAGCCAGCACTTGCAGCCCGAGGACGTGTTCTACTACCATAACCCTGTCAAACTCAAGAAATTCAGTGACATAACACTCACGTGGAACATCTACGACACGCCCGTCGATAAGCAGAAACCCGAGGAGATACGCAAGTTCCACCCCGAGGAACGCGATACCAAGCTGAAGAAAGAAGAGAAGAAGAATAACAACGAGGAAGAGGAAGACGACGAGTTTAACAGTAACGGGCTTCTCAATAACAACTCCTATAGCGGCGACAAATACCGCGACACGAAAGCCGCCCGAAACGCTAGATAGTTGTGCCGCTCGCTGCGCTCGCTAGATTGCCGCAAGCAGTCGCTTGCTAGATTGCCGCTCGCTAGCGCTTGCTGGTTTTGCCGCAAGCTGGCGCTTGCTGGTTTGCCGCTCGCGGGGCTCGCTAGTTTGCCGCTTCGCTGGTTTTGTCGCTCGCGGAGCTCGCTGGTTGTGTCGCAAGCTGGCGCTTGCTGGTTTTTTTCTGGTTTTTCTAGAATTTCTAGATGTTCTAGAATCTCTAGTTAAAACTAGAAACTAAAAACTTAAAACTATAACCCAAACTATTACCTAAAAATCTAAAATCTAAAAACTCTATAAAAAATTTTTTCACGTTAATAATTTGTTGTATATTTGCAGGCTGAAACGTGAAAAAGTGCTTTTCTCACGCCCTTTAGACGTGTTAAAAGCACTGATAACCATTGAATTAAATAAACAAACATAATTAATAATCTACAAAATGCAAACTAAAGGTTTTATTTTAACTATTGCTACTGCTTTAGTGTTGATATGCATTTTCTACCTCTCGTTCTCGTTTGTGGCTAACAAATATGAGAATCAGGCTGTGCAAGTTGCCATGAAGGCCAACGGCGGCGTGAAAGACGAGGGTAGTGAGAAGTATAAAGAGGCATACAACAACTACATTGGCAACATCGAGAAACAAAAAGTGTGGCTCGGCTACGACTTCAAGGAAGTGCGCGAGAAACAATTAGGATTGGGTCTTGACTTGAAGGGTGGTATGAACGTAACCCTCGAGATTAAGGTTCCTAACGTGCTGAAATCACTCGCCGAAATCCAGAAAGATGGCCAGGACAAGAACTTCGACAAAGTAATCAAAGAACTCGACGAAGGAAGCGACAACTACGTTGCCGAGTTCTGCAAGAAGTACAACGCCACCGGAAGCAACGTGAAGAATCTCTTCAAAAAGAGAATACAAAAAATTAAAGAAAACCCACAGGCTAGCGACCAGGATGTGCAGAAATACATCGAGGAGGAGGTTGATAACATTATCGAGAACTCCTACAAGGTGCTTGGCACCCGTATCGACCGCTTTGGTGTGATAGCTCCCAACATCCAGAAGCTTGCCAAGAAAGGCCGCATCCTGCTTGAGCTTCCAGGCATCAAAGATCCCGACCGTGTAATTGACCTGCTCAAGAAAGCTGCCAACCTCGAGTTCTATGAGACTCACCCTTATAAAGATGTAGTGAGCGACCTCAATGACCTCAGCAACGCTTATGGCCCCTGTGTCAACGGCAAGACCCTGATGCAAATGATTGGCGGCGGCTATACCCCTGAGTGGTGCTTGGCAGGACGTGTTCTTCCTGGCGACGTGGCTTTGGTGGACTCTATACTTAAGAGCGACCTCGCCAAAGAGAAGCTCCACGACAACATCAAGCTTTGCTTCTCGGTAAAAGCCGACAAGAAGCAATGGGAAGCTGCTGAGGCTCCCGAGAGATTTGACCTCGTGGCTCTGAAACTCGACAACGACGGCAAGCCCGCACTCACCGGCGACGCTGTTACCAGCGCTTCAACCTCCTACGAGCAACTTCAAGGTAGCACCGTGAACATGACCATGAGCAAAGAAGGCGCACAGAGTTGGTCACGCATCACTGGAGAGAACATTGGTAAGGCAGTAGCCATCGTCCTCGACGACCAGGTTTACTCTTATCCTAATGTGAAATCTAAGATTGACGGTGGCCGCAGCGAAATCAGCGGCGACTTCACTCCAGAGGAGGCAACCGACCTTGCCAACGTGCTCGAGAGTGGTAAGATGGACGCTCAGCCCGAGGTAATCAGCCAGCGCATCATTGGTCCTTCGCTCGGTCAAGAGTCTATCAACAAAGGTCTTGTATCATTTATCGTGGCACTCGTGCTGCTGATGATATTCATGGTATGCGTCTATGGCATCAAGGCTGGCTCTATCGCCAACTTGGGTCTTATCTTCAACCTCTTCTTCACTGCAGGTATCCTTGCCTCGTTCCAGACCGTGCTCACACTGCCAGGTATCGCAGGTATCGTGCTCGCGTTAGGTATGGCGGTTGACGCCAACGTGCTTATCTTTGAGCGCATCAAGGAAGAGCTGCGCGCCGGCAAGGGCCTCAAAGCCGCTGTCGCCGACGGTTATGGCAACGCCTTCTCGGCAATCTTCGACTCTAACTTGACCACCATCATCACCATGGCCATCCTGGCGTTCTCCAATAGCGGTGCCGTTAAGGGTTTTGCCATCACCACCATCGTGGGTATCTGCTGCTCGTTCTTCACTGCAGTATATCTCACCCGCATCATCCTCGAGTGGTTAATCAAGAAGGGTTGGTTTGCTAACATCAGCTTCTCTACCCCATGGACACGCCACATGATGGAGAACACCAACTTCGACTTCATGGGCAAGCGCAAAGTGAGCACTACCATCGTGGCTATCATCATCGCTGCTGTCATTGCCCTGTTCCTCATCCCAGGACGTGGTCTGAGCCTCGGTATCGACTTCTCGGGTGGCCGCAACTACATCGTGCAGTTTGACCAGCCAGTGAACGTTGAGACCCTCAAAGACAATATTAAAGACAAATTCCCTGAGTCAAGTACTTCTATCATCACCATCAACAACGATAGAACCGTGCGCGTTTCTACCAACTTCAAGAATGGTGAAGGCTTCGACACCAAGCAGGTTGACGAGGAGATCGAGAAAGTTCTTTACGACAACTTCAAAGACTCCTTCAAGAGCAAAATCACACAAAAAGACTTCAGCACCGCTAACGACGAGACCGGTATCATCGACATCGAGCACGTGGGTCCATCCATCGCTAAGGACATGACCCGCTCGGCTGTATGGTCGGTATTCTTCGCGTTGCTTGCTATGTTTGCCTATATCCTGCTGCGATTCCGCAACGTGGCATTCTCGGTGGGCGCTCTTGCCGCTGTGGCATATACCGCATTCCTCGTGATAGGCGTTTACACCCTGCACGGACTCCTCCCATTTGCTATGGAGGTTAACCAAACGTTCATCGCCGCCATCCTTACCGTGATTGGTTATCAGGTGAACGATACCGTGGTGGTATTTGACCGCGTGCGTGAGTACCGCAAGCTCTATCCAAAGCAAGAGCAGAGCATCACCTTCAACAAGGCGCTGAACAGCACCCTCGCCCGTACGTTGATGACCTCAATCACCACCTTGCTGGTATTGCTCGTTATCTTCTTCTTGGGCGGTGACTCTATCCGCAGCTTCATCTTCGCGATGATCCTCGGTGTGATAATCGGTACTTGCTCGTCACTCTTCATTGCCTCGCCAGTGGCTTACGCTATCACCAAAGCCCTCAGCAAGCGCAAAGAAGACAAAAAGAAAGTAACTAAATAATAAAACTTTCTATATAACCCTGAAAAGCCTGGCATCACTGCGATGACCAGGCTTTTCTTTGTTTTCGGGAATGGGGATCGAAGTTCGGGGATCGGGGATCGAGGATTGAGGATCGGGGATCGAGGATCGGAAATCGAAGAACGGGGATCGAAGAACGGGGGTTCGGGGAACGGGGATGGGGGATTGAAGTTCGAGGATCGGGGATTGGGCTGCTCTCACTAATCACTAATCACTAATCGTGCGAAGCACAATTAATCTCTAATCAGCGCGAAGCGCTCTCCACTCTCGCCTAAAAAGAAAATCCCGCAAGCGGCATTGCTTGCGGGAATTCTTGTGTGGTACCTCCAGATTTATCTTTTACTTTCACACACATCATTAGTTACACAAAATAGTCTATATCAGACTTTTACACACTTGCAACAACTTTATATATAGCAGTGACAACTTTGTGTCAGCAGAAAAGGGGGGAATAAGAAATTGCTATTGTTCCCCCAATAATTAACATTATCTTTGCATTATCAATGTATTTTTAATTTATTATTTATGAAAAAAATCAGTTATAATTGTAGAGTTTTTATCAACAATCGCAACCAGGTAGTGGTGCGTGTGCGATGGAACAAGAAAAGAAGTGAGGTAGGTTTATCAACTGGAATGTATGCCGACCCACTAAAATGGGACGAGAACACACAGCGTCCCAAGCGCGGCTCAACCCACATCATTAAGACAGAGAAGATACCTTCTCGCGCAATAAACGAGCGTATAGATGAATTTCTCGAAGCTATAGAGAAATCATTTAGTGAATTTGCTGTCAATAATGTAACCCCAAAGACGCAGGATTTGCGCGAACGCGTGAATGAGATCATAGGAAGAAACAAACAAAAAGAAGCTGAAGAAGAACCAGAAGTGCTCAAAGAAAAGACTCTAAAAGAAATTTTTGATGAATTCCTGCAGTCAGGTGAGGAAGAGAGAGGATGGGGAGATAAAATTAAGTACAAATATCTTCAGTCGTGGAAGCATTTAAACAAGTGCGTTCCCAACATAACTATTGACACACTGACGAAAGAGACAATGCAGAAACTCAAAAATTGGTACATCAAGGAAGGATATAAAAACCGCACAATAACTAATAGGTTTAAAACACTAAAGTCGTTTTTTAGATGGATGAAGGTCAACGGTTACAACGTCACAGATGGAGTGCTCGGATACAAACACCATCTCAAGGTAACAGAAAAGAATGTTGTATTCCTAACTTTTGACGAACTGTTAATGTTTTACAACTACAAGTTTAATGACGACCAGAAGACATTGGAAAAAGCGCGTGACTTATTTTGCTTCATGGCTTTCACCTCGTTGCGTTACTCAGACCTAGCACAACTAAAACGAGCCAATATCACAACGCGGGGCATTGAGATATACACCAAGAAGACCTCCGACCACATTACAATAGACATTAACCATTATGCCCAGGAGCTAATAGACAAATACATAGTCTCTGCTGATGAGTTTGTATTTCCTGTGCCTACGAACCAGAAACTTAATCAATACTTGAAATTAGCAGCTAAAGAGTGTGGTCTGGACAAAGAAATCATAGACACTAACAATATTGGCAATCAAAGGATCGATAAAAGCAACAAGTTATATGAAATAATAGGTTGCCACGACGCACGAAGAACCTTTGTGTGCTGCTCATTGGCACTGGGAATTCCTGAGACCACCGTGATGAAATGGACGGGACATAAGTGCTATGAAAATATGAAGCCCTATATCGAGGTGACAGACAAGACTTTAAAACGAGAAATGAGCAAATGGGATGGTTATGGCATTAAGAATCAGATCATTGACTCTATAGACAAGCTGCCCAATGAAAAACTTGAGCTAGTATATGATTTCATCAAGAACATCGCCTAGTACACCAGATCGGCTCAAACCCTAATATATAGACAATTAACGACCTATGGACTGCTGGCATTTTGAGCTAGCGGAGGGTCGGTAACAACAATATATATAACAACATATTTTTACCGATGGTACGGAGCGCAAGCGAAGAGTATGTGCCACCGACTATCAATCCAGGCGCTATTACCTGTCGGGGAGATCGTGCCCTAAAGACGGCATATCAAACCGACAGCGAGTCTGGAAAAGAAGCTAACGAGGCTAACACCGAAGAGGTGCAGGTCTCGACTTCTTTTTTTGGTTCCCGGGATGTCGATTTTGTTTTTTTGTTGAAAATGAGTATATTTGCGCCCGATGAAAGGAACGGAACACATTATCGTTGAGGATCGGTTGACTGGTGTCGGCAATCATGCCGGCTATCTGTGCCATGCCTATTGCCATCGGGGGGCATGCTCGTTTGACTTCAATAATGGGTCTTACAGCATGGAGGCTGGTGACTGCCTGGTTGTGCGTCGCAGCGACTTGATGACCAATGTCTGTCAGAGCGACGACTTTGTCGTTGACGTGGTCTATGTGACACCCGAGTTTATCGCTATCTCGACTCCGAATAGCAATTATGGCACCAAAGGCCAGTTGGCACTGTTCAACAACCCCATCATGCGCCTCACGCCTGAGCAGCAGCGTGTGTGTGCCCTGGATTTTGACTACATCAAGCGACGGTTGGCACTGACTACCCACAACTTTCACCGTGACGCGATGATCAATGCCATCCAGTGCATGATTATCGACTTGTTTGACTTTCATGTGGAGTTGCATGGCGGAGAGACGGTTTCGGCCCAGCATGCCCAATTGATGGAGGGTTTTCTGGAAATGCTGGAGCGTGGCGATTACCGTCAGAACCGCGAGGTCGCCTACTATGCCGACAAATTGTGCGTCACCTCCAAATACTTGAGCGAGGTGTCCAAGAAGGTGAGCGGATTCCCCGCTAACTACTGGATTATCCGTTACGCATCGCTTGACATCAGCCGCTTGTTGCGCGACAAGACGCTGACACTGAATGAGATTGCCGATATGTTCGGTTTCTCATCGCCGTCCTATTTGAGCCGCTACGTCCAGAAGTATCTGGGCGCAACGCCCACCACCTTCCGCGAATAAAACCGCAGACACACACAAGAGAAACGGAATTATTGAAATAAATACCCGAAATCTGTTTAACGACGGTTTCGGGCTTTCGTTGTTATTTTGCGGCATGGAATAATGTTTCAGATTAATCTATTAATGAATCCATCGCCATCTTTAACTAACCAAAATATCAATATTACAATGAAAAAGTTCTTATTGATGATCGCAATTATGGTCTCGTCACTTCCAGTCATGGCGCAGGCCAAGGTTTATTTTACAAGCGACATCTCACCCGATGGTTTGCAGACCATTTATCAAGCATTGGGGGTACCTGCAACGGGTCGAGTCGCAGTGAAAATCAGCACGGGTGAATCGCAAAGCTCCAACCAACTGAGGCCAGACCTGATTAGGGACTTTGTGAACAGCATCGACGGCACGCTTGTTGAGTGCAACACGACCTACAGCGGCTCGCGCAGCACCACTACCAGTCATCGCAACATCATCAGTCAGCGAGGCTACACTGTTGCCGGAGGGTTTAAGCATGAGCTCGACCTGATGGACTCGGATGGAGCTGACAACTCGGCCGGTGAAATGCTGTTGCCCATGTCGGCCGATACACAAAACGGGATTGCGCCCCATTTCCCCAATGCTGTGGTGGGCGCGCACATGGCTAACTACGACTTCATGGTCAACCTGGCGCACTTCAAGGGACACCAGATGGGCGGTTTCGGTGGAGTCTTGAAGAATCAGTCCATCGGCATGTCGGCACGTCGTGGCAAGGCATTGATTCACTCTGCCGGGCGCAACGAGGTGAGTTCCCGCTGGATGCAGTATGCCGACGACCAGGACGGATTTCTTGAGTCGATGGCCGAGGTGGCCAATGCCATTCATCAATACTTTCATCAAGAAGGAAAAAACATCATCTATATTGACGTGATGAACAATATCAGCGTTGACTGTGACTGCAACGGTTATCCCGCCGCTCCTGTTATGGCCGACGTGGGCATCCTTGCCTCGACCGACCCCGTGGCACTTGACCAAGCCTGCCTTGACTTTGTCAACATGCCGTCCTCGGCTGGCGACAACCATCAACCCCTGCTCAACCGCATTGCGCAGCGTCATGGCACTCACATCATCGATTGGGCCGAGCAGATTGGACTGGGCAGCCGTGAGTACACCTTGATCGACCTCAATGATGTGGAATCGGTCGACGAGTTGAGCATGAAAGAACAGCAGAGCTACAACATCTTCACTATTGAGGGCAAAACCGTTGCCATCAATGTCAAGAGCCTCGAGGGTCTGGATAGTGGCATCTACATCATCAACGGCAAGAAACAGATAATTCAATGAACAAGAACCGCAAAATGAACCGGCGTGATGCGCTCAAGGCCATGGGATGTATTGTGGCTACGACCACTTTGTCATCCACAGGCTTGACCTCGCTGGCCGCAACCACGGGAGACGATATGGAAAAGAGAAAGAAACGACTCGTGTTTTATTTCACCGCTACAGGCAACAGCTTGTATGCGGCAAGGGCCTTCTCGGCAGAGCCAATCAGTATTCCACAAGCGTTGAAAGACGGTGCACTGGACTATGAGGCCGACGAGATCGGCATTGTCTTTCCAGACTTTGCGGCCGCGGCGCCGCTCATGGTTCGGGAATTTGTGAACAAGGCGCGGCTCAAGGCAAGGTACATCTTTTCGATTATCACCTATGGCAACTATGCCGCCAACGTTGCCGACTGGTGGAATGAGTACTGCCTGGAGCAAGGACTCACCGTCCACTATATCAACACGCTGCTCATGGTTGACAATTACCTGCCGGTGTTTGACATGAATGAGCAGACGCGCATTGACAAACACATTCCCGAGGCCCTCGCTCAACTGGTCGCCGACGTGGAGAGCCAGCGGCAATACATCAGTCATGTCGAGATTGATGACCAGATGCGCGGATGGCTCAAGCGGTTGCAGGAGAACCACTTCCCGATGGAGGCCGAGCGCCTGTTGAGGCTGAATGTCGAAGCCTGCATTGCCTGTGGCACCTGTGCAGCCGTCTGTCCTCACGGCAACTTCAGCATGACGGATAGCCGTGCCGAGTTCTCGGACCCTTGCGAGTATTGCCTTGCCTGCGTCCATGCCTGTCCGCCGAAAGCACTGACACTGGAGCGTGAACTCAACCCGATGGCCCGCTACCGTAACGAGAACGTGTCGCTGGTCGATATCAAGAAGGCCAATAACCAAAACCGATAAAACTTAAGGTGAAATGAAGAGAGCGATTATTAACATGACGATGCTGATGGCGGTTACTGCCTGTTCGACCGACGGCGTTGAGGCCCTGGCCGAGACTGGCGGCACTCCTTCAGATTTTGAGATACAATACACCATGCCTGTCCCGTCAGACTTTTTCCAGGCAGCAGAGCATCAAGGAACGATAGAACTTGTAGAGTATGACTCCAAGGACTACACTTCAAGCAGCCAGCCTGTGACCCACAAGCCCGCCTATGTATATGTGCCCTATGGCTACGACCCGTCCAAGCAGTATGACATCATCTATCTGCTGCATGGCTGGACAGGCGTTGCCCAAGAATATTTCCTGAGGCGAAATGGCAACAGCAAAACCACGATGGTGCATCTGTTCGACCACTTGATCGAGAGCGGCAAGTGTCGGCCTTTCATCGCCGTGTCACCGACGTGGGACAAGGATAACCAGGCCAAGGATTGGGGCGAGAGCACTCGTGAGGCTGCTGTGTTCTCTCAGGAATATGTCAATGACCTGATTCCTGCCGTCGAGAGCCGTTACAGCACCTATTGTACTGATTTCACCCCCGAGGGCATCCTCGCCTCGCACGAGCATCGTGCCATCGGTGGCTTCTCGCTGGGCGCCATCACCACATGGTATGTCTTTGAGCAGGCATTCCCCTATAGCCGCATGTACCTGCCCATGAGTGGTGATAACTGGAGCCAGGGCATGTATGGCGGTCAATACTATCCCGAGGAAACGGCTCAGTTCCTGGCCGACCTGGTGAATGCCTCACCCTATGGCAACAACTTCTACGTCTGGTACGCCGTCGGGACCAATGACGTGCGCCGCCCCCAGACCCACAACCAGGCACTCGCCATGGCTGCCTTGAGCGACACATTCAATGCCAGCAATTTTTCCTATCACATGAAGGAGGGCGGCCAGCACGACTTCAATGCCGTGTGGGAGTTCTGTTACAATGCCCTGCCGTTTTTCTTCCCGGCAAACGAGCAGCAGGCTTGTTACACTCGTGAGACCCTGATCGAAGATGTTATCAACGACCCTGCCTTTAAGGACTATGGCCGTCTCATCTTTCCCGTGAACACGGGCTACTGGAGTGGCACCACCCTCGAGGATCTTGACCTGGCGTGGTACAACTACATCGACCCCGACAAGACCGTGGAGGTGTGCAACTACCTGCGCTCTCATGCCGATGGCTGCTTTCTCGACATCTATACCGAGGCCGAGAAGCAGGCCAATCCCGAGTTGCGCAATACCGGTCTGTTCTTTTTCAAGGGTGAGAATGGCGCTCCCTTTGCCATCTGCAACGCTGGCGGCGGCTTCTCCTATGTGGGAGCCATGCATGACAGTTTTCCCCATGCACTGGAGTTGTCCAAGAAAGGGTATAATGCCTTTGCGCTGATCTATCGTCCTGGCGATGCCTATGAGGACCTGGCACGGGCCATCACATTCATCCGTGACCATGCCGATGAACTCGGGGTGAATCCTGACGGCTACTCGCTGTGGGGCGGCTCGGCTGGTGCCCGCATGGCAGCGACGCTGGGCAATAGCGGCTACCTTCACCAGTTGACGGGACGCACCGATGTCCCTCAAACCTCGGCCGTTATCATGCAATACACAGGATATACCGCCGTGAGCCAGGATGATGCGCCCACCTATGCCTGCTGCGGTACCAGCGATGGCATTGCATCGTGGCGGACTATGCAAAGTCGCCTTGAAAGCCTTGCCGCACTGGGCATTCCCACCGAATTCCACGCCTATAGCGGCCTGCCTCACGGCTTCGGTCTGGGTACCGGCACAGTAGCCGAGGGCTGGATTGACGATGCGGTGGCCTTTTGGCAAGCGCAACCAGGCTACTCAAGCATTGACCCAATCAGAGCCGACTCCAGGCTGGACGATGGCCGCATCTATTCAACAGACGGTCGCCGCCTGGCAACCATTCAGCCAGGCATCAACATCGTCAACGGTAAAAAGATCCTGGCCAAGTGATAAAAATTCTTTTTAACAGAATAGCCCAAAACACAACACGCTGCATTAATAATCAACTAAAACCAAATCAAGTATGAAGACAAGATTTTTCATGATGCTGGCAGCGGTGCTGCTGAGTATCGGTGCTATGGCACAGAGCGAGAACAATTACGCCTTCGGTAATTTTGACCACGTGGTGACTCAACCAGCGCCAGGCGGTAACACGGCTGACGGCGGCCCTCAGGCAGTCTCAAACATCAGATCGGTTGCCGGCGTCCCGCTGGTTAGGCTCAATAACGGCGTGATGATGCCGCGTTTCGGTCTCGGTACCCAGGTGCATAGCATGGAAAATGCGAGCATGCGCCAGCAACTCAACGAGACGGTGCGCGGAATGGTCATTGCCGCGTTGCAGTCGGGCTACCGTCACTTGGACGATGCGATGTTCTACTATAATGAGCGCGGTACTGGATGGGGTATCAAGGAAAGCGGCATACCCCGCGAGCAGATTTGGGTGACGAGTAAGATCTCAGGCAATCTCGCCGATGCGCAAAATGCGTTTAACGGCATGCTCCAGAGGCTGCAAGTCGATTACATTGATCTCGTGTATATCCACCATCCCGCTGGCACCCTGCAAGACATTCTTGCCTGCTGGCGTGTAATGGAGGCGGAATACAAGGCTGGCCGCATCCGCGCACTTGGTATCAGCAACTTTGACAATCGCATGGAAGCGTTCAACTACATCATGGACAATGCCGAGATCAAGCCGCAAATGGTACAGATAGAGTGTCATCCGCTTGCCCAGAGAACAGATGCCAGGGAACTGTATGCCAACAATTATGACATTCAGGTGGAATGCTGGTACCCGTTGAACCACAACCGCACTGACCCCAACAACACGACCATCCAGCAGATTGCCCAGGCCCATGGCCGAACGGTCTATCAGATTATCCTGCGCTGGCACATGCAAGAAGGTCTCTACCCCGTTCCTGGCTCTACCAATGCTGCCCATATCGCCGAGAACATCAACATCTTTGACTTTGAACTGACCGACGAGGAGATGGCAGCAATCAGAGCCATCGACAGGGGCGATGCAGGCAGGTCGTTCAATCTCCAGTATGGAAACTGGGGATTCGGTAATTTCCAGGATTATACCTATAATCACACATTCACTCCAGCCTACCTCATGGGTGATGTGAACTTTGATGGCGAAATCAATATCGGTGATGTGACAGGGCTGATTGATTTTTTGCTCAGCGATGTTAGAATGGCACCAGTACCAGCCGATGTGAACGAGGATGGGGAAAAGACCATTGGCGATGTGACAGCATTGATTGACATCTTGCTTCGATCTTGATCAGTAAGGCATCAACACCATGAATGGCGGCATAATGATTATTGAACTCTAATACAATATTATTCACTATGAAAGATTTCCAGTTAAGAAATGACACAAAATTGTTGCTGCTCAATGACCCCGCGCCCACGCTCACGTCTTTGATGTCTGGCAAGAAGGTCTTGTTTATCTTCGGCAATGGATCAGTGTTTGAAAATGGTTGCTATGATGATGTGTTCAAGTCGGCCCGTGCCGCAAATGCCGAGTTGCACGAGTTAGCGCGGGCATCGCGTGAACTTGCCGACATCGAGCGGGGCATCACCTTGTGTGAGGATTATGAGATTGACCTTGTTATCGGTGCTGGCGGTGCAAGCATCATGGACTGTGCGAAATTAGTTGCCTTGGGCACAAGGCATACAGCAGACTTGTGGGACTATGTGAAGAACAAGAAAGACCCACACGGCGAAGAGAAATTGTCGCTTGTGTTGATGCCCACCTATCCGTCGAGTGGCTCGGAGTATGGCCTTGGTGCCGTTTCGGCAGACAAACGGACTGGGGATTTCGGTACCGCCTATGGCATTGGTGCTGATGTCGCTATCTTGGTGCCCAAGTATGCGCTCACCCTTAGTAGCGAGATGACGGCCTATACCGGGCTGGTGACACTGGTTCAGCTGTCGGCAGCCACGCTGGGTGATAAGAACCCTGTTTCCTATGACATCGGCATCTCTGTTATTAAGAATGTACTGAGGGCCATCACGACTTTGCAGAAAGAACCGAATGACCTGGATGCGAGAGGTGTCATTCTCTACGGTGCTTCCATTTCTACGTCAAGTCGCTTGGGACTGGGCAAAGAAGCGAACTATGCCTACGAGATCTACGAACTGGAGTTTATTCCTGAAGTTCTGTTCGGTGTGCCTTATCGCCGCAGCCTGACGACGATTTTCCCCCGTTTCCTCACCGCGATGGCACCTTATCATCAGGAGGACATCGGGCAATTCCTGAAGGACGCCTTCGGGCTGGAGGGCGACATGAAGGATTGTGAAAAACGATTGGTTGAACTGTTCTCGTCGTTTGGGGTTCCCATGTACTTTGAAGGCGAGGCTTGTAGCGCTCAGATTGCCGACATCGACATCACCACTTCATTGTCAATTGGTGAGGTGACCACAGTGATTAACAACTGCTTAAAATGATATATAGATATGAACAGATTCATCACGACATTATGCCTGCTGGTTGCTGCGACATTGAGCCTCCATGCATGCACGACAACCGATCAGGGAGAGAAACAAACAATTGACATGAAGGGAAAGAAAGTCCTGGTTGCCTACTTCTCATGGAGCGGCAACACACGCGAGGCGGCA
>CALGGO010000078.1 GCA_937916085.1 uncultured Prevotellaceae bacterium | reverse complement strand
CATCGGCATTTGAGATCGAGCGCACATCAAAACAGAAAGACGGCTCGCGTGTGAGTACCGTCACCACAGCAATGGTGTGCATGGCGAGAAACAAACTTATTCCCACAGAGTATTATCTCGTTACCGTTCAGGGCGATAAAGTTATTGATGGAGCATTGTTAGGGTTTAATGGCGATGCTTCGCTCCTCGAAATGAAATTTCAGAACGATGAGATCGTCTATAAACCTGACATGAAAATCGACTTTGAATTCAAAGGCGACACTGTTAAGGTGAAGAGAGAATACCGTTTCTTCTCTACCGCCAGAGGTGGAGCCTGGTTTAACAAAGACGGCACCATCTACAACCCGTTTGTCGTCACTAAAGACGGAACAATAAAGCAAGTGGCTCCTATAGCAACTGCACAAAGGCAGGATGGCGATGCCAACTACTTGAGCAAAGACCGTAAGCCAACGACTTACACCACCACGAGCGGCGAGTTCTATCCGGTAGGTATGAATGTGCTGACTATGGCACAAACCCCTGCATGCCAGCCACTCAACATGGAAGAGCTTAACAAAGAAGCTGGAGAGATGATGGCAATAGCAGCAGACCTTGATGATGACGCTCCTGAGTCACCAAGCACATTAAGCATTGAGGAATTTGCCAAGTGGAGCTTCAACTTAGGCATGCGCCATAGTGAAGAGTTTCTCACTTGGATTGCAAACAATCAAGACATAGAGAATTTCTCCCTTTTAATATTCGCCGTTGTCAGTGAAAACGAGAGCAAAGAACTTGAGTGGATAACAGAGAATATCAAGAAACTCAAAGATGACAATGTTCGTAAGTTGTGGGAAGAGAGTATGAAAAGCATATAAGCAGACAAGCAAACGAGTAACAAGCTGACAAGGCACTGGGTTTTGTCGCTTCGCTGGCTTGTCGCGCTTCGCGCTAGTTTGCCGCTCGCAGGCTCGCTGGTTATGTCGCGCTTCGCGCTGGTTGTTGCTCGATTTCACTTGTCTCGTTCGCTCGTCAGCTCGTTCGCTCGTCAGCTCGTTCGCTTGTCAGCTATAAAATAATTTATGGAAAAAATAAAATATAAAATTGGTCTTGCTCTCAGTGGCGGCGGTGTGAGGGGCTTTGCTCACATCGGGGCCCTGCGAGCTCTTGAGGATGTGGGCATCAAGCCCGATGTCATCGCTGGCGTGAGTGCTGGCAGTGTGGTCGCTGCTTTTTATTCAGCGGGAATGAGTGCCGATGAGATTTTTGAGCTTTTCAGCAATATCGATATGAGCAAGTTCCTGCAAGTGGATATCTCGAAAAGCGGGTTCCTGAAACTCGACAAATTCAAGAAGTTTATCGCCAAGAACATTCCTGTTGAGAACATAGAACAACTCGCTTTGCCCACCATTATCGCTGCCACCGACATCGAAAACCAACAAGAAAAGACGTTCACTACTGGTAATATCGCCGAGAGAGTCATCGCCTCGTGCAGCATCCCGCTGGTGTTCAAGCCAGTGAAAATCGACAATATCTACTATGCCGACGGTGGGGTGATGCATAACTTGCCGTCGTATTACCTGCGGCCGCAGTGCGACACCGTGATAGGCATCAACGTGAGCCCATCGAGGCTCGGTCCTATCAAGATGAATGTGCGTTCGCTAGCCTATCGCACCTATAAAATGATGACCATGCGTAACGTGGAGGCCGACAAGCTGCTCTGCGACTTGCTGGTAGATATCGTCTCCATTCAAGGGCACAGCACATTCGACACCAAATCGGCCAACAGAATTGCCCAGAAAGGTTATTTCGAGACAATGAAAATATTAAAGAATTCGCAGGTTGCCGCTCGCTGCGCTCGCTAGTTAGCCGCGCTTCGCGCTAGTTAGCCGCTCGCAAGCTTGATAGTTTGCCGCTCGCTGGAGCTCGCTAGTTTGCCGCGCTTCGCGCTAGTTAGCCGCTCGCTGGAGCTCGCTAGATTTGACGCTTCGCTGGCTCTCAACTAATAGCCAATAACCAATAACCAATAACCAATAACCCTTATCCCTTAACCCTTATCCCTTAACACTTATCCCTTAACACTTATAACTTAACACTTATAACTTAACACTTATAACTTAACACTTATAACTTAACACTTAACACTTAACACTTATAATGAAGCCTATTATCTATCAACTCTTTCCGCGATTGTTCACCAATGTCAGTGACCGCTGTGTGCCTGGTGGCACTATCAAGCAGAACGGCTCGGGCAAGATGAACGACATCACTGTGCTGGTTCTCAAGAAGCTCAAAGACCTCGGCGCGACTCATGTGTGGTTTACTGGTGTGATACGTCACGCCACAAAGACAAAATATAAAGGTATCCCCGACTGCAACCCTTATATCGTGAAAGGCAATGCCGGCTCGCCATACGCCATTACCGACTACTACGACATTGATCCCGACATCGCCGTGAGGACCAAGAACCGCATGAGGGAGTTTGAGCAGTTGGTAAAACGCACCCACGACGCTGGCATGAAAGTCATAATCGACTTTGTGCCTAATCATGTGGCGCGTCAGTATCACAGCATCGCCAAGCCACAAGGTGTGGAGGACCTGGGAGAGACCGACAACAAGAGTCTCGCCTTCTCGCCAGCTAACAATTTCTACTATATGCCCGAGCAGCAGTTCGCTCCAGGCATTGATCTCGGTAGTGGCGACGAGTTCTATTATGAGAAGCCCGCTATGGCAACCGGTAACGACTGTTTTCATCCTTATCCTAGCGCAAACGACTGGTATGAGACAGTAAAGCTAAACTATGGCGTGGATTATGCCACTGGTGAGAAACACTTTTCACCTATCCCTTCCACGTGGCGCAAGATGCTCGACATCTTGCTGTTTTGGGCATCGAAAGGCATTGACGGCTTTCGCTGCGACATGGCTCACATGGTGCCAGTAGAGTTCTGGCACTGGGCGATACCGCAAGTTAAAGCACAGCATCCTCACAACATTATATTTATTGCCGAGCTCTATGACACGGCAATCTATCGTGACTATATCTTCAGGGGGCATTTCGACTATCTCTATGACAAAGTGTCGCTTTACGACACCTTGCGGGCAGTCACCTGCGGCAATGCCAGCGCTTCGGCAATAACTGGCTGCTGGCAGACGGTGGAGGGGATAGGCGACCACATGCTCAACTTCCTTGAGAACCACGACGAGCAACGCATCGCCTCGCCACAGTTTGCTGGCGATCCGTTCCGTGCTCTTCCAGCACTGGTGGTCTCGGCAACAATCTCACGAGCGCCAGTTATGATATATCAGGGTCAGGAGCTTGGCGAGTCGGCTCTCGATGCCGAGGGTTTCAGTGGTCAAGACGGCCGCACCACCATCTTCGACTACTGGAGCGTCCCCACCTTGCGACGCTGGTACAACGCCGGCAAGTGCGACACCGCCAAACTCACAGAAGACGAGCGGAAACTGCGGAAATTCCACAAGACACTTTTGCGCTTGTGCAACAAAGAGAAAGCCATTGTTCAAGGCGGTTTTTACGACTTAATGTATGTCAACTACAATTCCTTGAACTACGACAAGGTGTATGCTTATTACCGTCATTATGGCAATGATTTTTTGCTCATAATCGCTAATTTCGGCGATCAAGACGAAAGGATAAACCTTCACACCCCTCAGCATGCTTTCGACATGATGCACTTAACCCCCGGCACCTATCATGCCCGAGAGTTGCTCACAGCCAGTGAGATGACTCTCACCATTGACCCTGATATTCCCGATAGCATCACCATTGGCAGTCGCAATGCGATGATTATCAAGTTGATGTAAATTTCTTGAAAATATTTTGAAGAATATATAGAAATAAACATTTTTATGTTGTAATTTTGCGCTACAATTCAACGGCTAATATTATGAGCAAAAAACCATTCAAAATTTTTTCTGGCAGATATTCCAGATATCTCGCCGATGAGATAGCCAAGAAACTCGGTATTGAAGTTGGTGAAATGCTAGTCAATGAGTTTGCCGACGGCGAGTTTCAAGTGTCATACGAAGAATCGGTGCGTGGCGATGAGATTTATCTCGTGCAGTCGATGTTTCCTCCCACCGACAACCTCATGGAACTGTTGCTCATGATTGACGCCGCCAAACGCGCATCGGCAAAGTCGGTGACAGCAGTGATTCCCTATTTTGGCTGGGCACGTCAGGACCGCAAGGACCGTCCGCGAGTGTCAATTGCCGCAAAGCTGGTAGCAGGAATGCTTACCAGTGCAGGGGTTGACAGCATCATCACCATGGATCTTCATGCCGACCAGATTCAGGGTTTCTTCAACCTGCCGCTCAATCACCTCTATGCCTCGTCGGTATTTGTGCCTTATATCGACAGCCTCAAGCTTAAAGACATGGTATTTGCATCGCCCGATGTGGGTGGCGCCAAGCGTGTATTAGAATATGCCAAGCACTACAAGGTGCCCATGGCGCTGTGCCACAAGCAGCGCGCCCGCGCCAACGTGGTTGAGAAGATGACCATCATTGGCGATGTTAAGGACAAGAATGTGATTCTTGTTGATGACATGATCGACACCGCCGGAACAATATGCACAGCAGCCGAGGTGATGATGAAGAATGGTGCCAAGTCGGTAAGAGCCATCGCCTCGCACGGCGTGATGAGTGACCCCGCTACCGAGCGCATCAACAAGAGCAAACTTGTGGAAGTCGTTATCTCCGACTCAATCAATTACGACACCTCGCGCAGCGAGAAGGTGAAGAGGGTATCGGTTGCCGGGCTCATCGCCGAGACCATCCAGCGCATCAACGACCACGAGTCAATCAGCTCGCAGTATATAATCAATCATTAGTAAAAAAGGATTATTTCCCAAATATCTTGCACAGCAGTCTCTTCAGCCCTTTAGGTTGAGGAGATTGTTTTGTTGTGGCTTGTTCTTCAACAACAGGCTCTGCTTTGCGGAACCACAGCTTGCCGAAGCAGTCGGGGCGGTGGAAATCGGGCTTCTCGCCATCTATCGCATTCCACGACACATAGTGGGGGTGCGCGGTCTTGCTGCCGCATTTGTAGAAATTGCCAGTCACATAATCGGGTAGGTTGTCGCCGTCAAGCCCCACAAGTTGCAACGGTATTGAGACGACAAGGTCCCAGCAAAATGTGCCGCCTTGCTCCTCAATCACCTCGCTGCCGCATGACGAGTAACGAGCAATGGACTCAAGTTCGGCAGGGGTTAGCCGTGTAGGAGAGGGACGTTCCACGCGATGGCTGGCATTAAGGGCGCTGATGCAGTTGAATTCGAAGTTCCAATATTCCTCACTACCTGGCACCTGGAGGAAAAACTCCACACAGCTGTCATCGGCAACAGGGCTGAGGTCGGTGGTGTGCACAGCCCGCAAGTCTTTGCTAATTACAGAATAAAATACATAAAGCCGTGTCAATGACACAGCCACCACAAACGAGCAGAAGGGCTTATAGGAAAACTGGTCGGGCCAGTTAATTTGATCAATGACTTCATGTTCCACGTTGGAGTCGAGATACTGAGCAACCTGAGGCAATGGCATTCTGTCCAACTCAGGAAGCCTCTTGACAAGCAATTCCTTGCAGTTCATTAGATTACGTGAAAATATAACAATAGCCCCTGCACAAGACCATAGACGCCAACTATCAAGATGATGGAACCCATTATCTTGTTGATGAGCCACATGCTCTTGATGTTGAACTTTGCGCGAAGTTTATCAACAATATAGGTGATACCAAACCACCAGAACAGGGCACCTGCTACAATAAAGATGTAGCCCCAGAATATGAGGATATATTTATAGCCGGCAACCCTTGGTTCAAGTTCGATACCCGAAGGGAAGGCAAAGCGGGCAAACAGCGGGAATATCAAGAAGATAATCAAGGGATTAGATAATGTGAACACAAAGCCAGTTACGGCATCATGGGTGAAGCTCACCTTCTTGCTGTCTTCATGCTTGATGCCACTGACGGGATTGCGCAAAATCATGAAGATGCCAAAGACTATCAGTATTATACTGCCAACTATCTGAAACAATTCCTGATTGCCGGCAATGAAATCGGTCACAAACGACAAACCGAGGCCTGCCAGGAGACAATAGAACAAATCGGATGCGGCAGCACCCACACCAGTATATAGACCGCACATGCGGCCTTTCTCCATGGTGCGCTGTATCACCAAAATGCCTACTGGTCCCATGGGTGCCGACAGGATAATTCCCACCAAAAAGCAACCTATTAATATTGATATTATTGCAGCCATTTTTTAATAAAATGCTCACGCTCGCCAATTTAGTGCCCTGCGGGCAGAAATCTATCAAATCTAGAACAAGTCAAACAAATAATTATTGAAAGATTTGGAATGATATGTAAGATTTCTCGCCGCTAGGCGACTCCTTGCCTTGAGGCTTGTGGGGCGCTCTCGCTTAAACGCATTTTTGAAAACAGCTGCAAAGTTACGAAAAATACTGAAATTTTAAGTGATTTTGACCAAAAAAAACGCTTTTTATTTCTATGATTCAATAAAAAGCACTACTTTTGGATAAAAATTTTGATACATGAAGAAGTATTTCATAATATCGTTCTTGATGGCAGTTGCGATGTTGCAATGCCACGCTTACACTCTCTACAATACTAGATACAACAATTTTGAAAGCCTCAACTATAACCACGCCGCAACAGTAAACGGTGATTTCTTGCAGCTCAACAATAAGAGTGCCACAAGCGTCATCGTCACCGACTCAACTCTTATCGACGCTTTCACAAGCTACAAATATTACATCAAGATGGCCAACCTGCATAACAAGGAGGGCAAATCCTACAAAGTGACCGACGCTCAAGGCAAGTCGAAGTCAGTATCATCAACAGAGTGTGGGCTGGTTCTCAACTACACTGCGCATGGCTGCTGGCGAGTGGCGGTAAGCTGTTCAAACTCCAGCCTTTATAACGAGAGCGTGGACTCGCGCACGATGACTGTCAAGCTCATCAACGACTATTACGGCAGCAACATAGTCAGGCAGGTGACACTTGATGGCGGTGTTGACATGGATGAAGGCTACAATTACTTGGGAGTGACAATGGAGGACAACATCATCACGGTGAAAATAGGGAAAGACCAGCTCAAAGACGTGCTTTCTTATCAGCTCACAGCAAGCGATGTAGAGATCACTACGGGCACACCAAGCGTGAAGGTGGGATACTATGTGGGACCTGGCGCCATGATTTCGATTGAGAGGGCGGTGCTGTCTTTTAATGACCAGCAGCGTAGCTCTGCCACCAGCCTAGAGACGCAATGGACCCGCGAGGCGCTCGACCGCCATTTCGCCGCCTCCAAGAACCCCTACGAAGGCTATTGGACTTATCTAGACCGCGACATGGAAGACCAGTGGCTCAAGCTGGGCGGCCGATACACCATCGCTCTTGTTGAGAATGAGAATGGCTATGATGTGATATATGTAGATGGTGCCCAAGTCAAGAAGTCGCTGTGGCACACTGGCATGAGAAAGGCCGTGATGAAAGAGACTATCTTTACCGACAACTTCACCGGAAAATGGTTTGACGCCACCTTGCAGCCCATCACCGATGACGTGTTTGTGACCTTCGAGAGCGGCGTGATTTTAAATTTCAAATTCCCCGTTTACAAAAGCCAAATCAGGTTTTCTAAGGTCTTGAACGAATGATTTTGGGAGAAAAGGAGAGAAAAATCACAAAATCCAATTTTTTTTATCGATTTTAGGTACTTTTTTCAGTTAATATTTTTATCTTTGTCGTTTGTTTTTACAAAGGTGTTTTTTATCACTAATCTTCAATAAAAAATATATTTCTCTTTAATGGACAAGCAGGAAATTCTTGATTCGCGCTATCTGAGAATGGCCCAGATTTGGGCAGAGAACTCCTACTGCAAGCGACGCCAAGTGGGAGCGCTCATAGTCAAAGACAAGATGATTATCTCTGATGGATATAACGGCACACCAGTGGGGTTTGAGAATGTGTGCGAGGACGACAACGACCGCACTAAGCCTTATGTGCTCCATGCCGAGGCTAACGCCATCACCAAAGTGGCACAAAGCAACAACAGCAGCAACGGCGCGACGCTCTACGTCACGTCATCGCCGTGCATCGAGTGTGCCAAGCTTATCATCCAAGCGGGCATCAAACGCGTGGTCTTTGGAGAGATTTATCGACTTACCGACGGCATTGAGCTGATGAAAAGAGCTGGCATCGAGTGTGTGCAAATCGACGGGTGACAATCTTTTGCGATAAACTCCACTCTCAACTTAACCATTATTTCACTGAATTTTTTAGTTAGCGTTCTCAACTTTCGTAGATAATGAATCAGAAACGTGATTACAGTGCTTGGATGCCTCTGGCAATCGCCATCTCGGTGATTGTGGGAATCTTTGTGGGCTTCTTCATGCCCAACCCGTTCACCAAGTTCAATTCTGATAAAGAGCGCAAGATTAACACTGTTCTCAGTCTTATTGAGCAAGAATATGTAGATGACAGCATTAACACCAGCGACCTTATGGAGAGCGCTATTCCTGCCATTCTTGCCAAACTCGACCCGCATAGCTCCTACCTCTCGGCAAAGGACCTTATCGAGGCTGAAGAGGAACTCGAGGGACAGTTCTCTGGAATCGGTGTCTCGTTCCAACTGTCGAACGACACTATCGTTATCATTGAAGTGATACCTGGTGGCCCTTCCGACAAGGCTGGTCTCATTGCCGGCGACCGCATTGTCTCTATAGGTGACGAGCCTTGCACTGGCAACACTACCGATGCCAATAAAGTTAAGGAGAAACTCCGTGGCGCTAAAGGCACTAAGGTTAAAGTGGGAATTGTGCGTGAGGGTGTAAAAGACCAGCTGTCCTTTACCATCACTCGTGGCGACATTCCTGTCAATTCGGTTGATGCCTATTATATGATTGACAAGACTACTGGATATGTCAAGGTGACACAGTTTGGGCGTAACACTTATAATGAGTTTGTTAATGCTCTGAACTCCTTGAAAAACCAGGGCGCTAAGCGATTCATGATTGACCTGCGCGGCAATGGCGGCGGATATTTGGAGGTGGCAATTGTGATGGCTAATGAGTTCTTGCCCGACGACAGGCTCATCGTGAGCACTAAAGGCCGTAACCGTCGTGACGAAGCTACTGCCTACAGTAATGGTCTGGGTCAATTCCAAGATGAAGAGATGGTGGTGCTCATTGACGAGTTCTCGGCTAGCGCCAGCGAGATTTTCGCCGGTGCGATTCAGGACAACGACCGAGGGCTCATAGTGGGCTGCCGCTCCTTTGGTAAAGGTCTTGTGCAGAAACAGTTTGAACTGCCCGACAAGAGCGCTGTGCGACTAACTATAGCACGCTACTACACCCCGTCGGGCCGTTGCATCCAGAAACCCTACCAGAACGGTGAGATGGCTTATCAGAAGGACATTCTCGACCGTTACAGCAATGGCGAGATTTACAGCAAAGACAGCATCAAAATCGACAAGTCGAAGATATTCAACACATCAACAGGCCGCAAGGTGTATGGCGGTGGCGGAATAATCCCCGACCTCTTTGTGCCAAGAGACACCACCGAATATTCTCCCTACTACCAGCAAGTTGCTGCCTTGGGACTTATTCAGGAGTATTCTCTTGCCTACGTCACTTCGCATCGAGCACAACTGAGCAAGATGAAAGACTACAAGGAGCTGCTAAGAAACCTCCCTGCAAGCGACCTGATTATCAACGACTTCGTGAGGTTCGCCGCCAACAAGAACGTGCCGGCGAGATGGAACTATATCCGTCAGTCTCAGGAGCTTATCACTAGTTTGATAAAAGCTTTCATTGCTCGCGACATCTTTGGGCAGAGTGCTTTCTATCCCATTTTCAACCGCATCGACAGCACCATCGACGCTGCCATCAAGGCTCTAAATAAGCACCAGGCGGCATTCCCGATTAAAGGAATTTGACAAAAGAGGCTTCCGCTATGACCAAGAAAGAACTTAGAAAGTACATCAAGAATCTCGTCGCTCAAATGAGTGCCGAAGAAAAACTAAGCGAGGCTCGCTATGTATTTAATCACATTGAGCAAAGCGATATCTTCAAGAAAAGCCAAAATGTCATGCTTTTCGCGTCGCTGACCGACGAGATTCCCACTCACGACATCATTGAGCGATGGGCTGAGGACAAGAGCATATTTCTGCCACGAGTCAATGGCGATGACCTCGACATCATCAGGTATCAGCCTGGAATGCTGCACAAAGGCAGTTATGACATTATGGAGCCAGAGGGCAATGACAGTGTGGATCCTGCCGCTATTGACCTTGTTATCGTCCCTGGAGTGGCGTTCGACCGCCAGGGCAACCGCTTGGGGCGTGGCAAGGGCTTCTATGACAGATTTTTGGCTCAGACTCATGCCGTGACTGTTGCCGTGTGCTTCGACTGCCAGCTGGTGGAACACATCCCCGTCGAGCCACACGACCTGCCAGCGCAATTTGTTGTGACAAAATCGTTTAAATCATTACCATTAAATCATGACTTTAATTAATCAAGACACTAAGCTTTGCGATGTTATCTTGCAAGAGCCATCAACGATAACCGTTCTCGACAGGTTCGGCATCTCTCTGGGTGTGGGCGACGCTCGCATAGGTGACGCTTGCCAAGAGCATGGCATAGATGTGTATTTCTTCACCACGATTCTCAACACATACATCAACGAGAATTACTTTCCGCAAACCGCTCTGCTTGCTTTCAGCGCGTCAAAAATCATCGATTACCTCGCTAAGACCAACGAGTATTACGAGAAAAACGTGATACCAAATATTGAGCGGCATTTCGCGTTCCTCATTAGCAAGACTCCTGCGCAGAACAGCAACTTGGTGCTCATGCGCCAGTTCTTCGACGAGGTGAAGACCGAACTGCTGCAACGCATTGAGCACGACCGCAACAAGTGGTTTCCCGCCATCGCGATGAACGAGATGAAATCGATAGGCAAGATGCCAAGTCCTGTGATGGATGTTGAGGACTTCAACGACCCGATAGAGGAGAAAATCGATGACCTCATTAACATGCTCATCGTGCATCTCAAGGGCGACTACGACCACAACTTGGGGTATGCCGTCGTCACAGCCATCTTCTCGCTCAAGAAGGATATCAAGCAGAACAACCGAATACGTAACCGCATCCTCATGCCTATCTCTCAGGCTCTTATTCAAAGATGAGCGACTATAAGGTTATCATATTGACCAGCGACACGCTCAAAGCCATCGGGCTGAGGAGTATCTTTGAGGCGGCGTTTGGCATTAGTGCTTACATTGACGATGAGCACTATATCCACTCTTTCGTCTCCACCAAAGAGCCGCACCTGTTCTTTGTCGATTCTGCGACTCTCATTGCTAATCTCGGCTTCTTCTTGCCTCGCAAGGCAAAAACCGTGTTGCTTACTCACGACCACAACCCAAATGACGATTTCCAGACATTGTGCGTTGGTGATAACGAGAGTGACATCATCAATGCAATCAACTCCTTTCTTACTGGAGGGCATGAAGAAGAAAAAAATACAACTAACAGCCTGTCACAACGCGAGATGGAAGTGCTCAGGCTTATCGCGTTAGGGAAAATCAATAAAGAGATAGCGCAGGAGCTAAACATTAGCATCAATACAGTGCTCACGCACCGCAAGAACCTCACCGCCAAACTCGGCATAAAAAGCATCTCAGGCTTAACGTTCTACGCCATGATGAATGGAATTGTTTGAGTTTGCCGCTTCGCTAGTTAGCCGCTCGCTTTGCTTGCTAGATTGTCGCGCTTCGCGCTAGTTTTCAGTTATCAGTTGTCAGTTGTCAGAAAATTCCGCATTCTGCATTCCGCATTCAGCAAAGCGCATTAAACATCATAATTGTTCCCATGATGGAGCCGAGTAGGGCGCCGAGCCACACGATGGCGCGCAATTCCTTGTGCATGACAGAGAAGATGATTTGTTCAGCCTCTTTCATGTCCATCTCTTGGATTCGAGTCTCAACGATTTTGCTTATGTTGATGCTCTCGAGGATGCGAGGCAGGTGGTCGCTGATGATGGTGCGGTAGATGCTCACGATGCTGCTTTTGGCTTGCTCTAGCTGTTGCTCATGTCCTTCAAAGAGTTGCCGCATGGGCATGGACAGGAGTTTGTCGGCCTCGGTATAGACGATTTTTGTCGCCATGCTAGGCGCTTGGTCGTGCAGCACCTCGTTGATGTGCGACGCTAGGCGGCTCTCGAGGGGCGAGGCGACGGCTTCAATGAGCTTCTCGGCGCGGATTTTCCCCGCAACACTTGATCGCGTCTTCTCGATCACATGCTGTGTGGCGGCGTGGGCGATAGTGGTGCCTATGGCTCGGTCTCTCAGCTTGGCGGTGATGAGCTTGGCAATCTCGTCGCACGTGCTCTCGCGCATCGCGGCAATCTCCTCGTGGGTGAGGTAATGGGCGGAAAACTGCTCCACCGTCTCGTCGTTATTGAGTTGAGCGAAGAAAAACTCGTCGATGGCGGTTCTAATCTTGTCGAGCATCTCGTCGCTGAGCAGTGTCTTCTCTAGCACTTCCTTGTTCATCAGGTTCTCGCTGATGGCGCCGCCAATGGCGCTGGCGATGCGCCCCTTCTCCTTGGGGATTATGCCAGGAGTGAACGGCACATGCACGCCACAAATATACTTCGCCGTGTGAGGGCGGAAAAGCATCCTTATGGCAATGTCGTTAGTGATATACCCAATCACCGCGCCAAGCGCTGGGCCAGATATGTATTGAAGAATTGCGTTCATGATAGTTTTTGTAGGGACAAGGCCTGCCAAGTCCGCCAGTTATCAGTCGTCAATAAAGCAAAACGCGTGCCAATTCTCTTGAGGCGATACCTCACGACCTCTTGACATATTGTGCAATTCAAAAATAATGTGTGCCGCTTGTGGGGGCACACATTATTTAAATTAAGGGATAGCGTTCTATTATCCGAGGAAGCCGAGGAGGACACCGGCGGCTACCGCGGAGCCGATTTTGCTGGTTTTGAATTATCTGATATTGGTTTTGTCTCTTCTATTAGTTTTGCTTCTTTTCTTTCTATTATTTCTGTCTTTTGAGAGTGGTGTTTCTTTTGAGAGTGGTGGCTTGTTGTCAAAATATATGAAGTTCCTAAGATAGACGGCCCTGCGAGAAGTACAATTGCCACCATCATTTTATACCATCTCAAATGTTTCCATTGCATTCTTTCGGATGCGAAATACACATTTGAGGTTCTGTATTTGTCATATCTACTATATATTAGATCCTGATTGTCTATCGCCCAGTCAAATCGCCAGTTTCCATAACTGATAGCGTTTATGGCAGCCACAATGAGTAGGATAATAAATAAACAAGCAATGATGATTCCAATAACGTTTGATATATAGATGCATTTATAGCAAAGTCGTATTATGGCATAAAATATAATGATAATCCCTCCAATGCATAATAAATTGGCGAAGCCTAATCTTGCTGGGCCTATATCATATCGCCTGTGAGGGCTGAATGTTGCACTTTCTCCTGTTCCTTTTGTCAAGTGAAAGAAAGGAAACACCATAAGCCCGGCAAGAAACAAAGAGAAGAATAAACCACCTCCAAAAATGGCACCAAGAAATCCAAAGAAGCCATTAAAAAACTTGTTTTGCATTGCATTGTTGTCGGCCACAATTATTGGGTAAAGGATCGCAGTAACTATAATTGCAAGAATTATACCTATGCAAATACCTATTGTGACTTCATAACGTTTGAAAATGTCCCACCAAAACATTTCTCTGTCTTTGTCGCCTTTAGAAAGCTTCTTGATGATGGAACCAAAAAAGTTGGTTTTGTTTTTAATGTTTCTAAGATTACTCGCTGTTTTTGAATTATTAGCTTCCATATTGATAAAATTTTATTAATTGTTTTGTTGACTCTTGACATATCTTAGTCTTAGATAAAAAATTAGTGCTCGCATCTCTAAAAGGGAGTATAACCGATAACCTTTCTCTCCTTCTTTACATTGTCTTGAAAGTCGCCCTCTTGTAAAATATATTTTCTTGCCGTCTCTAATTGTTATTTCCAATAGTTCTGGTTCTGGGTCGTCTGGGCATGGTTTGCGATTGCCATTTCCATATCTTTCATTGCTTATCCAATCAGATATTCTTTCCCTTGTCCAATGGATAGTATCCCAGTTGTTTAAACTGACATCAATCATGTCTGTATAGTTTATGCATACGTGTCCTTCATCAGCTATATATTCAAGACTGTCATCAAAAAGATAAACAATTGCTTCCTGCAAACAAGTCTTGTCAAAATATCTTTTTTTCATGTGGAAATGTGGTGTTGCTAATTGAAGACGTAAATTCAGAAAACAAGGACGATTTACAATCATGTCGTCACAGTCAATCGGCTTTGGGACGTTACCACTTTCTTTCCAATAACGCATAAAGAAATCGGCATTTTCAAGATAGTCAGAATAAAACTCCCAATTTGTTTCTTTATTCTCTAAGATTAGTTTCCACATTTTATAATTGTCTTCTGTCAATGGTACTTCTTCTATTGGACCAAAGTCAGGAAACCAATTCCAGGATTTAATATTAGAAGTGAGATTGTTGATTACTTGAAACTTGTCTTCATCAAGAATCTTGTTGTCAAACCAGTATTTAATTATCTTATCTATTTCATCCTCATCACTTTCTTTTAATTGGTCGAGAGAATCATTCAAATCTTCTTTTTGCTCATAGGTAAGCTCGTCAAAATGCCATAATTTGTCAATTATTGCTTTTCGAGCATTACCTTTTTTTATTTTGCGTGTAGCTTTAGATGACTTCCATTCCTTATACATATCAGATAATGCTTTTTCAGGATTTTTGATTTTTCCCTCAAAAAACTGCTCATTAAGGTTGTTAATCGCCTCATCAAGGTCATCGTCCTCTCTCTCTTTTTCTGATAGACGAGAGTAAAATTTCTCTAATGCTTTGCCAAATCTTTCAACCTCGTCTAACGACATGCCATCATCCTCATCATCGTCATTCTCATAGTCCATGCTATAATCATCATCTAAATTGATGTCATAGTCATTGTCCTCATATCTTTCCTGATCTTCATGGTCAGAAAATATGGAAAGTAGTTTATTTATAAAGCTCATAATTTAATAATATATTAAGTTTTTGATATAGAACGATTATCTTAAATCATCTTAATGTTCTTATGGTCAATTTCATCAAGAATAATGTTTACTTGCTCGGAAATATATTTAACAAAATCTCCTTCAATCATAGCTGTTAGTGTCCCATCAGCAAAATCCCAGTTGCTATATTTCTCTAAATATTTATAGCCATTTGGCCAATTATCAAGTGGGCTTTTATCAAATGAACCTAACTGTATTTTAGGGAACTGACTCATATCACAATTAGTATAATTAGATATGCCAAAGTAAAATTCCCATTCTCCTGAGTGATCGCTCCATAGACAGATGGCCATGCTCTTCCATTGCTTACGATAGAAGAAAATACCTCTTTCTCCACGAGGAGCAAAAAGATTACTTGTTTCACAAATGAGATTATTATTTTGAGCAAATTCTTTAAGTTTTGGCAAGGCAAATTTTTCAAAAATATATTTACGATAATCATTTTGTGCCATTACTATCTTCTCAACTTCCCTTGAGTGTGATGACATTATACGCAAAAGTTCTTGTGTCTCGTTTGTTTTGTTCATAATTCCTAATAATTTTTCTAAGTTTAATTTATATTGTGCAACGATTTCTCTAACTTGTGGGTATAATGCAGCAATGCCAATGCATTTTTGCAACCATGGAATAATATCATCTTTATAGCTAATACATTTATAACTTACTTGATTATCAGTAGAAAATTCACTAGCTTGCTTTCTATCTAATGTTAAATAAAGTAGAACGAAATTTATAGAGTTCTTAATCGCATAATTTTGATAACGAATAAGTTGCTTTTCTTGTTCTCCAGCATAAATTTTATTTTCAATGACAATAGCATGATTGTTTTTGTCTTTAATCAATATATCAATACGTCCACCTTCAGTATAGTCTTCGGTTATTTGTCCAATACAGTATTCAGAATTTGCAATTGCTGTTCCTGATTCAAGCTCAAAATGGGGTTCAACTCGTTTAACAATAGTTTCTAGAAAGCATCTTAGGAACTTATCTCTTAACCCATGATTTCCATTCGGATTTAGAAGTACTGCCAAAAATGCCGAGTGTAATCTGACCTCACTTGTTGAGAGTCCTAGTACACTGAATATATTGAAGTCTTCACCTCGTTTACGTTTCTCTTCTTGTTGCGTTTTGTCTCTAATAACAATTCGAGAAACTTGTTTTAATAAAGTCTCTAATTGTGTCATAGTATCGTTGTTTTTATTTTGTTATACCGTTATTCTTCTATCAAGTGCATTTGCGATTTTTTCGGATATTTTTTGTCCAGTTAATAATTCAATCCATAGCCATTGACCATTAGGATTACACTCTAAGAAAAAATATTTATTATCAGGTGTTACGATAAAATCAAATGCCCCAAAATTTAACCCCATAATTTTAAGAAAATCAAGACATTTTACTTCTATGTCATTTGGTAATGTAATAATCTCATGTTTGATATTGTAATCATAACCCTGTCTCCAATCAATTCTGCCTTGATTATCTTTCATGGCTTGTGAATCAATTTTACATGCGAAGACATTATTTTCTACAACTGTCACTCTCACTTCATATTCTTTTTCAATATAATTCTGTAAAAAACAAGCAGTTTGCGAAAAAGCATCTTCAGGAATATCTTCTAATGTGATTGAAGATATTTTATTAGAATAGAAAACGTATTGTTTATCATCTTCACACACAAGACTATCTCCGTCAATCGGTTTTAGTATTAAATCTGAAAACTGATTTCCAAACAGTATCACGTTTTTTTTTCTATTTGAAAAACAAGACGATGGGACACTAAATCCTACTTGTTGTGCTATTCTTGTTTGTAGCATTTTTGATGCGGCATATCTATCATTGATAATACTCCCAATAGAGAAAACATCTTTCAAGTAATACCGTATAAATGACAAGAAACCGGCTGCTTCATTTAAGTTTAGCTTATTTATCTCGTCTGTGCTTTTTACAAACAATTCTTTTGGATTCTCTGGCCGCCTATCCCAAATAGCTGTAACCTCAGAGCCTTTGACGGTCAAGCCACTACTTACATTCTTTATTACGAAATCGCATTTGGTGGAATCATTCCACCAGCAAAATTCATAATCAGTCAAAAGACATTCAGAATTTAAGCGGAACACAGGAGTACCCCTCTTATTCAGAATGTCAATAACTGGGGTAGGATGAACGTCTTCCTTGTTTGTAAAAATGAGAATCATTTTACATACTTTTGGTCGTCAATCTCGTTTTTCTTATCAGTCACCTGGGTTCTGCTATTAGTGGAAGTTTTTTTGACGGTACCACTTACCTTCAAACATCTAGTTCCTACAGTCCTTCCGCATTGAATCGGCATTGTTTGACTGATTGGATCATAATAGTAGACAATTGGAGTTTCGTCACATTCAATTTTTGTTGGTTGGGTAAATCCCATCAATAGGGGCATTGAGTTGCCTTGAATTTGTGTTTGGTTGTAAAGCATGATTTTAAGTCTAAAAGTTTATAATTATGTTAATTAACAAAGAAAAGGTGCGCGCTTGGGTTTTCTTTTGTACCTGTTAGGCTCTGGACTTGCCTAGTAACAGAAAGAAAACAGCTCACACCTCTTGATGTATCGGAGCAAGTGAATCCCGAGGGCTTCCTCTTGTCGATAGCATGAAGTGGTTGCGTTGCTGCTGGCCTCTGTTACGATAGGTGAATTGTCCAGATTCACAGGTACTGGCCGCATTACGCTTCCGCAAAATGTAGCATTATTGGCGTTATGGCTCTCTTGCCAGCCATTTAATGCGATGCAAATTTAAGCACAATAGTTTAAATATGCAACACTTGGTGAGCTGTTTTCGCACATTTTTTGCTATGAGTGCAAAATTAGTTTTGAATCGCAAAATGTGCAATGTCATATTTTGTTCAAGTGTGTTCACAAGAGTTAAAAAGAGTTTGATTTGTGAGTTTTGAAGAAAAATGTTACTTTTGCGGTTGTAATGAGCGGAAATAAACAATATGAAGAGTATGGTCAGTCGGGGTTCTTTGCGAGCCTTGATGAGAGTGGTGTTGGCGATGGCGAGTGGCGCCACATTGAGGAGGTTTACCGCTCAAATCATGGCATGACTCTTGTGTATAAGGCTCAACATTATGGAAAGCTCTTTGCCCTCAAATGTCTAAAAAAAGAATATTGTGATGACATCAATGCCATTGCGTTGCTTGAAAAGGAGTTTGACTTAGGCTTCAATCTTCGCCACAAGAATATTGCCTTGACGCTCGACTTCACCCATGTCGCGACACTCGGCAAATGTGTCGTGATGGAATGGGTTGATGGTGACACGCTTGAAGATTATGTGCGAAATCACGAACTGAGCAAAAACCAAGCGAAAAGTATTGCCCTTCAGCTATGTGACGCTGTTGAGTTTCTTCACAGTCATCAGGTGATACATCGTGATCTGAAACCGTTGAATGTGATGATTAGTGCTGTTGGGGAACAGGTGAAGGTGCTTGACTTTGGACTGAGTGATTCTTCGCGTTTCACATCATTCAAACAGCCTGCCGGCACACCTGGTTATGTCGCCCCAGAGTTACTTTCGGGCACGAGCAATGGCGACGTGCGCAGCGATATCTACTCGCTTGGTGTGATGCTTAGTGAGTTGCATCCGTCATTGGCAAAGGTGGCTCGTCGATGTATGGCGGCAAGTGCTGATGACCGCTACCAGAGAGTGTCGCAGGTGCGCAAGGCGTTGACTGACCGAAAAGGCCAGTGGTGGTGGGGTGTGGCATTGTCGCTCACAGTGATTGCAATAGTGATGTTGCTGTTGCTTCCAAGAACCAGCGAGAAAAAAGAGACTGCGGTTTTATCACCAGCCGACTCCGTTAGTGTGTATGAGAAAAGTAATAAAGACATCCTTGAAACAAACAAAGAGTTAGTCCCCAAAACTTTAGAAGAGCCTGTCCATACCCCAATAAATGAGAAGATTATCGTCGCCGATGAATTGACTGACAGGCAATCATCAAATATTGTCAATCAAAATCACATTAATGAGTGGGAGCTGATAGACCGCACAAAGTCAATGGCATTAAAGCTGTATGCCGAATACAAAAACACGATTGAAGACAAAAGCCTGAGTGATATAGAGAAAGCAAAAGCAAGCCGACAGTTTAGTCTAGAACTTGAAATGAGTGTACACAAAATAATTGAAGAAGCCCATATTGAAGATGCTGAAGAATGTAAAAGGCTAGAGGCAAGGGCTTTATCTGCCGCTCGCTTAGCAATAAAGAAGGCTATTGAGGTTGAGAATTGACATTTTCTCTTTCTCTCGCATTTTTAATTAGATCATATAGCTCGCCCACCGATTCTCTAGAGAGTTCATCTGTATTACTCATGTCCTCGTTGTTATAGGTGATAATCCACATGCTGTCGCTTGAAAGTCCCTTTCTCATCAATGACTGAGATATGCAGTCGGTTTCATAGGTTGTGGTGTCAAAAAAAAGAGTGAACCATTGTCCGCATGTTTTGGCAATAAAGAAGATGAATTCTTCATAGATCGCGACATCCCAGATGTAACAGTCATCAAAAACTGGTCGGTTAACTTTAAGGTGTTTTCCATTATAAATGATTTCATCCAAGTCGATTGGGGTTTCGTTATTTAGCAGTTTGTTGCGGACATAAAGGGTGGGGTAGTAGATGATTTTTGATTCTGTCTGAGGAAGATTTTTTTTGTTGATTTCGTCATAATAGTCGTTGTCTATAGCTATCGATAGGTAATCGTTATTATGGTTTTTGGGTACAGGAACGTCAATTACCAATCCTTGCATGAAGTATTCCATGTCACCGTCACGCAACACGATGTTCTTAAGACCAGAGGGTCTATCTTTTTTTGCACTCCCTGCTAATGCAAAGCAAATTAGAAGAAGTGTGAAGCAAACTTTCTTTTTCATGGCTGCAAAGCTAAATATAATTGTTGAGAATAGCAAATGTTCATTCGTGTTCACGATGGTTAAAGTTTGTGACGACGTGCTTGAAATATAGTATTTGTCACTATATTTGCATAAAGAATTTCATTATGACAGACGAAAAACGAAAAATAGAAAGCCTGTTAGCTCTTGTGGCGCAAAAGTCGGAGCATCCATTAAGTACGATAACCAATCTCAACTGTCTTGTGGCTGAGATTAAAAAAAGCACTAGCGAGAAGCTCAGTGTCTCTACCTTGCGGCGTCTGTTTGGCATGGTGGATAGTGATCATGAGCCATCAATCGGCACTTTAGACATTTTGAGTCGCTATGTGGGTTATCGAGGTTGGCGCGATTTTATTGCTCACGATGAAGGCTCTGATGCTCAGTCGCAGTTTGTTAACGAGAAATTGATTAGGTGTGACCAACTCAACGCTGGTGATATCGTGGAGCTTGAGTGGGCTCCAGCTCGCATGTGTAGGCTCTTGTGCTTGGGTTATGGTCGCTTTAAGGTGCTTTTGAGCATTAATTCCAAACTTGCCGAGGGCGACACACTATGCTGCAAGGTAGTGTGTGTGGGACAGCCTTTTGTGGCCACCGATGTGTTGCGTGGTGACCGTCTCGAGAAAGTTTATGTGGCTGGGAGTAAATTGGGGGTCAGTGCGTTGCGCTTGTTGAAAAAAGAATAGTCAATAAATAATGTGTGCCGCTTGTGGGGGCACACATTATTTAAAATATAGGTATAGCGTTCTATTATCCAAGGAAGCCGAGCAATACACCGGCGGCTACTGCCGAACCGATAACACCTGCAACGTTTGGTCCCATGGCGTGCATGAGGAGGTAGTTGCTTGGGTCGGCTTTGAGGCCCTGGTCGTTGCTGATGCGTGCCGCCATGGGCACAGCGCTCACACCGGCGTTGCCAATCAATGGGTTCAACTTCTTGTGCTTAGGCAGGATGAGGTTGAAGAGCTTCACGAAGAGGACACCCGAAGTGGTGGCGATGATGAACGCCATGAAACCAAGAGCGAAAATCTTGATGGTGTCGCTTGTGAGGAACTCTGTTGCCTGAGTGGAAGCACCCACGCACATACCCAGAACGATAGTCACCATGTCGGTCATTGCGTTGCTGGCAGTCTTAGCGAGGCGAGTCGTCACGCCACTCTCACGCAGCAGGTTTCCGAAGAACAGCATTCCGAGCAGTGGCAAGCCACTAGGCACGAAGAAGCAGGTGAGGATAAGTCCCACGATGGGGAAGATAATCTTCTCGGTCTGCGACACCTTGCGGGCGGGCTTCATGCGGATGAGGCGTTCCTTCTTGGTGGTGAGCAGTCGCATGATGGGCGGCTGAATCACCGGCACGAGCGCCATGTAGCTATAAGCCGAAACGGCGATGGCACCCATCAGGTTGGGGGCGAGTTTCGACGAAAGGAAGATGGCGGTAGGACCGTCGGCACCGCCAATGATGGCGATGGCGCCAGCTTGGTCGGGCATGAATCCCATAGCCAAGGCTACTATATAAGCACCAAAGATGCCGAACTGCGCGGCGGCGCCCACAAGCATGAGCTTGGGGTTGGCGAGCAGCGACGAGAAGTCGGTCATCGCACCGATTCCCAGGAAGATGAGCGGTGGGTACCAACCTTGACGCACACCCTGATAGAGGATGTTGAGCACAGACCCTTCCTCGTAGATGCCAATTTCGTTGCCTGGCTGGAAGGGGATGTTACCGATGAGGATACCAAAACCTATTGGCACCAGCAGCATAGGCTCGAAGTCGTGCTTGATGGCGAGGTAGATGAAGAACAAGCCCACGCACAGCATGATCAAGCTCTCGGGCGACAACGTGACGTTGTAGAAGCCCGTGAATTCCCAGAATTGCTTCAGGTTTTCAGCTATATTCAGTAGTACCATAGTGTTAAGCGATAATCATGATGGTGGTGCCCTCTTGAACCGACTCTTCGAGAGCTACGTTAATAGATTTCACTACGCCGTCCTTGCCTGCATGAATCTCGTTGCCCATCTTCATGGCTTCGAGGATGCAAACCACGTCGCTAGCCTTCACTTGCTGTCCTTCCTTCACATGGAGCTCCTTGATAACGCCAGGCAGTGGCGAAGCGATGACATGATCGCCTGCGGATGCGGTGGCTGCTGGTTTGGCTGCTGCTGGCTTGGCGGCGACAGGTGCGTCGCTGCTCGGTGCCACTTTCTTGATAACAGGCTTGATGGCCTTCTCTTCTTCGAGCTCAACGTCGTAAGCCACTCCGTTGACCTCGATGTGAGCGATATTGTTCTCAATGTCACCAACATTTACTTTGTATTCGTGACCATTGATTTTATATTTATATTCTTTCATTGATAAAACAAATTAAATGTTAGTGATAATTAATGATTGTCGTGATGCTCGGGCTTGTGGAGCAGCAGGTTGCCCTTCGAACCCCATGCGCTGTGAGCCTCGTGGCTGTGGTCGAAGGTAAGAACACCACTTTCCTCGTCGTGAGCGTTGAAATGCTGGTAGAGCGCCATGCAGATAGCTGCGATTGCCTCATCGTCGCCAGCTGGAGCTGCTTCGTTTGTGGCATCGGTGGCAACGGCTTTCTCGACAACTTCCTCTTCTTTCTTCTTGTCCTTGGCGGCAAACGCCTTGCCAAAGAGCTTGAAGAGGATGTAGAGCATGAGCAGAGCGCAGAACACTACTCCCATCGACATGAGGGTGAGCAGTATGCCCGAGGGGTCCTCGTCTTTGAACTTCTGGATGTTCTCGTTAACCGGGCGGGCGTTGAACTTGGCGGGAGAGATTGCTGTGGCCTCGGTTTTGCCGTCACGCACTTGCCACTCGGCGTTGTCGAAATCCCTGGAACCCTTGTGAAGGTCGATGGCTTCCTCGCTGATGCGGGCAAAAGACTGGTCGGCGGGCAGGTTGGCGGGGATAATGACCTCGTCAACAAGGTCTCCGTTCACGTCGTAGAGTGCGATGTAGTTGTCCTTTCCTGCCTCCAGCTTGAAGGGCAGGTGGAAGGTGCCCGCTGCGTCGTTGCCGTCGGCAAAGAACACCACATGCGAGCGTGGCTTGACTTTAGTGTCAACATCACCTCTAGGAATCACATAGATGCTGTCGCCATGCTTCTGGGCAAGCTCATTCAGGAGCTGATTGCGTTTCTTGTTGCTCTTCTGCTCCTCAGCCTTGAAATAGTTTTGAATGAAGTCTTGCTTGTAAGTGGTGATAAACATCTTCTCGATGGCGTTGGTGCTGTGCGAGGCGTTGAAAATCTCAATCCACGCCGAGCGGTTGCCATCTTGGTCAACATAGTTACTGTCGTTCTGCACCATCGCCTCGTTGATGCGCAGGTCAAGACGTCCTTGCGCGCTGGCGGTAAGGGCAGCGACAACAGCAATCAGTGTCAATAATATTTTCTTATTCATTTTACTGATGGTTGAATAGAAATTACAAAGGAATGTTGCCGTGCTTCTTGGCAGGGTTGTTGTATTTCTTGGTGCGCAGCTGCTCCAGGGCGCGAATCACGCGGAAGCGGGTGTTGCGAGGCTCAATCACGTCGTCGATGTAGCCATACTTGGCGGCATTGAACGGAGTGCAGAACAGGTCGTTGTACTCTTGCTCCTTCTCGGCGATGAACTTTTTGTTCTCTTCCATGATTTCTTTTGCCTTAGCCTCGTCGCCAGCCTCTTTGGCCTCGGCGGCGGCAGTCTTGGCAGCCTTCGACTCCTTGGCATAGAGAATGCCGGCGGCACCGGCGGCACCCATCACAGCGATTTCGGCGCTTGGCCAAGCGTAGTTCATGTCGCCGCGCAGCTGCTTGCAGCTCATCACGATGTGGCTGCCGCCGTAGCTCTTTCGCAGGGTGACAGTAACCTTGGGCACTGTGGCCTCGCCGTAGGCATAGAGCAGTTTGGCGCCGTTAAGAATCACGGCGTTGTACTCTTGACCTGTGCCAGGAAGGAAGCCAGGCACGTCAACGAGAGTTACCAATGGGATGTTGAACGCGTCGCAGAAGCGCACGAAACGTCCGCCCTTCTTCGAGGCGTTGACGTCGAGCACGCCAGCCATGTGCTGTGGCTGGTTGGCAACCACGCCCACGCTCTGGCCGTTGAAGCGTGCAAAGCCCACGATGATGTTCTTGGCGAAGTCGCGGTGAACTTCAAGGAACTCACCGTTATCAACGATGGCGCCGATAACGTCGTACATGTTGTAAGGATCGTTGGGGCTCTCGGGGATGATGTTGTTGAGAGCGTCCTCCACGCGGTCGATGGGGTCGTTGCACTCGCGGCGGGGTGCCTCCTCCATATTGTTGCTTGGCATGTAGCTCAATAGGCGCTTGATAGTGTCGATAACCTCATCCTCGGTGTCGCAGGCGAAGTGGGTGACACCACTCTTCTGTGCGTGAACTGTAGCGCCGCCCAGTTGCTCCTGTGTCACGTCCTCGCCAAGAACGGTCTTGACAACGGCGGGACCAGTAAGGAACATGAACGAAGTGCCCTTTGCCATCAATGTGAAGTCGGTGAGGGCGGGAGAATAAACCGCACCACCGGCACATGGGCCAAGGATAGCCGAAATTTGAGGCACTACGCCGCTGGCGTCGATGTTGCGCTGGAAAATCTCGGCGTAGCCAGCCAGCGAGTTGATGCCCTCGGGGATGCGTGCGCCGCCCGAGTCGTTAAGACCCACAATGGGAGCGCCCTGCTTCATGGCGAGGTCCATCACCTTGCACATCTTCCAAGCCATGGCCTCGCCCAGCGAGCCACCAATCACGGTGAAGTCCTGTGCGAAGACATAGACGAGGCGGCCGTCAACAGTGCCGTAGCCGGTCACCACGCCGTCGCCAAGGAACGACTTCTTCTCTTGACCAAAGTTGGTGCAGCGGTGCTGAACAAACATGTCAAGCTCCTCAAAGCTGCCTGGGTCGAGGAGCATATTGATTCTCTCACGGGCAGTGTATTTGCCCTTCTCATGCTGCTTGGCAATGGCCTTCTCGCCACCACCCACGCGTGCCTTGGCACGCATGTCGATGAGTTGCTGAATTTTTTCGAGTTGTTTACTCATTTTATTTGAATTGTATTAGTTATTTCGTTTTTTGTCAAACAATTCTCAGTGAAAATTTTGTGGTTTTGATTTTCACATTCGGGCGTTATATCAAACAACTTTAACAAACTGGCTAACAACATTAACAACATAATTATTTTGTTGTTTTGGTTGTTATTCAGTTGTGATTGTTGTTTTATATAACGGTATAACATTAGAGCTTGACACTTATTTATTTGGATCTTCGCAAAGCTCAACGAGAGCACCAGCCGAAGTCTTGGGGTGAACGAAAGCGATGTTCAAGCCCTCAGCACCCTTGCGGGGAGCCTTGTCGAGAACGCGGCCGTCCTTGTCCTGAATCTCCTGGAGTGCGTTGGCAACGCCGTCCTGCACGCAGAATGCGATGTGCTGGATGCCGCCACGACCACCATTCTTCTCGATGAACTTGGCGATAGCGCTGTCGGGGCTGGTAGCCTCAAGAAGCTCAATCTTGGTTTGACCCACCTTGAAGAAAGCGGTGCGCACGTGCTGGTCCTCTACCTCTTCGATAGCGAAGCATTTGAAACCGAGAAATTTCTCATAGAAAGGTATAGCCTCGTCAAGGCTGGTGACTGCTATACCAACGTGTTCGATGTGTGAAATGTCCATAAATAATTGTTGATAAGAAGTTTATATTATAAGTTAATTAATGATTTCGTAAAAAGACGTGCAAAGGTACAAATTTTTTATTTATATAAGGTGTAGAGAATGTATAATCTTTGTGAAAAATGAGACGAATAAATTAATTGAATGAAAACGTGACATGGTGGCAGATTTTGTCACTTGTTTGCGTTTTGTTTTCCCAGATGTGGCAGTAATAAGTTTGGCACGGAATTTGTTAAATGAAGTCATACAATTACGAACAATTGCAAACAATTCAATATAAACAACCAACTATAAATTGTTTTTAATTGTTTGATAAAAAAGAAACAGAAATTAATAACAAAAAACAGATACAATTATGGGAAAAATTATTGGTATTGATTTGGGAACAACCAACTCTTGTGTATCGGTTCTTGAAGGCAAGAACCCGGTTGTAATCCCTAACAGTGAAGGCCGTAACACCACCCCTAGCGTGGTGGCTTTTGTTGACGGCGGCGAACGTAAAGTAGGTGACCCTGCCAAGCGTCAGGCAATCACCAACCCCACCCGCACAGTCTATTCTATCAAGCGTTTCATGGGCGAGACCTATGACCAGACTCAGAAAGAGATTGAGCGAGTACCTTACAAAGTGGTGAACAACGGCAGCAACCAGCCCCGCGTGGAGATTGACGGCCGTCAATACACACCACAAGAGATTTCGGCAATGATTCTCCAAAAGATGAAGAAAACCGCCGAAGACTACCTTGGAACTACAGTTACCGATGCTGTGATTACCGTTCCTGCCTACTTCAACGACTCTCAGCGCAAGGCCACCAAAGAGGCTGGCGAGATTGCCGGTTTAAAGGTGCAGCGCATCGTGAACGAACCCACCGCTGCTGCTCTCGCCTACGGTCTCGACAAAGACCAGAACGACAAGCGCATCGCAGTGTTTGACCTTGGTGGCGGCACATTTGATATCTCTATCCTTGAATTGGGCGACGGCGTGTTTGAGGTGAAATCGACCAACGGTGACACTCACCTGGGCGGTGACGACTTCGACCAGCGCATCATCAACTGGCTTGCCGAGGAGTTCCTTAGCGACGAGGGCATCGACCTTCGCAAAGACCCGATGGCATTGCAGCGCTTGAAAGAGGCAGCCGAGAAGGCAAAGATTGAGCTTTCTAGCTCGATGAGCACCGAGATCAACCTGCCTTACATCATGCCAGTGAACGGCATTCCCAAGCACTTGGTTAAGACCCTGAGCCGCGCTAAGTTTGAGCAGCTGTGCGACGACCTTATCCAGAGCACCATCAAGCCCTGCGAGCAGGCGTTGCGTGACGCTAATATGAGTCCCAGCGACATCAACGAGGTGATTCTCGTGGGCGGCTCTACCCGTATTCCTGCCATCCAGCAGATTGTGGAGCGCTTCTTCGGCAAGGCACCCTCTAAGGGCGTGAACCCCGACGAGGTAGTTGCCGTGGGCGCCGCTATCCAGGGTGGCGTGCTTAGCGGTGACGTGAAAGACGTGCTGCTGCTCGACGTAGTGCCCCTGAGCGTGGGTATCGAGACCCTGGGCGGCGTGATGACCAAGCTTATCGACGCCAACACCACCATTCCAACACGTAAGAGTCAGGTGTTCTCTACCGCTGCCGACAACCAGCCTAGCGTGGAGATCCATGTGCTGCAAGGCGAACGCCCCATGGCACGCGACTGCAAAACTTTGGGTATGTTCCACCTCGACGGCATAGCTCCTGCGCCACGTGGCATTCCTCAGATTGAGGTGACCTTTGAGGTTGATGCCAATGGAATCATGAACGTGAGCGCCAAGGATAAGGCTACCGGCAAGGAGCAGAGCATCCGCATTGAGGCTTCGAGCGGTTTGAGTGACGCCGAAATCCAGCGCATGAAGGACGAGGCAAGCGCCAATGCCGCTGCCGACGCCAAGGAGAAAGAGCGCATCGACAAGATTAATCAAGCCGACGCGATGATATTCCAGACCGAGAAGAGCCTTAAAGACCTAGGCGACAAGTTGCCTGCCGACAAGAAGAGCCAGATTGAGACTGCCCTCGGCAAACTCAAAGAAGCTCACAAGAACCAGGACATTGACGCTATCGATGTGGCAATGAAGGAGCTTGAGGCAATCTTCCACGAGGCATCGCAGCAGATGTACAACCAAGCTGGTGGCGCGCAAGGCGGTCCAGGTGCGGGCTTCAACCCCGGTGCTGGTTTTGACCCAGGCGCAGCAGGCTTTGGTGGAGGAAATCCAGGAGCAGGCCCACAAGGCGGCAACAATCAAGGCGGCGACGGCGCACAAGATATTCCTTACGAGGAAGTGTAATACACTCTGACAAATAATGGGTCCCATGACACCTTATGATGCCATGGGGCTCTTGTTTTACTGGCAAATAGGAAATAAAAATGAAAAACTTCGCATTTCATTTTGTATTTCAACGGATTTGCAGTAATTTTGCACGCTCAAAAAAAGCAACTAGAGAATTTATTGCAATAAAATACTTATAAAGAAAGAAATGAACGTAACATTAGACAAAACCGGTAACGTGACAGGTGTGCTCACGATATCGTTGGTTGAAGAAGATTATCAAGCCGAAGTTAAGAAGCAATTGTCACATTTGAATCGCGTGCGTCCTCTCAAGGGCTTCCGTCCAGGTCATGTGCCAGCGGCATTGCTCAAGAAGCAATATGGCGGACAAGTGACAGCCGAGGTGGTAGATGAGGTTGTTAGCCGCGAGCTGACTAAATACATTCGTGAGAATAACCTTGACTTGCTTGGCGAACCCATGCTTTCAAAAGACACTAAGGTAGATTTGGTAGGCGAGAAGAACTTTGATTTCAAGTTTGACCTCGGCTTCGCCCCAGAGTTTGAGATAAAGCTCGACAAGCGCGTGAAAATCCCTTATTACACCATTGAGGTCAGCCAGGAGATGATTGACAAGCAGAATGAGGCCTACAAAAAACGTTTTGGCACCCAGGTGCCTGGAGAGGTTTCTACCGAGGATGCCTTGCTTCGCGGCTCGCTCACTGAGCTTAACGAGGACGGCACCGCTAAGGAGGATGGTATTAAGGTAGAGAGAACTATCATCTCTCCAAAATATCAGAAAGACGAAGACGAGAAAGCTAAGCTCATTGGCTTGAAAGTTGCCGACGAGGTGACAATTAATCCTTATAAGGGTGCTGGAGGCAATATCACCGAGCTTGCGTCGATGCTCGCAGTTGATAAGGATAAAGCTGACGTGAAGAGCGACTTCACTTTCAAGGTTGACGAGATTCTAGTGAACAAGGACGCCGAGATGGGCCAAGAGCTCTATGACATGGTGCTTGGCAAGGATGTCGCCAAGAGTGAGGAAGAATATCTGGCAAAGATTAAGGAGATGCTCGCCGGTCAGTTGAAGAGCGACAGCAACTACCGTTTCACTATCGATGCCGAGACTGTGCTTAAGAAGAAAGTTGGCGACCTGGAGCTCCCCGACGACTTCCTGAAGCGTTATCTGCTCTCGACCAACAAAGAAGCCGACGCCGCTAAGATTGAGGAAGAATATCCCCGCACACGTGAGGAGATAGTTTGGCAACTCATCAAGGAGAAGATCGCTAAGGCCTACGACGTGAAAATCGAGAAAGAGGACCAGATGCGCCTCGCTCGCATCTTTGCTTCGCAGCAGTTTGCGCAATATGGCATTGGCAACGTCCCCGACGAGACTCTCGACCGCTATGCCGGCGAGTTGATGGAAAACAAGGACTACGCCCGCGAGATTTCGCGCCGTGCCTTTGAGGACAAGGTGTTTGCCACTATCCACGATAGCGTGTCGCTCACCGAAAAGAGCGTCTCGGTAGAAGAATTCAACAAACTCTACGAGGAGAAATAATGTGATACACATCTTAGAGATAACATGTGTGGCGGCTTGATTTAGTTGCCACACTTTTTTTAGATAGATTAGGCTGCGTCTCGGCAAAGTCCAAGCAAGCTTGACTTTGCTCTCAACTTGCACTAATTTTGTGAAATATCGTTTAAAAAAGGGACAAAATTTGTGTAAATGAGAAAATTTTGCTATCTTTGAAAATAAAATCACTAAAACAATATAGAAAAATGAAAAACGACTTCAGAAATTTTGCAGTAAACCATTTGGGAATGAATGGTTTGGCACTTGACCAGTATGCTCAATCAACTATTGAAAGCAGTTATATCTCACCTACTATCATCGAGGAGCGCAAGTTGAATGTTGCGCAGATGGATGTGTTCTCTCGCTTGATGATGGACCGCATCATCTTCCTGGGCACTCAGATTGACGACTATACCGCCAACGTGATCCAGGCACAGCTTCTCTATCTCGACAGCGCCGACCCCGGCAAGGACGTGTCAATTTACATCAATTCTCCTGGCGGCTCGGTGTATGCCGGTCTGGGAATCTACGACACCATGCAATATATCCAGAGTGATGTGACTACCATCTGCACTGGCATGGCTGCTTCGATGGCAGCAATTCTGCTCGTTGCCGGCGAGAAAGGCAAGCGCTATGCCCTCAAGCACAGCCGCGTGATGATTCATCAGCCCATGGGCGGCATCCAAGGTCAGGCGTCCGATATCGAGATTACAGCCCGTGAGATTCAGAAACTCAAGGAGGAGCTTTACAACATCATCTCTACTCATTCGGGCCAGCCCTACGACAAGGTGTATGCCGACAGCGACCGTGACTACTGGATGACCTCGCAGGAAGCTCTTGACTATGGCATGATTGACAAAGTGCTTGAGAAGGCGAAATAACTCTAAACTATGAACTGTCAAACTTATGGCAAAAAGACAAGATTTGAGATGTGATTTTTGCGGTCGCGGTCAGAATGAGGTCGATCTTCTCATCCCTGGCATGAACGGTTGCATCTGTAACGAGTGTGCCGAGAGAGCCAGCGAACTGGTAAAAGAGTATTTGGGTTCGTCGGGCGAGAGGATGTTGAGCGACATCAAGATGAGTGAACTTCCCAAGCCCAAAGAGATAAAGGAGTATCTCGACGAATATGTGATAGGGCAGGAGAGTGCCAAGAAGTATCTCTCGGTGGCGGTCTATAATCACTATAAACGCTTGGCGCAGAGCAAAGATGACATTGATATCGAGAAGTCAAACATCATCATCGTTGGTCCCACTGGTACTGGCAAGACCTTGCTCGCCAAGACCATTGCCAAGCTTCTCAAGGTTCCTTTCGCTATTGTTGACGCCACAGTGCTCACCGAGGCTGGCTATGTGGGAGAGGACATCGAGAGTCTGCTGGTTAGGCTCTTGGCGGCTTGCGACTATAACGTGAAAGAGGCTGAGCGCGGCATCGTCTTCATCGATGAGATTGACAAGATTGCCCGCAAGAGCGACAACCCGTCCATCACCCGCGATGTGAGTGGAGAGGGAGTGCAGCAGGGTCTGCTCAAGCTGCTTGAAGGGTCGGTAGTCAATGTTCCACCCCAAGGCGGCCGCAAGCATCCCGAGCAGAAGATGATACCCGTTGACACCAAGAACATACTCTTCATTTGCGGCGGAGCATTTGAGGGCATTGAGCGCAAAATTGCTTTGCGCCTCAACACCCACGTGGTGGGTTATGGTGCCGGCAATCATGTGAGCAAGGCCGATCAGGACAAGCTGCTGCATTATGTAGCCCCTCAAGACCTGCGCTCCTACGGCTTGATACCCGAGATTATAGGCCGTCTTCCTGTGGTCACCAATCTTGAGCCTCTCGACCGTGATGCCTTGCGACGCATCTTGGTGGAGCCAAAGAATGCCATCGTCAAGCAATATGAGAAGTTGATGCTGATGGACGGCATCCAGTTCAGCGTCACCGACGACGCCCTTGATTTTGTCGTTGATAAGGCTATAGAATACAAGCTTGGCGCGCGAGGGTTGCGCTCTATCTTCGAGACCATCATGATGGACGTGATGTATAGCTATCCGTCATCTAAAAAGAAGAAGTTTGAACTCACCTTAGATTTTGCCCGCGAGCAGCTCGACAAGTCAAACTTTGCATTAATTGCATCTTCGATGTAAAAATTCTCTGATTTATTTTCGCTGATTGAAATATTTTCTTTATATTTGTGACGTAAACAACAAAAAACCTTAAGACTATGGCAGATAGAGAGCAGTTGGTGGCAACACTGAAGAAATATTTTGGTTTTGACACATTTAAGGGTCAGCAAGAGCAAATCATGCTGAGTCTTATTAATAAGCACGACACTTTTGTGCTCATGCCCACAGGTGGTGGCAAATCATTGTGCTACCAGTTGCCGTCATTGTTGATGGAGGGCACTGCTATAGTTATTTCTCCACTTATTTCCCTGATGAAGAATCAGGTTGACGCGATGCGAAACTTCAGCGATGAGGACGGCATTGCGCATTTTCTCAACTCCTCACTCAACAGGCAGGCTATCGACCAGGTGAAAGAAGATATCCTAGCCGGAAAGACTAAGCTGCTCTATGTCGCTCCCGAGTCATTGACCAAGGAAGAAAATCTTGAGTTCTTCAAGATCGTGAAAATTTCGTTCTACGCCATCGACGAGGCTCATTGCATCTCGGAATGGGGTCATGACTTCCGACCCGAGTATCGCCGCATCCGTCATTTCATTAATGAGATAGGAGTGAGGCCAATAATCGCTTTGACGGCGACTGCCACCTCCAAGGTTCAGCATGATATCCAGAAAAACCTGGGAATCATGGATGCCAATGTGTTTAAGTCGTCATTCAACCGCACCAATTTATATTATGAGGTAAGGCCAAAGACCAAAGACGTAGATAAGGACATCATCAAGTTCGTTAAGACTATGTCGGGGAAGTCGGGTATCATCTACTGCCTGAGCCGCAAGAAAGTGGAGGAACTTGCCACTACGCTAAGGGTTAACGACATTAAGGCGCTAGCTTATCACGCTGGTATGGACAGTGCCACTCGCTCTGCCAATCAGGATGCCTTCTTGCTTGAGGATGTGGATGTTATCGTGGCAACGATAGCGTTTGGTATGGGTATTGACAAGCCCGATGTGAGGTTCGTGATTCATTATGACATCCCTAAGAGCCTTGAGGGCTATTATCAGGAGACCGGGCGCGCCGGTCGTGACGGTGGTGAGGGCCAGTGCATCACATTCTATGCACAAAAAGACCTCGACAAGCTGCGCAAGTTCATGCAAGGCAAGCCTGTTGCCGAGCAGGAGATTGGCAAGCAGCTTCTTGCCGAGACAGCCTCCTATGCCGAGACCTCGGTGTGCCGTCGCAAGACGTTGCTCCACTATTTTGGCGAGGAATATCCCGAGGACAATTGCCACAACTGTGACAACTGTCTGCATCCACGCAATCGCATTGAGGCCTGTGTTGAGCTATGCGACGCTCTGGAGACTATTCTCAAACTGAAAGAGAAATTCAAGGCCGACCATGTGATAGATGTGATGACAGGCGAAATGACCAATGAGGTGAAGTCTTATCTTCACGATAAAGTTGACATGTTTGGATGCCAAAAGGACAAGTCGCCAAGATTCTTGAACGCTGTAATCACTCAAGGTATCATTGCCGGATATATCGACCGTGATATTGAGAATTACGGTCTGTTGAAAGTCACCAAACGTGGCAAAGAATTCCTAGAGACACCATCGTCGTTTATGGTGGCTGAGGACCGAGACTTCTCGCTAGTGGAGGATAGTGAAATGAGGGGTGGCACGAGTGCCATCGACAGCGAGCTGTTCAGTATCCTCAAGAGTCTGCGCAAGAAGACTGCGTCAAAACTCCAGCTTCCTCCTTACGTGATTTTCCAAGACCCGTCACTTGAGGCGATGGCTACCACTTACCCCATTACAATGGAGGAGCTGCAAAACATTCCAGGCGTGGGCGCCGGCAAGGCAAAGCGCTATGGTGCCGAGTTCCTCGAAATCATCAAACGCCATGTCGAGGAGAATGAGATAATTCGCCCCGAGGACATGCGTGTGAGGACTGTCGCCAACAAGAGCAAGCTGAAAATCTCGTTGATTCAGAGTATTGATCGCAAAGTGCCACTCCGCGACCTAGCCCAGTCGAGAGGGCTGGAGTTTGACAAAATGCTCGACGAGATAGAGGCTATCGTCTATTCAGGGACAAGAATAAACATCGATTACTGCATCCTCGAGGAAATGGACGAAGAGCACATGGAAGATATATTCGAGTATTTCAAGGAGAGTGACAGCGATCGCCTGTCGGTGGCCATCGAAGAGTTAGGAGATGAATACACCGAGGAAGAAATACGCCTGGTGCGCATCAAGTTCCTCAGCGAGATGGGAAACTAAATGCGCTTCGCGCGGCCTCTTAAATTAACTAAATTTAAAATTCAAATTATAATTTCACTATTATAATTACGTTATTTCTATTGTAATTAAACGAAAAATGCGATTAAACGAGACAGGGCTAAGTTTGCTTAAAGCTTTGCGAGCGTGAGCATTTTATTTAAAATCCAGATTATTGATAGTTATGAAACTTAAAGTCTTTTTTGGCGCTCTAGCACTTGTGGGAGTAGCGACCCTCGCAATTGCTGCCACCGACCCTGTGTTGATGAAAATCAACAATAAAGAGGTGAAACTGTCGGAGTTTGAGTATCTTTACAAGAAGAATCTTGAGCAACAAGTTAACAAAGAGAGTATCGACGAGTATGTGGACCGTTTTGTGAACTATAAACTTAAGGTGGCTGAGGCCGAGAGACTCGGCTATGACACCTTGCAATATATTAAAAAAGAGATAGATGGCTACAAGGAAGACATGCTGTCGCCATTCCTCACCGATACCGAACTTCAGGAGCAACTTGTAAGAGAGGCTTACGAGAGGATGAAAACCGATGTTGATGTGAGCCACATAATGCTGTCGAGAGGCAGGAATAAAGCCGAGGAGAAGAAGCAGATCGCCATGATGGACAGCATCAGGAATTGCATCCTCAGTGGCGAAGACTTCAACGAGCTGGTGATGAAATACTCTGTTGACCGCTCAAAAGAGAATAATAAGGGCGAGTATGGCTTCATAAGCAGTGGCGTCTTTCCCTACGATTTCGAGAAGGTGGTTTATGACACACCGCTCGGAGAGCTGTCTAAGCCATTTGTCACCGACTATGGTGTTCACATGGTAAGAGTTAATGGCTACCGCCCCAACGACGGCCAGGTGGAGGTTGCCCACATCTTGAGGCTCTTCCCCAAGTCGAGCGGAGTGACCGAGGAAGAGAAGCAGGCGGTGAAAGCAAAAATTGATTCAATTTACAATTGCATTTTGAAGGGTGAGAACTTCGATGATCTTGCCAAGAGCTATTCTCAGGACTTTAAGACAGCACGCGATGGTGGCAAACTGCCGCCCTTTGGCCGCAATTACATGGTCAAAGCATTTGAGAATGTTGCCTACAGCCTTCCCGAGGGAGTTATATCCGAGCCCTTCGAGACCCCCTATGGCTATCACATCATCAAGAAGATCAAGAATATACCTCTTGGAACCATTGACGACTGCCGTGAGGCGATAGAGAAGAAGATTGCCAGCGACCAGCGCTCCATGATGCCTATCGAGAGCCGATGCGAGCAAATCCTCAAGGAGCAGAACTACAGAAAGACCGATGGGCTTAAAGACTATCTCCTTCAAGAGATGAAGAAACATGGCGGCTTCGACTCTACCTTTGTCACCGATGTAATGGCCAAGTCTAATTACACCATGTTCACCTATGGCAACGGCATCAAGGCACCCTTGTCGCTGCTGGCACCAGCTATTAACCCCAAGACCAAGGTGGCGAGCGACGAGATAGCGGCTGCTGTCCTCGACGCTAGTGTTGATCGTGTGGCACGTCAAGAAATCATGAAATACTACAGCGACAACATCGTTGATCTCAACCCCGATTACCGCAACCTGCTCAACGAGTACCGCGACGGCACTCTGCTCTTCGAGGTGATGTCAAGAGAGGTGTGGAACAAGGCGAAGAGCGACTCTAAGGCGCTGGAAGACCGTTTTGAGGCTAACCGCTCTAAATATCAGTGGGATGAGCCACGCTTCAAGGGCGTGATGATATGCGCTAAGAACGACTCGATAATGAACGAGGCGATGAAGATGTACCGCACTATTAGCTCACAGCCCGAAGACACCATCACTAGTGCCCTCAACAAGAAGTTTGGCCGCAACATCAAGATGGTGCGTTCGGTATCTAAACGTGGCGACAACGAGATGATTGACTACATCGCCTTTGGCGGCAAGCACGTGGAATCGACCTATCAGGGATATCCCGTCTTCGGCATCCTCTTCGGCAAGAAGATAGAGCAGCCCGAGGAGATGAGCGACGTGAAGGGGCTCGTCGCCAGCGACGCGCAGGACGCCCTCGAAGAGCAATGGCTCGCCGACCTCCACAAGCGTTACAAAGTCACTGTCGATAAAAAGGTGCTCAATCAACTCAAGAAAAAGTATAAATAACACTTCTTTCATTAAGATAAAGAGCCTTGTTGCCTGTCGCATCAAGGCTTTTTTTGTAGATATACAATATTATTAAGCTTAATTAAAGGAAATAAATTTTGAGAAATCGATAAAAATCAAGAACTTTGCAGATTAATTGGAAAATTAGGCATTAACGATAACTCAAAAGAACTATAATATATATGAAAATCAGAACATTGCTATGTTGCTTGATGTCGATAGTGGCATTGGGCATGAGTGGTCAAAACAACGTCGCCGAGGAGGTGGCATGGGTGGTTGGTGATGAGCCAATCTTCAAGAGTGATATCGAGGAGCAGTATCAGCAGGCACTATATGAGCGCGTCGCCATCGACGGCAACCCTTACTGTGTCATCCCCGAGCGCATGGCGATTGAGAAGCTCTTTCTGCATCAGGCAAAGATTGACACTGTAGAGATTTCTAACTCTACCGTGGTGCAGAGTGTGGATTCTCGAATCAATTACTTCATTGCCAATCTGGGGTCGCGCGAGAAGGTAGAGGAGTATTTCCGCAAACCGATGCCAGAGTTGAGAGAGCAGCTCATGGATGTGGTCAGGGACCAATATACCATTCAGGAAGTGCAGCGCAAGCTCACTAGCAACGTCAAGGCCACGCCAGCCGATGTCAGGAAGTTTTTCAACACTATTCCCCAAGACTCATTGCCGATGATACCCCAGCAGGTGGAGGTGAAAATCATCACCATCAACCCGGTAATTCCACAGCAGGAGATTGACGACGTGAAAGCGCGCCTTAGGGAATACACCCAAAAGGTGAATGATGGCGAGATGGAGTTCTCGACACTGGCGATTCTTTATAGTGAGGACGGCTCTTCGACCTACGGCGGAGAAGTGGGATTTCGCGGACGTGCCGAGCTGCTGCCCGAATATGCCGCAGCCGCATTCAACCTTAATGACACGAAGCGAGTGTCGAAAATCGTGGAGACCGAGGCTGGCTTCCACATCATCCAGCTCATTGAGAAACGTGGCGACCGCGTGAATACCCGTCACATCCTGCTGCGTCCCAAAATAGCCCAAAAAGACATCGACGACGCCATAGTTAAGCTAGATTCCCTGCGCACCGACATTCTCGCTCAGAAGAATGGCATCACCTTCGAGAACGCAGCGCTATTTATCTCTCAGGACAAGGATTCTAAGAACAACAACGGCGTGATGCTCAACGAGAAGGAGCACAGCAATATGTTTGAGATGGCCGATCTCCCCTCGGAGGTGGGCAAGGTGGTAGCAACATTGCAGCCAGGCGAAATCTCAATGCCTTTTGTGATGATGAACCCCAAGACCAACCGCCAGCAAGTGGCTATCGTGAAACTCTCGAAGCGCAATGAGGCACATCGTGCCGACTTTGCCGACGACTATCAGGTTCTGAAAGACTTATATGAGAATCACAAGCGCCAGGAGATAATTGAGAAATGGGTTAAAGATAAGCAAAAGACCACTTACGTCTATATCGAAGAGGGCTGGCGCAACTGTGAATTCCAATATGACTGGTTGAACAGCAATAAGGAGTGAGTGCAGAGTGGAGAGTGGAGAGTGCTCGAATGCTCGAATGCTCGAATGCTCGATTTCTCGAATGCTCGATTTCTCGATTTTTAAACTTAAGACTAATAACTAATGAGAGGTGTGACGCGTGTGCTGTTTTTGATGATATGTGTGTTGGTGGCGACTGTTTCGTGGCGCGCCAATGCCCAGGCGGTTGCCGCGCGCAGTGGCGCCACCACGCCTCACCTGCGACGCATCACGCCCATCATCCCCGATGCTAATCGTTTTGACCCTGGCAAGGTGTTTCTCGAGAATGCCGACGTGCTTGTCGCCGACGAGAATCGCAGCACCGAATATCGTGTGCTTCGTGGCAATGTTCGGTTTCGCCGTGGCGACATGACATTGAGGTGCGACAGTGCCTACTTTTTTGAAGCGACCAGTTCTCTCGATGCCTTTGGTCATGTGGTGATGAACCAGGCCGACACGATGACAGTGTATTGCGACCGAATGTACTATTTTGGCGATGTGGAGGTGGCAAAGCTCAGGCGTAATGTGCGGGTGGTGAACAGTTCGATGACCGTCACCACCGACAGCCTTGACTATGATATGTTCAACAATGTGGCGCGCTACTTTAGCGGCGGTACTGTGGTTGATAAGTCGGGAACCCGCATCACGTCGAGTGTGGCTCGCTATGAGCACGACACCAAGAAGGTGCAGTTCACCTCTAAAGTACACATGAAAAACGACAAGATGGAGCTCTTTACCGATATCCTCGACTATGACATGCGCACTCACATCGCCACCATCGAAGACGAGACAAAGATTGTGTCGCTTGCCGATGGACACACCATCTATACCTCGAGTGGGTGGTACAATATGTCGAGCGAGGAAGGCACGCTATATAACCGCTCTACCATCAAGGCAAAGGACGGTCAGACGATTGTTGGCGATGTGGTGTATTACGACCGCAAGAACGATAAAGGCCAGGCTCAGGGCAATGTGGTGCTCACCGATGACAAGACCCAGCGCACCCTCACTGGCGATGTGGTTGACTATGACCGCAAGAACGGCATAGGCAAGGCGCGTGGCAACGTTGTCATCACCGACGAGAAGAACAAAGTGATACTCAAGGGTGACGTGGGGTACCATAACGAGAAGACCAAGGAGTCATACGTCACCGAGAATGCCTTAGCGAGGGAGTTCTCACAAAAAGACACTATTTATATCCATGCCGACACGCTGCGCACCGTCACTGCCGATAATGACAAAAGAGTGCTTATAGCCAACAAGTATGTGCGTTTCTACCGCAAGGACTTGCAGGGAGTGTGCGACTCGGCGGCGGTGAGCGAGCAAGACTCCATTCTCAACCTCTATCGCCATGCGGTGATATGGAGTGAGGGGCGACAGATTAGCGGTGAGGAGATAAATGTGCACGTGCAAGATTCGGTTGTGGATTGGGCTACCTTGCCAAAACCAGGAATGCTGATAGAGCATTTGGGCGAGGAATATTACAACCAGCTCAGTGGCCGCACGATGAAGGCGACATTTGAAAATCAGGAGCTGAAACAGCTTGACGTGAGCGGTGATGTGGAGGCACTTTTCTATCCCATGGAGAATGACTCCTCCTACAACAAGCTGGTGAACGCCAATAGCGCCTACCTCACGATAAACATGAAGCCCAAGCAGGAGGTGGAGAAGATAAAGATGTGGCCCGATGTCACGGGAAAAGTCATCCCGCTGTTCCTTGCCAAGCGGTCGGACTTGCGGCTTGAGAAGTTCCGCTGGTATGATTCCATCCGTCCTAAGGAGCCATATGATGTGATGGTGGTAAGTGACGAGATGCGCCAGATTTTTGGCGAGGTGGTGGCGACGCGTCGAACCTCAGTGATACACTAAGAATAACCACTAAAATGCGATTAAGCGAGAAAAAATCAAACAAAGACAACAAAACCATACAAAAACAACAAAAAATTTTCTTAGTTGACTTTGTTACTCTTTGTTGGTCTTCACAACAATAACTTTTTTCACTAAGAATTGTTTTTAATTGTTTGACAAAATAACTATGAGTGATGTGATAAAACTGTTGCCCGATTCGGTCGCCAACCAGATTGCCGCTGGTGAGGTGATACAACGCCCCGCTTCGGTGATTAAGGAGCTGGTGGAGAATGCCGTAGATGCTCAGGCAACGAATATTCAGATAATTCTCAAGGATGCAGGCCGCACCTTGATACAGGTGATTGACAACGGTGTGGGCATGAGCGACACCGATGCCCGATTGGCTTTTGAGCGTCACAGCACGTCGAAGATTCGTCAGGCCGACGACCTTTTCTCGTTGCAGACTATGGGTTTCCGCGGCGAGGCGTTGGCGTCGATAGCTGCCATCTCGCACATCGAGCTCCGCACCTGTGCCCGTGGCGCGCAGCTGGGCACCAAACTGCTTATTAACGCCTCGCACTGCGAGTCGCAAGAGCCTGACGTGTGTCCTGCGGGCTGCAATTTCATGATTAAAGACTTGTTCTTCAACGTCCCTGCACGCCGCAAGTTCTTGAAAAGCAATCAGGTGGAGTTGAGCAACATTATCAAGGAGTTTGAGAAGCTCGCCCTCGTCAATTATAATATTGATTTCACTGTCACCCACAACGGCAATGTGCTGTATATGCTCAACGGTGGGACATTGAAGCAGCGCATTATCGCCCTGTTTGGACATAACATCGACCAGCAGCTCATTCCGCTGAACGTAGATACCACCTTGGTGAAGATCTCGGGCTTCATCGGCAAGCCCGAGAGTGCCCGCAAGCGCAATGCGATGCAGTTTTTCTTTGTCAATGGCAGGTATATGCGGCATCCTTACTTCCACAAGGCGGTGCTCTCGTGCTACAACGAGCTGATTCCCGATGAGTCGCAGCCAAAGTATTTCTTGGTCTTGGACGTTGCCCCGGAGACTATTGACGTGAACATACATCCCACAAAGACCGAGATAAAATTTGAGAACGAATTGCCGATATGGCAAATTATCTCGGCTGCTGTGAAAGAGACGCTAGGGCGCTTCAGCGTGGTGCCGTCAATCGATTTCGACAGGGAAGACGCTCCCGAGATTCCCTCTTTCACGTTGCCTCACACCTCACGTGCGCCCGAGATTGCTGTTGACAAGAGCTATAACCCCTTCAAGCAGCAGGCAGGCTCGCATGGTGGAGGCTACTCCCCACAGCATAGCGACACCCTGCCTAACTGGGAGGAACTCTATAAGAACTTCGAGAAGTCGAAGCAAGAGGGGCTTGACGAGATAGGGGAGTTGCCGCTTTCTACCGACGCGCCCGCATTGGAAAATTCTGTCCCTGCCGACGACGAGATGCAGGGCATGATGCAGCTGGCTGGCCGCTACCTGCTCTCTCTCTCGCAAGAAGGGGTGGTGATTCTTGACCAACATCGTGCTCACCTGACGGTGCTCTATGAGCGCTTGATGGATCAAATCGGCGGCATGAATGTGGTGTCGCAGCGGGTGCTGTTCCCCGAGATTATGCACTTGACGGTGGCGCAGAATGCCGTATTTGAGGAGATAGAGCCTGAACTTGAGAAGGCGGGCTTTGGACTGTCGCGACTTAGCGGTGGTGACTGGTCAATAAACTCGGTGCCGCCAGGTCTCGACAATATCGACATCATTGAGCTGCTCAACGAGGTGATAACATCGGTGAGTGGAGTGAGTGTTAAAGACAAGGTGTTTGAGAAAATAGCCCTGACTATAGCGTCGAGAGCCGCCATCCCTTACGGTCGCCAGCTCAACGAGCAAGAGATGAAAACTCTAATCGCCGACTGGCGCAAACTGAAAAACACTAGATACACCCCATCGGGAAAAACGATTGCTAACATCCTCACCTTAGACCAAGTGGCTAAAATGTTTTAGTCATTCGCTGTTGCTCGCTAGTTAGCCGCTCGACTGATGCGGGATAAAACGTTAGTTTCTAGCTGTTTGTGGTTGTTTGGTTAGCAGCGCTTTCGAGTTTTAGCAAGAAGAGTTTTTTATCTACACCGCTGGAGTAGCCTCCTGTGGTGCCGTCGCTGTTGATTACTCTGTGGCAGGGGATGATGATGGGGATGGGGTTGGCGCCGTTGGCTTGCGCTACGGCTCTGGTGGCTTTCACGTCGCCCACTTTTATTGCCTCTTCCTTGTAACTTATAGTGGTGCCGTATGGTATGGAGCGCAAAGCGTCCCACGCCTTCAGTTGGAAGTCGGTGCCCGTGAGATGCAATGGCAGTGAGAACTCCCGTCGATTGCCCTCGAAATACTCGTTGAGCTGCCTAACGCAGTTGTTAAGCAGTGGGGTAGTGGCGTG
>CALGGO010000077.1 GCA_937916085.1 uncultured Prevotellaceae bacterium | reverse complement strand
GCTCAAACTATACCATCAGTTTGCCGCAAACTGTAGGAAATTCTTCGAACAACTCTCCAGGCAGTTATAAGTTCTATGGCGTGGCTGACAGCGCGTTCATGGGCAACACCACCATCACCAAGATAACCAACAACAACACTATGGCATATAAAATCGGCATTAAAGCGTTTCATAGCTGCTCAAACCTCACCAGCGCCGATGTCCCTGTCGACACCATCTGCAATTATGCTTTCTATAATTGCACTAAACTCTCATCTGTTACCATTACCAGTAACTTGACTAATACTTTATATATTGGGAGCTACGCCTTTGGATATTGTGCATTCACTGGCGCATTTAATATTCCCGCAACAATCAAATCTATTGGTAATGCGCCGTTCTTTAACTGCTCTTCTTTGCAAAAAATAATTGTTGATGCTAACAACCCCAACTATTGTAGCTACAAAGATGCCTTATATAATAAAGCCAAGACTATACTCTACGAGATTCCTTGCCAGTGGCAATACGGGAAAAATGGGTCTGATATAGACAATAATATAACAGACTTCCCCGAAACGCTTCAACGGATACTGCAATATGCGGCGGCAGGAGCCAACATTAAATATCTCTATCTACCTTATAATGTCAAATACATTGACCAGTATGCCTTCAAGGACTGTAAAAGCTTATATACTGTGCACTTCCCGTCATCAGTGACTACAGTGCGGTCCAACGCTTTCAAAGGATGTGATGCAATCAGGGTAGTGTATCTCAATAAGGACACTCCGCCCAGTTATGTGTACTTTGATTACGACTCTAGTTGGGATTTGCATTTGATTGACTTGTACGTTCCTTATGAGAAATCAGGGATATATCAAAGTATCCAAAGCTACAGCGGTTGGAGTTGGTCGAGATTTAACATCAAAAGCGGTACTTATGACCACACCAACTGCTATGACATTGCAGCTGGCGGAGTGCGCTATACTGTAACCTCCGAAGAAGGATATTCGCATAATGGCTTCACGGGCGACGGTAAGCTGAAAGTTGTCGGGATTCCGGCTGGGACAAGGACTATTCCTCCAACGTTGAATTATGGTGGTAGAACATACGTTCCCAACCTTATTGATGGATATGCCACCTTTAATGAGGGAGGTAGCTATACCATTAATCAGGCTCAAAGCATCTCTTTTATAAAAGAAGCAGCTTTTGCTGATATTAAGCTTACAAATTTTCCGTTCATTAATGTGGAAATAATCGAAAGACTTGCTTTTTATCAAACTCAAATGAATTTTGATTTGGATTTGACCAATTTCCAACATCTGACAGATATAGGCAAAAGTGCGTTTAAAGGTTCAGGAATAACAAAGTTCGTGTCACCAATCTCAACCTCAGTGGATATCGGAAGTGAAGCCTTCTATGATTGCCAGAATCTTCATGAAATGTTTCTTTATGACGCAACCACTGGAACTGATTTCATTGGAAACAATGCCAGCGACTTCAAGTGTTGGATCAACTATCGAAAGCTTGAAGGATATTTGTCATCAGGACAATATTCTACATCCGTGATTAGTCCTTATTTACGGCTCGACAGCGAGTGGCAGTCGTTTTCTTGTTACAAGCCCATAAACTTCGAGGGCACTGGCGTGGAAGCCTACACTGTGACCGCCTACGACAAGAACCAGAAGAAAGTCACTCTGTCTAAAGTGGCAAAGTTGGAAGAGAAAAACGGTGCTGTGGTGCATGGCAACGTAGGGTCCTACTACCGGCTGAATTATGCTACTGGTTCCAATTTGACCACCTCACAGTACCTCAAGGCTGTGAACTCATCTGGATATGTGAATTCCGGCACCTACACAAGCCGTTTTGAAATAAACGCTACTAAGCCACAGTTCGATAAAATCACAGAATCAACCTATTTCAATAGAGGTTCTTCCTACCTAGAACTAAATGCCAGCGATACTGGAGGTGTCACCACCATCTACACCAACCTGAGCGGTTCAGTGGCTGTTCCCGGCGATGTGAACGGCGACGGCGAAGTGACGGCAGCCGATGTGACCGCGCTCTACGACGTGCTGCTCAACAATGACTACAGCCATGTCGTCAATGGCGACCAAACCGGCGACAACGACATCACCGCCGCCGACGTGACAGCAGTCTATACCATATTGCTGAGCAACTAAGCGCCTATTGCGCGAGGATTGAAGATCGGGGATCGGGGATCGAAGATCGGAGATCGGGAATTCTGTATTCTCCACTAATCACTAATCGCGCGTATCGCAACTAATCTTTAATCGTGCGCAAAGCGCATTGCCTTGTTTTATTGTTCTCTCTTTAAAAATATGAAAAAGATTATTTTATTGGCATTACTCTCATTCGTCTGCTCTGTGGGTTGGGCAAGCGACACGTGGACTTTGCGTGGCGTGGAGTATCAGGTCGATACTTTGTTCCACAACCAAGTGGGGCCAGGCACCACACAGACCTCGTTATGGTTCCATAATGACAGTGGCAAGCTGCGAGTGTTTTATTGCACCATCGACATGACCAACCCCTGGCTGTCGCTGTCGGGAGTGTGTGCCACCGACAAACTTGCCGGCAATGAGCGGGTCTCGGCGATGGCCGAGCGCAAAAGTGAGCCTGGCAAGCGCTATTTCGCTGGCATCAATGCCGATTTTTTCAACACCAGCGGCACTACAGGCCGTGGCGTGTCGATAGTGGGCACGCCCGTGGGTGCCACAGTGGTAGATGGCGAGATATATAGGGCTCGCAACAATTCGGCACTCTACAAGAACTTCATCGTCGATGAGGAGGGTGGGGTATATGTCAATCCCTTCGTCTTTGGCGGCAGTCTCACCACGCCTGCTGGCATGACGGCCACACTGGGCGGCGTGAACACCTATTCGAGCGAGAATAACAACAAGATTGTTATTTACACCGACCGCTACTATGGCAGCACCGATCAGACCAATAGCGGCACCGAGTTGGTTGCTAGACTTGTCGAGGGCGACAAGTTTGAGAGCGCACGTCCTTACAGAATGGTCGTCGAGAGCGACACCTGCACCGCAGGCGACATGACGATTCCTGCGGGCAAGTATGTGATTCGCGGGCGCGGCTCAGCGGCGACTGTTGTCAATACCCTGCAAATGGGTGATACTATCACCGTTTCTCCCACTTGGAAATTTGGCGATCTCAGTGTGGTGCCAGAGCAAGTGATTTCGGGCAACCCCAAGATTCTTGGTGATGGCGTGGTGCTCGACACCGAGGGCGAGCGTGCCGATGCCAGTCAGTTGCATCCTCGCTCGGCAGTGGGCTACAGCGACGGCGGCAACAAAGTGTATTTCCTTGTGGTTGATGGGCGCTCGCTCATTAGCGACGGCGTGCGCACCTCAGTGCTCGCCGACATCATGCGCTATGCTGGTGCCACCGATGCCATGAACGTGGATGGCGGTGGCTCGTCAACGCTCTACACCAGTGCCTTAGGCATTCGCAACAAGCCCAGCGACGGTACCGAGCGTGCCGACGGTAACGCAATCTTTGCGGTGTGCAGCGCCCCCGACGATGACGTGATTGCCTCGTTGCGATTTGTCGATTTCAGCCTTGTGGTGCCTAAATTTGGCGTTTACACACCCAAGTTCTATGGCTACAACCAGTATGGCATGCTCATCGACACCGATGTGCAAGGTGTGGAACTCTCGTGTCCTGAGTCGTTAGGTACTATTCGTGACAAATGCACCTTCTTTGCCAGCGGCAGTGGCACTGCTTTGCTCACTGGCACGTTGGGTGACATCAGCGTGAGCGCGCCGCTTACCATCATAGGCAGCGGCGATGCCATTGAACTGAAGAATGACTCAATCATTACCGACACCTATCGCACACATCGTGTCGCCCTTCAAAGCCAAGTAGGGGAGACCGTGATGCCTCTCGACCCCGAGGCTCTCACGTGGAGCA
>CALGGO010000076.1 GCA_937916085.1 uncultured Prevotellaceae bacterium | reverse complement strand
CGAGAGCATGGCATTGCCATTTTATGATAATCTTATCCCGAACTCGCGTTAATAACGAAGTGATAACAAAAACACACAGGAAACGCACTATTTTTAGTGCATTTATTAAAAAAAACGCACTAAATATTGTGCAATTCGATAAATTATTGTATTTTTGCGCCATAAATAATGCGTCATGGAAAAATTACAATTACATTTCGACCAGCTGCTTAGAGCCACAAGCACTTTTTTTCATCGTTATCTGTTCCACGAAATCAACTGGGACAACCGAATGATAGGTATTGTGGGACCTCGTGGTGTGGGCAAGACCACCCTTGTGCTGCAACACATCAAGGAGGAGCTAGACCGCAACACAAGTCTCTATGTCATTGCCGAAGACATTTATTTTTCCACACATAGTCTCGTGGATATGGCCGACGAGTTTGTGAGAATGGGTGGTAAATATCTTTTCATTGATGAAATACACAAATACAACGATTGGAGTCGTGAACTGAAATTGATCTATGACTATCACCCCGACCTTCATGTGGTTTTCACCGGGTCATCGGTGCTCGATATTGTTGAAGGAATATCCGACTTGAGCCGACGGGCTATTGTCTATCACATGCAAGGACTGTCGTTTAGGGAGTATTTGAAATTGAGTAACATATTTGAATTCCCTGTCTGCAATCTTGATTCTATTTTAACTCATGAAATTGAACTGCCCGATGGATTCCGACCACTGCCTCACTTTGCCAGGTATCTAAACCGTGGATATTATCCGTTCACAGTCTTAATTGATGATTACAGCACACTCATCAACCAGATTGTCAACATCACTCTTGAAAACGATATTCCACAATATGCCAATCTTACCATTGCGGCAGCGAGAAAATTTAAAAGGTTGCTTGGCATAATTGCTCAAAGCGCACCTTTTAAACCAAATTTCACTCAAATAGCAGGGCAGATTTCTGTATCAAGAAATCAAGTCGCCGACATGTGTGCCTTGATAGAGCGCTCGGGGCTCATCTCTCAGTTGCGTGAGCCAACAAGAGGAATACAAGCTCTGGGAAAAATAGATAAGATTTATCTTGACAACACGGTTCTTGTCAATTCATTAGGAGACCCGCATGCCGATGCGGGCACCATAAGGGAGACTTTCTTTTTCAACCAAGTTCGGCTCAAGCACACCATTTGCTCTTCACGAGAAAGCGATTTCCTTGTTGACGAGAAATACACCTTCGAAGTGGGAGGTAAGAGCAAAAAACAACGACAGATTTTGGGCCTTGACAACGCCTTTGTCGTAAAAGACAACATAGAGACGGGCTACGCCAATGTCATTCCATTGTGGATGTTTGGGCTGATGTACTAACTTGACCCATTTGCTCCTCTTTTTGTTATATAATTATAATACGAAATGCATAATTGGGCTGCGCCTTGATTAATTATAGTCCATAAGTACGCTGCGCCGTAAACATTTTACCGCCACCCTAAGTGCAGGGTGGCGGTAATTATTTGTGCCTAATGGCAGTTATAATTGGCCAAAGTGCAATTTTTTTTACCATACTTTGGCCGATTATTAAGGTTATTTTATGCCAAATTTATCATTTTAACCCATTTAGGCAAATTATAAAACAAAAAATGACCGTAGTTGCACTATTTTTAGTGTAATAATTAAAAAAGCGATTGCAATTTTATTTGCACATGAGTAAAATAGATTTCTACTTTAATTTATAATAATTTTGCCAGTTGAGATGTAGCCATTGTCGTTTTGAATTACATAGATATAATTACCTACTGCAAATCTTGATGTTGCAACTACGGCCTTGGTTCCACCAGATTTGATTGTTTGCGAGTGAACTTTCTTACCATCCATGTCTATAACTACCAATGTAGCATCATTAAGCAACGTATAGTCCATATTAATGGTTATCGATGAAGCTCCATTCGAAGGATTTGGCGCTACGACGCTTTGACACTTGTCTCTATTGATTTTTTCAATACCAGAGGACTCGTCATAAATAGTATACCCATTAAGTGTATAGATGTGTCCGCCCACTAAAGATGGATCTAAAAAGTGGTCAAAAAAATGTAACATCTCATCGGATTGTGCTAACACTTCATTATTCTCATTCATAATAAATGCAACTGTTTTGTCTTCTGAATTTTTGCAATACACAATGAACTCAATCAAATCATCATCATTAAAGAGATCTTGAGTTAGACACAATCTACACTCATCACTACGAAATCGTCCTCCTATTTCAGCCATTCCTGTTTCTACGGAATAACGACTATAACCTTGAGGAAAAACAACTGAAAAGTGTCGGTAGATAGTAGATAGATCATTCTCCCAAACAGTGAATTCCACATTGGAGTCTGAAATATTTTTTATAGAGACAGGGCGCAATAGATTTTGGGAGAAGTTGAACATTACTGTAGCATAAGGATTTGGCTCTTCGGACCACTCTCCAATGAGTTCTTGTGGCATGTTAAGTTTCTCGATTTTTAATTGAGCAAACAATGGAGAATTGAGTGATAACATACAAATTAGTATTAATAATTTGCGCCATAGTTGGTTTGTTGTAATATTTCCATGCACATTTTCGCTCTTTACTTTAGTGTTATCTCCATCGATTTTACTCAAAGAGAATATTCTGATATTACGGCTCAACAAATTAGCAATGTGTGCGTTTGTTTGTTGGTCATCATGTTGATTCTTTGCTGCTATGTCTTCAAATACCTCAGGATGAATGCTTTTGAGAATCTCAATAAACCTGTGAGAATCAAAAACATCGTTTAGCTGTTCAATAACATCTATAAACGCTCTTTCATATTGAGCAATCGACCAATAATTAGAATCTGACCTATGCATATTGTGTGATTTTAGTGTTATCGCCCCAGCCCATTGCGACGTTGTATAGTACAATACGTGGACTGATTCGCCACACCTTTAGCTGGAGGTCCTGAGAAAACCCGATAATGAAGATATGAGAATAGCAGTTCACGCTATAACGTGAAACCGCTTTGCTATCCTCTCATTATCTAGAAGTTTCTCAGGTTTCCGGCTAAGAGTGATAAGCAAAACGCTTCTTTTTAATTCAAAATGTAAAGATTGCTTCTGCAATCCGTTGGCAAATATACTACAAAAATCTTAACCCGCCGCTATTCCGACCTGGAAAAATTTGTTTTTGCGGCGTTTTAAGGCATAATCTTCTATATTTTTCGTAATTTTGCATTGGAAATAATAAGACTCAAGTTTCGCAAGTTGTTAACTTGCTCAAAGTTTAATGTTTAGTGGTTAGAGTTTAGAGGATAATCAGTGTGAAAAATTGAAAATTTTGAAAAAAATTTCTTCTCTAAACACTAAACTCTAAACACTAAACTTCAAGTTTATAAAGTTTTAGAACTTTATAAACTTGAGTAATAAGATTATGGAAGAAAACAGCAATACATTAATAACTGGTGTAGAGTACCGAAGTTTTCGTGATGATGTGTTGAAGCGCATTCGCTCGGCTCAATATGAGGCGATGCGTGCCGTCAACAAGGAAATGATTTCACTTTATTGGGAAATTGGCCGCCAAATCACAGAGCGCCAAAAGACTCTTGGATGGGGCAAATCGGTAGTTGAGAACTTGTCACGCGACATCCAAGCCGAGTTTCCGGGAATTCAAGGGTTTGGTCTGTCTAATTTGCGTGATATGGCACGTTTTTATGCTGAATATCAATCAAATGAAATTCTCCAACCATTGGTTGGTGAAATTAGTTGGACCAAACATATAATAATCTTAACTAAGTGTAAAGACACGCAGGAGCGCCGTTTTTATATTCTTGCCACCAAGAAATTTGGCTGGACAAAGAACGTGCTGATGCACCAGATAGAGGGCAAGGCCTTTGAGAATTATCTGCTAGGCCAAAGCAACTACGATAAAACATTGCCAGGATCCATCAAGAATCAAGCTGTACTCGCATTGCGCGACGAGTTCTCGCTTAATTTCTTAGATTTGAGCAATGAACATTCAGAGCGCGAATTGGAACTCTCTATAGTTCGCAACATCCGTGCATTCTTGTTGGAATTCGGAAATGACTTCACATTTTTAGGCAACCAGTATCGTCTTGAGGTTGGAGATCAAGAATATTTTATCGATTTGTTGTTGTATAGCCGTCGCATGCAATCATTGGTGGCCATTGAGTTGAAAACAGGGGATTTCAAGCCAGAATACAAGGGAAAGATGGAATTCTACTTGAATGTTCTTGATGATACTGTTAAAATGCCACACGAGAATCCATCAATCGGCATTATTATCTGCAAGGAGAAAAATCGCACCATTGTGGAATATGCGCTTCGCAATAGCACATCTCCAATAGGTGTGGCATCCTATAGTCTCAGTCCAGAATTACCCGAGCATTATAAGAAATTGCTGCCTTCAAGTGAAGACATCGCTCGACGCGTGAACATCCTGCTCGAAGGTGATTAGTGATCGGCACTACAATAATTAAATTATTCTTGAAATAACAATGCAGAAAAAATCAATGCTCGACTTGCACCGTGTGAGTGCTGAGGAGTTTAAGCAGGTGGAGAAAATTCCAGTGGCTGTGGAGTGAAAAAATTGATTATGCAGCGTTTCAAAGCATAATCTTCTATTTTTTCGTAATTTTGCATTAGAAATAATAAGATTATGGAAGAAAACCAGAATATAGAATACAAAGAATCATGGCGCGATGAGTATCTGAGATGGATTTGCGGCTTTGCTAATGCGCAAGGTGGCAGATTGTTTATTGGCATCAATGATAACAAAGAAGTTGTTGGCGTCGCTAATTCTCATCGACTGCTTGAGGATATTCCCAACAAGATTGTCACTACGCTTGGCATAGTTTGCGATGTGAACTTACATGAGCAAGATGGCTTGCAATACCTTGAAATAGTGGTTGAACCAAGCAATATGCCCATCGCTTATAAGGGCGAATACCACTATCGCAGTGGCTCCACCAAGCAGCAACTCAAAGGTGTCGCCCTCCAGCAATTCATCTTGAAAAAGATGGGTATGACATGGGACAACGTTACATTAGAGACGGCCACAATAGATGACATAGACCGCAATTCCATCGACTATTTTATAAATAAAGGCATATTTTACAATCGATTATCTCCAGAGACTAAAGAGGCTTCGACTGAAACAATACTTGAGAATCTTGGATTGCTCTCAAGTGATGGCAAATTAAAGACTGCTGCAATTTTACTGTTTGGTAAACGTCCTCAGAGATACTTCACTGGTGTCGAGTTCCGCATAGGTCGTTTTGTGAATAATGAAGCTAATCTACTTATTCAAGATTCAGTTGAAGGCAATCTTATCGAAATGGCCGACAGAGTTATTGATATACTTAAGTCTAAATACCTCATATCACCTATTCATTATGAGGGTATGGTTCGAGTAGAGCCATTGGAAATCCCGGAGGATGGGTTGCGAGAGATTATATATAACGCAATCTGCCATAAAGATTATTCTGGTGTTCACATTCAAATGAAAGTTTATAATGACCACATTACATTATGGAATGAAGGCCCACTTCCTGATGGATTCGATATGAATATTTTGATGAGAGAACACTCTTCTCGCCCGAGGAATAAGAATATTGCTTCAACATTCTATAAAGCAGGTTTCATTGAGGCATGGGGACGTGGTATTAAAAAGATTCAAGAATCCTTTGCCAAAGCAAACCTGCCAATGCCCACGATAGAGAATCGTTTTGGTGGGGTATTGGTTACCATTAAACGGAGTCCATTATTTGGGAATTTATATCATGGTGAACCCCAAAATGAACCCCAAAATGAACCCCAAAAATTAACTCAACGTCAAATAGCAATTTTGTCGTTATTGCGTAAAAACATAAATATAACAAGAAAAGAAATAGCTAACGAATTAAACATCTCACTTCCAACTGTTAGAAGGGAAATGCTTATACTTCGCAATAAACAATTAGTTATCTATGCAGGCTCAAGTAAGAATGGTCATTGGGAGATATTAAGAGATGCTGAATGATTTTCAAAATGACCCTCAAAATGACCCTCAAATCAATGGTATCACAACGAATGATACTAAAATGATACTTAAGTACAAATTATTATTTCATCCTATAGAATATGCTCAAGAAATCAATGCTCGACTTGCACCGTGTGAGTGCCGAGGAGTTTAAACTGGTGGAGAAAATCCCGGTCGCTGTTGTGCTCGACGATGTGCGCAGCGAGATGAACGTGGGGAGTGTGTTCCGCACTGCCGACGCGTTTGTTATCGAGCGAATTGCCCTGTGCGGCATCACCGGCAAGCCACCAAGTCACGAGATTCACAAAACCGCCCTCGGCGCCGAGGACTCGGTGGAGTGGACCTACCACAAAACCGCCCTCGAAGCCGTGGAGCAGCTGCGGGAGCAAGGTTATAAGATTTGCGCCATTGAGCAGGTTCACGGCAGCGTGAGCCTTGAGCGGTTTGCCGTTGATCCAGGCGAGAAATATGCCCTTGTCTTCGGCAATGAGGTGAAGGGCGTGAGCCAGGCGGTGGTCGATGTCAGCGACTGCTGCATTGAGATTCCCCAGCACGGCACCAAGCACTCCCTCAACATCGCCTGCTCAGCCGCTATCGTGATGTGGCACTTCTTCGATGCCCTCAACTGCGGCAAAGCCGCAGTACAAAGAGTCTCTCAATAATTGAGAGTAGTCCTCTATGCGACTGCTCTGCCGTGGTTTTTCTTTATTCCTTCACGGCGCGGGGCAGGGTGATGAGCGACGAATCAAGGGCGATGCGGTAAGGCTCGCCTTTCTTGCCGGTGATGAAATAGTTGCTAGCCAGCTCTTCATCGATAATGCACGACTTGAAGCACCGCTTGATTTTTGAGATATACTCGTTGAGGGTGTTGCTCATGGGGTCGAGCAGGTTGTCGATGGCCTCCTTCGCCTTCTCCTCGCTGCGCCCGGGCATCACAATCGAGTAGATGTCCTCAAGCTCGGCACGGTGGTCGCCGATGTCGCGCAGCGCGATGCCTTCGGGGTTCTTGAGGAAGAGGATGTAGATGGCACGGCACATCGCCGGCATCTTCACTTCCACCTCATTGTAGTTGGGCAGCACGATTTTCAGGTCGTTGTTCACCACCAGCGGACTGAGTTGGTTTTTTTGCCCAATCACAATCTTGCCTTCAAGCAAGGTGTTGATGAGCTGTGACGGGTCGGCATGATATTTTGTCACATAGTCAAGAATTTGTGCCTGGATGGCCTTTAATGCCTCAGCCTGTTGTTGCTCAATACTTATGAGTTCTTTTTCCTCGTCAACTTCAATGGGCACCTCTTCAACATCATCTGATAAGAGCAAATCGTTATCCTTTTTTTTGCGCTTTAGTCTATCAAACCAAGATCTTTTATTTTTGAAAGTATGGCGAGTGGACTCGTTTAGCATAATGGTTTTATGCATGTCACCATAATCATCATAGTCTGGCAGGCAACACATATTCCTATGTGCGTCTTCGGTCTCTAACATCTTGTCGCCCTCGTCGGTACTCAAAACATCGGTGACGCTATCGGCAAACCGCTTAATGTCGGTCATCGACTCACTGTTGAGCGACATCCGCACCACGGCATCTTTGCCCGCATTGCCCACATTGATGCGCCGCGCCATAAGAGTGGTGCCGCCTTCCTCGGGCGACATAATCACCTCAATCTTGTAGCCAGTGAGGGATTCAAGCCAATTCAGCAAACGAGGAGTGATTGTTAGACCGATAGACCTTGACACATTATAATCGCGGTCAAAAAACGACGTGACAACATAGATTACACCGTAGCGCAAACTTCTCTTAAAATTCGGCAAACTACTTCTTATTTTACTCATTTGGGAAATTATGCAATAGTATTATAATAAACTACTAATTAGCAAAAAGTGTGCCATGTTTATGGCACATGACACACTACAAGGGAATCATTGTTGTTTATCCCCAATCGAGGTTATTTGTCTCTTTTTATGAAGAAACTCTTAGAGCGCTGGCGCAGGATTTGTCGTTTCTGCTCCTCGTCAAGTTCTGAGCTGTACATCGCCGGCGCAACATCATTGATGTAGCTGTCGCGACTTTCTTGAAGGCAGCAGAACATTTCCTTCATGCCCTCCTCATTCTTATTGAAAGCCAGCCTGTTGTCAATTGACAAATTAAAGGCCACAGCCTCCACATCATGCTCGGCACCGATGTAGGCAAAGAGCCAGCCTTCGCTCTTGTAGGCCTCAATAAGGCTGCGGATTGCCTTGTGGGTAAACTCCTTAGAGGCGTTCTCATAGCCATCGGTGATGATGGTCACGCTGGCGATGGCATTCGTCTCGCTTTCCATCAGGCGATGCACGGCGGTGATAGTGTTTCCAATGGCGTCGTAGAGCGGAGTCATGCAGCAAGGCTTGTAGTCGTTGCTGGTGATGGGTTTCACCTCATCAATGGGGCATTGCTCATAAATCTTCTTGATTTCGCAGCCGCAGAATGCCACCAGCGTGAGCAGGTTTTCCTGCTCGGGGTGCTTCTCCTGACTGCGCCTGATAGATGCGATGGTCTCGTTCACGCCGTCGATGGCCTGCTTGGCGATGCTCGTCATCGAGCCGCTCTTGTCAAGGATAATCGCATTAAATACCTTTGAGCGCATTTTTGCTTCAGTTTTAGTTTCCATAATAAAATGTTTTAAAATATGAATGATTTGCTGTTGATTGATTTTCACATTGCAAAATTACACCCCAAAAACACAATTCAAAGAAAACAGCAACCTTGCAATTAGTCTTGCACCTGTTTTTCAGGTGGTTAGCAGTGGTTGCTTTTCATGTTAAAAACTAATTTTGTCCATTTGTGAGGTATAATTGTTTTGCAATTGTTTGTAATTGTATGATAATATTGTGTAACTTTGCAGTTGAATAAATAATCACATAACACAAAAAACAGCAATGAGGAAATCAAAGCGAAATATTGCCATCGTGTGCGGTGGCGACTCGTCGGAGCATGAAGTGTCGCTGCGCTCGGCACAAGGACTCTATAGCTGGTTTGACCGTGACCGTTACAACGTCTATATCGTCGTTATCAGGAAAAACGACTGGCATGTGAACCTGCACGACGGCAGCATAGCACCTATAGACAAGAACGATTTCTCGTTCAAGAGCAAAGACAAGAAGGGCGAGAAGACCACCTTCGACTACGCCTACATCACCATCCACGGCACTCCTGGCGAGAACGGCATCCTGCAAGGCTATTTCGACCTTCTCAACCTGCCCTACTCCACCTGCAACGTGCTGGTTGAGGCGTTGACGTTCAACAAATACATGCTCAACAATTATATGCGGCCCTTTGGCGTGACAGTCGCCGACAGCATCTTGCTGCTCAAGGATGTGGAGCGCAACATCACCGAAGACGACATAGAGCGTGAACTCGGCATGCCATGCTTTGTGAAGCCCACCGACGACGGCTCGAGCTTTGGTGTCACTAAAGTGAAGGACAAGAGCCAACTCGCTCCAGCCATCAAGAACGCGTTCAAGCAGTTCAACCAAGTGATGGTGGAGCGCTTCCTCGACGGCACCGAGGTCACTGTGGGCTGCTACAAGACCAAGACCAAGAGCGTGGTGTTCCCTGTCACCGAGGTAGTTACCGACAACGAGTTCTTCGACTACGACGCCAAGTATAACGGCCAGGTAGAGGAAATCACTCCCGCGCGCATCAGCCCAGAGCTCACCGCCGCCCTGCAGACCGAGACCAGCCGCATCTACGACATCCTGCATTGCAACGGCATCATCCGCGTCGATTACATCGTCACCAAGAACGAGGACGGCAGCGACTGCATCAACATGCTCGAGGTGAACACCACCCCTGGCATGACAGCCACCAGCTTCATCCCGCAGCAGGTGCGCGCCGCAGGCCTCGAGATGCGCGACGTCCTCACCGACATCGTCGAGAACCAGTTCTGAGTCAATGCATAATTTATAATGCACATTGCACAATTGAAGTGCTTTGCGCCATAAGTTGAATAATTTGAATCAGGGGAGGTTCACCGTGCTGCGACTATGTCGCAGCCCACTTAACCCTTATCATTTATAACTTAACACTTACTATTCATGCTCATCCAGCCTTTAGATATTGCCGATATCGACATTGTGGCAGAGATGCTTGCCAAGATGTGGGAAAAGGATATTGCTCGAGGCATTGAGCATATAATCGACTTCTCACGAGAAGTAGTGCTCAATATGTTCTTCGACCCGCAGCTTGCGCTCAAGGCTTGTGACGACGACGGCACATTGCAGGCGGTGGCTTTGGCCCGCATGAAAAACGAAGTCAACATTTCGGAACAATGGGTTGAAGATTTTTTAGCCGCCAACAATGACGAAGAGCGCAAGCGCGTTATCGACGCCACAGCCTACTTGCTGCGCACCGAGCGAGACCTGCTAAACCTTATGAGCGACGACAGCGCCAAGTTCTCGTTCCTGTTAAGCTACAAGCATGGTTATGCCAATGCATTGCAGGAGGCACTCAAGCGGTTGCTAATCGACCGTGGCGCGAGGTGGACTTATCACATTACCGACAGCACATGCAGCTGGCAATACTTCGATAGCCATGGCTATGAGCGAATTCACGAGGAGCTGGTTAAGCCCTTCAGCACCAAAGAGCATCCTTATTACTGCTTCTTTTACCGCAAACGCATAATATAACCTCCACTACTATGAATACAGCAACTTTAGCACAAAAATCCATGCTCATTACAGGCAAGAGGGTACAACTGTGGATAGACTTGTTCTTTTGCCTCGTGCTGCTGCCGGTGATGATTTACCTGCTGCCCATTGAGCGGTGGTTCCAGAGCAACACCCTCTTTGTGTGCCTGCTCGTGGCTTGGCTCTACACGGTATATTTCGTCAACCGTTTTTTCACCGTGCCGTCGCTGTTCATCAACCGCAAGCGCATACTTTGGGCATTGTTAGTAGTGCTGGCAATGATTTTTATCACCTATCTGCTCACACGCTACAAGATGGAATTTCCATGGCAAAACCGGCCACGGCCAGGCGGCGAACCCCCTCGGCGACCTATGTCTCCGGCACGGCTGCGCCTCCACCAGCAGGCGGTGTGGTTCCTCTTTGTGATAGTGATGACCTTCAGTAGCGCCATTGGACTGCTGGGGCAGCTCTACCGCCAGCGTGCCCGCCGCCAGGAGCTGGAGACCGCCAAGAACAAAGCCGAACTCTCGCTCTACAAGGCGCAAATCGACCCACATTTCCTGTTCAACACTCTCAACACCCTCTACAGCATGGTGGTGACGCAAAACCCTAAGACCGAGGACGCCTTCATGCAGTTTATCGACATCACGCGCTACATCTACAACAACACCAACCAAGACTATGTAGATATTGACAGCGAGGCACTATACCTGCAGCAGTACATCGACTTGCAGCGTAACCGCCTGAACGAATTCACAAAGGTGAACTTCAACTACAGCAACGACGGCAAGCACCCGGGCCTCACCATCGCTCCCATGCTGCTCATCACCTTTGTGGAAAATGCCCTGAAGTATGGCGTTAGCGCAAGTGTGGAGAGCATTATCGACATCACGCTCAAGGTAGAGGACGGAGTGCTCACCCTCGCCACCAGCAACCCCGTGCGCACCAAGCCCACCGACGAGAGCCATGTGGGGATAGGCATTGAGAACAGCCGCAAGCGCCTTGACTTGGTTTACGGCAAAGATTACAGTCTCGACATCAACGAAACCGAAGACCAGTTTGACTTAACACTCACTATCAATCTAAAGAACCACAAGCCATGAAATGCGTAGCAATCGACGATGAGCCTATGGCTCTGGAAGTGATTAAGAGCTTCTGCCAAAGGATGGAGGGTGTGGAGCTTGACACCTTCACCAATCCGCTCGTGGGCATCGAGCATGTGAAGCGCACGCACCCCGACCTGCTCTTCCTCGACGTGAAGATGGGCGAGGTAAACGGCGTGAGTCTCGCCAAAGAGATTCCGCAAGGCACCTTCCTGGTCTTTACCACTGCCTATGCGCAATATGCCGTTGACGGCTTTGACTTGAATGCCGTCGATTTCCTTCACAAACCGTTTTCTTTCAGTCGTTTTGAGAAAGCTGTCAACAAAGTGCAGCAAACCATAAAACTAGTGAATTACAGTGCCACGCCTCCGCTCGAAGGGCAGGATATCACCGTCAAGGTGGAGTACAAAAACGTGACAGTTCAGCTCGGTTCCATCCTCTACATTCAGGCGATGGACAACTATGTGAAAATTTACACCGTTGACAGCCGCCCCGTCATAACCCAAATGAGCATGAAGTCGCTCGAGGCGATGTTGCCCGAGAACGAGTTTGTAAGGGTTCACAAGAGCTACATCGTGCCGCGCCACCGCATAGAGAGCTACTCACGCACACAGCTCACCCTCACCGGTGGCACCGAAATCCCCGTAGGACGAGCCTACGCCTACAAACTTGGACAACCTCAATAACCATATGAAATTATGCAAATCTATAGTTGAACTACAGATTTACATAAATATTACCCCATTTCAAGGCAAAACTATGTAAATCTACAGCTAAACTTTAAAATTGCATAAAAATATTTGCTTTTTAATGAAATAGTATGTATATTTGCCGTCAAACTTTAGATTATAATAATTATGGAGTCAAAATACATCGAACGTTCCGTCACAAAGCAAATAATCGAGGCCTCCAAATATTTCCCTGTTATAGTTATTACAGGTCCTCGTCAATCGGGTAAAACGACCCTTATCTCACATATTTTTAGGGATTTTCCCTTGTTTTCCCTAGAAAATCTAGATATTCGTCAACTGGCAACAGAAGATCCGAAATTCTTTCTGAGTCAGTCAACGAAGGGCATGATAATAGACGAGGCGCAAAATGTGCCAGGACTTTTTTCTTATATACAAGGCATTGTGGACAATGACCCAAGCAGAAAGTTCATACTTTCAGGAAGCTCTAACTTTGCTTTACTCAAATCAGTAACTCAGTCACTTGCAGGAAGAGCAGCCATCTTTAACCTACTACCTTTCTCACTTGACGAACTCTCAGGGTGCATATATGGACGAAGTGTCGATGAACTGTTGTACAATGGTTTCTATCCTCGCATTTTTAGTGATAACGTACCTTCACATCTGCTGTATTCCAATTATATCGAGACCTACCTCAAAAAAGATGTTCGCGACTTACTCAAGGTAAAAGACTTAATGCAATTCAACACATTCTTAAAACTCTGTGCAGGACGAATTGGTTCTATTTTCAATGCATCTCAGCTTTCAACAGAGGTTGGTGTCAGTCTAAGCACGATAAAATCGTGGCTTTCAATTCTTGAAGCTTCTTATATTATCACATTGCTACCGCCATATTTTAACAACACAAAAAAACGATTAATAAAAAGTCCAAAGCTATATTTTTGCGACACAGGGCTAGCTTGCCGATTACTTGACATCAACAGTCCTGAAGAACTGTCATTCAACAAAATGCGTGGGCCCATTTTTGAAAATGCCGTTGTGTTGGAAACAATTAAATATTATCTGAATAATGGCAAAGACGTATCTAACCTTTTCTTCTACAGAGACTCTAACCAAAATGAAATTGACTTGATAATAAGCCACGGAAGTTCTGAATTTTCGGGAGTAGAAATAAAATCGGCTGCTACATTCAACACGTCATTCTATAAAGCACTAACAAAAATGGAACTATTCCTTAATGCTGGCATTCGTAATAGGGCTGTTGTTTATAATGGAGATTTCGAGAATACTAATTCTGATATTCAAATCATCAACTTCAAAAATTACAATTCATGGATTAAATCAATTTTTCAACAATAGACATTCACATAATCATCATTACCACTATGACACCACTTGAAATAAGAAACAACCTGCTGGGAGAAAAGCTAGTGAAGAACCTGCGTCGCCGCAACATCGAGGCATTCTACTGCCCCACAGCGCAAGAGGCGGTGAGCAAAGTGATGGACCTCATTGCCGACGGCAGCAGTGTGACATGGGGAGGCTCAATGACAGTGCGCGACCTCGGCATTCCGCAGGCGCTAAAGGAGCGCGGCACCATCGAGGTGCTTGACCGTGACGTGGTTGATGACCCGCAGGAGAAGCAGCAGATGTATCTGCGCGCCTTCAGCGCCGACGTGTTCCTGAGCAGTGCCAACGCCCTCAGCGAGGACGGCGTCATCGTCAATATCGACGGTAACGGTAACCGCGTTGCGGCAATATCGTGGGGTCCTAAGAAAGTGATATTCATTGTTGGCCTCAACAAGGTGGCACCCACCGTGGAGACCGCCATCGCCCGCGCACGCAGCACGGCGTCGCCCATCAACGCGCAGCGTTTCGACATCGCCACGCCATGCCGTGTCGATGGTGTGTGCCACAACTGCAACAGCCCCGAGAGCATCTGCAGCTACATCCACCTGCTGCGCAACAGCCGCAACCAGGGCCGCCACACAGTGGTGCTAGTGGGAGAAGACTTTGGATACTAAAATGAAGTAGAAAGTAGAAAGTAAAAAGTATGAAGTAAAAAGGAGAGAGCAACACAGCAGCACTCTCCCCTCTAAACTTTAAACTCTCCCCTCTAAACACTAAACTGCGCAAAGCGCACTCACTTCTTAGCAGCTGCTTTGCGTCGGCCGCCCTTGCTGGCGTTGGCCTCGTCGTTAACGATAGCGCGGCAATCTTCTAAGGTTAGCTTCGAAGAGTCATATTTCTTGGGAATCTTGAAGTTCTGCTTCTTATAGACTATGTAGGCGCCAAAACGGCCGTTCAACACCTGAAGCTCTGGTTCCTCGTCAAAGGTCATAAGCACCTTTTGGGCCTCGCTGACGCGTTTATCCTTGATGAGTTCGGCGGCGTCATCGATGGTAATGCTGTAGGGCGACATGTCCTTTGGCACCGACACAAACTTGCCGTCGTGCTTGATGTAGGGACCATACTTGCCTATAGCCACAACCACCTCTTTGCCTTCAAAAGTGCCCAATGTGCGGGGCATCTCAAAAAGCTTGAGGGCTTCTTCGAGGGTGATGGTCGCCACACTCTGATCCTTCTGCAACGAGGCGAAGCGGGGCTTCTCCTTGTCGTCGGTGCTGCCAAGCTGCACCAGTGGTCCATAGCGGCCAATCTTCACCGACACGGGTTTGCCAGTGACGGGGTCGTTACCCAAGATGCGCTCTCCCACTTTATGCTCCAGGCGCAGCGCCGACACTTTCTCAATCTCGGGATGGAAGCCCTTGTAGAACTCCTTAATCTCGTCATTCCACTTCTTCTTGCCCTCGGCAATCTCGTCAAACTCTGTCTCCACCTTTGCAGTGAAGTTGTAGTCCAGAATCTGAGGGAAGAACTTGGTGAGGAAGTCGTTTACCACCATACCCACGTCGGTAGGGATGAGCTTGCCTTTCTCGTTGCCCACGAGTTCGCTCTTGTTCTTGGTGGTGATCTTGTTGCCCTTGAGGGTGATTTGCTCAAAGCTGCGCTTGGTGCCTTTGCTCTCGCCCTTGACAACATAATCGCGTGCCTGAATGGTGGAAATGGTGGGGGCGTAGGTCGATGGACGGCCTATTCCCAGTTCCTCAAGGCGTTTCACGAGCATCGCCTCGCTGTAGCGGTTAGGCTGCTGAGTGAAGCGCTGCGTTGCCACCACTTCTTTCTCGGTGAGCACATCGCCCACTTTGAGAGGTGGCAAGGTGTGGAACTCGGGAGTGGCGATTTCGTCGTCGCTAGTCTCAAAATACACCTTCAAGAAGCCGTCAAACTTCACTACCTCACCGCTTGCCTCAAACGCCTCTTTGCGGCCGCTGATGCTTATCTCGACTTGAGTTTTCTCAACCTGCGCGTCGGCCATCTGCGAGGCAATGGTGCGCTTCCAAATCAGGTTGTAGAGCTTTTTCTCCTGTGCGGTGCCAGTGATGTCGTGGTTGCTGATGAAGGTGGGGCGGATAGCCTCGTGAGCCTCTTGAGCACCCTTCGACGAGGTGTGGTACTTGCGCACCTTCAGGTATTTCTCGCCCAGCGAGTCCTTTATTTCCTTGCTGATAGTGCCAATGGCGAGACTCGACAGGTTCACCGAGTCGGTACGCATGTAGGTGATGTGTCCGCTCTCATACAGCGACTGAGCAACACGCATGGTCTGCGCCACCGAGAAGCCAAGTTTGCGAGACGCTTCCTGCTGAAGGGTGGAAGTGGTGAAAGGTGGAGCAGGACATTTCTTGATGGGCTTCACCTGCACGTCGGCAACCGTGAAAGTGGCGTCCTTGCAATGCTCAAGCAGCTCCATCGCCTGCTCGCGGGTAGCAAAGCGCTTGTTGAGCTCGCAGGGCACCACATTCTCGCTTTCGCTGGCTGTCATCTCGCTGCTCACACGGTAGTACTCCTCGCTCTTGAAGTCGCGAATCTCTTTCTCACGCTCGGCGAGCAGACGCACTGCCACGCTCTGCACACGGCCTGCGCTCAGCGATGGCTTAATCTTCTTCCACAGCACTGGCGACAGCTCGAAGCCCACGATGCGGTCGAGCACGCGGCGCGCCTGCTGGGCATCGACGAGGTTGGTGTCGATGTCGCGGGGATTCTCTATAGCGGCAAGTATTGCGGGCTTGGTAATCTCGTGGAACACGATGCGGCGGGTGTTCTCCTTCTTCAGACCCAGCACCTCGTTAAGGTGCCAAGCTATTGCCTCTCCCTCACGGTCCTCATCACTTGCTAGCCACACGGTCTTCACACCCTTGGCGGCCTTCTTGAGCTCTTGCACTAGAGCCAATTTATCCTCTGGAATCTCATAGATGGGCTGGAAATCATTTTCCACATCAATACTGAAATCCTTTTTCTCCAAGTCACGGATGTGACCATAACTCGACATGACTTTGTATTCTTTTCCCAAATATTTCTGGATAGTCTTGGCTTTTGCCGGAGACTCCACTATCACAAGATTATCTGCCATTTTCAAAAAAAATTATCGTCTTTTTCTTAGTTATCAGCACGTTGCGTGGCTCACACCATTTGCAACCATGCCATTTCATCTCAAAATCGGGTGCAAAATTAGACAAAAAACTCGCAATTCCTATATTAATGTGTAAAATTTTTCTCCAAAACAAAAAAATCACCATAAAAGTTGATTTTATCGAGAACATGTCGTAACTTTGCAGAAAATTAGGAACAAAATGGCAACGATTAAATCACTTGAACAAACCAAAGTTGCAGGTTTATTCTCAATCTGCATCGACAACGAAGTGTCTGAGTTTGAGAAATTTCTTTCCTAGTTTAATAGCGACGCAACATTTCAAGAAGACTTTAATATCGTCATCGCTGCTATTAAGCGGATGATGAATTATGGCTTTCTTGAAAGATACTTTCGACCCGAAGGGAAGATGAATGACCGTGTAGGCGCATTGCCAATACACAAAAGCCGTTTACGCTTATATAGCTTGCGGCTTTCTGACAGCATCTTAATTATGGGCAATGGTGGCGTAAAAGACACCAAGACCTACGAAGAAAGCGACGAATTATCTGGATATGTTATTACTCTACAAAAGCTTGACGCTATAATGAAAGCCGAAGAAAGAGCGGGTAGCATATCTATTGAAGTGGCAGAAATTAAAGGAATAGAAGAAAAAGCATTTGACCTATGAACGCTTTATTTAGTGAATGCGTGGAGAAAGTTCCACCAGAGATTCAGTTGTTTGTGGATATGTCGTTCAGTATCGCCGACCGTATTGACGCAGCATTGAAAGAACGTGGCATGACCCAAAAACAACTCGCGCAAGCAATGGGCAAAACCGAAAACGAAGTTTCGAGGTGGGTTAGCGGTACACATAATTTTACGCTCAAGACCATCGCAAAAATATCAACGGTTTTGCAGGTTGACCTACTGAAGTGAGACCCAAGTCACACCAGTTCATACAAAAAATCACTGTTTTTTTGCAAAAAAATTTCCCTGACATAGCACTTATGTTCGGGAAAAATACTATTTTTGCAGTCGGATTGGAAACAATCCAGACTTTTTGATAATAAAGAAGCGTTTTGCTTACTTGCCTAATGAAAACGTAGGAAATTTTCAAAGATGCAAGAGTAACAAGACGGTTCTCGCGCTATAAGCGTGGGCTGTTTGTTCTGCATCTTGCATCAAGGTTTTTCCTACGACCATCATTAGGAGGTGTGGCAAAGTCAGTCCACGCTTCTTGTGTATTAATGGGTAGAGGACTGATGCCCGATAATAACCAAATCTTATGAGATTAAAGTCATTACTTTTCTTGCTTGTATTTACAAGTATAACAATTTTTGCACAAAACAACGAAAAGGGAATTTCCCTTGATGTTAACACTGGCTATTCATTCAAAACAAAGTGGGCACAGGAACTTGTTGGCGTTCATTATCGTTTTAACAAAAATTTCTCACTCGGATTTACTTCTGGTGTTTATATCCCAGAGAAAGGGTCAGTAACTATTCCTTTACTTATTGACGCAAGGGGTTACTATCCTATTGAAAACACGAAGTTTACAGCAATGGCAGTCGCTCGTGGCGGTAGTTATCTCTACACTGATCACATTAAATTCAAAACCTTTGGATTTGAAATTCTACCTGGAATTCAGTATTCTATAACCGACAAGTTTGCTGTGCAATTGTTGGTTGGTTATGAGATGATATTTAATACTGAAGCCGGGACTGATGGTAATGGCGTCCCCATTCAAGCGGGAATCAATTTTAAATTTTAAGAAGAGCATAGTCTTTTACGGCATCAAGCGGTTGGTTTACCTTTGTGTATTCCAACCGCCTTTGTCGTGGCATTTTAATTATCCAAAAACAGGAAAAAACCGTTTTGAGATAAATCCTGACTACCAATTAAAAATAAATGAGAAAAATATAGTAACTTTGCAGCCCGAAATAGAACCAGCTCGCGACAGCGAGCGGCAGACTAGCGCGAAGCGCGGCAAACCAGCTCGCGCCAGCGAGCGACAAAACTAGCGCGAAGCGCGGCAAAACTATAAATTATGGCTGAGAGCAACTTTATTGACTATGTGAAGATAATGTGCCGCAGTGGGCATGGCGGGGCGGGGTCGAAACACCTGCACCGCGCCAAGTATATCCCCAAAGGCGGTCCCGACGGCGGCGACGGCGGCCGTGGTGGCCACATCTTCCTCAAGGGCAACCGCAACCTGTGGACCCTTATCCACCTCAAGTACCAGCGTCACATCTTCGCCACCGACGGTGCGCCAGGCTCCGAGAACCAGTGTACCGGCAAGAAGGGCGAGGACCGCACCATCGAGGTGCCATGCGGCACTGCCGTCTATGACGCCGAGACAGGGAAGTTCCTGTGCGACGTGACGCAAGACGGACAGGTGGTGCGTCTCCTCAAAGGCGGCCGCGGCGGCTTGGGCAACGTGCATTTCAAGACCGCCACCCGTCAGACTCCCCGTTTCGCCCAGCCCGGCGAGGACGGCGTGGAGAAGTCTATCATCCTTGAGCTGAAGCTGCTCGCCGATGTCGGGCTTGTGGGATTCCCCAACGCCGGCAAATCGACGCTTCTCTCGGTAATCAGCGCCGCCAAGCCCAAGATTGCCAACTATCCCTTCACCACCCTTGAGCCAAACCTGGGCATCGTGAGCTACCGTGGTCAGCAATCGTTTGTGATGGCTGATATCCCCGGCATCATCGAGGGTGCCAGCGAAGGTAAGGGTCTGGGACTGCGCTTCCTGCGACACATCGAGCGCAATGCCGTGCTGCTGTTTATGATACCCAGCGACACCGACGACATCAAACGCGAATATGAGATATTGAGCAACGAGCTCGCCACCTTCAACCCCGACCTGGTGGAGAAACCGCGCGTGCTTGCCATCACCAAGTGCGACCTCATCGACGAAGAACTCAAAGAGATGCTGCGCGACGGACTGCCCACCGACGTGCCTGTGGTGTTCATCTCTAGCGTGGCTCAGCAAGGGCTCACCGAACTCAAAGACATCCTGTGGCGCACCATCAACGACGAGCATAACCGCATCCCCGACAGCGTGGCACTCCACGACCTCGACGCTCAGCACCGCGTGCAGGAGGAAGACGACTTCCTCTTTGCCGCGCAAGACCCTGACTACGACGAGCTGCCCGATGCCGGCGGCAAGATGGTGGTTGATGAGCAAGAATGGGACGACGAGTACTGGGAAGAGAAATATGACGACCCCGACCGTGACTTCCAAATCGTTAATGACGAAGAGGAGGGGTAATAAAAGTAGAAAGTAGAAAGTAAAAAGTAAAAAGTAGAAAGTAAAAAGTAGAAAGTAAAAAGTAAAAAGTAGAAAGTAAAAAGTTCACTAGATATTCTAGAAACATCTAGAAATTCTAGAAAACTGATAACTGGCAACTCACAACTTATAAATGTCTTTTGAGAATATAAATATCTGCGTCTTCGGGGCTTCGAGCCGCGACTTGGAGCAACACTATGTTGATGCCGCCTACAAGCTGGGCAAGCTCATGGCGCAGCGTGGCTGGACATGCTTCAACGGTGCTGGCTGCGAGGGGCTCATGCGTGCCGTGAGCGACGGCGCACTCGACGCTGGCGGAGAGGCCATTGGCGTGATACCACAGTTTATGGTCGATAACGGCTGGCACTACGACCGCCTCACACGCATCATCACCACTGCCGACATGCACGAGCGCAAACTCACCCTTGCTCAGATGACCCAGGCGGTGATTGCTCTGCCTGGCGGCTGCGGCACGATGGAAGAGCTGCTTGAGGCCATAACCTGGCGGCAGCTCAACCTAGCACCAAAGCCCATCGTGGTGCTCAATACCCAAGGCTTCTACGACCACCTGGCAGCTATGCTCACCACCGCCATAGACCAAGGTTTTATGCGCAAGAGCCACAACCGCCTTGTGCAGTTTGTCAGCTCTCCCGAGCAAGCCATAGCAACTGTTGAGAAAGAACTACAGCAATCTCCACAACCCATAGAATCAAAATATTAACCATCATCGCGATGCCCACCGAGAACGTTCAAAATATCACCGACTCCACTTCGACACTAGCTGCCGATAGCGTTGCCGCGCCTGTGCTGCACAAAGCCCAATACATCAACGGCTTTCCGGCACCCGAGGGCAATGACACCGCCACAGCTCACATCGACCAGATGCCAATGATAGAAGTGCCCAAAGGCAGCAACGCACGCACCCACAACACGTCGCCACTGCACGACACCGGGTCGATGATCATGTTTCTGCTCTCGTGTCTGTTCCTCCTCACTAGCTATCGCCTAGGGCGCTCTTACATCGCCAACTTGGGGCATTACCTGTTCTCGCCCAAGGGCAAGGACGACCTCTTTGCCGAGCACACCAGCAGCGACGCGCGCATCATCATAGCCATGATTGCCAACACATGCCTGATGGGAGGCATTATGCTGTATTACGGCCTGCTGTGGTACAACCCGTCGCTCACCATAGCACTCCAGAACTCGGTGTTCCTCCACGTGCTGGTACTCACCCTCGCCATGGCGATATTTGTCACCTTGCAGCTGCTGCTCTACAGGCTCTTAGGCTACACTTTTGCCAACGATTCCCTCACCGACATGTGGGTGCAAGGCTTCCTGGCATCGCAGGCGGTGCTGGGATTGCTGCTTTTCCCAGTCGCCGTGATTACCCTCGTCTTTCCAAGCACTATAAAACTGATGGTGACAATTGCGATTATCCTATACATTTTGGGTAGAATTGTATTTATTTGCAAGGGTTTTAGAATTTTTTTCAACAATTTATCATCAAGTATCTATTTTATTTTGTACCTTTGCGCCGTCGAAATTGTACCCCCTCTCCTGGCTCTTGCCGGTACAGTTTATGTATGCAGCATATTATAAACATAATTATTTGAGACAGTGAAGATTAAGAAAATCTTGGTTTCGCAGCCGGAACCATCATCTAAAAAATCTCCTTATTTCGATTTGGAAAATAAGTATGGTGTTGAAGTGGTATTCAGGCCATTCATCAGGATTGAGGGGTTGACTTCAAAGGAATTCCGTCAGACAAAAATCCCCATCAACGCCCATACTGCAGTGATTTTCACTGCGCGCACCGCCGTGGACCACTACTTCAGGCTTTGTAAAGAGTTGAGGTTCAACGTTCCCGACACGATGAAATACTTCTGCGTGAGCGAGACAATAGCCCACTATCTGCAAAAGTATATCATCTACCGCAAGCGCAAAATTTTCTACACCGAGACTGGCCATGCCGAGTCGTTGTTGCCACTGCTTGCCAAGCACAACAAAGAGACCTACCTCTACCCCATCAGCGATGTCCACGACCAGAAGCTCCATATCCCCGAGGACGGCAGCATAAAGTTCACCAAGGCAATTATGTACCGCACCGTGAGCAACGTCATCCGTAATGATGAGCCCTTCGACTATGATATGGTGATACTGTTCACTCCGTCGGGTGTGAAATCACTGATACAGAGCTTCCCGCACTTTGAGCAAGGCAACATCGCCATTGGCGTGATGGGCGGCAAGACTATCGAAGAACTCAAAGCCAACGGGCTAAGGCTCGACTTCACCACTTCGACTAAGGCACCATCTATAGCAGCTGCTATGGACCAATATATCAAGGAGCATCTTGACGACCCCGACGAGCCTCGCATCGAACAAGAGCGATTCCCAGAGCCTGAGCCCGAACCAGAGCCTATCCCCGAACCAACTCCCGAGCCACAAGCCGAAGAGCCTAAGACCGAGGAAAAGGTTGAAGAAAAGAAGGCTCCTGCCAAGAAAGCAGCCGCGAAGAAAGCTCCCACAAAGAAAGCTCCCACAAAGAAAGCTCCCGCGAAGAAAGCTCCTGCAAAGAAGGCTGCTCCTGCAAAGAAGGCTCCTGCGAAGAAAGCCGCAACGACAGTAAAGAAAGCTGAACCTGCAAAGAAAACAACAGCCAAGACTGCTACTGCGAAAAAAGCTACTCCTGCAAAGAAAGCCGCTC
>CALGGO010000075.1 GCA_937916085.1 uncultured Prevotellaceae bacterium | reverse complement strand
AATTTATCTATCTGACAAACAAATTGTTGTGAATTAACTGAATATCCCTAAATTATCCACTAATATTTGCAACTATGAAACAGTTTTTCATTATCCAGAACAATCAGAATGTGGGTCCCATGCCTGCCGACCAGTTGGTGAATTATGGGTTAGGTCCCAACTCAATGGTGTGGTGTGAGGGTATGGCAAATTGGACTCTCGCAAGCCAAGTGCCTGAGCTGGCGCAATATCTAGCTCCCGCACAGCCTGCCACTCCCGTTCCTCCAGCAGCTCCCGTTCCTCCCGCTGCACCAGCGCAGCCTCAGTACTCCCAGCCTTACCAGCAACCTGTCCAACAACCCTATCAGCAACCTGCCCAACAACCTTATCAGCAACCTGCCCAACAACCTTATCAGCAACCTGCCCAACAACCCTATCAGCAGCCAGGTCAACCTGCTCAGAACCCATTTGGCAACATGGATACTCAAGGCATTTTCAAGCTGATTCTTTTCCTTGTTTTGGGTTATACAGCTATCGCTGGTCTGATTAATTTCATTGACTCTTTCGACCTCTTTGATATTCGCAAGGGCACAGCTCCTGGACTTTTCATGCTGTTCAGTTCTCTAGCAACAATCGGAATTTGTGTTGTGATAATCCTGCGAATAATTAGAAATGAGAAATACGGGTTCCTCGCTCTGGGATTCTTTGTCCTTTCCTTCATTTTTAGCCTGCTAAACATGATACTCATTGCCTCCACATCATCATTTATCATGCCATTTATAGCAGGAATTATGGGCATTGTCATCACATTGCTGGCTATCATGCCAATGGAGAAAATCAGCGACCCCAACAGCTACAAACAACTCATGGCCGAGGCGACACAGATGGACTACATCTTGCTCGGTGTATATGCCGTGCTCATGATAGGCTTCCTCGTCTTCTTTAAAATTATGATGAAGAGTGCTTTTAGACTTTAGGAACGATTTTGACATAAATTATTAAGGGACAGCGCCTGATTGCACTGTCCCTATTTTTTCATGACAGTAAAGGGATTATGAATCTTAATGATTCTTGCTCACTTCGGTGATTTTGTAAGCGCCATCGGCACCTTCCACCTTGAGATAAGTTTTGAAACCGTCGGCTCCGCACACTTCATACCAATTCCCTTCCAAACGGTTGATGATGAAATAGTCAGGAGTGATGCCCATAGAGTCGTCGGTGCGACCAGTGATTATTGACCAGTCGTATCCCTCGGCATCAGCAATCTGAGACAGTGCGGCAGGGGTGAATTTGGTCTTCACATATGGGAAATGAGCCTCGTTATAGATGTTTCCATTGAAAACATACTGACCATAGAAGTTAGCAATGAAAGCCTTTTCGAGCTCAGAAACGTCACCGTTGTCCAAGCGATTAGCGTCTTCGGCAGTGTACATGCCCTGGTCAACCTTCATGTTCTGATTGTTGCTTTTTACAATCTTAGTGGTCTGGGCTTTAACTTTTTTGCCCTTAACTTTCTTCACTTTAGCACTGGCATCAACAGCAGTGCCCATAATCAATGCTACGATTGCAGCAATAAATAAAAACTTCTTCATAGTAAAAAACGTTTTTTGTAATGAAAAATATGTTTATATAGCAGTTTGACTAATAAAAGGTTACAAAGTTTAATCTCGTAACGGTCTTCCTTAAACGATCAACGAACTCACAGCACAAACCACAAGCTGGTGTCGTAGCGTGGCAGAGCATAGACCTGGATAGCCTTGCAGCGTGAGTCGGGCGAGTTGCTGCCGTCCCCTACGCTCACCCCCCGCGCTTCGAGCGCAGCGGTCATCTCGCCAAGAGCCTTCTCGGGAGTGTTATTGTCGTTGCTCAAGTGGCACAGAAACACCCATTTCAACCCCTTGTGGTAGTTGGCTGCCACATATTGTGCCGCCACAGCATTGTCGAGGTGTCCTAAACTTCCACGCACACGCGCCTTGAGATACTCGGGATAACGCCCGCCGTCAAGCATCTGGCGGTCGTAGTTGCTCTCAATCATCAAGAAATTGGCTTTACTCATGTAGTGCGCCGCGCGCTCGGTGATGATGCCCATATCGGTTGCGATGACAAACTTGTTGTCACCCACTTCAATGCTGAATCCCATGTTGTCGATAGCGTCGTGCGACGTCTCAAAGGCAGTGAACTTCATGCCTGCAAGAAAGAACGGAATCTCCTTGAAGATGCTCACCTGATAGTCCTTAATGCGCCGTGAGATATTGTGATGCCGCAGCAGGCCGCCCATCAGGCGTGGAGTGCAATATATGCGCATATGCTTGTTCTCACGCACCAGCTTGTAGGCATAGCGAATGTGGTCGGCATGGTCGTGCGTGAGCACTATGCCTTTCACCTTGCTGATGTCTATGCCATTGGCAGCGAGGTCGCGACACACATGCTGCGGGTCAATACCTGCGTCAATAAGCACTCCTCCGTTCTCGGTACCCAGAAACGCGCAGTTTCCACTGCTTCCGCTTCCGAAACTCACAAACTGCAAGCCACTCCACTGGTCGCCATCGTCGTGCGGCACAGTGCGTTGCATGGCTTGTGAGTCATCATTGTCAAAATCATTGTCGTCGATGGCAAACTTCTCTATCCATCGACTATCGCCAAGCCTCCGCTGGCGATACTTATCATTGTTTTTACTCATTTTTAATTTACAGAGATAAAAAAGTAGAATAGTGGAATAGTGGAATAGTAGAATAGTAAAGCGGTTCCCTAATCTCTAATCTCTAATCCTTATCCTCTAAATCTTTATCTCTAATCGGCGTGAAGCGCTCTCACTTGTAAAGTAGAAATATGGTTGGCACCTTGTTAAGGTCGGGCAACTGTTTGAGCCACTGCTTCACGCCACGGGTGACTATTTTCTCGCCTGAGCCAGTGATGTCGGTAGCGATGCACAGCTTGATGTGCGGTGGCATCGTCTTGCAAATCTCGGCAACGAGAGCATTGTTGCGATAGGGCGTCTCGATGAAAATCTGCGTCTGATTCTCGCGCATAATGCGGTGCTCCATCTCCTTGAGTTTGCGGGAGCGCTGAGTCGCATCAATGGGCAGATAGCCCAAGAAAGCGAAACTCTGACCATTGAAGCCCGAGCCCATGAGTCCCATCAAGATGCTTGAGGGCCCCACTAGTGGCTTCACCTTTAGCCCACGGCTTTGGGCTATCGCCACCACATCGGCCCCAGGGTCGGCAATGGCAGGACAGCCTGCCTCGCTGATGACTCCCATTGGCTCGCCGCCCATTAGTGGCGCGAGCATTGCGGGGAAATCCTCTGACTTGGTGTGGCGATTGAGCTCATAGAAGGTGAGCGTGTCGATGTCGATACTGCGGTCGCACTTCTTGAGGAACCGCCGTGCCGAGCGCACATTCTCCACGATGAAATGCTTGATTTCTCCTACAATATTGATATTGTGCTGCGGCAACACGGTGTCGAGCCCAGTATCACTGAGCCCGACCGGTATCAAATAAAGTGCAGCTTCGGTCATGGCGTTAAACACTTACCCTATGCACCATCAAAACGGGCATTCTTCAACTCCCGAGTAAGATGTTGTAAACCGAAGTAACGTCAGCACTGGTAATTTCACCGTCACCATTTTGGTCAGCATGTTCTACCCCATTCCAATCATTATTTAGGAGTATGTTGTAGAGCAATGTCACATCGGTGGCAGTAACCTCACCGTCGCCGTTCACATCGCCAGGAACCACAACAACTGGATTGAGTGCGCCGTTGTGGTAAATGGTAAAGTCGTCGAGATAGCCGGCAAGTGTTGTGGAACCGCCAGTGCATGCCACACGGTAGCGTGCAGGCACCTGAACGGCAACTGGGAAGCAAAGAGTGCTCTTGGCCTTTGGTGCAGCAATGACTGTGGTGTTACCCGTAGCATTGGGCTGAGCAGTCCATGTCTGTCCTTGGTCGGTTGACATGAACAGCTGCAAGTTGGCATTAATATTAGTGTTATTATAAAAGTCAAAGGCCACCATATAGGTGTCATAAGCGACGTCACTGGTCATGGTGGCGGTGCTAGGTTTTTTCATAGCAACTGAAATGTTGCCATTGACCAAACTGGCGTCGGTAGGCGATGCAGGATAGCATTTGGCAAAAGTCCAAGTCGCCAAGGAGCCTTCATCGCTTATGGTCGCATTATTAGACGTTTTAGGAGTCATGGGCTCAAAGTCTTCGACCACAGTCACAAAGGTGCCGTTGAGCTTAACGTTAAACTTCACCACATCACCTTCCTCATGAATGTTGTATAGGTTATATTGATTGGGCTTGTTGCCCCATGCCATCAAGTTGGGTGTTGTCTCGTTAGTAATCATGGTCACGCCACGAGTGCCCGGGAAGGGGTCGGTGGGTGATTGGAAAGCAGTGGAGCCACCGGCGCGCAGCAATTCGTAATAGAGTCGGGTAGCGTTGCCGTTAGGTGCATTGCCGGTCCACACGCTAGTGTTGGTAGAGTCCATACGAGCAATGGTCATGCCATGACCAGGAGCGTATTTGTCCCACTTCGTTGTATTTTGACGATTATCGATAAGGAAGACCTCCTTGTTGGTAGGAGTTTTTAGAATATATCCCTCACCGGTAGTGCTTGTGGGGTTAAGGGTATATTCTCCCTCGGCAGTGATAATCTGGTAGTTGGCAAAGCCTGTGGAGTAGCGGTCATAGAGGCTATACGCCACTGGGGTGCGCGCATTGTTCTGGTAGTTTCCGCCAGCCATCAAGTCCCACTCGCCTGGATGCTGAGCCTCGCCGTTGGTATCGTCGTCATCCTCGTTAGTATCGTAGAGGTCGGGCAGTCCCAGCACATGGCTGAACTCGTGGCAGATGGTGCCTATGCCGTCAAAGATACCGTTACTCTTGGCGTAGATATACTCTGCCGAGCAAGCATAGTCGCGGATATACTTGCCGTCATATTTTGTATAAGTATAAAAAGCCGAGCGATGGGGCCAGATGTGATTAGGACTGCTGGAGTCGCTACTGGATGGGGTATCGGCATAGATAAAGTAAATGAGGTCAACAATGCCATTGTTGTCAAGGTCATATTGGCTAAAGTCCACGGTGGGGTTAGCTTTCTGAACGGCGCTTAAGAAAATGTTATAAGCATATTGATTACCTTGGTTAACATTATAATTCACCTCAAAAGGACCCACCACGTCAAACTGCGGCGTGAAGATGCCGTTGCTGTTGTCGTGGAAGTAGTCGCGAACGCTGCCGGTGCAGTTGCCATAAGGGTTGGAAGTGCCGTCCTCGTTGGTATAACCAGTGTAGTTTTCTTGATTAATCATATTGGTGTAGAAGTCAACCACATCGCTGCGAGTGAAATGCGCGTCCTTAAACTCCACAAGAATCACCAGGCCGTGAAAATTGTTATAGTCAATACTATTGAGATGTGACAGAGCGTCGCGCTGGGCACGAGCACGGATGCCAGCGGCCACCTGACGCTCCGAGCGCAGGTTCTTACCAGTGGCTTGCAGCCAAGCATTGTCGCTTGCCGAACGCTTGTCGGCATCACGCGCTACAATATTGCTTGCCACCACCTCATCATTGAGAAGGGTACCATAAGTGTAAAAACCCTTGTCGTTCATGACAATGGTGTAGCCGTCAACGGTCGTCATGTAGTGGTAGAACTCATCTCCCTTGATTCTCACGGTGAGTTCCTCGCCGCCAGGTTGTGTCACCGTCTGTGGAGTAGGGATAGCAGGCACTGCACTCGCTACTAAGCAGGTCAGCGCACAGAAAATTGTAAATAATAATTTCTTCATTGTAATGGTATTTTTGATGTTTTAAATATTTCAAAGTTTAAAGTAAAGTGCAAATATCGTCATTTTTTTTCAAAGGAGCAACAAGTGAGACATCTTTTCGCCTAAATTTGCAATTTTCCACCTTATTATTATTGCTTATAGGAAAAATATACTTAACTTTGCACGTTTAAAATAGAATTACGAACGAAACAATCTATCAGGGATATGCAAGAGATAACTCAAGAATCATCGTCTAGTAATAACGAGAAGAAAAAGAACTTCAACTCATCAATACCCATCAAGGCGTTCTTCAATGCGTGCGCTCACAACTGGTATTGGTTTGTCATTTCAGCGATAATCTGCACCTGCTTGGCACTGCTCAAGAGCAAGTCGGAGCCTAAGCTATATAGCTCACAGGCAACAATAATGCTCACTACCGAGACCAGCAAGCAGGCGGGTAGCCAGGCACAAGTGTTTGGAGATTTGGGCATGAAAGTGGTGACTACCGACCTTGCCAATGAGACCCACAAGATAAAGTCAACCAAGATTATGGAGAGTGTTGTCACTCATCTGGGACTCAACATTCAATATTATGGCAAGGTGTATCTGCGTGAGGTTAACACCTACAAGCACTCTCCAGTGCAAATCACCCCGATGCGCGAGGCCGAGACCAATTATTCCATTTCTATCGCACCAAAAAGCGAAACAAAGTTTGAGTTTGCCATCAATGGCAGCAAGAACTGGAAAGAGGCAGAATTTGGAAATACAGTAGCAACACCTTACGGTCCCATTGCCGTCACCAAGACCAAGTTATTCAACACTCAGTATGTAGGCTACACGGTGATTGCCAAAGTTTATACCATCAATAGTGCCGCAAAGAAATATATCAACTCCTTGAAGGTGGAAATGACCGACAAATACAGCGACGTGCTCAAACTCTCACTTACCACCGACAATAACGAGCTGGGTATCGACATTCTGAATGCCCTCATCGTGGCTTATAACCAAGACGGCATCGAGGACAAGAACCGCGTGGCACGCAACACCGAGGACTTCATTAACGAACGCATTGCCGCAATTTCGCAAGACCTTAGTGGCGTGGATAGCCGCATCGCGCAACTCAAGTCGGCAAGCGCCAACGCATCAATGTATGCCGACGCCTCATCGGGCATGAAATTTCAAGAGAATGCCTCCGACGCCAGCCTACAGCTTAGCATAGCGACAAGCATGCAAGGATATATCAACGGCACTGATGACAAATCACTGCTGCCAAGCAATGTAGGCATTGCCGATGCCGGCATTGAAGGACAAATCAAGGCATATAACGACAATATGCTCAAATATCAGAAGATAGCTTCTACCGCAACAGGCGAAAACCCAGTGATTGCCCAGTTGCAGAGCGAAATGAGCGCCCAAAAGGCGAATATTCAGAATTCTATAAACAAATACATCAATAAGCTCAGTGCCCAGACCTCGCGAGCCCAGGCACAGGCCGCCACTGCACAAGCCGGACGACAAGTGATGCCTTCGCACGAGAAATCTATCATTGAGGTCACCCGTCAGCAAAACGTGAAGGAGCAACTCTTCCTCTACCTGCTAAACAAGCGTGAGGAAAACGCCCTGCAGATTGCCATCACCGAGCCTAATGCCAAGGTCATCGAGAACGCTACGGGCAGTGGATCGCCCATCGCGCCCAACACCACACGCTTCCTCGCTATTGGTCTGCTCATTGGCTTGCTCATTCCCGCCGCAGTGCTTTATCTCATTTACTGGATTCTATCTCTTGACACCAAGATTCACTCCCGCCACGATGTGGAGGAGAACTGTAAACTTCCTATCGTGGGAGAGATCCCGAGCAAGCACAGCAGCCAGAAGAACGAAGAGATTGTCATCACCGAGGATTCTGTGGACAGAGTATCGGAGGCTCTAAGAATTGTTAGAGCAAATCTCGACTTCATCGCCGAGAGCAAAGACGGTGTGGGTACCGTGATGCAGTTCACCTCAACACGTCCTGGTGAAGGAAAGAGCTTCATCGCCCTGAACCTCGCTCTCACCTACGCCTACGTCAACAAGAAGGTGGCTGTGGTCGATCTTGACTTGCGCAAGGGACGATTCTCAGAATACGCTAATACCGAGACCAACATTGGTGTGAGCTCATTCCTCTCAGGAAAGACCACCAACATCGACGACATCATTGTCAAGGGAAGCATCCACGAGAACCTCGACATCGTGCCTCTGGGCGCCATCCCGCCCAACCCCACCAGTCTGCTGATGAACAAGCACCTCGAGGAACTCATCACCGCTTTGCGCGAGAGATATGACTACATCATCCTCGACACTGTGCCATTTGGACTGATTGCCGACGCGACGCTCATCAACCGATATGTTGATTTCACAGTTTATGTGATACGCGACGGCTTCATCGACAAGAAGTTCTTGCTCGACCTTGAGAAAGCCAGCGACGAGAAGAAGCTCAAGAACCTCACTATTCTCATCAACGACCTCAAACTCGACAAGAAGAACTATGGTTATGGAGGATATGGTTATGGCTACGGATATGGCACTTATGGTTATGGCTACGGTTATGGTTATGGTTATGGCTATGGCAACGACGCTAATAAAAAGAAGAAAATCAGCCTCAAAAACTTGAATCTGAAGAAGACAAAGAACAAGAAATCTTGACAACTCACTGATAATTGTCACTACAACCGTCGCGTACTCAGCAAATTAACAGCACTTGCGCGACGGTTGTTTGGTGAATGATCATCTACCTATAGCACTCCGATATGACCATCTTGAAAGGTAATGACTTATTGAGCAAAACGCAGTGCAATGCCTTGCGAGGGATTGCCATCATCGGTATTGTCCTGCACAACTTCTGCCACTGGCTAAACCCTGAAGTCGTCATCCTTGAGAATGAGTATAATTTCAACCTCTCTTTCGGCCAACGAATGTGGGACTACCTTTGCGGTGGCATCGACATGTATTTCCCTGTTCAGTTCTTTTCTTTCTTTGGGCATTACGGAGTTCCTGTTTTCTTGTTTCTCAGCGGCTTTGGACTTGTCAGGAAATATGAGGGCGCCAAGAGCGAGAAAAGCACAGCAACACAGTTCATAATCTATCAGTGGAAAAAGCTATTCAGGCTCATGCTGCTGGGACTGATAATTGGGCTCTTTGCTCACGCGATGTATAATGCTTTCTACAAGGCTGACTGGCTAAAATATCTGGTCGCCCAGCTCTTGCTGGTCATCAATGTGCTTAAGAGACCCGAACTTAACATCATGCCTGGGCCATACTGGTTCTTTGGACTGATGCTGGAGGTGTATGTGATTTATCGCCTCATCGTCTTTCCCACTAACAAAATCAAGAAAAAAGGCTGGAAATGGCTCAGATGGTTTATACCAGTGGCACTGGTGCTGGTGGCGTGGATAATGCAGGTGCCACTGATAAATCGACACGTGTTTATCCGATACCTGCGCTATAATGCCGTCGTTGCCATGCTGCCGTTTGCCATGGGAGTGCTCATGGCGAGATATGGATTTCCACGCCTCTCCAAATGGCTGCTGGCAGCTATCGCCATTGCCGCGATGCCAGTGCTTTTGCTCGCCAACCTTAACTTCTATGCTTGGTTGTGGGGACCCATGATAGTGATCGCTGGCAGCGTGAGCTTCGTAAAGCTCTTTGAGGCAAGAGACGCCACCATCCAGAGCCGTCTCGACCTTTCGCTCAAGCCACTAGTGTGGACTGGTGTTTTGTCATCATGCATCTTTGTCGTGCATCCCCTTGTACGACTCCCGATATTTATGGAAGTGATATGGAGAGGCCCCAAAATAGGGCTCTGCCCGCAGTTCTATCTATTGCTGACAATCTACATCGTCATCACACTGCTCCTGGCGATGGGATACCGTTACTACCTAGAACTCTACCCAGCACCAAAATTAAACCCCAATCGGTCATGAGGCTGTTACAAAACGAAAAGTGCTTCGCATTTTAGCTCCCCCTCTAAGATAGAGGGGGCATGGGGGAGTATGACGGCAACGATTTAACCCAAATCGGTCATTAGGCTGTTGCAAAAATAAAAAAACACAGTTTCTTGAAAATCTGTCGAATAAAAAATCAGATTAATCCGTAGTTTTCTATTTTGTGGGTGTTTTGCAACACCTTCCATGGTATTTATTCTTCCTTTTTCTTGCTAGTGAATGCAGGCTTGAGTATCATACTCACCCCAAATGTGATGAGTAGATAGACAAGCACCATAGCATAGTATTTAGAGGTGTCGTCCATACGCACAAAAAAGATTTCCCTAACTGTAGGATGAATGACGAACAACACCCCCGACATGGCACCTAACCAGCTGAATGCGCTATCAAGCAATCTCACCTTGGAGAACAACTTCACTAGCGTCACAGCTGTGATGATTATAAAAATGGGCATTATCAGCCAACTGTAGAAGTTGAACTTCGATGCCGTCAGCAAAACAAATGCCAAAAGGAATATTCCAGCACTCACACTAGTCTTATTCAGTGAGAAGGAACTGGCATTCAAGTGACGTGCCGCCAACACGCCCATACAGAATGGCAACATCGCAATGAAACCATTAATTCGCAAATAACTTAGCATATCACCCTCGGGGTCAAAGAATGCCATCACCACAATCGAGAAAACTGTCAACGCTATGGCGACCCAATCACTCCTGTTGTAGATTAAAAGGCGATAAATCACATACATCTCCATTATCATGCCAAAGAACCAATATGGGCCTGGGATGCAGAACCACGATGTGCTAGGATATAAATTACCCAATAGCAGGAATTGGAACACCAAAGGACTGCGCACACCCTTATCGGGGTACAAAATGAAATAAACCATCAAGAACAGCGCAAGTCCCTTGAGCTGCATGACAAACAATTTTTTATAGTGATTGGCGATAAAAACTTTGCTGGAAGTCCCCCTGCCATTTCCTTTCTCATATTTCAAAGTGAGGCAATAACCGCTCAAGAAGACAAACAACATCAAGCCATAGGGGCAATAAAACGAAATGAGGTTAAAAGGCAATGTGGCGTCGGGGTGCATCAAGTTGTTTAAGAACCCTTTCACCGAACTCCACATGAAATTATACTCATTGTCCATAAACACGCCATTGAAGCGATGGGTCATGTTATCGACAATAATGAAAATGATGGCAAAGCCGCGCATAATATTGCATTCTGCGCGACTAAGAAAGGTGTCATTGATTGTGGCACCTACTTCTCTATTGGGTTGTTTGTGACTTGACATAAATTGTCTTACAGCCTAAAGGCTATAGGGATGATACAGCGAACGTTGACCTTGGAGTTGCTCACCATGCCAGCTACCCACTTTGGCATCTTGCTGATGACGCGCATCGCCTCTCGGTCAAGGCTGTCATCGCCTGAACCTTGAATCACCTGAATGTCAAACAGCTTGCCATCAGTGCCCACCACAAAGCTACACAACACGCGTCCTTGGATGTGGTTGTGATAAGCGTCGTAAGGGTACTCACGAGTGTCGTTGATGAAATTAATCATGCTGCGCTCGCCACCAGGGAACTGAGGACGCACATCAACGCTCTCGTAATCATATACCAACGTGTAACCGCTCTTGTTTGGCGACAAGGGATTGCAAGCGGTAACATTACGCATGTGCTGCGCCGAGGCATCAAACATCAACGCACTCAAGGCAACAAGCAACAATAATAACGATAAACGTGAGAGCTTCATAACAGCATTTTCAGTAAGTTTAAGCAGGTGTCAATTAGTGTGTATCAACACTTTTTTCAAGCGATTTGTTACATTTTTCATGCAAATATAGTGGTGATTTTATAAAAAACAACAACTACAGGCACTCATTTTGGTAATGATTAATAAGGTTTTTGGTTTTTTTACAAAAAGATGCTTTTTTCTTCGCTAATGTAAGGAAAATTAAACAATTAATTGGCACAACTATAGCATCAAATATAAATTTATAGGAATCTCTTTAATACTATAATCGCATTTTTCTCGTTATTAAATAATGACAATGATATTTAAGACCAAAAATATAATCTCGTTACTGCTCTTGGCGATTGGAGCTATTGCAGCTAACGCCCAAGACGGCACCACGGCCTACCAGTTCTTGAATGTGCCGGTGTCGTCGCATGTTTACGCCCTGGGTGGGCACAACATTACTATCATCGACGACGACATCAACCTCGTGGAGCAGAACCCCGCGCTGCTGGGCAAGGAATTTGACCATCAGGTGGGGCTGAACTATATGCGTTACATTGGCGGCACCAATTTCATGGGAGCGCGCTATGGACAAGGCGTGGGTGAGCATGGCGCTGCCGGAGCGGCGATTCAGTATTTCGGCTACGGCAAGATGAACGCCACCGATGCCAGCGGGGCAATTACCGGCGAGTTCAGCGCCAGCGACTTGGCGTTCACCCTCACCTACTCTCACGACATCAGCGACCGTCTGCGTGGCGGCATCAACCTCAAGTATGTCCACTCCAGCTACGAGACCTACTCTGCTGGTGCCATCGCCGTAGATTTAGGTGTCAACTATTACAACCCCGACAAAGACCTCTCCCTCTCGCTCGTGTTAAAGAACCTGGGAGGTCAGGTCAAGAAATTCAACGACACACGCGACAAGCTGCCGTGGGACATCCAGCTGGGTTTCAGCAAGGGATTAGGCTCTACACCGTTCCGACTCTCGGTCACCGCCTATAACCTCTCAAAATGGAAACTCCCTTACTACGAGCCTGCCGACAAGAACAACACGTCGAGCGACCTCGTGGAGAAGGACAAGTTTGCCAGCAACCTCTTCCGCCACCTAGTCTTTGGCATCGAATACCTGCCATCGAGCAACATCTACATTGCCGCTGGTTACAACTACAAGACACGCACCGACATGAGCACCTACAAGCGCAACTTCCTGTCGGGATTCTCCATTGGCGGCGGCATGAAAGTCAAAGCCTTCGGCTTCGGCGTTGCCTTCGCACAACCCCACACTGGCGCCACCACATTCATGGTAAACCTCACCACCTCCATAGGAGAGCTGATGAGGTAAAATGTTAAGTTTTAAGTGGTAAGTTTTAAGTGGTAAGTGTTAAGTGACAAGTGGCAAGTGTTAAGTGTTAAGTGGTAAGTGGCAAGTGTTAAGTGGTAAGTGTTAAGTGGTAAGTGGTAAGTGGTAAGTGGTAAGTGGTAAGTGTTAAGTAAAAGAGACAAGTGTCAAGCCCCTAGTCACTCATAGTCACTCATAGCCACTCCTACCCACTCCTATCCACTCCTATCCACTCCTACCCACTCCTATCCTATTCCAGCTTAAATTTCACTGGCAGGGTGTAGAGCACTCGCACTGCGGCGTGGTCTTCGTTGTAGCCTGGGATGAAGTGCTTCATTGCCTTCACCACTCTCACTGCCTCGTTGTCAAGGGCTTTATCAACGCTCTTTAGCACTTTCACGTTGCTTATCGCGCCCGATTTCTCCACGATGAACTGCAACACCACAGTACCTTGAACGCCGTTCTTCTGGGCGCTCTTGGGGTATTTAATGTTCTCGGAGAGGTACTTCATCAGTCCCTCATTGCCACTAGGATATTCGGGTGGGTACTTGGCTTTATCATACTCCATCACGCCTTCATAGTCGCCCTCCAGCGGCTCATATCCCTTAGGCTCGGGCTGCACGATGGTCTTCTTGGCTGTGCGCTTGTGGCTGCGGCGTTTCTTCTTGGCGTCGGCATTAAATCCCGCTGCGCACACTGCCATGGCAAGCAGAATCAATATATATCGTTTCATGAGTTGTGAGTTGTGAGTTTTTAGTTTTTCTAGATATCTAGAAATTCTAGAAGATCTAGAAACCCTAGATTATAGATTATGGATTATGCATTATGGATTATGCATTGTGCATTGTGCATTGTGCATTGTGCATTGTGGATTGAGCATTGTGCATTTTAATAAATTTCATCATCTCCTGCTTGCTTGATTTCCTCGTCGGTGAGCTTGGTATGGTCCATTTTGCGCCACACCCACACGATATAGGCAAGCACAAATGGCACAAGCAGCGACACATAGCTCATGGCAGTGAGCGTGAACTCACTCGACGAGCTGTTGGCAAGCGTGAGAGAGTGCTGCACGTCTTGCAGCGAGGGATAATAGGCAGTGTGGTTGTAGCCCACCACCCAGAACAGGCTCATCACCACGAGCACCGCACCGATGCCAGCCCACCAAATGCCTTTCTTGTAGGCACTCTTGAGCAGCGACTTGATGATGCCGTTGAGCACCATCAACACGCCAAAGAGCAAAGCTCCCAGCGCCCACCACATCTGCACGTAGTTGGTGAGATACTTGTTAGGCACCCAAATGGCATTTCCAGCATCGTCAACCTCCACACCGGGCGAGGTGAGAATCACCGCCACCACAGCCAGGAACAGCACCACAAAGATTGTGGAGTTGATAAACAGTCGCTTGTGCTGGTTGCGCTGCACCTCGTCGTCGTTGATGTTGTTGATGAAATAGAGCGACGCTAGTGTGCGAGCCAGATAGAACACCATAAAGCCGAAGAGCAGGTTCTTCCAGCAGGCTATCGCCTCAAGACCATGATGGGGTCCCCACTTCGAGATAGTGGCTGCCTGAACGTCGAGGATATTGGTCTTCTCAACGGTGAAGTCGGCGCCAAAGAACATTCCCGCTACCGCCACACCGAGCAGCACAGGACCGGCAAAGCCGTTTATTAATAATAAGGTGTCGTAGAACTTGGTACCATACACGTTGCCATGCTTGGTGCGGTATTCGTAGGCAACAGCCTGGACGACAAAGCTGAAAAGGATGAGTATCCACAGCCAGTAGGCACCACCAAAGCTGGTGCTGTAGAACAGCGGGAACGAGGCGAAGAACGCTCCGCCAAAGGTCACCAGAGTGGTAAACGTGAGCTCCCATTTGCGTCCAAGCGAGTTGATGAGCAATGGGCGTTTCTCTTTCTTGGTAGTGATGAGCATCGACTGACCGCCCTGCACAAAGAGCAGAAACACCAGCAGTGCGCCAAGCACCGACATTATCAGCCACCAGTAGTTTTGTAACATTTCGTGTGTCATAGTTGTGTCCTCCTCTTTTTATTTTGTTTCTACTACGTTTAGGTCGGTCTTCGATTTCTTGGTAATCTGCTTGCAGATGATGCTCACGTCGGCAATGAGCAGTACAGTGAACACCACAGCAAAAATCCAGAAGGTGGTCTGCACATATCCTGCCGAGAGGTCGCTGATGGCAACTTTGTTGGGCATCAGGTCTTGGATGGTCCAGGGCTGACGGCCCACCTCGGCGACAATCCATCCGCACATCGAGCACAGATAAGTGAGCGGAATGGTGAGGACTGCTAGCCAATAGGCGGGTTTCGCCAGTTTCTCCTTCCAGGGAATCCACTTGGGTTTGTAGAGCAGCAGCAACACTATAATAAAGAATATCACCAGATAGCCGCCTATGGTCACCATCAGGTGGAAGGTGTAGAACGTCAAGGGCACGTTGGGCACCGCCTCCTCAGGCTTGTCGAGATAGGCATATCCCAGATACTTGAAATTGTCTTCAATAACCTTACCCTGCTCCTGCATGGTGATGCTATCGCCTATTTTATGCGCCTCCTGATATACTGCGAGCGCGTCTTTAGCCAGCTTTCCTTGCTCTATGCGGTCGGCGTATGAGACGGTGTTGATGGCGTTGCCGTCGGCATCCATCGACTTGCCGTCAATTATATCCTCAATGCCTGGAACAAAGGCGTTGAAATCGTGAGTGGCAAGGAACGCTAGGCCGTGAGGAATAGAGATGTCGAAGAGATAGGGGTCGATGCTGTCGCCAATCTCCTTTGATGGGTTGAGAATGCCGAATGCCACTATCGGCTGACCCTGTTCGCCCTTATACAGACCCTCCATCGCAGCAAGTTTCATGGGCTGGTGCTTGGCGACCTGCACAGCCGAGGTGTCGCCGCTGATGCTGGTGAGGACGATGCCAATGAGTCCTACCCAGCCGCCCACCTTGAGGCTTCGCAAGGCATGGTCGCGGTTGCGCTTTTTCAACAGCAGCCATCCACACACTCCCACCACAAAGGCCCCACCTAGTGCCCAAGCGCTGGTCACGGTGTGGAACACCTTTGCCATTGCCATCGGCGAGAACGCCACTTCCCAGAAGTTGGTCATCTCGTTGCGCATGGTCTCGGGGTTGAAGGTGCATCCGGCAGGATATTGCATCCATGAGTTGGCGACAAGAATCCACAACGCCGAGATGCTGGCACCTAGGGCAGTGAGCCATGTGGAGGCAAGGTGGAACTTGGGCGACACCTTCTTCCAACCAAAGAACATCACGGCGATGAACGTCGATTCCATGAAGAAGGCGAGGATGCCCTCGATAGCCAACGGAGCGCCAAAAATGTCGCCCACAAACCAGCTGTAGTTCGACCAGTTGGTGCCAAACTCAAACTCGAGGATGATACCCGTTGCCACACCAATGGCGAAGTTCACGCCAAAGATGGTCATCCAAAACTTGGTGGTGGCGAGCCATTTCTCGTCGCGAGTGCGATAATAGATGGTCTCCATCACACCGATTATTACTCCCAGTCCTAACGTCAACGGCACGAACAGCCAGTGATAGCAGGCTGTGAGAGCAAATTGCGCCCTCGACCAATCGACTACTGTCATTAATAAATCACCCATGATAGTTATCAGTTAATAGTTCAAAGTTCACAGTTTATAGATATTAGTTTATAGTTTGTTGCGATGGCATCGCAACCACTTAACACTTAACATTTAAAACTTAACACTTATTTCTTGGTTAGTTGCTCTCGCACATATTGCGCTTTGCCCTCATCGGTGTCGCTCTTTGAGGATAGGAAATTAGGGAAGAAAAGTATTTTTATTATCACAAAGAAAATAAAGAGCTTGATGCCGATGATGAGCCACAAGGTCTTACCTAGTGTCATCGAGCGGAAACCATCAACGTAGAGGTCAACGGCACGTGTCCAAAAGCCTTTCTTTTCTTGCATATTTTCAATTAGTTAATAATGTTGTGTGCAAATATACAAAAAGTTACCCAAAGGTAAATTACCCAAAGGTAACTTTTTTGCTTCTTTACTCAAACCGCCCCTACTACTTCGAGAGGCGTGAAATCGTCTCAAGGAGGTGGCGGTCGATGGTCTTCTCATACTTAATAGCCTTGTTGAAAGGAACATACACCATCTGTTCATCGTCATCACCAATCATCACGTTGCGCTGACCCTCGACAAGAGCTTCGATGGCGGTAGCACCCATTTTCGACGCCAAGATGCGGTCTTGCGCTGTGGGAGAACCGCCACGTTGCAGGTGACCGAGAATGGTCACGCGCACATCATACCGAGGATACTCCTGGCGCACCCGCTCGGCAAGCTGCATAGCACCGCCCGTGACAGGATTCTCGGCAACAAGCACTATCGACGATTTCTTGGTGGTGCGGAAGCCGTGTTCGATGAGCTTCGCAAGCTGGTCGCCCTCTATGGCAAGTTCGGGGATAATGACCGCCTCGGCACCGCCGGCAATAGCTCCGTAAAGTGCCAGGAAGCTGGCTTCACGTCCCATCACCTCGATGAAAAACAGGCGCTCATGGCTGTTGGCGGTGTCGCGTATGCGATCTACGCACCACATGATGGTGTTGAGAGCCGTGTCATAGCCAATGGTGTGGTCAGTGCCATAGAGGTCGTTGTCGATGGTTCCTGGAATACCCACGACGGGCACGTCAAACTCACTGGCAAACTGCCTTGCTCCCGTGAGAGTGCCGTCACCACCAATCACCACCAGCGCATCGATGCCATGCTTGAGCATATTGTCGTAGGCCTTCTGGCGACCTTCGGGAGTCATAAACTCCTTGCATCGCGCAGTGCGAAGAATGGTTCCTCCACGATGGATGATATTCGACACATCCTCGGCATGGAAATCGACAATTTCATCATCTACTAAACCGCGATAACCACGGTAAATGCCTTTCACGTTAAATTCATGGGAAATTGCAGCGCGCGTCACCGCCCTGATAGCGGCGTTCATGCCAGGAGCATCACCTCCCGACGTCAGCACGCCAATTGTCTTAATCTTTGCCATAATATTTAGTTTTTAGTATTTTGTTATTAGTTTAGTTTGTTGCGATGGCATCGCAACAGACGGAACGCTGCTATTCTCACCTCTCGCCAGTGTAGATTGAGCAGGTGCCAAAGGTCATGCGTTTCACTTTACAGTTGTTGAAGCCCGCCTCGCGCATTATGGCGAGCATGTCTTCGCCCTGAGGCACGGCGGCGATGCTCTGCGGCAGGTAGCGGTAAGCGCTCTTGTCGTGAGATTTCAGTGCGCCAAACCACGGGATGATGTGCAAGGTGTAAAGGTCATAGAACCACCGCACCACACGGTTGCGGGGCGTGGAAAGCTCTATCACGCAACACATCCCACATGGCTTGAGCACGCGGTGCATCTGCTCATAGCCTTGCAGCAGGTGCTCGAAGTTGCGCACGCCAAACGCTACCGTCACCGCGTCAAACTCGCCATCTTCGAACGGCAGTTCCAAGCAATCGCCCTGCTGGACGGTGATGGCATCGCCAAGACCGCGCTTTGCTATCTTCTTGCGTGCCACGTCGAGCATACCCTGTGAGAGGTCAATGCCCACCACCGCCTCGGGTTTTATCTTTCGGTAGAGGTCGATGGCAAAGTCGCCAGTGCCAGTCGCCACGTCGAGGATGCGACGCGGATGGCTCTTGCGCACCATCTTCACCGCCACGCGTCGCCACCACCGGTCGATGCCCAGCGTCATGGCGCGGTTCATAAAGTCGTAGGCAGGCGCAATGCTGTCAAACATCGCCTCCACCTGCCGAGCCTTCTCCCCCTCACTGCTATATGGCTTTATCTCCTCAACTTTCATCACTCTTCTGGTGTTAAATTAGACAAAAGAACATAATTATTTTACATAAGAAACATAATTCAATTTTTATCTTTCGTATCAATCGAGTGCAAGTTATTCTTTGGGTCGATAAATGCGATATTTTCGTCTTATCTGTATTTTACTTTCATTTCCAAAATTTATCAACAATCCGTTATCGATGCCCGTTGCTGTTAAATAGTTAACCAATTGTGTTTGATGTGCTTCATTAATATTTTGCACGGTCTTCAACTCTATTATGACACAATTTTCAACAAAAATATCAGCATAGAATTCACCAATCACTTTATCATCATATTTTACCATAATGGGTGATTGTTGTTTTGCACTAATCCCTGCTTTTGAAAGCTCAATCATCAGGGCATTTTCATATACTTTCTCGGTATATCCTGGTGCAAGAGCCTTTCTTACAATATTAGCGCAATCCAATATATCACTTATCAATGCTTCAATATCCATATAAAATTAATTTATGTTCTTCTAAAAACTTCTGTTCTTATGTCTAAAAAAGCAGGCGCAGCCAATTACCCACTATTGTTCTTTTGTCTAGTCTTTCATTCTTTCTGCATTGAGAGAAGCACTTCGTGCTTCTCATAGGCTTCGACGATGCGTTGCACGAGTTGGTGGCGCACGATGTCTTTCTTGCCAAACTCAATCTTGCCGATGCCTTTCACGCCGTCGAGCACTTTTAAGGCTTGGATGAGGCCTGAAGTGACGCTGCGGGGAAGGTCAATCTGCGTGGTGTCGCCAGTGACCACCATCTTCGACCCCATGCCCAAACGGGTGAGGAACATCTTAATCTGGTGGGTGGTGGTGTTCTGCGCCTCGTCGAGGACGATGATGGCATCGTTGAGAGTGCGGCCGCGCATAAAAGCGAGCGGCGCAATCTGGATGACATTGGTGTCCATATACTCCTTGAGCTTGGCGCCAGGAATCATATCCTCAAGGGCATCGTAGAGCGGTTGGAGATAAGGGTCAATCTTGTCGCGCATATCACCAGGAAGAAAGCCGAGCTTCTCGCCTGCCTCCACTGCCGGTCGTGACAGGATAATCTTGCGTGCCTCACGGTTCTTCAGGGCTCTTACCGCAAGAGCCACAGCAAGGTAGGTCTTTCCTGTTCCCGCTGGACCCAGAGCAAAGGTCAAGTCGTTCTCGTTGAAGGTCTTGACCATGAGTTGCTGGTTTGGGGTGCGGCCCTTGATGGGCTTGCCGTTCACACCATAGATTATCACGTCGTCCATCTTCAGCTCCTTGGGCGGCAAGCCCTTGATGGTGTCGAGAATGACGTCCTCGGGCAACGTGTTGTAAGTGGCGCAATATTCCTCGAGCTGCTTGATGTCGTGCTCAAACTTCTCGGTCTCGGCCTCATCGCCAATAACGGTGATTACCGAGCCCCGCGCCGCCATGCGCAGCTTTGGAAACAAGTTGCGAATCAGTTGGATATTACTGTTGTTAACCCCATAAAACACCACAGGGTCAACATTATCGATTATTACGTGTCGTTCTATCATTATTTTTAAGCAAACAAGCTAACGAGTAAACAAGCTAACAAGCCAATAGCATTGCCTTCATTCATTAAAAAACTATTAACTATTAACTCTAAACTATTAACTCTAAACTATTAACTATTTCTAACTATTTCACCATAATTTTATGTGCCGTGCCGTCGCTCATGAGCACGATGTTCACGCCAGGTTGTGGAGAGTCAATGCGCTGACCCTCAACATTAAATCTCGCAAGTTCGGTGGCATTGGGGTCGGCAGTGATGCCTGGCGCCGACTCCACAGGAGTCTCGCCACTGAAAAACACCACGCGCGACATCATGAAGGCATCGGGAGCTATCCACTGCACCGAGCTAGGAATCACCACGGCATAGAGCCAGTTGTAGCCCGTAGCAGCCTCACCAGCAGGGTTATATAGGAAATTGCTGGGAATCACCTCTGCCCCCGACGGAATCTCGATGAGTTTCTCCACAAGGTAGTGCTGATCCCAGTCGTCACGGCCGTACCATCCAGTTCTTACCAATGTCTTCATGTCTTTGGTGTAGATGTGGCCGTGCTTGCACTTAAATCCATCGGGGCTATAGAAATAGCCCTTGTCGGTAATCATGTACTGCGCACTTGCCGACAGCGACACAACCGCAAAGAGTAGTAATAGTATCTTTTTCATTGTAGGAAGTGTTTTATAGGTGACAAAAATACTCAAAAATAATTGTGTTAACAAAATTTGCTCATTATTTTCTTCCTAATTTTGATTTTTTCGGCAAAAAAGAATTAATTTTGCACAATCAGAACAATTATTTATAAAATTAACTAATTATGGCAAATTGCAAAAAAACTAAACCAACAGCTAAAAAAGCTACTACTAAAAAAACAACTAACGCCGCCAGCAAGCGTTGCATGGACATGGAAGCACGCTATGGCGCTCACAACTACCACCCACTGCCAGTAGTGCTCCACAAGGGCAAAGGCATCTATGTGTGGGATGTGGAAGGCAAAAAGTACTTCGACTTCCTCTCGTCTTACAGTGCTGTGAATCAGGGCCACTGCCACCCACGCATCGTGAAAGTGCTCAAAGAGCAGGCCGACACCCTGTGCCTCACCTCGCGCGCTTTCTACAACGACGTGCTGTGCGAGTATGAGAAATTCATGCACCAGTTCTTCGGCTACGACAAGGTGCTCCCAATGAACACTGGTGCCGAGGGCGTAGAGACTGCTCTGAAGCTCGCCCGCCGCTGGGGTGTTGCCAAAAAAGGCATTCCCAACGACAAAGTCAAGATAATATGCTGTGAAGGCAACTTCCACGGACGCACCGTGACCATCATCACCATGAGTGACGACCCAAGCTCATTTGCCGACTACGGACCTCTCACCCCAGGCTTCATCCGCATCCCTTATAACGACCCCAAAGCTCTTGAGAAAGCCCTCAAGAAATATGGCGACGAGGTGTGCGCCTTCATCGCCGAGCCTATCCAGGGCGAGGCTGGCGTGTTCGTGCCCGACGACGGCTACCTGAAGAAATGCTTCGACCTGTGCCATGAGCACAACGTGCTCTTCATCGCCGACGAGGTGCAGACAGGTATCGCCCGCACCGGCAAGATGCTCTGCTCTATGCACGATGGCATCCGTCCCGACATCGTAATCTTAGGTAAGGCACTCGGTGGTGGTGTGCTTCCCGTTTCGGCTTGCCTCGCCGATGACGACATCATGCTCAACGTGAAACCTGGCGAGCACGGCTCCACCTTCGGTGGCTTCCCACTGGCAGCACGCGTGGCTATCGAGGCCCTCAAAGTGGTTAAGGAGGAGAAACTCACACAGAATGCCGAGAAGATGGGTAAGATCTTCCGCGAGGAAATCAAGAAAATCAACTCGCCATTCATCGTGCAGGTGCGCGGACGCGGCTTGCTCAACGCCATCGTCACAACTCCTATCAAGGGCAAGACTGCTTGGGACATCTGCCTCAAGCTCCGTGACAACGGTCTGCTGGCAAAACCCACCCACGACCACATCATCCGCTTCGCTCCTCCTTTGTGCATCAATAAGGAAGAAATTCTCGAAGCAGTCAATATCATCAAGAAGACCTTCGAAGAAATGTCGGAGTAACACAACTCCAATCACCATAATAAACCAGGCGACCCACACAGGCCGCCTGGTTTTTGTTTGACGAAACTTTGCGCATTATGCTTTGCGCATTATGCATTTCTTATAACACCAAGCAAGAATCAGTGTCAGCACAACATATAGTGCTAGCCAGGCGTAGTCAATGAGCATCAAACCGCTATGGGCTTTGAGTACTAACCTGTACATGGGTATTCGTGGGATAGAGTGGACCACAAAAATCATTGATGACAAAACACCCAAGTAGCGCAACGGTGACATTACAACTTTGTAGCACACCCCTCGACATGATTCCATAAACTTGACAAATGCCACGCTGCCGGTAAGCACCAATACAGGAGTCCACAGCCACAGCTGGTAGTTGAGGCTAAAGACCGCCAGCAGAGGCAGCGACACCACCGCCACAACAGCCAGCGTCCAGCGTGGCAGTCGGGGTAAGCCATAACGCGCCATGAGCACCCCTAGGCAAAACGGCAGTACAGCTATCGCAGCATTGTGGCGCACATAGATGAGCATGTGGTGATGATGCTCCATGAACACCTGCGGCAGCCACGCAAGCACTATCAGCAGCAGTGGCACTAGCCATCGCCACTTTGACTGCCGCTTGTCATAAAAAGGAAATATCAAGAGACGGTAGATGACATACATCTCGACCATCACGCCAAAGAACCAATAAGGTGGCGGTGTGCATGAATAATCAGGGATAAGATTTGACAGCATTGTAGCTTGTATAAGATAATCAATCCATCCTCGCCACGACGACCCAAAGGCAAGGAAGGTGACCACTGTCAATACAAAACCCAGAATCATCAGCTTGAACAACTTGAGCCAATGCGAGCCAAGAAAGCGCCACACACCTTGACGTGACAGAGCATCGCCTCGCTCATATTTCAACACCAAGCCATAGCCGCTGAGGAACAAGAAGATGGGCACGCCATAATGTCCGAAAAATGCAAGAAACTGAATAGGGAAGAACACATCAATGCTGCCTCCGGTCCAGTAGTGCCACATATTTTGAGCGCGCTCGGCGATGAACTCAAACTCGTTCTCCTCGTTGCTGCCACGCAGCAGGTGACAGAAGTTGTGCAGGAAGATGCCCATAATGGCTATCCCCCGCAACACCTGGCACTGAGCCGAACTAAGCAATTTGTCGCCTTTCAATATCTCCATCTTCTCGATAATTAAAGTGCAAAAATAGTAATATTTTTCCAAACTCAACACACATAAAGTGAGCATTTACTATTTGCAGGTTAAACCAAACTGGAATAAAAATGTCTAAAAAATGTTAGATTTGGCGATTTTTTATGCCCATTTGTCTAATAAATTTGGCATAGTTTTTGATTATTATTACTTTAGCATCGTGAAATAAACCAATAAGAGAAATATAAATAATAGCTATTATGAAAAAGACTTTGATTTCAGTTTTGAGTGCCGCTTTGATAGTATTGAGCAGCTGCCAATCGGCAAACCAGTTTTATGGAGTAGCCACTGGAGCCTCGGTAGGAGGCATGTTTGGCTCGGCAATAGGCAGCATAAGCGGCGGATGGCGTGGCAGCAATGTGGGACGGCTGGCAGGCATGGTAGTTGGCGGTGTGATTGGAGCAGCAGCCACTACTCCCAAGGCCACTAAAGAGAACCGCACCAGCGACTACTACAACGGTTATGACTACGATGATTATCACCAGAACAACTCCTACAGCCCATACTCCAACATCTACGTGGAGAACATTCGTCTCGCCGAGAGCATCAGCAACAACTGCATCGACGCTGGTGAGCACGCAAAGCTCATCTTCGAGATTCGCAACGCTGGCAACGACTATGTGTATGACCTCGCTCCAGTGATTACCGTGTCGGGCACCAAGCAAATCTACCTCTCCCCCACTGCCATCATCAGCGAGCTGGGACCAGGCAAAGCAGTGCGCTACCAAGCCGAAGTAGTGGCAACCAACAAACTCAAAAACGGTATCGCCGACTTCAGCATCAGCTTCTCTAACGGCGACCAACTCTACACCGTGAGCTCCTTCCAAATCAAGACAAGGAAGAGATAGGAGCTAGTTCATAGTTAAGAGTTCACAGTTCATAGTTGCTACTGAACTGCCATCACATAAACACCACTATCCACATAAAGGCTAGTGGTGTTTTTTTAGAAAAAAATTCACTTAAAATGTGAATTATTCATTATTTATTATTACCTTTGCACCAAGATTATTTATAACTATGATTGTTGAATTTGAAAAAGACTATTTACAAGAGTTATATGATAAAGGCTCTTGCAAAAATAAAAAATACAGATTTCAAAAACAAGTTATTGCGAAATATCAAAAACGTGTTGATATATTAATAGCTACCTACCTGTTGGTTGAATTAATTTTTTATATTTTTATAATGTAAAAGTTGCACATATCGCTGATATTTAGTAATTTAGAGGTGAAAACAAAAACTTTAAATTACATATCGCTTATGTACAACTTCATCGCAAAGTTCTATATTATTCTTGATGTATGCAAGGATTTCGCAAAAAATAAAGTAAATGACAAGGGAAATATGACCAGGCCAGGTGTCGTTCCCAAGTTCAGTGACCTGGAGGTTGTCGGTTGTCCATCACAGCCGAGGCTTACGGCATTGACAGCGAGAATCTGCTTTTCAACCGACTCAACAATGACCTTTCTATCATAAAAAATGGTATGTATGGTTTAATATATCATCCATCAACAAGAATTATGACAATGAGTATATTTATAAAGCCGGAACAGAATTCGATGATTCTGAATTACTCAGGCTTTTTAAATACGGTGAAGATTTCTATAAATGGATGGATACTGAAGGAAAGAAATGTCTTGAAGATTTCGAGTATTGTTCAGAACAAATATGTTATATTGATATTTAAAAAATAATGAATATAAAAAATTAAAATAAACATGACTAAAAAATATATATTATTATCTGATGTATTAAATGAAATGGCATCAGATAAAGAAACATATGAAAATAAATTAGGAGGATCTTCTATGCAATTATATCATCATTTGATATACATATGTGTATTAGAAAATCAATTACCAGAAATGGTTTCACATTGGTCTAATGAAATTTATAATTTTACTTATAAGGCTATTTCAACTGAATTAAAAACAAAATGCAGAAATCTGAATAGAGTAAAAGTTATAGAAGATGAAATGATGGAGCCTCAAATGGGTATTCATTTTGAAGATTATGATGTATCACAATTTATTAATGCGCTTAATATAGAGAAAAGAAAAACAAAAAAGAAACTAGAAGATCCAGAATATAAAAAAATATATCCATTATTAAGAAAAGAACTTATGTGCATTGATGATTCATTAAATCACATAAATGATTATGTTGAATCCAGCAAATTGCGTATAGAAAATTTTTATAATAAATTTAAAGAAGCTACAAGTAAAAGAGATTTAGATTTATTAGAAGCGACAATTGAAAATTTTGTTAACAATGAAATTCAATAATATGAATATAAGAAATCCATATAATTTTCAGAAAGATGACTGGGTGAACATTTATCGTTTGTCCTGGTGAAATCCCGAACCTCATTTCCCGGCGCCAGTTTAACGTCCGACGCA
>CALGGO010000074.1 GCA_937916085.1 uncultured Prevotellaceae bacterium | reverse complement strand
GATTGAACGGGGCTTTTTGCTCTTCTTTTATAGAGGAAAGATAGTAAATAGTTTTTAGTTATCAGTAATTAGTTGCTAGTTTTTAGTTTTTTCTAGATTTTCTAGACCATCTAGATTGTCTAGAATTTCTAGAATGCCTAAAAAACTTATCACTTACCACTTATCACTTACCACTTAACACTTATCACTTACCACTTATTCTATCATTTCCAGGAACTGGTCTTCGTTGATGATGTCGATGCCGAGTTTTTGGGCTTTCTCGAGCTTGGCGGGTCCCATGTTGTCGCCAGCGAGGATGAAGGATGTCGCCTTGCTGATGCTTCCCACGTTCTTGCCGCCGTTCTGCTCAATCATTGCCTTGTATTCCTCTCGTGAGTGGTGCTGGAACACGCCGCTGATGACAATCTTCTTGCCTTCGAGTTTGGTGGTGCGGCTCGCTAGTTCCTGTTCGCTGAGCGCCATTTGCAGCCCTGCCCATCGCAGTCGCTCCACGATGTCGCGGTTGCTCTCCACAGCAAAGAATTCCACTATGCTCTGGGCAATCTTGGGTCCTATTTCGGGTATGGCAGCCAGTTCCTCGGCACTCATCTCCATGAGTCGGTCGATGTTATGCACGTTGCGTGCCAGCACTTTAGCGATTGTCTCGCCCACAAAATTGATTGACAGCGCATAAATCACCCTCTCGAAGGGCACCTGCCGCGACTGCTCGATGCCTCGCATGATGCGCTGGGCGCTCTTGAGCTGGAAACGGTCGAGGCTCACCAGTTTCTCAATGGTGAGGTCGTAGAGATCGGCAATGTTATTGACCAGTCCGCTCTCATGCAGCTGCACTGCCACTTCCTCGCCTATGCCGTCAATGTTCATTGCGTGGCGCGCCACGAAATGTTCGATGCGTCCGGTGATTTGCGGCTTGCATTCCCACTTATTGGGGCAAACCCATGCCGCCTCGCCCTCAACGCGTTGCAATGGTGTGCCGCACACAGGGCAAAGGGTGACAAACTTGATGGGCTCGGCATCAGGCTCACGCTGCTTGGTGTCAACGCCCACGATTTTAGGTATGATTTCTCCACCTTTCTCCACATATACCATGTCGCCGTCGTGGATGTCGAGTTGGCGGATGATGTCTTCGTTGTGCAGTGAGGCGCGCTTGACGATGGTGCCGCTCAGCAGCACCGGCTCAAGGTTGGCGACGGGAGTGATGACGCCAGTGCGTCCCACCTCGTAGCTCACCGATTTGAGTTTTGTACACTCGCGCTCGGGGGCAAACTTATAGGCTATCGCCCAACGAGGGGACTTGGCGGTCGCGCCTAGGTTGCGCCATTGCAGCATGGAGTTGAGCTTGAAGACGAGACCGTCGGTTGCTACAGGCAGCGACTTGCGGTTTTTGTCCCATCGCTCAATAAAGTCGCTCACGGCATCGATTGACTCAAGGGTCTCGGTGTGAGCCACTTTGAATCCCCACGACCTTATCGCCTCCATAGCTTCGGTGTGAGTGGAGTAGGGCAGGTTGTCGCCCAGCAGGAAGTAGAAGTAGGCGTCGAGACCGCGTCGTGCCACCTCGGCGCTGTTCTGCATCTTAAGAGTGCCAGCAGCGGCATTGCGGGGATTGGCAAACAGGGGCTCCTCGTTGAAGGCGCGTTCCTTGTTCAGTCGCTCAAAACTTGCCCAGGGCAGCAGAATCTCGCCGCGCACCTCGAAGCGTGCCGGATAGTCCGCCCCTTGTGGCAGCTGCAGCGGTATGCTGCGAATGGTGATGACATTGGCGGTGACATCGTCGCCCCGCACTCCGTCGCCGCGTGTCACGGCACGCACCAAGCGGCCATTCTCGTAGATGACCGAGATGCTTGTGCCGTCATATTTCATCTCGCCGACAATCTCCACTGGCTCGCCGCCCAAGCCATCTTTGGCACGACGCAAAAAGTCCTGAACCTCCTCGATGCTGTAGCTGTTGCCAAGCGACATCATGGGGCGCTCATGTACTACTTGCTTGAACCCTTGGCTCAGGTCGCTGCCCACGCGCTGGGTAGGTGACAAAGGGTCAGCCATCTCAGGATGCGCTGCCTCCAAGTCCTGTAACTCGCGCATCAGGCGGTCAAATTCCTGGTCGCTGATAGTGGGCTGGTTGAGGACATAATAGTTGTGGTTGTGGCGGTTGAGCAAGTCACGCAACTCAATAATGCGCGCCTCATCGCCAGTGGGCTGCTCCTTTTTCACAGGCTGCTCCACCACATTGTCATTATTCTCAAAATCGTCGAATAAACTACGTTGAATCTGCATACTTTGTTCTTAAAAATTCTATTGCAAAAATACTACTTTTTTCTTCATTCGAGCAGAGAAATGGATTTTTTTTGTTCTTTTTGAGTTATTGTTCTGATTTTTGTGTATATTTGCCGAATAATCGTCAAGCAATAGGATTTAAGTCTAGGAGAATTATAAATCGCAACTTATGGATAGTCGCTATAGTGGCAATGCTTTTAGTTGGTTCAGCTACTGTTGTTGATGCAAAGACCAAGAAAGGTAAGACTAAGACCAAGAACTGTAACAATAACAAGAAAAACTAAACAAATAACATAGAAGACATCAAAAATGAAGAAATTATCATTACTCATTCTCATGGCAATAGTCGCCATGACTGCGAGTGCCT
>CALGGO010000073.1 GCA_937916085.1 uncultured Prevotellaceae bacterium | reverse complement strand
TTAATCAAATCGTGAATCGGCTGGGATTCGAACCCAGGACCCACAGCTTAGAAGGTTTAGAACTGCATCTGCTACCCTTTGGAAATCAGCTTATTACTATAATAATTTTTTCTTGGTAACCAAATCAGTCACCAGCTTAATCAGGTCGTCAACGAAATCCTCGTATATCACCCTCTGCCTGTCGCGGTCGCCCGTCACTATATAATAGAGGTCGGCTTCAGGGAACGCCTCGATGAACATGGCGAGCTTGTCGCTGCCCACGATGCCTCCCGCCGAGAGGAAGCCTCGCTTGAACCCGCATCTTCGCTCCGCCGCGCTCATGTCGATGCCCCGCTCTTTCAGGTAGCTCCTTATGCGCTGCTTCGCCTCGCTCCTTTCGTCGATTCTCTTTGTCATGGATTAGAATCTTCTCACGTTCACGCACCCCACGACGAGCCACATCTCTCCTATAATCTCGCTCCTGTGAAGCTCGCGCGGAGGGAAATTGCTGTTGAGGCTTATTATCTTAATGTAGTCGTTCCCCTTGTCCGACGGCATCACCGTCTTGACTATCGGCCCGTCTAAGGTCATTATGGCATAGATGTGCCCCCACCACATGTCACTTGTCTGGGGCTTCCTTATCGCTACCCATGAACCCTGCGGGATTGACCTTGACATGTCGTTGGGGTCTTCCATCGAGTGCCCCTCCACTTGGAAGAACTTGATTTCCGATGAGACCTTTATGCCGGGAACAGACATATAGCCGTCTGGCTGCATGGCCTTCTCGTCACCGAAACCGTGTCCTGTGCCGCCCTGTATCGTGAACTCTGTGAAATAAGGGTTGCCCTTAATCGCCTCACTTTTCTTGCTCTCCACGAACATCTCATCGCTTTCCCCGCGAAGGAAGTCATAGTTCATGTTGTCATAAAAAACGCAGATTTTGCGGGCGTTCTCTGGTGAGATTTCTTTTGTCTTCCCACTGATGACACTATACAAGGTGTCATATTTGATTCCCACGTTTTCCGAAAAAGCGTGAGCATTAACATTGTAATAATCAAACACTTTGTTGAGAATTTCTTTGCCTGTCTTTTTGTTTACTCCCATAATATTACATTTAAATTATTAATAATCAACAAAAATGCCCCGCTTGTTATTTAGAATCATTCTAAATTAGAGATTTTTTCAAATTTTTTCTTTGAAAATATTTGCATAATATTTGAAATACACATATCTTTGCAAAGTTTTTCAAACAAACATATTTGAAAAGCTACAAAGCGAGGGCTTGCGCATCTAAGTGATGCACTTATAGTTTAGCCACTGCAAATGTATGAACTTTTTTTCGCATTTCCAAACTTTGTGAGAGATTTTTCAAACAAAAACCTAACAGTAGAGAACATGGCACAAGTCGCTCTTGATCAGATTAAGGCAATCAAAGCCGGACATACAGCACCATTCGTGATGGAACAGGGGGAAGCACTGCGAACCCAGGCCCGTCTCTCCTGGTGCAGCCGTTACGGCTCATTGCCCAAAGGCGTGCGCGGTTACAAGACCAAGTACGACAAGAATGAGGGCGTGCTCATGGTCACCGCCCTGCCCCTGACCGACGATGAGAAAGTTTGAACATACCATCACCGTCGCCGAGGCGAAGCGCAGCGTCGACCGCATCTGGCTCACGCAGAGCGAGGCGGCCGCCTATCTGGGAGTGTCGCCCAAGACAATCTCCCGGCTTAGAGAGGACGGCAGGCTGAGCTACTACAAGCTCGACCGCCTCGTGCTCCTCAAGAAGGCCGACATCGACCGACTCGTGGAGAGGTGCAGGGTCTGCTGATAGGCGATTTGGACCGGGTGCGCTGCGGCACCCTGAAAGACAGAGGCGCAGTATTGACATGTTTTGTATGTGACTACCCACACTATGGGTTTGGAAAAGCGATTTAGGACGGAGTATTGGCAAGCACAAGAACGCCCATTGTTGGGAGGCGAGCCATGTAATGCAGCGCAAGAGACGCTCTCCGAAGACCTGCGTAGGCACAGCGCATAGAGGAAAAAAGGTAGAGGAGCGAAGTCGCTGGTATCCGTGAATGCGGACGAAGGTACGGTCTGAACAAGCGGTGAACAGATAATAAGCGGAGAAAAGGCAAGGCATTTAGATGGTGAAAGGTCAGGAAGTAACGAGGTGCTGACGCATCATACTAAACTAACGTTGGTTTTTTAATATCTATATGCCCTGTGATTAGTATCGCCGAAGAAGTTAGAGGTGAGTCACGCTGCCTCGAACGGCACGCCAGCGCAAGACAAGTATGGCTTTTTCAAGTTTCATGCTATTATATAAAGGAACCCGTGAGCCAAATGGCTGTAACGTCCTTTGCGGGGCGCACGGGTACAAGAAAAGCAAGTAAGATTATTCATAATTAGTTTTTTTGTTGATAAATAAAGGTTGATACCTAGGCATTTCTAAAATGCACTATACTTTCAGATGAACATGCTTTTATTAATTGTTAATTTCCCTCTCCACCTGTGAAGGCAGGGAGGTTTCTCTTGAAATTCAGCGAATTATATATATCATACGGCAAACCGAGGTGGCGGAACATCCACCGTATATAATGTTCTTGGAAAGACGCAAGGGGAGCGCGAGAGCGCGCGGAAGAGCCCGCCCATCGTGCATGGGCAGCGCGAAGAGTATTATGCGAGTAGCGTAGTCTCTTGTTGTTTGCACTTAATTTTTACGAGGGGTGGTCGTTCTCCCCTCACACTCCCGCCAAAGCCGTGACATGAGGAACAACACGGCATGAATTACCCTACACCCGACAGGGTGAGATACTGAAATCTGTACTGAGGGCAGGTTCGACTCCTGCGGCGGGGACTGTTTGAGACCACATACATTTTTGACGTAGATTTCACCCACACGGTCTGCGAAGATGGTGTGGCATCACGCCATGCCGCCCCACGGCGCGGATAAGTGGGAGACAAAGATAGTTGAGGGCGAATGGCGGTTCGACTCCGCCAGTGGCGACGGCTTAATTATTCATCATAGTATTAAAAGTTTTAGATTTATTAGCTTTATCACACCCTGCCGTCCGTGAGGATAGCGGGTTTTTTTAGATTATCACTAACATAAGATACATTATGGCGAAGACGTTACAAGCAGCCAAGTGGGTGGTCAATATCATCCTTGGCCTGGGGTGCTGGCTCGTTGTCAACGAGAGCGAGACCTTCATCCCTAACCTGGTGGGTCTGGCGTGTGCCGCCCTTCTGATAGTTATAAACCGAGAAAGAGGCGCAAGGTGATACCTTGCGACACAAACTCACAAAAGACATGGAAGAAAAAAAGAAAAAGTTGGAAGAAAAGACCGACAACTTGCACATTTACGACATTGCAAGGAAAATTCCAGCCCATGCCCTTAAAGAGATCAAGGCTGGGCGATTGAAGGGAATGAGTGACATCAACCCCATGTACCGCATCAAGAAGCTCACGGGGCTGTTTGGTCCATGCGGTATAGGCTGGAGATATGAGATTGTCAAAGAGTGGCTTGAGACATACGGCAACGAGGTCAAGGCGTTCATGACCATCAATCTCTACTACAAGTGGGAAGGAGAGTGGAGTGAGGCCATCCCCGGCACAGGCGGTTCGTCCTTTGTTTCACAAGAGCGAAACGGCGCATACGTCAACGATGAGTGCTTCAAGATGGCCCTTACTGATGCCATCAGTGTAGCCTCAAAGGCATTAGGAGTTGCTGCCGATGTGTATTACGGAGCGGACAATAAAGTCAGGATAAAGAGTGACAGCAAGTACGAGCAAGAGACTAATGTAGCGCAAAACGCCGCCGCGCCTTCAAAGACAAATGGGGGAAACGGCGATGCTGAGAAGCAGCGTGCGGCTCAGATTGAAGAAGCCTGTGCTGCCATGCGTGCTGTAAAAAGTCGAGAAGAGTTTGAGTCTTGCTGGGCGACGTGGCATAATGTCGTCCCATCTGGCACAGGTTCAAAGTTCCGTACCACAGCAGAAGAAATGGCACAAATTTATCCAAAACTTCAGTAGTTTTATTAACGCAAAATGATAACAAAAGCAGACCTGAATAAATCGGAGGTTGTATTTAACGAGGAGAACCACACATACCTTCGAGGCGAGCAGAGGTTGTCGGGCATAACCTCTCTCATCCACCATGTGTTGATGCTTGGAGTTTACCCCGGCGCCACCGACTACGTTAATGAAGTGCGGATACCCAAAGCGGGGTATTACGGAACATGTGTACATGCAGCAATACAGACGTGGGATGAGTTAGGGATTGAATGTACGGAATATCCCGAAAAAGACCACCCCACTGCTGGATTACTCCCTGCCCAAGATGTAAGCCAAGAACTTGAAACTTACAAAAACCTGCTGTGTGGTCTTAGGACGGTCGCTTGTGAGTTTACGGTTGATTATGGAGATTTTGCCTCACAGATTGACAGTGTGAAAGCTGATGAGGATGATGAAATCTACCTTGTCGATTACAAAACCAACAATATCGACTATTATCCTGGAGGACAAGAAGGGCTCAAGGAATATCTGTCATGGCAGTTGTCTTGTTATGCCTTCATGTTTGAGAGGCTGACAAGTAAAAAAGTCGCTGGGCTTATCGCCATGTGGATAAGAAAAGATAAAGGAGAGCGATGGGTTATCGAGAGGAAACCCGACGAGCAAGTCGAGTGCTTACTTGAAACCACTGTTATGCTAACCGACAACGGATTTGAGTATATCAATGAGTTGATGCAAGTCCATGAGATTCCTCAATTAATGGAATATCAGTCGCTTGCCGTGCCGCAGGAGCTCACCAAGGCCATCGCCTCGTTCCTTGAGACCGAGAAGAAAGCCAAGGAGATGAAAGAGAGGCTTAGGGCGTTGATGGAGCAGTACGGCGTCAAGAAATGGGAGTGCGACGAGTTCACCGCCACCATCGGCAAGGACAGCGAGACCGCCATATTCGACAGCAAGGCGTTCAAGGCCGACAACCCCGACGAGTACAACAAATACCTCAAGACATCCGAGAAGAAAGGCTCGTTCAGGGTCACACTGAAAAAGCCCGCCCATGAGGACTGACAAAGTAAATATTTCTTCATTTCAAGCATTGTTGTTTTACGCGAGGGCAGCATGGGATGCCCTCTTTTTGCAAACCACTTAATTTCACAGATATGGCTATCAACAAAGTATTCTTAATCGGCAACATCGGGCAAGACCCCGTTGTCCGCGACGCGGCAGGGACCAAAGTCACCAATTTCACTCTCGCCACCACCGAGAAGGGCTACATCAAAAAGGACGGCACGCAGGTGCCCGACAAGACCGAATGGCACGACATCGTGGCATGGAGAGGTCTCGCCGAGGTTATCGCCAAGTACGGGCTGAAAGGAACCAAGGTGTTCGTGGAGGGCAAGCTCACGCACCGCAAGGCCGACGTGGGCGGCACCACACGCTACTACACCGAGGTCGTCGCCGACAACATCGAGCTGCTCGCGCGCCCCAACAAGGAGCAGGGCAACCCCAACCCCATCCAGGCACAGCAGCCCACACCGGCATCGGGACCGGCACCCGCACCCACCGCATTCGACGAACCCGACGATGAGCTGCCGTTCTGATGGAACTGCTGCTTATGAACACGGCGCAGGGACTCAAGCCCTTGTACGACGAGGACTACGAAGAGAAAAGAAAACTCAAACTAGGACAGGTCTATAGGGCGAAGGTCTCTGTGCCGCGTAACATTAAATTCCACAGGCTCTATTTCTCGATGATAAGCTGCGCCTGGGACCTGCTCACCGACAAGACGAGGCGGTTCTTCGGCACGAAGGAGAGCTTCCGCAAGACGGCGCAGGTGGCGGCGGGTCACTGTGAGCGGGTTTTCCACCTTCGCCTGAAGGAATGGGTGGAGGTCCCTAAAAGCATCGCCTTCGACAAGATGAGCGGTGACGAGTTCGAGGAGCTCTACCGCGACGTGAGGGACGTGCTGCTCACCGTGTTCCTCAGGCACATCACCATAGAGCAGTTCGAAGAAACTTTAATAAACTACTAACACTATGACAGAGAAACAGGAACAGACAATCAAAGCCTTCACCGACTGGATGACTGATAACGGTCTCGATTTTTTGCTGTCAGTCTCCGACGGAGAGGATGGGATAGGCTTTTCTAACGGCAGCGGCATCAACATTGCCGCCAACCTGTCAGCCTTACTCAGCAAGAACGCAGGGCTTAAATCCATAGTTGGAATGGCATTGATGCTCGCATTCTCCAAAGAACTGCGCAAGTGCGAAGAAGATTGACAGTAATGGATAAAAAAAAAAGTAGGATTAGCACTATGACAGAAGAACAGAAACAAACCATCAGAGCCTTCGCCGACTATCTCGAAGAGAACAACATGAGCTACATGATTATCGCCAACCACGAAGACCATTCATCACTTCTCGCTGTAAAAGGTGACGAAGAATCTTTAGGCGCAGGTCTTGCGGGGTATATAGCCGAAAATGATGAATTTAGAGATATTGTGACAAAAGCGGTAAATGTGGCGAATATCGCTTGTCTTTCCAAAATGCTGGGCAAATTCAAAAGCGATGGACAAGGATAGAGAGGACACCCTGCTCGCTTTCGCCGAATGGCTCGACAAGGAGTTCGACGGATACATGCTGCTCTCCACCAGGGACGGCAAGTCGTCGATGATATGCAACGGCGACGACAAGCACATCAAGGCGGCGCTAGCCACAGCGATACAGAAATATCCCTACATAAAGGGGCTCGTTGGAGACTCGCTGCGCATAGCGGGCTGTCTCGAAGACAACAAAAGACTTAACTGACATGGCAATGAAATTCCACAACAAGAAAGTGTATCTCGTGCCGGGCAACGCCCACCACTTCCGCACGAAGCACGACGCGCAGTATTTCTGCGAACAGCACGGCATAGACTTCTCGCAGGTCGAGATATACGACTCCGAGAAGGAACTGAGCCGATGGAGAGAGCTCCAGGAAGAGGAGAAAAATGGTAAAATTACCAACCTTCAAAGGCAGGTGGAGTTCGAGATAATACCCGCACATTACGAGGACAAGACCGTGCGCTACAAAAAGGTGAAAATCCACAGCGCGGAGGGAAACGACTTCCCCACAAAGACACAGGCGAGGACATGGTGCAAAAGCAGGGGCATCCCCTATTCCAGAATCACGACCTTTGTGACCGTGGAACCCGTCGTCAAATCCGTCTGCATAGAGCAGAACGCGGTATATACCGCCGACTTCGTTTACGTCGAGCTGGGTGAGATGGTGGTCGAGGACGTGAAGAGCGAGGCTACACGCAGAGAGCCCGACTACGTGCTGCGCCGCAAACTCATGCTCCACGTCCACGGAATTAAAATCTTAGAGACATGAGCAAAACAGAACTATTCAACGATCACTTCCAAAATTTTAAGCGGTACCAAATCCCTAAAGCGCAACTCATTATCACTGACCCGCCATATAACATTGGGGTGAACGCCTATGCCAGCAACCCGTCATGGTATGTAGATGGCGACAACAGGAACGGCGAGAGCACACTGGCAGGGCGAGAGTTCTTCGACACCGACAAGGATTTCAGACCTGCCGAGTTCATGCACTTCTGTTCTCAAATGCTGGTCAAAGAGCCGAAAGAGGCTGGCAAAGCACCCTGTATGATTATCTTCTGCGAGTTCGAGCAGCAATTTAAGTATATCGAGCTAGGCAAGAGATACGGCTTCCAGCACTACATCAACCTGGTGTTCCGCAAGAATTTCAGCGCGCAAGTCCTGAAAGCCAATATGAAAGTTGTGGGAAACTGTGAATACGGCTTAATCTTATACAAGGACAAACTGCCCAAGTTCAACAATAACGGAGGCATGGTGTTCAACTGCTTCGACTGGGTGAGAGACAACAAAACCCCGAAGATTCATCCTTGTCTGCCGAAGGGTGAGAAAGTGTTTTTTAACAACCGTTGGATGAACATAGAAAATGTAAAAAAAGGCGACCACAGCGCTTATGGGGAAGTTGTGGAGACATCATCCCATTTTGCCGACAAAATTATTGAAATTACAACAGATGATGGCACTGCTCGTGCGACATGGAATCACCCTTTCTTGGTGCTTCGTGGAAATGAAATCGCATGGGTTCATGCCGAACTGATAAGAGAAAATGATGAAATTCTATGGCGAGCAAACTTAAAGACAAACACAAACCCACAGCGAAAGGTTATATCAGGCTTAGAAGGAAAGGAAAAGCGAAAATGGAGCATGTGCTTGTTTGGGAAAACTTCTTTGGCGAGATTCCTGAAGGGTTTCAAATCCATCACATTGATGGGAACAAGGAAAACAATAATATTACAAACCTCCAACTTGTCACTGCCCTTGAGCATAAAAGGATACACGAAGGTTGCAAGTTTGTCGTTGATGAATGGTTTAAACCATGTTCAGTATGCGGCAAATACAAGCGATGCAACAGGGACAACTGGTATTATTCACGGGGATGGATTAATGGAACTATATGCAAAGAATGTTACATCAAAAAAGTGGTCAGGGGGCGTAAGGTTCGTACCGAGAAAGGTTTTAAACGTAAAGACAATATTGGGAAAGACCGAGGTTTATAATGTTACGCTTTGCGGAGTCCCCGCATTTGACACCGCCGTCGGATGCTCCCACAACACCCAGAAGCCCGTACCTCTGCTTGAGCAGCTCATCTCAATCTTTACCGACCCGGGCGATGTGGTCATAGACCCATGCGCGGGGAGCGGCACTACATTGCTGGCAGCCGCCAACACCGGGCGCAGGGCATACGGCTTCGAGATAAAGAAGAATTTCTACAAGCTGGCGAAGGAGAAAGTGCTTAGAGAATACCAGCCTAAGCTGTTTGTTTAAAATAAGCCTCTCTGGGCGACGGAAATTCCGCAGACGATAAATGTATCGGGAAAGAGACAAAACGCTCTCAGGCGCGAAAAGAGGCGCGAAATACGCCGCTCCTGCGGGCGGTGGGATGTGCAATTCTTGTTTTCATAGTAAATTTTTGGATTAAATTGATAATTGAGGTGGGAGGCAGCGCAGGATGCCTCCTTTTTATGATACAGTGGAAATAAACATAGAAACCATCGTAGAGCAGGTAATCGCCGACAACCAGAGCAACGGCAAACTCCCCCAGTGCGACCTCCACGACATAATACGGGCCATCGTCCCCGGAATCACCGCCGAGATGCGCCGACTGGTAAAGTCAGGAAAGTACACAGGCTCGATAACGATAAACAAAATACCAGTGTTGAGAAGAAAGGATTGATATATGGGAAATGTAATAAACGAGAATAAAGGGTTTGAGAGCATTAGCCGCAACCTGATCTTTGACAACACCCTCAGCGACCGCGCAAGATTCGTCTATGTGTATATGAGCGCCAAGCCAGAAGACTGGGAGTTTTATGTGTCTCACATGTGCAAAGAACTCGGCTATAGCGAGAACACTTTACGCAAATATATAGACGAGCTCCTCAAAACGGGATGGTTGGAGCGCCATGAACAAAAGAGGAAAGAAGACGGTACATTAGGTGCTACTCAATACGTTATCAAATCCTCTTGCGATACAAACCGACCTCAATTTCACCGTGGCACAAATTTTACCGCACGGCAAAATTACCGTGACGGTAAATTTGGTACACAAAGAAATATAGAATATAAAGAGATTAAGATTAATGAAGAAATTAATAATATTAATATAGAAAATTCTGCAAAACCTCAAAATGAGAATGCCTTTATCACCGACTTCGACACCGTGTTCAACGAGACGGCACGCAGAATGAAAGAGGACGACCTCGTGAAGATGCAGCTCTCGGGATACAGGATAACGAATATGGACGCTCTCATGCAAGAGTTCAAACGGCATATAATAAAGAACTTCAAGCAGGAAGACTTCATCAACGACGGATACAAAAGAAACTGCGTGTACCTCTCACGGGCCATGCGCTATCTCGACCTCTCCGAGGCGACGGGAAAGCGACTCGGACCGGGCGAATACTTCAACGAACACGGCAAGCGATGCTACAGGAACAGGCGCGGAAATGAGATAGTCGTGCCGCACGACGCTCCACCGCGACGCTCCGAGGACAACATCTGGGACCCGCAGGAACAAAGGTGGAGCATTGAATAATGGAAACGACAGACACTTTCGAGAACCACGGCATCAAGATACCTTACCGCAGGCGCACAGGACAAGTGAAATGCGTCTGCCCTGAATGCAAGCGCAAAGGGGAACGCTCACACCCGGAGGACAAGAGCCTCAGCGTTGACCTCGACAGCGGACTGTGGCACTGCCACTACTGCGACTGGAGCGGGGCGCTGAAAGGCTATCAGGGACGCAAGGCGGTGAGGAGAAAATCCTACGTCAGACCGAAGGCAATTCAAGAGACGGGGCTGTCACAGAAAGTGATAAATTATTTCTCACTTCGGGGCATAAGTGCCGCAACGCTGAAGAAGATGCGCATCGCCGAGGGCAAGGAGTTCATGCCGCAGGCAGGGAAGGAGATGAACACTGTCCAGTTCCCTTACTATCTTGAAGGCGAGCTCATCAACATCAAGTACCGCACCGGCGACAAGAAGTTCAAGCTCTACAAGGATGCCGAACTCATTCCCTACAACATCGACGGCATAAAGGACTGTGACACAGCGTATATAGTGGAAGGCGAGTGCTTTGACGAAAACACCCAAGTCTTGACGCAACACGGATGGGTAAGATTCCCAGAGCTTGTTGACGGAGATATGCACGCACAGTGGGAGAACGGCACAATAACCTTTGCTAAGCCGCTGGCGATGATAAGGAAACCGTTCAAGGGTAATTTGGTTAGATATAAAAACCAGAAGAACAATTTCTGCCACATATCGACACCAAGGCACAATCTTGTGGTGTATGACCCAAAGACCAAAGAGCCGACAAAGGTACACGCCGAAGATGTGAGGTGGCAGGTGAATGTGCCAAGAACCGGGTTCTATGATGGCCCGGGCATACCTTTATCGGATGACTATATCAGGCTACTTATCGCCATAAGTGCCGACTTTACAATCAGGAAGAGCGGTGATATTTATGGGGCAATCAAGAAACAGCGGAAAATAGACAGGGTGAAGATGCTGCTCGATAACATCGGATTGCGCTATTCAATGAGAAGAAACTCTCGTGGATATATGAGCACATTCATACACCGCGGGCAAGATATTACTCCATTCAAGGAATTTCCTGATGAGTGGCTGTATCTCGCCAATAAACATCAGATAAGGCTGATTCTTGATGAGCTTGTGTTGTGGGACGGCAACAGTGTAGTCAACCGCACTATGAAAGAATATTCGACGAAGCTCTATCACAATGCGGTGTGGGTTCAGACATTGTGCCATTTGGGTGGGATGCTATCGACCATCTGCCACAGGAGCAATCAGTGGGGCGAATGGTACAAAGTGACAATGCTCTTCAAGAGCATATCGTCAATACATTCAGGAATGCGCACGGATATTCCGCACGACGGCATGGTGTATTGTTGCACAATGCCGGCAGGGACCTTGCTTATCAGACAAAACGATCTGATAACGGTGAGCGGAAACTGCGATGCCCTCTCATTTGTGGAGGCGGGTATCGACAATGTGGTGTCGGTCCCCAACGGAGCAAGTACCAACCTTGAATGGCTCGACGATTTCCTCGAAGGATGGTTCGACGACAAGAAGAACATCATCATCGCCGTTGACAACGACGAGAAAGGGAAAATGCTCAGAGACGAGCTGACACGCCGATTCGGTCCCGAACGCTGCATGACGGTGGAATGGTCCGAAGGCTGCAAGGACGCCAACGATGAGTTGAAGAAGAACGGCAGGCAGTCTCTTCTGGCAAAACTGAAAAATGCGCGGGACGTGAAGATAGGCGGAGTGTTCTATCTCGACGACTACGAGCAAGACCTCGACAGGCTCTATAGGGATGGCGCTCCGAAAGGCTTTACCGTAGGACTCCCCGACCTCGACAATCTCATATCGTTCACGACCAGGCGCATCATGATCGTCACAGGCATCCCCTCTCACGGCAAGAGTCAGTGGATGGTGGAGATAGCCGTCAGGCTCAACCTCCGCTACGGCTGGAGAGCGGCGTTCTTCTCGCCGGAGTCGCAGCCCATAGAGAGCCATGCCCAGGAGCTCATCCAAGTAATCATCGGCAAGAGTTTCAACCCACGATACCTGCACATGAATGAGTTTGAGTACCGCATGGGCAAGGACTATGTGCGTGAGAACTTCTTCCATATCATGCCCGACGAGGACCAGAAAATATCAACCATAATCGAGAAGGCGCAGTTCCTCGTGCGCCGCAAGGGGATAAAGATGCTTGTGATAGACCCGTACAGCTCGGTGGACGTGAGCTTCGGCAGCATGAGCGAGACGAACTATATCCGCGAGATGCTTGAGGAGCTGCGCAAGTTCTCGGTGCGTAACGACTGCCTCGTGTGCCTCGTGGCGCACCCCACGAAAATCCGCAAGGACAATAACAGCGAGGGAGTGCCAACGATGTACGACGTGAGCGGATCGGCGCATTTCCTGAATAAAGCCGACTACGGCATAGTGGTTCACCGATACAAGGAGGAGAACTACACAATGGTCAGGGTGGAGAAGGTCAAGAGCCGCTTCCTCGGGCAGAAAGGCGACGCCTTCTTCAAGTTCAACATCAACAACGGCAGATACACTCCGTGGGACAAAGAACGACCGGGAGAGGATGCGGAATGGGACAACACAAACTGGCTTATCCCTTATAACGAACAAGAAAACCCACAAAACGGGCAGCCCGCCCCTGAGAGCAATCTTGACTTTCTCAGCGACACAAGCAGTGACTGCCCATTCTAAAACAGCATAATCCTTAATTATGAAAGGCAAGAAGACGACACTCAACCCATGGCAGCAGAAATGGCTCGCAGAGAACTTCGCCGAGACCAGCAACGCGGACTGCGCCAAGAACCTCAATGTGGGGTGGCGCACTGTGGTCCGGATAGCGCGGCAGATGGGCCTTGAAAAGTCGCAAGCGTTCATGGAGCGGTCTTGGCGCAAAGGCGTGGAGACTATGCGCATCATGAACCAGGGTGAAGGAAACAAGGGAAAAATCAACCTGCTCATCTACGGCAAGCAGCATCAGTTTAAGCCGGGCATAACGTCACGCCAGCGACTCGGCGACGAGCGCGAGGTTGAGAGAATCAAGAAGGCTGCCGCGTCACGGCGAGAGACAGTGCGCAAGGAACTCATTCGCATCAGGTGGGGAATTGAGCAAAAGACCAAGCTCAGACTTGTGTCCAACGACAAGCAGCGCCTCATGCGCTATGCTTTGAGGAAACGAGGGTATATCGTGCCCCGCGCAGCAATCGATGTTTTCTACAACAGCGATACTAGGCGCTCGGCACTGGTAGAGAAACATGCAGAAGAATCAGGAATAAGAATATATCAACAAAGAAATGAACATCTATGACTTTCAGAGAAGCACTACTCCAAAAACCAGAGACAGAGGACACAGCGCGCCTCTGGTATCACGAAGAGAAGACACGCAAAAGTGGTAATTTTACCACAAGACTCACGGGGGAATATCTCCACCAGGACACGTTCAATATACTCCTGCAAGAGGGATGGGAACCCGTGAGAGCCGACACGCTCACCACGATAAAGCATTTCGGCGAGTGGCTGGCGCAGCGACACAAGCACGACACCCCCGACCGTGACCAGCTCCGCCGTGAATGGCACGACTACATTAAAGAAACCAACAACCAATAACCCCTAACAACTTTATAGACATGGCAAATATTGAAGACCTCAAGAAAGAATTTAAATTAGACACCGCAATCAAAGGCAAGTCCTTGAACGACTACCTTGCCGAACTGATGGAAAAGAACGAAAGACTGGAGATGGAGATTGAGCGAGGAAAACTCGATGTGGCTTTCTCCAAACAGATGAACAACTATTCCCGACTGCTGCTCGACGCCTCGAAACACGAACTCAAAAGGAGAGAGTTTGACTTGAAACAAGCACAGAACTTACAGAACGCTTAAAAGATATTCCGGGCTCGCTGTAGAGCCTTAATCTGAGGGGATTTCTCCCACTCGGAAAGACCTTTTTAAATATGAATGACAGCAGGTTACGGCAATCACCCTGTATAATACTGCTATTTATAAGGGTTATACAGCATTTGTTTATCCCTTTTTAGTTCATTAAAACCTGTATAATACTGCTATTTATAAGGGTTATACAGCAAAGGGCTTTGAGTTCCAGAAAAGCCTCATCCTGTATAATACTGCTATTTATAAGGGTTATACAGCCGCCCCCTGCTCGTTCTGCCTGTATGACATTACAGTTTGGAAAGGACATACAGCTCGCATCATTCTTTTTAGAATTGTTGATGCCATGTATGACATTACAGTATGAAGAGGTTATACAGCTACAGCCGCGAGGGCAACCCCAAGCGTGCGTGATGTTAATGTAGTGCAAGCCACTGGCTTGGAATAAAAAAACCACAAAAATGATAATCACAAGAAAAATAGAAGTCTTCATCCCAGAAGACGACAAAGAGCTGCGCCACCATTATTACGAAAAGCTCTATGAGAACCGTGATGTGGCGGTGAAGGTCGCAAACATGGCAGTGAGCCATCTGTTTGCCCTCGACAACACGATGCCCTACCTCAGCGACGAGGACCGGGAAACGATACAATACCTTGGATGCAAAGGCAATAAAGCCACCAAGCAGAACGCCCCTTATGTAGCCGCCAGTGAGGCTTTCAAGGGTAAGGCGTACATGGGCATGGTGCCGAGCGTGTTGCAGAACGTACAGAAGATGTACCAGGACGACCGCAAGAAAGGCATGTGGAACAAGTCGCTGCGGTCCTACAAGAGCAATATGCCCATACCCATCAAGGCAACATTGTATAAAAGACTGCGCTTCGCCGAGTACACCAACGGCGAGGGGAAGATGGTTACAGGTTGTTTCTTTGAGGTCATGGGCATACCATTCCAGATGAAATTCGGGCGTGATCGCAGCGGCAATAGGCTTATAGTGGAGCGGGTGGTCCGTGGCGAATACAAGATGTGTACCTCGTCGATAGTTGTTGACAAGAAGAAGATATTTCTGCTACTGTGCGTTGACATCCCCAAGAAAGAAGTCAAGATTGATGAGAAAAAGACACTGTACGCCTTCCTCGGCGTAATGAACCCGATAATATGCACCTGTGAGGTCAATGCCCATCGAGAGTACGACAGCGGCATGAAGGTGTGGGAGATAGGCACCAAGGAAGAGTTCAACTACCGCCGTCGACAGATACAGGAGGCCGTGCGACGCTGCCAAATCAACAACCGCTACAGTGTGGGCGGCAAAGGCAGGAAGAAGAAATGCCAGGCTATTGACCGATGGCACGACAAGGAGCTGCACTACATCGACACAAAGCTGCACACCTACAGCAGAATGCTCGTTGATATGGCGGTCAAACATGGCTGCGGCAAGATAGTGCTCATGAACCAGAAAGAGCGCGAGCAGAAAGCTAAGGAAGACGAGTTTGTACTGAGGAACTGGTCTTATTACGGCTTAAAAGAAAAGATAGCTTACAAGAGCAAGTTGGTGGGCATAAAGATGGAAGTAGAATAAACTACATACCGGGCGTGCTGTAACGCCTTAATGGGAGGGTTTTCCCACTCCCAAAGTCCCTCTAATTTAATATGGCACAGCAAGATACGAAAATTGGGCTGTATCACCTATTACTTTGAAAAGGACATACAGCCACTAAAAATATACACCTCAACGGCTGGCTGCTGTATCACCTATTACTTTGAAAAGGACATACAGCGGACGGCTAATGATTTGTTGCGAGGACTAAGCTGTATCACCTATTACTTTGAAAAGGACATACAGCACAATAAGCTATTTTTCACAAAATGACATACAGCAATGAAGATAAACGTTATAACACTGTTCAGCGGCTACGACAGCCAATGCTTAGGACTGGACAGGATAAAAGAGAGCCATCCCGATTTTGACTATGACTTGATAGCCTGGGCAGAGATTGACAAGTACGCCATCCAGGCGCACAACCTCATCTATCCGCAATATGCCGACCGCAACCTCGGCGATGTGAGCAAGATAGACTGGAAACAGCAAATTGGGAGGCAGGTCATTGATTTACTGACACTTAGCTTTCCATGCCAGGACATCAGCGCGGCAGGCAAGCAAAGGGGCTTTGAGGATGGCTCAGGTACACGCTCGTCGCTGCTATGGGAGTGCGAGAGAGCGATAGACACACTGCGCCCAAAAGTCCTGCTCATGGAGAACGTGAAGGCACTCGTCTCAAAGAAATTCATGCCTTATTTCCAGAAGTGGTGTGAGGTGCTTGAGGGCTACGGATACCGCAACTACTGGCAGGTGATGAACGCCAGGGACTACGGAGTGCCGCAGAACAGAGAGCGGGTGTTTATGATCTCCAAACTTGATGATACACCTTTCGTGTTCCCCGAGCCGTTCCCTCTGGAGCTGCGCCTGAAAGATGTGCTTGAAGATCACGTTGATGAGAAATACTACCTCAGCGACAAGGCACTGGAGTATTTCAACCGAGTGAACGATGATGACAGCCATGGGCACAAATTCACTCCAAAAGATGAAGACGACACGGCTTTCACAGTGAGGACAAGACCGGGCAGTCGGGTTGATACAACTTCTACAAAGATTATGAAACAGATTAAAGTAGGCTATGTGTGGCGGTCAAAGATGAACGGGGGGGTATTCTCTCCAAACGGTATCTCGCCATGTCTGGTCGTGGGAAACCACAGCGGAGTGGCGCCTAAGATAATTGAGTATGAAGACATTGGTGTGCCGAGACCCCGCAAAGGGATTCGGTAAACTGGAACTGAGGGAGAATGTGGCGATGACGCTCATAGCGACGGACTATAAGTCACCTCCACTCGTGATAGAAGTTTATGAAACAGATATTGTTGAACACCTGCCAGGATGGGACGGCGAAGACCGTGACGGCGGGGTGCTACAAGTACGGAGTGGCGACGCTCCTCTCGTGGGGGGGCGACAATGACGTGCGTGGCTGAGATTTATGAGGACGATAATAATCAACACCGACAGGGGGGGGTGCGCAAGAGCAGTCAGGGCGAGCTACGGCAAGTGCGGATTCATGAGTGCGTGCCTCTCAACGGGGATGGGGATAACAGCGGTGGCGGAGATTTATGACGATAAAGAGCTGCGCCCTGAGAGGGCGGTGCAAAGGGGAGTGGCACTCCTCCCCGCATCAGCAAAGGCTGGAGATAGGGCGGGAATACGCCAACTCGATAACGAGGGTCGCAAAGGACTCACTGGTGATAGAGATATATGACACGGAAGATATACGGTCTGAGCAGGACAAGAGACAGCAAGGGCAATGTAATAAACCGCAATCTTAACCCATGGGTCAACTGCCTTACTCCATCTATGACGGGGGGGGGACAGAATCAAGATGGGTTCTGATAGTAGAGATATATGACAGCATACGTGATACGCTACGAGAGGAGCGAGGAGATGAAAGCCCTGCGCCGCAAGGTCGGTGACAACGGCGGCATCAAGTTCCAGGGGAAGAGACCCGCGCTGCGACTCGACGAGTGAGCAAACACGATAACGAGCGTGCTGAAAGACAATATGTTAGTAGAGATATATGGATAAACCGCACATAAAATTCAAAGGCAGAATCTTGCATGACGGCGACGGGTTGTATCTCGGCACCACAGCGCCTTTCTTTAGGGGGGGCTGGAGGGTGTCAGCCGAGCTCTCAAAGCCAACATGCATGACGCGGGAGTGTGCCTATTAGAAAACGATGATGAGCAAACCGAGAGTGATAAGGATAACGAACATCTACAACCATGACTTCCATGGAGGTAGTTATGCTGGTAATTTGTACGATAGGAACGGTTTAAGCCCTGCCCTCAATTCTATGGGTGGGGGGGGTAGGCAACCGTTGATAGTGGAATATGGACAAGACAGTAGCTTTGAACACAACAATTTTATTATAGACATGGCAGAACAGAAAAAGAAATTCACCTTGCCCGATGAGCTGAAAGGCAAGAAGTTCAGAATACGCAAGCTCACTCCTAGAGAGTGCTACAGATTGATGGATGTCCCTGAAAATGAGATAGACAAACTGCTTTCTGTTGATGAGACAGGCAAGCAGATAATCTCTAATTCACAGAGCTACAAGCTGGCAGGGAACTCAATAGTAGTAGCTTGCCTTTACTATATTTATGAACTGTTGTATTATCCGCACAATACAACTCAGGCATCACCGAAAACACCTATACAACTGACACTATTCTAACAACAGAACAATCTAATAAAAATAGGAATGAGAGAAGATTATCATCATTTAAGACCGAGCCTGGTGCTGAAGATTGACTACTCAATTTCTGTGCTCAAAAAAGCCGAGAAACTGGCGTTGAAATACGACCCTGAAGACGGGTTTTCCCTAGCCTTCTCGGGAGGAAAAGATAGTCAATGTTTGTACCACGTAGCACAGTTGGCGGGAGTGAAATTCAAGGCGCATTTCTCACCAACGAGCGTAGATCCCCCCCAGCTAATATGCTTTGTCAGAAGGAATTATCCCGATGTGGAGTTTAAGAAACTTGACAAAAGCATATATCAGGTGGCGATAGAAATGGGAATATTGCCGACACGAAAAGTGCGGTGGTGTTGTCAGAGATTCAAGGAGAGTTCCGGAGCAGGAAAAGTCACGCTGATAGGCATACGCCATGAAGAGAGTTTTCGCCGCAAGAAACGCAAAGAATGGGAGGTTTCGGGACACAAGTTCTCAGGCAATTTTGAGGAGTTTGAGAATTGGCAGAAAAAGAAGGTTGATAAAATAAAGAGGAAACATAAGAATCTCAATCACGATGAGTTCTCGATTGACAAAGAGAGTGAAATCAAGTGCATAAACGGGAAAGACTCTATTCTTGTTTCTCCCATTATCGACTGGACAGAAAAAGACGTGTGGGATTTTCTCAACGGCATGGAGATTGAGCACTGTGAGCTTTATGATATGGGATATAAAAGAATTGGTTGTATTCTATGTCCGATGTCACCGCTTAAACAAAAGAAAAAAGAGGAAAAGATGTTCCCCCACGTGAAACGCAATTGGATTAAGGCAATAATGGCAATCCGTGCGGGAGGGGGGGATACGGCATCAGCAATACTCCCCCCGCACTACAAAAAAAAAAGGGAAGATGGCAGATGCCCCATCGACACCAGGGAGACAAAACTATGGGGTGTGGGGTTTTTAGACAACCCCTCTGCCGAGGATGGCGGAGGGGAGAAACTGTCGGAAGAACAGATAGCAGAAAATATTTACGACTGGTGGAGCAGCGGCAAGGCTTATAGCGTGTGGTATGCCGAGAAGTTCCTGCAAAAAAAGATTGATTTTGACGAAGAATAGATACTTTATGACCGACCAGATATTCCTCGGAGACTGCCTCGACATCATGCCGAATATCCACGATAAGAGCATCGACATGGTGCTGTGCGACCTGCCATACGGAGTCCTGAACAAGAGCAATAAACACGCGAAATGGGACTCGGTGATCCCTTTTGAGCCGCTGTGGCAGCAGTACGAGCGCATCACAAAGGACAACGCCGCCATAGTGCTGTTCGCACAGGGGATGTTCACGGCACGGCTGATGATGAGCAACAAGAAGCTGTGGCGCTACAACCTCGTCTGGGACAAGAGACTGAAAACTGGCTTCCTTAACGCAAAGAAAATGCCGCTGCGTCAACACGAGGACATCCTGGTTTTCTACAAGAAACAGCCGATCTATAACCCGCAGATGGAGAAATGTGAGCCACACAAGCGCAACCACAGCCGAGGCAAACATCTCGGTAATGAGACTAACAGATGTTATGGTGTGTTTCACCCAGCCAAAGACTTGATTTCCGACGAGAAATACCCCACAAGCATCATAACCATCGCTAAGGAACACATCAAAGGCGAGTCCTGGCATCCCACCCAGAAGCCCGTGGATCTGCTGCGATACCTCATCCGCACATATACCAACGTGGGGGGGGGTAGTCCTGGACAACACGATGGGCTCGGGCTCTACCTGCGTGGCGGCGATAAGGGAGAGACGACACTACATCGGCATAGAGAAGGAAGAACACTATTTCGACATCGCCAAACGGCGAATACAACAAGAATAACTGACACTATTCTAACAACAATAAAAAATAACGATTATGAGAATTTTTGACACAAACGAAGAACCAAACAAGAGATTTGAACTTAGCAAGAAGATTACCAAGAAGATTACCGTCTTCGGCATCGCAATCTTCGCAGTGATAACACTAATAAGCAGCATCTACCGTGTCGCGCCGGGTCACCGAGGAACACTCGTGACGCTGGGGAAGGTGAACTCCACATCGTTCAATAACGGCATAGGGTTCAAATGGCCGTTCATAAGCTCGATGGAGAAGACCGACGTGCGCACACAGGTGCTCTCCGACAAAGCAGTCACCTACACGAAAGACATTCAGACCGCAGAACTGACGTTCACCATGACCTACAACGTCGTCCCCGAAGCCGTACCGGCAATATACGAGAATGTCGGCAAGGAATACCAGCAGAAGCTCATAACACCCTACCTGCAAGACGCGATAAAGGATGTGGTGGGCATCTGGCAGGCGCAAGACCTGGTGGCGAACAGGGAGAAGGCGCGGCTGCAAATCCTTGACCAGCTGAAGAAGAAGATAGACAGCCGATACATCGAGAACATCACTTTTCAAATCGCCAACCTCGATTACTCCGACAACTTCGAGAAGGCTATCGAGAACAAAGTGATCGCCGCGCAGAAGGCACAGGAGGCGCAGAACAACACACGGCGCATCCAGGAAGAGGCCGACCAGAAAGTCATCAGCGCGAAAGCCGACGCGGAGGCGATGACAATCAAGGCAGAGGCGCTTGAGAAAAACCAACGACTGGTGGACTATGAGGCGGTGCAGAAATGGGACGGCAAACTCCCCACCTATATGCTCGGCAACTCCACCCCTCTACTGAATCTCAACAAATGACATTATGAAGATAAAAGACCTAACCGTCAAAGACATCTACGAGCTGCAAGACGAGCTCGACACTATCCTCGGGGACATCGGCTTCAACAGCAAACCCGAGGGCTACCGTCGCGGCGTGAAGCGCACGCGCCTATACCTCGACTACCTTGCCAGCGGTCTGCGCATGATAAACGGCGGACCGCTCGAAGACCATACCATCACGTCAATACACTTTCACAGGAGGGAGCAGGAAGGATGGGAGCAGTAGTGAGAGATACCGTAGAGAGGGTGTGCGCGCTGCTGGGCAACGTCACGCCTGATGACATCATGGGCAGGAGCCGCGTGTATCGCATCGCCGTGGCACGACAGCTGGTGATGTGGCACCTGGTGCGCAACATCGGCATGACCTATATGGAGGCGGGCGAGGCGATGGGCAAGAACCACGCCACGGTGATGTACTCCGTGAGGCAGATAGAGAACATAATAGCACTCGGCAGGGCGTATGACAGGAAGGTGTGCGAAGCCGCCCTGCAACTTAAAAGAGAAAGTGATGAACGAGAAGACTGACAGGGAGCTGCTGGCGCTCTACAACGAGGAGACCTGCCCCTACAACAAGATGGGCATCGCCGAAAAGGTGAGGGACGAGAAGCTACGCAAGCGGATGCTCGACCACGCCAACCTGCTCCGCCACAAGGAGGAGACGGAGGAGTGGTAAAGTGCTTATAAAGAATTATCCACAGTCTAAACAATAACTTATGACGAGAGAACAGAAAATAAAAGAACTGACCCGTGCCGTGGGACACGGACACATGACGGTGGGCGACGTGCTCAACGAGGCGTGGGACTGCGGCTTCAAGGAAGCCAGCGACAAGGCATGGGGCTTCGTCACCAGCCGCATTCTAGAGAGCGAGAGAAACGAACAGTTTGCCTTTGACTACATCCGCACGATGATTAAGGAGACATAAATATTCATTCAATTTATGATACTTCATAAAGGCGATGCTGTAGAATGGCTGTCAACGATAGAAGATAATTCAGTTGACGCCATTTTTTTTGACGCGCCATTCTACCAAAATGGAGAGAAAGGAAAAGACAAGATATCCAACTATAGGTGCTGGATTGAGAAGATGGCAAAGCATTTCAGCCGCATACTTGTGGAAGGTGGCAACGTCATTTATGTTAACGCCCCTAAATACATCCTTGCCACCGCTGATATTTTCCTTTCGTTTTTTGAGTTCCGTTCCCAAGTGCCGCTGATACGGCGGGGGAGTCTGCGCCCAGCATGGATGCTTGGATTCAGGCACAACATTATGCTGTTTCTGTGCAAGGGTGACAAGAAGCTGCATTGGAACGGCGCAAGACAAAATCACGACAAGAGTTACCCTACCGATGTGTGGGATGATATACCCTATCAAAATGGTTATCGTTCGAAATACGGATGGCACCCCGAGGCGATAAACCAGCCTGTTGTTGAGAGGGCTGTGAGACTTATTGCATCACCGGGAGACACGGTCCTTGACCCATGTATGGGGAGCGGGACAACGGCGGTAGTGTGCATGAATAACGGCATCAACTTCATGGGCAACGAAATAAGAGAAGACTACTACCGTCTCGCATGTGACAGGATAAGCAATGAGAACAACCTATTTAAGACAGAGATTGACTGTTGAACGCCGCTGTGCGGCGCACTACATATCTAATATTTGAAGAGGCAGTTGAGGCTGCTTTGAAGTATTGTGTAACTAACTTAATTTAAAAGATTATGGAAACAAAAGAAATTAAAATAACTCCTCCTGAAGGATATGAAATTGATAAAGAAAACTCTACTTTTGATTGCATTAAGTTTAAACCTATTAAAAGGTGGAGAGATAAAGAAAATAACACATTTAACGGATTTTATATAGGTCATGAGTGTTCTATTATTCCAGTCACTAAGTACCGCAATGTTGTTAGAAATCATAATATCTTTGCCACAGAGAAGCAAGCAAAGTCTGCACTTGCTATGGCGCAAATTAGCCAAATTATGGCTAATGATGAACGATTTGGTGGTGTTGTTACTGATGAAGAGTGGAATGATACAAGTATGTTTAAATTTTCAATAAATTGTAATGATAAAAATGAAATAGCACATTTTAGTGGTTGTTTCGGAATAAGACATTTTCTTTCCTTCCACACTTCTGAGCAGCGTGATTTATTCCTAAAAGAAAATGAAGACTTAGTGAAAGATTATTTAATGATTGAGTAAAGTTTATGAAATCATACACAGACTTAGAACAAAGTAAGAAGTTAGCAAAGATACTCCCTGCAGAAACTGCTGACCAAACTTGGGAAAGAATAGCAATAGCTGGTGCTAATCTTGATGTGCCAGAATATGGGCAC
>CALGGO010000072.1 GCA_937916085.1 uncultured Prevotellaceae bacterium | reverse complement strand
TTAGCCAGACAATGCGGCGCGAGTGTTCGTCCTGTGTATGTTGGACAAGAGTAGAGCGACACGAGCCTAACGAAACAAGCGTGGTTTCTACAGTTTCTCTTTTGATTTTCTAATATTTCCATTAAATATGCGAGATTGAAATAAAACAATAAAGACAGGAAAAAGATGTTAATCTATTTATTACTTATTACGAGTGCTTTGGCCACGTTGCCTGTCACTTGTTGTTTATCGGTGTGAAGCAAGCGTGTTGTTCCTGTTGATTAGATGTTGTTATTGCCGTTTGATAATAGGCAGAGCCGTTGTTGTTGAAGATTGTTGAAAAATTCTTTACAAAAAATAGTGATAGATTGTAAGAAGTTTTGTACCTTTGCGAGACTTAACTAAAACACTTTAAAATATTATGGCAAAAATTAATGGAGCAGTAACGGTCAACACCGAGCGCTGCAAGGGCTGCAACCTGTGCGTTGTGGCCTGCCCCAGCGGTGTGCTTGACCTAAAGAAAAATGAAGTAAACAACCGAGGTTACCATTATGCCTACATGGCAAATCCCGACAAGTGCATTGGATGCTCGAGCTGCGCGCTCGTGTGCCCCGACGCTTGCATTGAGGTATATCGCGTTGTAGAGAAGTAAACCAGTGTAATGAACTTAAAAAAACAAAAACCGTAGAAACGATGAACGATAAAGTAACATTAATGAAGGGTAATGAGGCTCTCGCTGTCGCTGCTATTCGCTATGGTGCCGACGGTTATTTTGGTTATCCTATTACCCCGCAGTCCGAGGTTCTCGAGAAATTAGAAGAAGAAATGCCCTGGGAGACTACCGGCATGGTGGTGCTTCAGGCCGAGAGTGAAGTGGCTGCTATCAACATGGTGTATGCTGGTGCTTCGTGCGGCAAGACAGTGCTCACTTCTACCTCGAGTCCAGGCTTCAGCCTGATGCAGGAGGGCATGAGCTACATGGCAGCCAGCGAGGTTCCCGCATTGGTGATTAACGTGATGCGTGGCGGTCCTGGTCTGGGAACTATCCACCCCTCGCAGGCCGACTATTTCCAGGCTGTTAAGGGTGGTGGTCATGGCGACTACCGCTTGATTACGCTGGCTCCCGCTTCGGTGCAGGAGATGGTAGATTTTGTGGCACTTGGCTGGGACTTGGCATTCAAGTATCGCGCTGTGTCGATGATTCTCGCCGATGGTGTTATAGGCCAGATGATGGAGAAAGTGGTGCTCCCCGAGCAGCGTCCACGCCACACCGAGGAATGGATTCGTGAGAACTGCCCCTGGGCTGTGAACGGCCGCAAGGGTATGCGTCCCAAGAACATCATCACCTCTCTTGAGCTCGACGACGACAAGATGGAGGAGAACAACCACCGCTTCCAAGCTACCTACCGCGAGATTGAGAAGAACGAGCAACGCTGCGAGTTGATCAACACCGACGATTGCGACTACCTCATCGTGGCATTCGGCTCTATGGCACGCATCAGCCATAAGGCTATGGAGCTTGCCGCCGAGGAAGGCATCAAGGTGGGTATCGCCCGCCCCATCACTCTGTGGCCCTTCCCAGTAGATGCCATCCGCAAGGCTGCCGAGGGCGTTAAGGGCATCCTTAGCGTGGAGCTCAGCGCTGGACAGATGATTGAAGACATCAAGCTCGCTACCGAGTGCAACTACCCGGTTGACCTCTTCTGCCGCCTGGGTGGTAACGTGCCCGCTCCCGACGAGATTCTCAACGCGCTCAAAGAGAAACTGATTAAGAAATTAGGATAATCACCAAATAAATCATTACAAGACCATTATGGAACTTAACGATATAATCCGCCCTGAAAATAGGGTTTATAAGAGACCGAGCCTTCTCAACGAAGCTCACATGCACTACTGCCCAGGCTGCAGCCATGGTGTTGTGCACAAACTCGTTGCCGAGGTTATCGAAGAAATGGGACTCCAAGAGGTAGCTATCGGCGTTTCGCCAGTGGGATGCGCCGTGTTTGCCTACAACTACATCGACATCGACTGGCTTGAGGCCGCTCACGGACGCGCTCCAGCAATGGCTACCGCCACCAAGCGCCTGATGCCCGACAAACTCGTCTTTACCTATCAGGGCGACGGCGACCTCTCGGCAATCGGTACCGCTGAGACTATCCATGCCGCCAACCGTGGCGAGAATATCACCATCATCTTCATAAACAATGCTATTTATGGCATGACTGGTGGACAGATGGCGCCTACCACTCTGCTCGGTCAGAAGACCGCTACCTGCCCTTACGGCCGCCGCGCCGACCTTAACGGCTATCCTTTGGCAATCAGCAACCTGCTGGCACAGCTCGACGGCACTTGCTACGTAACACGCCAGACCGTTTACAGCCCAGCCGCAGTGCGCAAGACCAAAGCTGCCCTCAAGAAAGCTTTCCAGAACAGTATGGATGGCAAGGGATGCTCGGTTGTTGAGGTTGTGAGCACCTGCAACACCGGCTGGAAACTCACTCCAGTGAAGGCCAACGAATGGCTACAAGAGAACATGTTTGCTAAGTACCCATTGGGTGATTTAAAAAATGAATAATCATGAAAGAAGAAATAGTAATAGCAGGATTTGGAGGACAGGGTGTCCTCTCAATGGGTAAGATTCTCGCTTACTCCGGATTGATGGAAGACAAGGAAGTCACTTGGATGCCTTCCTACGGTCCCGAACAGCGTGGTGGTACCGCCAACGTTACCGTAATCGTGAGCGACGAGCGCATCAGCTCGCCAATCCTCAACATGTACGACACTGCAGTGGTGCTCAACCAGCAGAGTCTCGACAAGTTTGAGAAGATGGTGAAGCCCGGCGGCGTGCTCATCTACGACAGCTATGGCATCAACACACCTCCCACTCGCACCGATATCAAGATTTATCGCATCGAGGCTACCGAGGCTACCATCGAGATCAACAACAGCAAGGCGTTCAACATGATCGTGCTCGGCGCTTACCTCAAGGTTAAGCCCATCGTGACCATAGAGAACGTGCTCAAGGGCCTCAAGAAGACTCTCCCAGAGCGCCACTGGCACCTCATCCCCATGAATGAGGAAGCCCTCAAGAAAGGCGCCACACTCATTAAGGAGTAAACTCACTTAACACACTTAATACTTAATACTTGAGCGCATCGAGCCCCAAAAGCCCGATGCGCTTAATTTTTGATATCTTAAATAGTTCTAAAATTTAGAATATTATTTTGACATTCCGAATATTGGCATTATTTTTGCATAAAACTTAAAAAAATGAGAATAATAGCACGGAGCACATTGGTAGATTATTATACCCGCAATCCATTGGCTAAAACGGCGCTAGAAGAATGGTATGAGAAGACTAGGAAAGCACAATGGACATGTTTTGATGATGTGAAACGCACATTTAATACGGTTTCAATCGTTGGAAACCAGCATTATGTCTTCAACATAAAGGGTAATGATTATCGTCTTGTTGTTGTAATACAATTTACACCATCAACAGTATATATTAGATTTGTCGGCACACATGCTGAGTATGATAAAATTAAAGATATTAAAAACTTATAGTTATGGCAAAAATAAATAGTGAAATAGCATATAGAGCAGCATTGGCAAGAATTGACGAATTGCTGCCTTTGGTTAATGATGAGACACCAGTCACAGATAAGAATTATATAGAACTAGATTTAATATCCTCTCTAGTTGAGGAATATGAGGAGGAGCACTATCCAATAGGGAAACCACAACTTGTTGACGTTATAAAACTGAGACTATATGAAATGGGGCTGACGCAAGCTAAATTGGCAAAGATGCTTGGCATCAGCACCTCAAGAGTCAGCGAAATCCTCAACGGCAAAGCCGAGCCAACAATGAAAGTTGGCCGAGAACTAAGCCGCCAGCTCAACATCGACCCAGCAGTAGTGCTCGGGGTGTGAGATTTATTGTTTCCCAATTCATAAAGAACGAAACGCATCTGGAATGGGTGCGTTTCGTTTATAATATATGCTTGATTCTTACTTCACCATCACCAATGTATTGTGTGATTTTGGTTAAAATTATAGAAATCCCATAATGGGATTTGCATAATTTTGGAATTGCACTCAGCAAAGCATCTGCTTGAAAGGAGTGTGATAACAAGGCTAGGTGGAATTTACTCTGTTACCGATGTGTTCTTTAGATTATGGATAAACAGCAAGTATGGAAAAACACAACTTAGAGATTTGATTGCCGAGAACTAAGCCGCCAGCCCTACATTGCCTTCTGAAGTAAGATGTCAAAATAAAACTGTTATGGCATAAAAAGAGAAAAAACTAGTCTCCGGCCTAATACCGATTTGGGTTTAAACAAGAGTGTAAAGAAAAGGGAGCGAAAATTCATCGCCCCCATGAGTGCCTTTTTTGATTAGTGCAGTTATTTAATGAAGATTATTAAAGGCGTGCCAGTTTCCAAATCAATGCTCTGCAATTGGTTCCAATTAATAATATCCTTTACACTAACTTGATAAAGATTTGCGATAGTTTGGATGGTTTCACCATCTTTCACTTTATGAATCATTCTCACACCATTTGAGGATGATGCATTGTTAGAGGAGCTCTGAGTGTTCAAGTTTTGTACCTCATTGGCCGGAACATAGATTTTAGATGTTGATGGTGTGTAGATTCCCAAGGTGATCCCTGACAGCAGGTAATCAACAAACGACAACTGGTGAGTGACTTTGTAGTTTTCTCCAACGCCATATTTTTTAGCGTCGAGTTTTCCCTTGCCAATAAGTCCTCCAATGAAATGAGAGTGACGCACTGTTTTAACTTTCACTTCGGGGGTGTTGGGTGTCATGTTGCCTACATAGGTCGAGGCAGAATAGCAAGACGTTAGACACAACGCAGTGACAACTGCAATTAAATAAATTTTTTTCATAATAAAATACCTGCCTCGCAGTCCTCAAGGCTTTTAGTTTGAAAAAAAAGAGGCGTGGACTGAATTGCCACGTCTTTAGTTGATGGTCCTGAGAAAACCTTGAGATGCAGATATGGGAATAGCAGCCCACGCTTATAGCGCAGAACCGCTTCACTTGTCCTCGCATCTCTAAAAGAAAATTTCTCAGGTTTTCAACTAAGAGCGATAAGCAAAACGCTTCTTTAAATTAACATGTATGTAGATTGCCTCTGCAATCTGTTTGCAAAGATAATACATTTGCACTGAAAAAATGCAGATTTTTTAAGAAATTGCACTTAAAAAATGCAAAATACGCTATTTTCTGCACTGAATTAGTGCAAAAGTTGCTATTATGTTGTCGTGATACTCTTAAAAAAATAGTCAAAAAGCTTGCGTATATTTCTGAAATGATGTATTTTTGCATCGTTTTAGAAATATTTTATGCGATATATTGATTTTTATAGGACGTTTTCGCCTTTTGGGTGTTTTGATGTCAATCAAGTCAAGTTGGTTGAGCCTTTCTTTGACCGCACGGCGCTAACTCGTTGGGTGGCAAAGGGATACTTGGTGCCGCTGCGAAACGGCGTTTACGCTTTCAGTGAATGGCTTAAGACTCCAGATACCCACTTCATATCGGCATGCCTGATGTATCGTCCTTGCTACATTACTGGTTATTCAGCATTGGCTTATTACGGAATGATACCTGAATTTGTGGCGCAAACGACCTGTGCTACAACACTGAAAACCTGTTCATTTACAAATGATTTGGGTGTTTTCGTATATCAGCACATGAAGCCTGAACTGTTTTTTGGCTACAATCCAGTAAACGTTACAAACCAGAGGTCTTTCTACATTGCGACCCCCGAGAAGGCGTTGATCGACCTGCTCTATCTCAATCCAAACATCAAGAGAGTTGAGGATATGGTTGAGCTACGCCTTGATGAGGATTTCATGACTGAAGATTTCGATTGGAATAGCGCAGAAGAATATTTGAGCAAAATAAAAAACAAGTCGCTAAATGTGCGTTTCAATAATCTGATTAAAGCATATAGAAATGATTGATTTACAGTACATCTACAACTTTTATCCTTCACAAATGACCCGAAACAGTCATTTTGAGAAACTCATGCTTAAGGAATATCTGCAAGTGATGATTCTTGATTATTTATCTACATCAAGATTTTCTTCAAAACTCACGTTTATAGGCGGCACTTGCCTGCGTCATGTCTATGGCATCGATCGCTTTTCGGAGGATTTGGACTTTGACTGTAAGCAACTGGGAGAAGATGATTTTATGGTTATGACCGACAGTGCCATACAATATCTTAAGCGTAACGGTATTAATGCTGTCGCACGTGATAAGGTAAACTCAAAACTTACAGCATTCCGACGGAATATTTATTTCCCGGAATTGCTGTTTGAACTTAATCTTTCGGGACATAAAGACGAAAGGCTGCTGCTGAAAATTGAAGCACAAGACCAGGGCGTTGACTATGAACCTCACATTGTAACAATCAACAAGTTTGGATTTACTTTCTTGATGCGTTGCGCTCCTATTGACATAATTTGTTCTATGAAAATATCCGCTCTAGTAGGCAGGGGAAAAGGACGAGACTTCTATGACCTTATGTTTCTCTCGGCACTTACAAAGCCGAACTATGATTTCTTGAAAAAGAGATGTGGAATAGACAGTCCCGACGCATTAAAGAACGTGCTGCACGAGGTGGCAGAAACGACCGATCTCAATATGAAAAGTAAAGATTTTGTTCACTTGTTAATCAACAATAATCAAGCGAATAAAGTATTGCTATTTGACAACATCATCGACCAGTTATGCGAATAGGACATATTATTATCAGCCCATTTCCTCTATTATGCTTTCCAGCAGTTGTTGCAGGGGTGGTGGGGCGGTTGAGAGGTCTTTTTTAACCATTGAGCGCAGCTCGGTGGTTTTTTCTATTCTATTCATCAGCAGGAGGTTGAGGAGGAGACGATAGGCGGTGTAGCGCACTAGTGGCTTTTCGCTGTCGTGTAGTTGGTGAAAGATCTGCGGGGCGTAGTCGAGGTGGCGCAGGAGGCGGTGGCAGAGAACGTTGGCAATCTCCACGCTCTCCACGCTGTGGCACCAGGCGAGGGCGGTCGCCGTGTCAAAATCCTCGATGGGGTAGAGCATCGTGGCTGCCATGCGGCACTCACGGTGCTGGATGTCGTCCCACAGGGCTTGCGCCAGCCGTGCGTCTTTCTCGTAGCGGCTGGCGATGTCGATTACGTCGGCAAGCTGGCAGCCCATAATCATGGTGTGCGGGTCACCCGCCACGCGCAGCTGCTCGGCGACAACGCCATTGCGGTAAGCAAAAAACTCTTTCTTAATCTCTTTTATCATAATATTTTTTTTAAAAACCACGAATTTCACGAATTGAACTAATGCGCCTACGCAGTGAGCGTCGCCATGTGCTTGCACATGGAAATTTGAGAGCTTGCAGCTCTAAAATTATAGGGTGCTCCGCACTAAAATTTTATTGTAAAATAATATTTAGCGACCACCATGCGACAGGTACTCTCAAAAAGTTGCACCTATCGGTGTCGCAAAGCCTCGCAAGCTCGGAATATTAATTAAGCCTCAATTTTTTGAAAGAGTGCCGCGCCAACAAAGCGCAGCACTCTTGTTAATAGATAATTCATAATGGAACCGTTTCCGATCCCCGATCCTCGATCTCCGATTTTCGATCCACCTTACTTCGTCAGTGGCGAGTAGTCGCGGCCGTAGCGGAGCATCTGGTCGATGTAGTTCTCATCGTAGCTGATGGTGATGTCTTTGATGTCGCCGCTGGCATCCTTCACCACATGATAAACGGGGTTCACAAATCCCTTATAGGGAGCTATGTTGAGCGACTCGTAGCGCTTGAGCACTTCGGCATGGATTTTGGGGTCAACCTTCACGCCGTAGTTCTCCACGAGTTTGCGTCCTGCCTCATAGTCGCCCTCGCTCTTGATGCGCTGCACCTCGGCGAGCAACTGTCCGAACAGACCGCGCAGTTTCTCGTAGTCGTTGACCTTAACGTAAGTCTTGCCGTTCTTCTTGTTTTTCACGATTTCGATGACTTTGTCCTTCTTGCCCTTCTCGAGGCACCACTCGCTGATGAACTTGCGGTTGCGCATGTGCGACTCCTCGATGTCCTTGCCTGGCTCGATGCGGGTGAGCTGGGTCATCAGGCCGTTCATGATGTACTTGTAGTACTCGGCTTTGTAGGTGTCAGGGTCTTTGAAGATGCCAAGCTCCACGAGTTTGGGGTCGGCAAGGTAGTAGAGTGCGAAGAGGTCGGCGCGGCCTTCCTCGAGGGTAGCACCATAAGCCTTGAGGGCATCGGGGTCAACGCCTGGCAGCAGTTGTCCGCTGGCGTGACCGAGGCATTCGTGGAGGTCGGTGTGCAGCTTGTCGGCGATGGTGAGATACTTCTTCATGAGTTGCACCTCGGTGTCGCTGTAGGCAAACTCCTCGTTGAAGCCTGTGCCGCTTGCCACTTGGTCGTAAGCATCGGTGATGTTCTCAAGAGTCACCGACTTAGAGCCGTGAGCGGCGCGAATCCAGTTGCTGTTGGGCAGGTTGATGCCGATTGGAGTAGAGGGGTAGCTGTCGCCGGCAAGGATGGCAGCGGTGATAACCTTAGCGCTCACTCCCTTCACGTTCTGCTTCTTGAAGCGCTTGTCAACGGGTGAGTTGTCCTCAAACCACTGAGCGTTCTCACTGATGAGCGAGGTGCGGAATGAAGCGTCTTTGTTTTTGAAGTTGACGATGCTCTCCCAGTTGGCGGTCATGCCTAGTGGGTCGCCGTAGCTCTCGATGAAGCCGTTGATGAAATCTACGGTGCCCTGAGTCTCCTCAGCCCACATGATGCTGTAGTCGTCAAACGCCTTGAGGTCGCCGGTGGTGTAGTACTCGATGAGTTTGGCGATATAAGCCTTCTGCGCGCTGTTCTCGGCAACGCTGGCGGCTTTCTGCAGCCAATACACGATGTTGACGATAGCTGGGCTGTAGAGCTCGCCAATCTTGTAGGTCTTCTCCACCACTTTGCCATCCTCTTTCACCACCTTGCGGTTGAGGCCGTAGCTCACAGGAGTGGGGTCGTTAGGGTCCTTTATGCCCTCATAGAATGCCTCCACTTCCTGCTGTGTGACGCCCTCATAGAGGTTGTTGGCGCTGGTGACAATCAGGTCCTCGCCGTCGGCTTGGTTCACGCGCTTAGCCATATAGGTGGGGTCAAAAATCACCTTGTCGAGGGTCTCTAGGAGTTTGTCGGCCTTGTCGCATTTCTTCTCCTTAGTGCATTTGTCGCACGACTGGATGGGCAGCTTCTCGAGAGGCAGCTTCTTGTACTCGGCATCGAAGAATGCCTGCGAGAACTCGGGCACGAACTTGTCCTGAGCATAATGGTGATGGATGCCGTTGCCAAACCACACCTGTTTCAGGTATTTCTCAAAGCCCTTGAAGTCGGCTGTTGTGCGGTCGCCCTTGTAGTTAGTGTAGATCGCCTCGAGCACTTGTCGTATCACCAGGTTGTACTTGCCATTCTGGTCAAAGAGGATGTCACGGCCCTGCTGGGCTGCCTCGGTGAGGTAATAGACATACTTCTTCTGCTGAAGGGTCAAGTCGTCAAAACCAGGAACCTCATAGCGCAACACTTCGATGTCGGCAAAGCGGTCCACGTTGTAGTTGAAATTGCTGTTTTGTGCCATAGCAATGCTTGTTGTTGCCAGTGCCACAACAGCAGCGGCAATTAATTTTTTCTTCATAAAACGGTTTATAAAATTAGTATTTAGTTAATAAGCTAACGAGCTGACGAGCAAACAAGCTGACAAGGTAATTCAATCACCTTTGAGGAAGACGATTAAGGACAACAACTGTGTTTTTTATTATTACTGACAATTGCCACATGTTTTCTCATTTCAAATGTCATTAATAAACAGTATTAAGCGCAAAATATACTTGTCCTTAATTGTCTTAAAAACTCATGTCGTTTAGAAGCCTGCTATTGAAAGTGCAAATTTAATACTTTTCTGCAAAAACACAATCCAAAAGCTGCGAAAAGTTGAATCGCACTCTAATTTCATTTATTCTTCCTGAAAATTACTGATTTTTGAAAAGTTATATGTAAATTTGCATGTTAAACATAAACCCCAAAAAAATCAGGAAATCTCAGCAACCCATAATTGAGAAGACCTCAAAAACAGCTTCTCAAAATGATGCTATGGAATTTTCACCCATTAGTTTGACTACTGTGGCCCAGCGCATAATGACTTTTCCCATTGAGGCTAAGTCGCCTATTGAGTGTTACAAATTTTTGTCAGAGATAAAACAGCAATTAGCAATGTTATACTAAGGGTGCACCTTATTTTAAGGTAAATTCACAGGTGACCTGCCTTGGCAGCCTGAGTAGCAGTTGAGGAAAAAAATGTGCCACAGGATGGCTTGCCGCATGAAGTGATGTGGAGTAACATTCTTCCCTGTGGCCTGTAGCAGATGGTCACCGCTGGGGCTCAGGAAACAGCGAGGGTACTCTTAGTCCTGACGGTGGCACCCTTAACGCAGCCGAGGGATTCTACATGGTAGAGGCTAATATCGCCGACCTTACTTACAACCTTACTCCTATCACCACAGTTGGTGTGATAGGCGGTTTCAATGGCTGGGCAAGCGACTATGCCACGCTCACCTACAACACCTCAACTGGCGCTTGGGAAGGCTATTGCGAAATTCCGGCTGGCACAGACTTCAAGTTCCGCGCCAACAACAATTGGAACATCAATTGGGGCGGCGGCATTAACAACCTCAGTTACGACGGTGCAAACATCAGGCTTGACAGTGATGGCAACTACTTCATCCAGCTCTATCTCACCTACGAGGGCGATTTCCATGTTACCTTCACTAAACAGTAAGTTTTATAACCCATGTCGAGCTTATCTAAAAACGGCGATTTTTGTGAATTCAACAAATGGCTGCGAACCCAGTTCGTCAAAAAGCCTGCTCACGCAGGAATTATAAACCTAGGTTGCGCGAAATTTATTATAAAACCGAGAATTTCGCTACGTCCGTTCTAGGACAACTGTTTTTTTGATAATACTGATTGTTTGTTTGCACATTTTCAAGATGTTTATTACCTTTGCGGTATGGTAATAATAATTAAAACTATAAAATCATGAAGAGATTTTTTATCTTATTATTTATTGTTGCCACATTTAGTGTGGCGGGTCATTCACAGGGTTATCATTATGATGTGAATGGCGATGGTGTGGTCACAGCAGCAGACGTGACAGCCCTTTATGACTATATGTTAGGCAATGTGCCAAGTGGCGATGAACATGAGTACGTTGACTTGGGTCTTCCCAGCGGCACTCTGTGGGCAACGATGAACATTGGTGCTACCAGCCCCGAGGACTATGGCGACTACTTCGCCTGGGGAGAGACCGCGCCCAAGAGCGTGTATGACTGGAGCACCTACAAGTGGTGCGAGGGCAGCTATAACACGCTCACTAAGTACTGCACCAGCAGCTACTCTGGCTACAACGGCTTCACAGATGGTAAGACCGAGCTTGACCCCGAGGATGATGCCGCCACCGCCAACTGGGGCTCGGAGTGGCGCATGCCGTCGCTTGACCAAATGCAAGAGTTGTATAATAACTGCACCAGAGAATGGACCACGAGGAACGGCGTGAACGGCCGCTTGTTCACCAGTGAGATCAATGGCGCGTCGTTGTTCCTGCCGGCTGCGGGCTTCCGCGACGGTGGCTCTCTCTACAGCTCTGGCTCGTACGGCCACTATTGGTCACGCACACTCAGTACGAGCGACTCCATGTCTGCTCGTTACCTGCACTTCGGCTCGGGCGGCGTGAGCGTGTACGACAACTACGGCTACGACCGCCACTATGGGCGGAGCGTCCGTGCTGTGCGCGTGCCGTAGAATTAGCACCCTTACCCCTACACGAAACCCTAAATTTTTCAAAGCACGCGCGCAGTGAGGCTTGGGGGCATTGTAGGGACGAGACCTGTCTCGTCCTCCGCCCCCAAGTTGAACAAGTGCGTGCTTTGAAAAATTGTCCCACTCAGAGATAAGTCGCAAAAAATGGGGGCTTTAAGACAAGCGTCTCAGCCGTAGGCTGAACTCTTGGTAACCTCCAATACCGATTGCCGAAGTGAGCGCAGCGAAGCGCAGGTAATCGGTATTGGGGGTATAACGCTATCCCTGGGAATAGTCGCTGAAAGCGACTCCATGGGCTTTAAACTGGGGGTCACCGTTGGCGACGAGTAGGTTATAGGTTGCCACCTCCCCTTGACGCTTATTCCGCTCGCTATCGCTCGTTTCACAAGCGTCAAAGGGAGTTGCTCAAAGGTCAGCCTTCGGCTGGATCTTACGTTCTGCATTCGTGCATTCTGCATTGTCATTGTGCCTCCAATTTGTCTCTAAGCACGTTTCCTTCCTCAAATTTTTGTTTTCTTAGCCATCCCCCATCTTTTGCAACTGAATCTCTTTTCCTTAATAATCTATAATTAAGGTACTAAGTTTTTGCTGTGTGGGCGGTTTTGTGTAATTTTGCACGTTTTTATGGGGTCGTGTGTCTCCAAAATGCAAATAAAGAGTAAAATACATAACACAATAACTAAACGTTTGATTCTATGAGTTTGAATATCGTTGTGCTGGCAAAGCAAGTGCCAGACACTCGCAACGTGGGTAAAGATGCGATGAAGGCCGACGGCACCATCAACCGTGCCGCGCTGCCCGCCATCTTCAACCCCGAGGATCTGAACGCGCTTGAGCAAGCGCTTCAGCTCAAGGATGCTCATCCTGGTTCGAAAATCACACTCGTGACGATGGGATTGCCTCGCAGTGCCGAGATGGTGCGCGAGAGCCTGTATCGCGGTGGCGACGACGGCGTGGTGCTCACCGACCGCCCCTTGGGAGGTGCCGACACTCTCGCCACCAGTTATTCGCTGGCGCAGACCATCCGTCACCTCGACAAGGTGGATATCATCGTTGGCGGCCGTCAGGCTATCGACGGCGACACCGCACAGGTGGGTCCGCAGATTGCCGAGAAATTGGGTCTGCCGCAAGTGACCTACGCCGAGAGCGTGAAGGTGGCTGACGGCATCGCCACCATCAAGCGCCGCATCGAGAACGGCTTTGAGACCGTTACCTGCCCACTGCCACTGGTGGTTACCGTTAACGGCAGTGCCGACGCCTGCCGTCCCCGCAACGCCAAGTTGATACAGAAGTACAAATATGCCGTCACTCCCAGCGAGAAGGCGCAGTTGAGCGAGGAGCGTCAGCGTCTCGTGGAGGCGCGTCCTTACCTCAACATCCGCGAGTGGGGCGTTGCCGACATCGAGGCCGACCCTGAGCAGATTGGCATGAAGGGCTCGCCCACTAAGGTTAAGACTGTAGTAAACGTTGTGTTCCAGGCTAAGGAGAGCAAGACCATTGAGGGCGGCGACGAAGCCCAACTCGAAGGTCTCGTGCAAGAACTCATCGCCGACCATATCATTGGGTAAGCGCTTCGCACTGATTAGAGATTAGTTGTGCTTCGCGCGATTAGTGATTAGAGATTTATGCGCTTTGCGCAGTTTAGAGTTTAGAGTTATGAGCGACAATTACTATTGGCTTGTTTGCTTGTTTACTCGTTTACTTGTTTACTAATAGAACTATGACTAACAAAAATAATTTAGTAGTATATTGCGAGTTTGACGACGGCCGCGTTGCCGACGTCAGCTTGGAGTTGTTGACCAAAGGCCGTAGCCTCGCCACACGTCTAGGCGTGAAGCTCGAGGCGCTTATCATCGGCGACAAGCTCGATGGGGTAGAGGAGCAGGTGTTCCCCTACGGCGTTGATGTGGTTTATAAGGTGGAGGACGAGCGCCTCTATCCTTACACCTCGCTGCCACATTCTTCAATAGTTATCAACCTTTTCAAAGAGATAGAGCCGCAAATCTGCCTCATGGGTGCCACCGTAATAGGCCGCGACCTGGGACCGCGTGTCTCGTCGTGCCTCACCAGCGGTCTCACCGCCGACTGCACCGCCCTTGAGATTGGCGACCACACCGACCCCTTGACCAAGACCGAATATAAGGACTTGCTCTATCAGATTCGTCCCGCCTTTGGCGGCAACATCGTGGCGACTATCGTCAATCCCGAGCACCGTCCACAGATGGCTACCGTGCGCGAGGGCGTGATGAAGAAGGAAATCTTTGACCCTAACTACCATGGCGAGGTCATCAACCTCGATGCCGACAAATATGTTGATCCAGCGAGCTTTATCGTCAAGATTATCGACCGCGAGGTGGAGAAGTCGAAGATTAACATCAAGAACTCCCCAATCATCGTGGCTGGCGGCTACGGTGTGGGCAGCAAGGAGAATTTCGACCTCATTTTCCAACTCGCCGACGTGCTTGGCGGTGAGGTGGGCGCTAGCCGTGCCGCTGTAGATGCTGGCTTCTGTGAGCATGAGCGTCAGATTGGTCAGACTGGTGTCACCGTGCGTCCCAAGCTCTACATCGCTTGCGGCATCTCGGGACAGATTCAGCACGTTGCGGGCATGAACGAGAGTTCGATTATCATCTCAATCAACAGCGACCCCAACGCCCCCATCAACGCCATCGCCGACTATGTCATAACCGGCAACCTCGAGGAGATTATCCCCAAACTAATCAAGTATTACAAGAAAAATTCAAAATAAGTCATAAGTGATAAGTGTTAAGTTTTATTTTCTTTGAAAATTTTGCATTGCAATACTTAACACTAAGCGCTTGATACTTAATATTTTACATTTTACACTTAGATATTTATGGCAAATTTCTATAAAGACAATAAAGCTCTGCAGTATCATCTGCGTCATCCCTTGATGGAGAAAATCGTGGGCATGAAAGAGCGTGACTACACTCAGAGCCAGGAGTTTGACTATGCTCCCGTTGACTACGAGGACGCTATCGACTCCTACGACAAGATTCTCGAGATTACCGGCGAGATTGCAGCCGAGGTTATCGCTCCTAACGCCGAGAGCGTTGACAAGGAAGGTCCACACCATGCCAACGGCCGTGTGACTTACGCCAGCAAGACTCAGGAGAACCTCGACGTGACCCGCAAGGCAGGACTTTATGGCGTGTCGATGCCCCGCAAGTATGGCGGCTTGAACCTGCCCAATGTCACCTTCTCGATGATGAGCGAGATGATAGCCCAGGCCGATGCCGGCTTCCAGAACATCTGGAGCTTGCAGAGCTGTATCGACACCCTCTTTGAGGCTGGCGATGAGGACCAGTTTGAGCGTTACATCCCCCGCGTGTGCAACGGCGAGACCATGTCGATGGACCTTACCGAGCCCGACGCCGGTAGCGACCTTCAGAGCGTGATGCTCAAAGCGTCGCAGGACGAGGACGGCACTTGGCGCCTCAACGGCGTGAAGCGCTTTATCACCAACGGCGACAGCGACATCCACCTGGTGCTCGCGCGTAGCGAGGAAGGCAGCAAGGACGGTCGCGGCCTGTCGATGTTCATCTACGACAAGCGCAACGGTGGCGTTACCGTGCGCCGCATCGAGGACAAGATGGGAATCCACGGCAGCCCCACCTGCGAGCTTGTGTTCAAGAATGCCAAGGCAGAGCTTTGTGGCTCGCGCCGCTTGGGCCTCATCAAGTATGTGATGTCGCTCATGAACGGTGCTCGACTGGGTATCACCGCACAGAGCGTGGGTCTGTGTCAGGCAGCCTATAATGAGGCGCTTGACTATGCCCGCAGCCGTGAGCAGTTTGGCAAGGCTATCATCACCTTCCCTGCTGTTGCTGAGATGCTCACCAACATCAAAGCCAAGCTCGACGCCTCGCGCGCCATCCTTTATGAGACAGCACGTTTTGTCGATGTCTATAAGATTTGGGAGCAGATTGGTCGTGAGCGTCAGCTCACTCCCGAGGAGCGCGCCGAGATGAAACGCTACAACCGCCTCGCCGACGCCTTCACTCCGCTGTCGAAAGCCTCGTCGAGCGAGTATGCCAACCAAACCGCCTACGACTGTATCCAGATTCACGGCGGTAGCGGCTTTATGCGTGACTACACCTGCGAGCGCCTCTATCGTGACGCACGCATCATGAACATCTACGAGGGCACTACCCAGCTGCAAGTGGTAGCGGCAATTCGCCACGTCACCACTGGCACCTATCTGGCGCAGATGAAGGAGTATGCCGAGGCGCAGTACAGCGAGGAGATGGCTCCGCTCAAGGCTCGCGTCGATAAGATGATGGCAGCATTTGAGGAGGCTGTCGAGAAAGTAAAGGGTTACAACAATCCTGACTACATCACCTTCCATGCGCGCCGTATGGTGGAGATGGCGGCTTGGACCATCATGAGCTATCTGCTATGCCACGACGCAAGCAAGGCTCCTGAGCTCTTCAAGCAGTCGGCAGATGCCTACGTGCGTTACGCCGAGGCTCGCCTCGCAGCAAACGTCAAGTTCATCAACGACTTCACTCCCGACGACGCTGCACTCTACGAGCAAGAGTAATCGACACAGAATTAGAAACTACTACGTTATATCAAACAACGACTCAGTTATATTAAACAACTATAACAACATCTTAACAACAGAAACAACAAAAAATATTGTTGTGCTTGTTGTTAACTTGTTGTTTTTGTTGTTTTTTATAACGGTGTCGTTTCTGGACTCAGTCGCAAAAGGGCAGGGGTGCGACAATTTGTCGCTAGGCGGCAAGGAGTCTCAGCCGTAGGCTGAACTCTGAGTATGCCCCCAATACCGATTGCCGAGGTGAGCGTAGCGAACCGAAGGAAATCGGCATTGGGGGTATAACTCATCCCTGGGGATAGTCGCTGGAAGCGACCCCATGGGCTGCGCTATAGACAAGGGGGTCGCCGCTGGCGACGATTATGTGGGAGTTGTCAATACCCCCCTTGACGCTTATTCCGCTCGCCGCCTCGGCTCGCTCCGCAAGCGTCAAAGGGGGCACTCAAAGGTCAGCCTCCGGCTGAATCGTGCATTGACTCGCTTAATCGCATTTTTCGCACAACGCCAAGTCTTCGACTTGTCTTAGTCGCCCCCACGCCTCAAAGTTTACATAATGCTGTCGCCGCGGTGTGGTTTTTTGACAGACAGACATACAGACAATCAGACGTGTGTTCAGTATGTCTGTCTGTCTTAAAAATATTTAGATAAAATGCTCACGCTCGAAAGAACTTGAGCAAGCTCAGTTCTTTACTCGCTTAATCGCATTTTTGTTGTGTTTGTTGTTATCTTGTTGTGTTTGTTGTTTTATATAACGGTGTCGTTCCTGGTCGTTTCTGGTCGTTTGATACAACCCTTTTCAACAACATCAACAACAAGAAAGGAAAATTGTTTGCAATTGTGAGTAATTGTTTGACAAAAAATGCCTATTTTTGTGACCAGAAAAACTAACACCAAATATCAATATGAAGAAATACATTTTACCTGTGGTTGCTGCCGTGCTGTGTTGCTCGGCGGCGAGTGCTTTTGAGTTAGACGATTTCGTGCTCGGTGGAGCGCGTGTTAAGGGCATCCCTTCCAGTCAGCCCGCCCTCGATGGACGTTACTACTACCAGTTTAACAGCGAGGGGACGATGATAAAGAAGTACAGTTACAAGAAAGAAAAAGATGTGACTACTTTCTTCGACAACGCCAAGATTGCCGACAATCCCATCAAGGCTTGGGACGGCTACACCATGTCGAGCGACGAGAAGAGCATCTTGCTGTGGACCAACAGCAACCCCATCTACCGTTACTCATTCACAGCCGACCATTATATCTATAATATAAAAGAAAATAAGCTGGAGCGCCTCTCAGAAGCTGGTGGTGAGGAAATCGCCACGCTCTCGCCCGACGGCAGGAAGATTGCCTATGTAAAGGACAACAATGTGTATGTCAGGTATCTTCTTTCTCCTCCGAAAGAGGTAAGTGTTGGTGTTGCTAATAGAATAGTCGATACTGATAAAATTACTACTGACGGCAAGAAAAACGAAATCATCAACGCTGTACCCGACTGGGTGTATCAAGAGGAGTTTGGCGTGCTCAACACATTCACTTGGAGCGCTGACGGCCGTTACCTGGCTTTCATACGTTTTGATGAGTCGCAAGTGCCTATGTGTTCTATGGAGCTTTATGAGGGCGAGTGCCGTCCCAATCCCGACTATTCAATTCACCCAGGACGATACGATTACAAATATCCGGCGGCCGGTGAGCACAACTCGGTGGTGAGTGTTTATTGCTACGACTCAGAGTGGCAAAAACTCAACAAGATTGAGCTGCCACTTGCCGAAGAGGACTATGTGCCAAACATCCAATTTGGTAGACAACCTGCCCCCACTTTGATGGTGGTAAAAGAGAACCGTGCTCAGACTCGCATGAACATCTATGCCGTTGACCCTGTTACTGGCAATTACAAGGAGGTCTATGACGAGCAGAGCGACATGTGGATTGACGAGGATGTAGTCACAGGTGTGAAATACTACGACGGCTTCTTTGTGGTGAAGAGCAACCGCGACGGTCGCACACACCTCTATAAATATGACTACTCAGGCAATCTCCTGAAGCAGATTTCTAAAGGCGACTATGACGTTACCAATTACTATGGCTACGACGAGGCGCGCAAGTTGTTCTACTTCCAGACCAACAAAGGCGCGCTCAACCGCACGCTGCGTTGCGCCAACGATGTTACTGGTGAGGTTAAGGAACTGGTTGATGGCAATGGCACCTACAGCGCAAGCTTCAACAGCGATTTCACTTACTACATCCGCCGCTTCAGCGATGCCACTACGCCCGACCAGTTTGTGCTTTACAGCATTGACGGAAAGAAAGTGTGCGACTTGCAGCTCAACGAGGAGTATGCCAAGAAGTACACATCTCCCGAGATTCCGCGCCGTGAGTTCTTCACAATGTATAATGACAACGGTGACAAGATGAATGGCTACATAATCAAGCCTGTGGACTTCGATCCAGCGAAGAAATATCCTTGCATCATGTCGCAGTATAGCGGACCAAACTCTCAGCAGGTGCTTAACAAGTGGAAGATGGAGTGGGAGGAATATTTCGCTATGCAGGGCTATGTCATCGCCTGCGTTGATGGACGCGGCACTGGCGGTCAGGGCAAGGAATTCCTCAAGGCTATATATCTCAACCTGGGTCGTCACGAGACAGAGGACCAACTCGTGGCTGCGCGCTATATGGCTGAGCAACCCTACATTGACGCCGACCGCATAGGCATCTGGGGATGGAGCTTTGGAGGCTTTGAGTCGCTCATGGCGATGTCGCAAGACGACAGTCTTTACAACTGCGGTGTGGCAATCGCACCCGTTACCTCGTGGAAGTTCTACGACAGCATCTATACTGAGCGCTTCATGCTCACTCCGCAGGAGAATCCTGATGGCTACAACTACGCGCCACTCGACCTCACCGACAAGCTCAAGGGCAAATTACTGCTGATGTTCGGCAGCGCCGACGATAATGTGCGCATTGTTAACTCCATGCAGTACATTGCCAAACTCCACAGCGAGAACCAGCAGTTTGACATGATGGTTTATCCCAACATGAACCACAGCATCAACGGCTGCGGAGTGCGCCTCCCCCTCTACCAGCGAGTGCTCAACTTCTTCGATAAGAATCTGAAATAAGCAATCAGCCTAGAAAATCTAGAATCTCTAGAAAATCTAGAATAACTTAACACTTAACACTTATCACTTAACACTTAATGCTTGTAATCACCGGTCCCACAGCGTCAGGTAAGACTGGCAAGGCAGTGGCCCTTGCTCAGGCGATAGGCGGCGAAATCATCAGCGCCGACTCTCGCCAGCTCTACCGTGGCATGGACCTGGGCACCGGCAAGGACCTCGACGAGTACGGCGACGTGCCTTACCACATGATCGACATTTGCGACGCAGGCTATAAATATAACCTCTACGAGTACCTGCGCGACTATCAGGCGTGCTACGACGACATCACTAGCCGTGGCAAGCCAGTTATCCTGTGTGGTGGCACAGGACTCTATGTCGAGAGTGTGGTGAAGGGCATACAGCTGCCGCCAGTGCCCGAGAATCGGGAGCTGCGCGAGGAGTTGAGTGCCAAGAGCCTTGAAGAACTTACCACAATCCTGAAGCAATACAAAACATTGCGCAACAACAGCGACATCGACACCTGCAAGCGCGCCATCCGCGCCATCGAGATCGCGGTCTATTACCACGACAATCCGCACCTCAAGGCGCAGACCGAGCCGCATCCGCTCACCGACGCGGTGGTTATTGGCATCGACATCGACCGCGACACTCGCCGTAATCGCATTACCGAGCGACTGAAGGCTCGCCTCGACGCTGGCATGGTGGACGAGGTGCGCCGCCTCATCGAGGGTGGGGTAGAGCCTGAAGACTTAATCTATTACGGCCTGGAATACAAGTTTATAACCCTTCATGTAATAGGACAGCTCACCTACGATGAGATGTTCACCCAGCTCGAGACTGCCATTCACCAGTTTGCCAAGCGCCAGATGACCTGGTTCCGAGGCATGGAGCGCCGTGGCACCCCCATCCACTGGCTCCCCTACGACATGCCCAACGACGAGTTCATCAAAGCAGCCCTCAACTTAATTAATGCATAATGCACAATTCACAATGCATAATTGTTGGTAATTGTTTGATTATTTTCAAAAAAATCTTGAAAAAGTTTTGGTGGTTCGGAAAAAAGTAGTAATTTTGCACCGCAATTGAGCGCAATGTCCTGTGGTGTAACGGTAGCACACCGGATTCTGGTTCCGTTTGCGTGGGTTCGAATCCTACCAGGACAACCAAGGGAAGTGGCCACTGTGAGGTCACTTTCTTTTTGAGAAGGATGCGCTTCGCGCAGTTTAGAGTTTAGAGACTCTTCTAAACTTAATCTCTAAATTTCGTTGCATCCGAAAGATAACTTATTATTAACCGCGGTGATTCTCAGAGTAGTATCTGCCGCACAAAACAAAACTTATTAAACATGGCAACAAAAATCAGACTGCAACGTCATGGTCGCAAAGACTATCCGTTCTATCCCATTGTCATCGCCGATAGCAGGGCACCACGAGATGGTAGATTTATTGAAAGGATTGGTTCGTATAACCCAAACACTAATCCTGCTACAATAAGTTTGAATTTCGAGAGAGCTCTTTATTGGATCAACGTTGGCGCAATCCCCACCGACACCGTTCGCAACATCCTCTCGCGTGAGGGCGTGATGCTGATGAAGCACCTCCAGGGTGGCGTGAAGAAGGGCGCTTTCAGCCAGGAAGAGGCTCAGAAACGTTTCGACGCTTGGAAGGCCGAGAAGGACGCTAAGCTCGAGGCTGTTCGCAACAAGGTTCGTGAAGACAAGAAGGCCGCTGGCAAGCAGCGTCTTGAGGACGAGATCAAGAAGAACGAGGCTAAGGCTGAGGCCGTAGCTCAGAAGCGCGCCGAGATTGCTGCCGCCAAGGCTGAGGCCGAGGCTCAAGCAGCTGCCGAGGCACAGGCCGCTGAGGAAGCAGCGAAGGCTGCCGACGAGGCTCCTGCCGAGGCTCCCGCCGAGGAAGCTCCCGCCACAGAGTAACACTCTCAGGCAAGCCACAGTTCCAGTGGCACTTCTTTGTGATTAACTTATAAGGCAACGCCCTGACGGAATCTCCGTCAGGGCGTTGTTGGTTATTTTCCTATGCAGGTGTAGGAGAATCCCTTGGATTCCAGCTCTTTGCCGTCGTAGATGTTGCGGCCGTCGATGACGAGAGGTGTGTTCATCGCTTCTTTCACTTTCTCCCATGACGGCACTCGGAACTGTCGCCACTCGGTGACGAGCATCACGGCATCGGCCTTGTTCACGGCATCGTAGATGTCGAGAGCGCAGTAGATGTCGTTCCATCGGAACTTGATGGCGTTCATCGCCACTGGGTCATAGACGCGCACATGGCAGCCGGCTTGCAACAGCATGTCGATGGTGGTGATTGCCGGTGACTCGCGTATGTCGTCGGTGTTAGGCTTGAACGATAGCCCCCACAGCGCCACGGTCTTACCCTTGATGTCGCCTTGGTAGAAGTCGCTGAACTTCTCAAAGAGTCTCTGTTTCTGCTTGTTGTTGACCTTGTCAACGGCTTTGAGCACCTCCATCGAGTAGCCGTTCTCTTCGGCAATGTTGATAAGGTCGTTGATGTCCTTAGGGAAGAGTGTGCCACCATATCCGCAGCCGGGATAGATGTATTTAGAGCCTATTCGGCTGTCGGTGCCCACGCCGTGGCGCACCGTGTTGATGTCGGCTCCCACAATCTCGCACAGGTTGGCGATCTCGTTCATGAAGCTCACGCGCGTGGCAAGCATCGAGGTGGCGGCATATTTTATCATCTCGGCGGTGGTCGAGTCGGTGTATATCACTGGGAAATATTTGAACTTGAGGGGGTGATAGAGGGTGTCCATTGCCCTGCGCGCCCGTTCGTTATCTACACCGAGGATGATGCGGTCGGGTTTCATGAAGTTCTTGATGGCGTTGCCTTCGGTGAGAAAGTCGGGGTTTGACACTACGTCAAACTCGAAGTCCACCTTGCGCTCGTCGAGGATTTCTTGGATGAGTTGCTTGATTTTCTTCGATGTGCCCAGTGGCACTGTCGATTTGATGATGAACACGGCATAGTTGTTGATGTTTTGGGCAAACTGCTTTGCCGTGCTTTCCACTTGAGTGAGGTCGGTGCCGCCATTCTCGGCAGGTGGGGTATCGACAGCGCAGAACACATAATCGACCTTGTCGAACACGTTAGTGAAGTTGCTGGTGAAGTTGAGCCTTCGTGCTTCCACCGAGCGTTTTACCATGTCTTCAAGACCTTGCTCGTAGATGGGCAGCCCACCGTAGAGCAGCAGATTGATTTTTCGCGCGTCAGAATCCACGCAAGTCACATTAACGCCGAGGTCGGCAAAGCAGGCTCCCGTAACGAGTCCCGCATATCCTGTTCCAACGATAAGAATATTCATGATTTAAAAGATTATTTAGATTTGATGTCACAAAAATACCTTTTTTCTATGAAAGGAGCAAATAAAATGTGATTTTTTTGAAATGAGCTAATAAAAAGGGTTAAAAACTAGCTAAACGATAATTTTTGTTGTATCTTTGTGATTTGGTAGTGTGACTTTTTATAGTTGCGCATGTTGATTTATTGGGATAAGGATTTCATGCTCCCCCTAACCCTCTCTATCTCAGAGGGGAAACTTAGAAGAAATTAACCAAACCAAACAACTCTCTCGAAATGTCAGAAAATAATAAACCTACAAGTCAAGAATATGATGTGATAATAATAGGTGGCGGCATCACTGGTGCCGGCACTGCTCGCGACTGCGCGTTGCGGGGGCTGAAGGTGCTGCTGGTGGAGCGATTTGACTTCACGCATGGCGCCACAGGCCGCAACCATGGCTTGCTGCACAGTGGCGCGCGTTATGCTGTAACCGACCAGGAGAGCGCCGAGGAGTGCATAGGCGAGAACATGATATTGCGTCAAATCGCGCGCCACTGCATAGAGGAGACCGATGGTCTGTTTATCACCCTCCCCGAGGATGACCTCGGCTATCAGGCGACCTTTGTGGATGCGTGCAATAGGGCAGGCATCAGCGCCGAGATTATTGACCCTGCCGAGGCACGAGTGATAGAGCCGTCGGTAAATCCCACGCTCATTGGCGCGGTGCGTGTGCCTGATGCCTCGGTCGATCCTTTCACGTTGACTACTGCCAACCTTCTCGATGCCCGCCGTTATGGCGCTGTGACGCTCACTTATCACGAGGTGATAGAGCTGATAGTGGAGAATGCCAGTGTTGTAGGCGTGAAGCTTCGCAATAACCTTACTGGTGAGGTTAGCGCTGCCTACGCCCCTGTCACTGTCAATGCCGCCGGCATTTGGGGCACTCTCGTTGCCAAGAAGGCTGATATCGTTATCAACATGTTCCCAGCCAAGGGTTCGCTGCTCATCTTTAGCCGTCGTGTCAATAACATGGTTATCAACCGTTGCCGCAAGCCAGCCAACGGCGACATCCTGGTGCCCGACAAGATTGTGAGTATGCTCGGCACAACTAGCGACCGCGTTCCCATAACTAAGATCGACAATATGCGTGTAACCCCCGAAGAGGTGGAGATACTGCTCAAAGAGGGCGTGAAACTGGTGCCTTCGTTGGCACGGACACGCATCTTGCGCGCCTACGCCGGAGTGCGTCCTTTGGTGGCCAGTGATGATGACCCATCGGGGCGTAGCATCAGCCGCGGCATTGTGTGCCTTGACCATAAAGAGCGCGACGGCCTTGATGGCTTTATCACCATCACGGGCGGCAAACTGATGACTTACAGGCTCATGGCGGAGCGTGCCACCGACATGGTGTGCAAGAAAATCAACAAAGTGGGAGCCTGCACCACCGCCATCTTGCCATTGCCCGGCAGTGACGAGAAGATGCCCAAACGACGTGGCAAGCAGCACGTTGTGACGCTGAAGGCTGCTCAGGAACGTCATGGCTCGCTCACCAAGGAAATAAAGGAGAATTCTATTGAGGACAAGTCAATGGTGTGTGAATGTGAGCACGCTAGCGTTGGCGAGATGAAATATGCCATTGAGAAACTTCATGTGGCAAACCTCACAAACCTGCGGCGGCGCACTCGCATGGGTATGGGGTCGTGCCAAGGCAAACTCTGTGCCTGTCGTGCCGCGTCGCTGCTGTGTAGGTCGGGCGAAGATGCCGAGGTAGCGCTTGCCGACCTGGCAGAGTTTATGAATGAGCGTTGGAAGGGTATGCGTCCTGTGGCGTGGGGCTCCACGTTGAGCGAAGCACAGCTCACCACTCTGATTTATGAAGGCTTGTGCGGACTTAAATGAATGCAGAATGCAGAATGCAGAATGCTGAGCCTCTAATATCTCCACTGACTTCTATAAACGAACAACGATAAACGAAAACTAAAAACTAGCGAAGCGGCTAACTAGCGAGCACAGCGAGCGGCAAACTAGCGAAGCGGCCAACTAGCGCGAAGCGCGGCAAACTAGTAAACTATAAACTATGAAATATGATGTGATCGTGATAGGTGGCGGACTCAGTGCCATCATGTGTGGAATAGCTCTTACCGCCAGTGGCAAGCACGTTGCCATGATGGTGAAAGGGCAGAGTAAGCTCAATTTCCATTCCGGCTCAATCGACCTGCTGGGCTATGACGAGCAGGGCAACGAGGTGTTGGCGCCTCTTGAGGCGATAGGCACCCTATGCGCTAGCCATCCCTACTCAAAGATGGGGCTGGAGAATGTGGTTCACAACTCGGCGATGGCTCCTGTGATACTCTCGGGAGCGGGGTTGAACTTCTATGGTGACAGCAGCAGGAATCATTATCGCATGACACCTATGGGCGTGCTGCGACCTTCGTGGCTCACTCTTGACGACTATGTGACCACCAACGACTCTCATGCGCTGCCGTGGCGCAAGGTGGCGCTTGTCAACATTCAGGGTTTCTTAGATTTCTCGGCCGACTTCATAGCTGCTGCGATAAGGCGCTTGGGCTGTGAGTGTGAGGTGTGTGACATCAAGCTAGGCACTATCGACAAGCTGAGCAGCAATCCCACTGTGATGCGCTCTACCGCCGTCGCCAAGCTAATGCAGAACGATGGTGTGCTTAATGACTTGGCACGTAAGGTGCGATCAGGCATGGGCGATGCCGAGGTTGTGATGCTGCCGGCGGTGTTCGGGCTTGATGGCGACGACACGGCAGCAAAGATTGCCCATCAGGTTAAAATACCAGTGAAATTAGTCTCAACACTGCCACCAAGCATTGCTGGCTCCCGCCTTCTATCGAAGCTGCGGAGGCTATTCGTGAAAAACGGTGGCACCTTCTTGCTCGGCAGTATGGTGAAAAACGGCAAGATAGTGGATGATAGGGTGGTGAGCATCGAGGCTAAGAACTTCCCCGACCAGGATATTGTCGCCGAGAATTTTGTGCTGGCTACGGGGTCGTTTATGAGTGGCGGATTGCAGTCAAGTGCCGACGGTATCACCGAGCCGATTTTTGGGCTCGATGTTGATTATGCCGGCAACAGCGGCGAGTGGAGCAGGGAGTGCATGTTTGACGCTCAGCCTTATATGGAGTTTGGCGTGGCTACCGATGGTGAGTTCCATGCCTTCAAGGATGGCCGTCCGCTCGAGAATCTCTATGCCATTGGCTCAATATTGAGCGGCCACAACAGCCTCAAGCTCGCCGACGACACCGGCGTGGCAGTAATGACCGCCCTGCAAGTGGCGAGGCAGATGTGAGGCTAGGAGTAACTAGGAATAGCTAGGAGTAACTAGGAATGGCTAGGAGTAACTAGGAATATTTATGATTGTGCATTGTGCATTGTGCATTCTGCATTCCGCATTGATTAAGCATTCAGCATTCTGCATTGATTAAGCATTCAGCATTATCAAAGCCACTGCGTGGGCGGCGATGCCTTCGCCACGACCGGTGTAGCCTAGTCGCTCGGTGGTGGTGGCTTTGATGGAGACTTGTGAGATGTCGCAGTTCATGCACTCGGCAAGCTGCTGCTGCATGGCAGGGATGTGCGGGTTCATCTTGGGCTGCTCGGCGCAGATGGTGATGTCGCAGTTGCCCAGCGTGTAGCCTTTCTCGTTAAGCAGTCGCATCACTTCTCGCAATAGTTTGCGGCTGTCGATACCTTTATACTGCGGGTCGCTGTCGGGGAAATGATAGCCGATGTCGCGCAACGCTGCGGCACCGAGCAGTGCGTCGCACAGGGCATGAATCGCCACGTCGGCGTCGCTGTGCCCTAGCAGTCCCTTGTCGTGGTCAATTTTCACGCCACCAATCCATAACTCTCGCCCTTCCACGAGGCGATGAACGTCGAAGCCGTATCCTATGCGCATAGTTTGTTTATTTATCACACAGTGCGCTTCGCTGCACAATGTGTTTCGAACATGAGCAAGTCTTCGACTTGCAGCATGTCGTTCCTTTAATCTTTCTACCTTTCACTATTTGTTGAACAGGTTGCGTATGCCGTCCATGTCGAACGAGAGGGTGAAGCGTAGGGTCTGGTCGAGTGGGCTGTTCTGCGCTGTGGCAATCATGTAGGCGGCGTCGAGCTTGATGACGTTGAGCGCAAAGCCGGCACCTAGACCGAAATATTTACGGTTACCCTTGTACTTGTTCTCGCTGAAGTAACCTCCACGCAAGAAGAACTGCTGGTTGTAGCTGTACTCGGCACCAATCGAGAAGTTGATTTCGCGCAGCTCCTCTTTAAACCCTCCAGGGGCATCGGTAAATGACTTGAAGATACCCGAGATTGATGACATGTCCTTCCAGTCTTGAAGGGCCTGTTCATACTCCTCCTGGTTCTCGTAGTTTGTCAATCGTGGACGTGCAGGCACGAGCAGTTTGTTGGCTTCGCCACTGATGGTGAGGTTGTGATAGTCGGCGAGGGGGAAGGTGAATGCCGTTCCGAGCTTGAAGTTGGTAGGCAGGAAAGCTGGGTCGTCGCCGCCGTTGTAGCTCACCTTCGAACCGATGTTAGAGATGTTGAATCCTAATGTCCACTGGCACTCGTTGCGACCCACCATGGGGTAGGTGCAAAGGAAACCCGAGATGTCGGCCGAGAATGCCGAGGCGCCAGTAGTCTGGTCCGTGCCGCTATAGCTGGAATATCCTAAGTCGCTATAGATGTATCGCAGCACAACGCCCATCGAGAATTTCTCGCTAAGTTTGCGTGAGTAACCCACGTCGAACGCCATCTCAAAGGGGTTGATGCTTGCCAGCGAATTGCCGCCATCGTCGGCGCTGTTAATCTCACCGAGCGAGAAGTAGCGCATCGATGCGCTCACCGCCTGGTTGTCGTTGCTGCCTATCTTCCAGTAACCCGAGAGGTTGGCGAGGAAGATGTCGTTAACGAGTTTGCGTAGCCAGGGGGTGTAGGATATTGAAACACCTGCCTTGCTGTAGGCAAAAGCATATTTTGAGGGGTTCCAGAATTGCGAGTTCACGTCGGGGTCGGTAGCGGCACCCTGATCGCCCATCGAGGCGCCACGTGCATCGGGCGTGATGCTCAGCGAAGTCACACCAGTGGTGATGGGGTTGAATTCTTCGTTTTTGATGTCGTCGTCGGCGAGAACTGCTGTGCTGGTCATCAGCAGAGCCAGCGCCACGAGTATTCTTGTTGATTTTTTCATAATCTAAAAAACAGACAAATTAGAGTTTCAATATGTATATATAACTCCAATAAGCTGCTTTTATTGTATTTCGCTTTCTATAATTTGTGAATTGGTCAGAACAGCTTGGCGAGGTTCTCGCTCATCATCTTCACCGACATGGCGAGCAGGATGATGCCAAAGAACTTGCGCAGGAAGAAGATGCCTCCCTCGCCCAGGAATTTCTGCACCTTATCGGTCGCCTTGATGACGATAAATACCCACACCATGTTGATTGCAAGCCCGATGAGGATGTTGACGTCGGCATACATCGCCTTGAGAGAGATTAGTGTGGTTAGCACGCCAGCGCCGGCAATCAAGGGAAATACCATTGGCACAATGGTGGCACCGCTGCCAGGAGCGTTGTTCTTGAATATTTCCACATCGAGAATCATCTCAAGCGCCATGAGGAACATCAGGAAACCGCCAGCGGCGGCAAACGACTGGATGTTGCAGTTGAAAATCTCGAGAATCCAGTAGCCACCGTAGTAGAACCCCACCATCAAGATGGCAGAGTAGATAGTAGCTTTCCATGCGTTCACCTCGCGCCCTTTAGAGCGCAAATCCATGATGATAGGCACCGAGCCCACTATATCGATAATACTGAGCAACACCAATGCCGAACTTAATATTTGAGTGAAATTCATATTTTAGAAGTAAACGAGCTGACAAGTAAACGAGCTGACAAGTAAACGAGCTGACAAGTAAACGAGCTGACAAGACAATAGTAACTATTTTTGCATTTTGCATTATGCATTATGCATTGTGCATTATGTATTGTGCATTATGTATTGTGCATTAATTATTATGCCAATGCTAAGATGAGGAGCTGTGCCGTTATCACTCGCAGGAACATGGTGAGTGGATAGACGGTACTGTAAGCTACCGAGGGGGCATCGTTGCCTGCCGTTTTGTTGGCGTAGGCGAGGGCGGGCGGGTCGGTAGTTGCTCCCGACACCATTCCCATGATTGTGCAGTAGTTGAGTTTGAACTTGCCGCGGGCAATCATGGTGACGATGAGTAGCGGAATGAAAGTGATAAGGAAGCCATAGAGCACCCATCGCGCTCCCTGGGCGTTGAACACCGTCTCGGCGAAGTTGCCTCCGGCGGCTATTCCCACACTGGCGAGGAAGAGGCAGATTCCAAGCTCACGCAAGAGCAGGTTGGAGCTGCTGCTGGTGTAGGTAATGAGTTTGATTTTGTAGCCGTAGCGTCCCAGCAGGATTGCCACGATGAGCGGTCCGCCGGCGAGTCCCAGCTTCATAGGCACGCTCATGCCCGGCAGCATCAAAGGGACGCTTCCTACCAAGATTCCTAAAACAATTCCCAAGAACATCGTGAAGATGTTGGGGTGGTCGAGGGTTTTCTCGGAGTTGCCCATGCGCTTGGCAAGGCGGTTGATGTCGTTGATGTTGCCCACCACGGTGAGGCGGTCGCCCACCTGCAGGGCGAGGTTGGGGCTGGCAAGCAGGTCAAGGCCGGCACGGTGTACTCGAGTGACATTGAGCTTATAGCCCATGCGCAAGCGCAGCGAGCCGAGTTTGCGTCCCGACAGCTCGTTCTTTGTCACCACGATGCGTCGTGCCGTCACGGGGTCGGGATCAGCCTTCCAGTCCATCTCCTCGTGAGGACCGAGCACAGCGTCAAACATTTCCTCGTCCTGCTGGCTCATCACCACGAGCAGCAAGTCTCCCTCCTCGATAAATGTCTCACTCACAGGGATGTGTACGTGTCCGTCGCTCTTGCGTATGCGTGAGATTATGAAGTTGTGGTCGATGATGTTATGCAGATGCTGGATGGTCTTGCCTATAATCAGTTTGTTAGTCACCTTATAAGTGACGAGGTGTGGCTGTAGTTGGGAATTGGTGTTCTCATCTTCTATTTCTTTCGCCTCCTTGTCAACGCCTATTTTGAATATCGCCTTGAGCACAATGAACGACAAGATAATGCCCACTACACCAAGAGGGTAGGCAGCGGCATAACCCATCGACATCGACTCGTTGAGAGGGATGGCGGCGTCGCCTTGGGTCTCAATGAGCGTTTGTTGTGCGGCACCCAAGCCTGGGGTGTTGGTGATGGCTCCCGAGAGGATTCCCACCATGTCGGTGATGCGTATTCCGCCTATTCCAAAGTATATGCCTAATGCTACGGCGATATTAAGGAAGATAATTGTGACTGCCAGTCCGTTGAGCAGCAAGCCTCCATGCTTGAACGAAGAGAAGAATGATGGTCCCACCTGCAATCCAATGGAAAAGATGAACAGTATTAGTCCAAATTCCTGTATGAATTTCAGGGTGTTCATGTCGATCGACAATCCTAAGTGCCCGGCAAGGATGCCCACAAAGAGGACAAATGTCGCTCCCAGCGAGATGCCATGAATCTTCACTTTGCCCAATAGCACTCCCAAAGCTATGACTATGGCGTAGATAAAAATGGAATGTGCCACGCCACTGCCAGTCAATATTTCTGTAAACCAGTTCATTACTTCAAATACTTTTGCATAATCTTGCACCACTGCAATCAATAGGGAAGTGCAATATTCATTTTCAAGCTGCAAAGTTACAAATATTTTCCTTAGGATGAATATTCTCCATGTCAAAACTTTTTTGTAACTTTGCCCTTTATTTAATAAACGTATAATTTTTCATTATTAAGGTTTATGTCTATCGAGAATATATTATCACAAGCTACCGCACAGGCGGTCAATGAATTATATGGTGTGGAAGTGGCTCCCCAGAGTATCACTCCACAGGCCACACGCAAGGAATTTGAGGGAAACCTCACCATCGTGGTATTCCCCTTTCTAAGGGCATCGCACAAGGCTCCCGACGCTACGGCGCAGGAGATTGGCGAACACTTGACGGCTCACTGCGAGGCGGTGGAGAAGTTTAACGTCATCAAGGGCTTCCTCAACATCACTGTCAAGCCCTCGTTCTGGGCGCGGCTGCTCGATGACATCTGCCGTGACGAGAACTATGGCTTCCGTGCCGAGACTCCCGAGAGCCAGCTCGTGATGATTGAGTATAGTTCGCCCAACACCAACAAACCCCTCCACTTGGGTCATGTGCGCAATAACCTGCTGGGGTTCAGTCTCTCGCAGATTATGAAAGCCAATGGCAACAAGGTGGTGAAGACCAATATCGTTAATGACCGCGGCATCCACATCTGCAAGTCGATGCTAGCATGGCAAAAATGGGGCGACGGCGCCACTCCCGAGAGCACCGGTAAGAAGGGCGACCACCTGATTGGCGACTTCTATGTGCTCTTTGACAAGAAATATAAGGCCGAAATCAAAGAAATTGCCGCAGCTCAGGGCATTAGCGAAGAAGAAGCCGAGAAGCAATCGGCACTGATGCAAGAGGCTCGCGAGATGCTCAAGAAATGGGAGGCGGGCGACCCCGAGATTCGCGCTCTGTGGGAGAAGATGAACGAGTGGGTGTATGCCGGCTTCGACGAGACCTACAAGCGCATGGGCGTAGATTTCGACAAGATTTACTACGAGAGCCAGACCTACCTCGAAGGCAAGGAAAAGGTTGAGGAAGGTCTTGAGAAAGGCGTGTTCTACCGCAAGGACGACGGCAGCGTGTGGGCCGACCTCACCCCCGATGGTCTCGACCACAAGATATTGCTGCGTAGCGACGGCACAAGCGTGTATATTACTCAGGACATAGGCACCGCCAAACTCCGTTATCAGGATTATCCCATCGACAAGATGATATATGTGGTGGGCAATGAGCAGAACTACCACTTCCAGGTACTCTCGCTCCTGCTCGGCCGTCTCGGGTTCAAGTGGGGCAAGGACCTGATACATTTCTCCTATGGCATGGTGGAGCTGCCTCATGGCAAGATGAAGTCGCGCGAGGGAACAGTGGTCGATGCCGACGACCTTATGGACAAAATGGTTGAAGACGCTCTAGCGATGACCAACGACCGTCTCGAAGGCATGACCGACGACGAGAAGCGCGAGGTGGCACGCATCATAGGCATGGGTGCGCTCAAGTATTTCATCCTCAAGGTTGACCCACGCAAGAACATGCTTTTCAATCCCGAGGAGAGCATCGACTTCAATGGCAACACTGGACCGTTCATTCAATACACCTACGCCCGCATCCAGTCGCTGCAGCGCAAAGCTGGAGAAAACTTGCCAGCACTTAATGTGGAAGCAGTCACTCCAAACGACAAGGAGGTTGCCATCATTCAGCGCATTGCCGACTTCCCGACTGTTGTTGACGAGGCAGGAAAGACTTATAGCCCAGCACTTGTCGCCAACTACACCTATGAGCTTGCCAAAGAGTTCAACCAGTTCTATCACGACTACAGCATACTCAAGGAGGAAGACGAGAACGTTAAGGTGTTCCGCCTAGAGCTGTCACGCACCGTGGCAAGCGTCATCAAGCGCGCCTTCTCGCTCCTGGGCATCGAGGTGCCCGAGCGGATGTAGCTGCTAGGCTAGGAGTGGCTAGGAATAGCTAGGAGTAGCTAGGAAAAACGGATGATAATAATTTGGCATGGTTTTTGCTAGTGTTTATAGAGTGTGCGATGCAATTATTTTCACCACAATCTTCAATAAACGATAAACGAATAACGATCCCCGATCCCCGAAAAACAATCCCCGATAAACGAATAACGAAAAACGATAAACGATAAACAAATATGAATTACAACAATCTTCCCCCGCTGCCGCAGGCTAATGCTACTCAGGCAGCACCTTATCAGAGCGAATGGTCACTGAGCACCTACATGACGCAAGTGATGCGCAAGGTGTATGTGAAAATGACCCTTGGATTGCTCGTGACAGCGCTTGTGTCGTTCTACTTGTGGCAGAATCCCGCAATCCTGATGAAATTGAGTGGTCTTCTTTTGCCTCTTGTCATTGTTGAACTCGGACTGGTGTTTGTGCTCTCATTGGCAATAAACAAGTTGAAACCCGCAGTGGCAACGGCATTGTTTTATGCCTATGCTATTCTTAATGGTATAACGCTGTCGCCTATATTCTTCGTTTACACATCTTCGTCGATAGCCCTCACATTCTTTGTGACGTCGGGAGTGTTCTTGGCGATGTCAATTTATGGCTACACCACTAAGAGAGACTTGACAAAACTTGGCTCATTCTTGGTGATGGCACTCATAGGGTTGATAATCTGTTCGGTAGTAAATATATTCTGGGCAAACAGTACAATGGACTGGATTATCAGCTTTGCCGGTGTGATTATCTTCATAGGTCTCACCGCTTGGGATACCCAGAAAATTAAGGAAATGGCGCAAGAGACCGATGATCTCAACGCTGGCAAACTTGCCACTATTGGTGCTTTGTCGCTTTATCTCGACTTCATCAACCTCTTCCTGTACCTGCTGCGATTCTTAGGCAGCCGTGAATGATGTGTTGAGAAAATGATATATTATCGCCACAGCTTTGGTTTCTCATTGCTGCGGCGATTTTCTTTGCTAAAGTGAAAACTATTCACTAACTTTGCGAGTTGAAAAAGCAATCGTTTATGATAAAAGAGATACAACTGCGGTTAGATCCTCGCACGGCGCATTTTCCTGATGCCGTGGAGGAGGTGGTGGCAAAGCAAGAGGGCATTATGCGCAGGCGGCTGCGTGGTGTGCGCATCATCAAGCGCTCTATCGACGCCCGCAAAGAGAAGGTGATGGTAAACCTCAAGGTGCGTGCCTATATCGATGAGCCAATGGGTAACGACCACTTGGTGCCGCCCATTGTGTATCGACGTGTGAAAGGCGACCGCCAAGCCGTTGTGGTGGGTGCGGGACCTGGCGGACTCTTTGCCGCCCTGCGACTCATAGAACTCGGCGTGAAGCCCATCGTACTAGAGCGTGGCAAGAACGTGAAAGACCGACGTCTCGACGTGGCGGCAATCTCGCGTAACGGCATCGTGAACCCCGACAGCAACTACTGCTTTGGAGAGGGTGGGGCGGGAGCCTACAGCGACGGCAAGCTCTACACCCGCAGCAAGAAACGCGGCTCGGTGGAGCGCATCCTGGGCATCTTCCACCAGCATGGCGCGAGCGAGGACATCCTCATCGACGCTCATCCCCACATAGGCAGCGACAAGTTGCCGGGCATCATCGAGAATATGCGCAACACCATCCTCGACAATGGGGGAGAGGTGCATTTCAACACTCGTGTCACCGAATTGAAAATCAATGACAATAACGAGGTCACTGGCGTGAAGTGCGCCACAGGCGAGGAGTTTGACGGTCCTGTCATCCTTGCCACTGGCCACTCGGCACGCGACGTGTATCAGATGCTTTATGATGCCAATATCTTCATGGAGGAGAAGGGCATCGCCGTGGGCGTGCGCCTGGAGCATCCGCAGCACCTCATCGACCAGATACAATATCACCGCTCAGGCGGCCGTGGCGACTATCTGCCAGCGGCGGAGTACAGCTTTGTCACACAGATTGATGACCGTGGAGTCTATTCCTTCTGTATGTGCCCTGGCGGCATCGTGGTGCCGGCGGCTAGCGAGCCGGGACAACTGGTGGTGAACGGCATGTCGCCAAGTACGCGCGGCACCTATTGGGCCAACAGCGGCATGGTGGTAGAGGTGCGTCCCGACGATGTGCCCAAGCGCTTCCATCAGCACGGCATCCTACGAGTGATGCGCTTTCAGGAGGCACTCGAGCAACGCTGTTTCCAGATGGCGGGCAACAGCCAGTGCGCCGGAGCTCAGCGTATGCTCGACTTCGTTCAGGGCAAGCCTTCGAAGTTGATACCTCCTTCTTCGTTTGCCGCAGGTCTCCAGCCTTCGCGCCTTGACCAGTGGCTACCGCAGTTCATAAGTCACCGATTGACAAAAGCGTTCAAACTCTGGGGCCGTCAGGCAAAAGGTTTCTTGACTAACGAGGCGATAGTCATTGGCGTGGAGACTCGCACCTCGTCGCCTCTGCGCATCACCCGCGACAGCGAGCTGCTGCATCACATCGACGTGAAAGGTCTTTATCCCTGCGGTGAGGGAGCGGGTTATGCCGGCGGCATCGTGTCGAGCGCCATCGACGGAGAACGCTGCGCCGAAGCATTATCACAATGCATAATGCACAATGCACAATGCACAATGCACAATGCATAATGCACAATGCACAATGCACAATGCATAATGACTTGCCCTTAATCTCATCACTGTCTTCTATAAACGACCAACGATAAACGAATAACGATAAACGAACATGATAACTGTAATAGGCGCCGCCAATGTTGATATAACCGCCTCCCCGCTGGGGAGATATGTGCCGTGTGACTCCAATCCCAGCCGAGTGGAGATAGGCTTTGGCGGAGTGGGGCGCAACATCGCCCACAACCTATGCCTGATGGGCGAGCAGGTGAGGCTGTTCACTGTGTTTGGCGACGACAGCATCGCCCTCACTTTGCGTGACGACTGCCGCCGGGTGGGCATGACCATCGACCCCATCCTTGAGGTGGCGGGAGCTAGGAGCAACTACTTCATCTGCGTGAACGACCACAACGGCGAGATGCAGGCGGGCGCTGCCGACATGGAGCTGATGTCGCACCTCACTCCCGAGATGGTGGCGACTCACATCGATAGTATCAACGCCAGCAATGCTGTGGTTGCCGACTGTAACGTGAGTGAAGCGGTACTGCAATATCTCGTGGAGCATTGCGCTAAACCTTTATATATAGATGCCACCTCGGCAGCCAAGGCGATGAAGATAAAGCCGCTTTTGGGCAAAAAACGCTCTGCTCCGCTCATCATCAAGGTAAATCAAGCCGAAGCGGTGGCGCTATCGGGCATAAAAGGCGACGTGGAGGCTATGGCGCGTTGGTTCATCGAGCAAGGCGTGAGTAGTATCTACATCACTATGGGCGCGCGAGGCGTGTATTGCAGCGATGGAGAGCATAGCGTGGCAATGCCGTCGCAAGCTGTGACGGTGGTCAACGCCACTGGTGCTGGCGACGCGTTCATGGCAGGGGTGGTTCATGCCGAAATGGATGGCGCAACAATGCAAGACGCCTGTGCCCTCGGCATCAAAGCCGCCGCCCTTGCCCTGCAATCCACCAAAGCTGTAAACCCCAAAATAAATCAACTAAATAATTAAGTCTCGTATGTAGCGATGCCATCGCGACATACAAAAACAGCAATAAAATGAACAAATATCTCTCAATCTCCCAAGAAGTTAAAGAAGCGCTTGAGGCTGGACGGCCGGTAGTGGCGCTCGAGTCAACAATAATCTCTCACGGAATGCCTTATCCGCAGAATGTGGAGACGGCGCTAAGGGTGGAGCAGACCATACGCGACAACGGCGCGGTGCCGGCGACTATAGCCATCATTGGAGGCAAACTGAAAGCCGGTTGCACGCCCGAGGAGATAGAATATCTAGGCAAGAAAGGGCAGGCGGTGACTAAGGCGTCGCGCCGCGACCTGCCGGTGCTCATCGCGCGTGGAGAGGATGGAGCTACCACGGTTACCACAACCATGATAATCGCTGCTATGGCGGGCATAAAGGTGTTTGCCACTGGCGGCATTGGCGGCGTGCATCGCGGGGCAGAGACCACTATGGACATCAGCGCCGACCTTGAAGAGCTGGCGCAGACTCCCGTGATGGTGATTTGCGCCGGGGCGAAGTCGATTCTCGACCTAGGGCTCACGCTCGAATACCTTGAGACCAAGGGCGTGCCGGTGATAGGCTATGGCACAGAAGAACTGCCAGCCTTCTATACTCGCCGCAGCGGCTTCAAGGTGGATTACCGCATCGACACTCCCGAAGAACTCGCCGCTGCCTTCCGCGCCAAGCTGGAGATGGGTCTTGCGGGCGGCATGCTCGTCACCAATCCCATTCCCGAGGAATATTCCCTCGACCCCGATTACATCAACGCTGCCATCGACCGCGCAGTGGCAAAGAGCGTGGAACTCGGCATTAAGGGCAAGGCGACAACCCCCTTCCTGCTTGCCGAAATCAAAGACATCACTGGCGGCAACAGCTTGGATGCAAACATCCAGCTCGTGCTCAACAATGCTCGCCTCGCAGCACGCACTGCAGCCTGCCTGTGTAAGAAAATAGACTGAAAATTTTGCGGTTTACACGATTTGTAATACCTTTGTGCTTTATTTGTCTTGACTAAAAATAATTAAACATAATAACACAATGAAGACAAAGAAATTTTTACTTGCAATGGGAGCGATGTTGATGCTTGCATTGCCTATGTCGGCAAACAAATGGGACGTGACCGGAGATGGTGAGGTTACAGCTGCCGATGTTACTGCGGTTTATAATAAACTGCTTGATAACGATACAACTTATCCCGAAAGCGCCTACGACGTGAACGGTGACGGCAACATTACCGCAGCCGATGTCACTGCGCTTTATGATGTGCTGCTCAACGGCTTGCCAAGCTACATCACTGAATATACCGTTAATGGCGTAACATTTGTGATGGTGGATGTGGAAGGCGGCACTTTCACTATGGGTGCCGATGTGGATGATGCTGAAGCCAGCGACAATGAGTACCCCGCTCACGAAGTGACAGTTAGCTCATTTGCCATCGCACAGACCGAGGTTACACAGGAGTTGTGGCAGGCTGTGATGGGTTACAACTACAGTGGTCATGCGGGCGATAAAAATCCGGTTGAGTATGTCAGCTGGGAGATGTGCAATCTCTTTATTTCAAAATTGAACCAACTGACAGGTCAAAACTTCCGCTTGCCTACCGAGGCCGAGTGGGAATTTGCTGCTCGTGGCGGCAACAAGAACAAGGGCTGTCTCTATGCCGGTGGCAACACCATCGATGACGTGGCATGGTATGACGCCAACTCCAATGAAATGTCTCACGCTGTGGCTACCAAGGTCTGCAATGAGCTTGGTCTCTACGACATGAGCGGTAACGTGTGGGAGTGGTGCAGCGACTGGTATGCTGATTATAGCTCTGAATCACAAGTTAACCCCACTGGACCCGAAACTGGTGGCGAGAAAGTGATGCGTGGTGGCAGCTGGTGCAGCTCGGCTAAGAAATGCCGTAACGCCAAGCGTTTCAAAGCTCCTTCAGGCTTTGGCGATGATGACATAGGCTTCCGCCTTGCTATGTAAAATGCACAATGCTTAATGCTCATTGCTTACAGCTTAATGCTTACAGCTCAATGCTTAAAGCTTAATGCTCAATGCTTAAAGCTCATTGCTTACAGCTTAATGCTTACAGCTTAATGCTTACAGCTTAATGCTTACAGCTTAATGCTTACAGCTTAAAGCTTACAGCTTAAAGCTTAATTGCTTGTTAACTATCTCTGTGGAACAAAGACGTAAAATAGCCGTTTTAGGAAGCACTGGCTCGATAGGGAGGCAGACGCTCGACATCGTCGCCGAGTACCCGCATCTGTTTGAGGTCGATTTGCTGGTGGCGAACCGCAGCGCCGACTTGCTCATAGAGCAGGCTATGCGTTTCAAGCCCCGTAATGTGGTGATTGCCAGCGGTGACCTCTACGACAAGGTGGCGCAGGCTCTTGATGGCACCAGCATCGCGGTTCACACTGGCGACAGCGTGGTGTCGGAGCTGGTGGCGCAGCCCGAGGTTGACACCGTGGTGACTGCCATGGTGGGCTACAGCGGCTTGGCATCGACCATCGCCGCCATCAAGGCAGGCAAGAAGATTGCCCTTGCCAACAAAGAGACCCTCGTGGTGGCTGGCGAGCTAATCAACGAGCTTCTCAAAAACTCTGACTCGGTGCTCTATCCCGTTGACAGCGAGCATGGAGCGTTCTACCAGTGCCTAGTGGGCGAGGACATGAATAATGTGTCGAAACTCATCCTCACAGCCTCTGGAGGACCGTTCCGCACCATGCCGCGCGAGCAGCTTGCCACTGTGACCAAAGACGACGCATTGCGGCATCCCAACTGGGCGATGGGCGCGAAAATCACCATCGACAGCGCCACAATGATGAACAAGGGCTTCGAGATGATAGAGGCGAAGTGGCTCTACGGCATCTCGCAGGACAACATCGAGATTGTGGTGCATCCGCAGTCGATTGTCCACTCGATGGTGGAGTTTGTCGATGGCTCGGTGAAGGCGCAGCTGGGGCTGCCCGATATGCACCTGCCCATACGCTACGCGCTGGGATTGCCGGGACGCCTGGCGACCGATGAGCGACGCATGACCGTCGCCGACTATGCCTCGCTAACCTTCGAGCAGCCCGATTTTGAGAAGTTCCCGCTGCTGGGCACCGCCTACGAGGCTGCCCGTCGTGGCGGCAACGTGCCGTGCGTGATGAACGCCGCCAACGAGATCGCCGTCGCCGCCTTCCTCGCCGACAAGATAGGCTTTAACGACATTTACAACACTATAGAGAAGACAATGGCTTGGGCGCCGTTCATCGCCTCTCCCACCCACGACGACTACATCGCCACCAACGCCGAAGCCCGCCGCTACGCCGAAAACTTGATTTAATGCACAATTCATAATTCATAATTCATAATTCATAATGTGCAATCGTCTAGATAATCTAGAAAATCTAGAAAATCTAGAACGTCTAGCCAACTGACAACTCAAAACTGATAACTGACAAAATAATGAATATCTTTAACAATTTAGTAGAAACTTTTGGTTCAGCGTCTTTTTGGATAAATGCCTTACAGTTAATATTATCACTTAGTCTGCTCGTCTTCGTGCATGAGCTCGGGCATTACTCTTTTGCACGGCTGTTCAAGATGCGGGTAGATAAGTTTTACCTGTTCTTCAACCCCAAATTCTCTCTCGTGAGATGGGACCCTAAGAACCACAAGCTGGGATTCTTTGTGAAAAATCCCGATGACGAAAAGGAGAAAGCCGACGAGAAAGCTGCCGAGGAAACTGCCGAACAGGATACCGAAGGCGTTGCCGAGCCAGTTGCTGAGCTGGTCGCCGAGGACGCGGAGAACGAGAAATCCACTTGGCGTGACACCATTTATGGCTTGGGCTGGGTGCCGCTGGGAGGATACTGCTCTATCGCGGGCATGGTCGATGAGACCACCAGCGCCAAGGAGCTGAGCGCGAAGCCCAAGGCGTGGGAGTTCCGCTCTAGGCCCGCATGGCAGCGATTGCTCGTGATGATTGGCGGTGTGCTGTTCAATTTCTTGGCGGCTTGTATCATCTTTGGCGGAATGACTTTCCACTATGGCGACAAATACATCCCCTACGAGAATGCCACCGAGGGCATGATTTTCAGCCCGTGTGCCGAGAAGATAGGTTTCCGTGACGGCGACATACCACTCAGCGCCGACGGCAAAGAGCTGCCGGTGGGCAACCTGCAGGCTCTGCTCGAGGCAAAGCACGTGAAGGTGCTGCGCGACCACAAGGACACTGTCACTATCAATATCCCTGATGGCTATCTGCTGGAGGCTAACAAGGAGGCTGAGGCAGAGCAGAAGAAGGACAAGCCTCAGCTCTTTATGGACTACATGGTGCCTATGGTCATCAAGAGCATCCAGAATGGCGACGGGGCCGACAAGGCAGGTCTTAAGGCTGGAGACAAAATGTTGAGTATCAATGGTGTGAAGACCCCCGACTATAGAGAGTTCATCAGTGAGCTTGAAAAGAACAAAAACACCACGGCAGTGATTGCTTATGAGCGTGACGGAAAAATCGACAGCGCCAATGTGGCAATCAGCGATGGTGGAAAGATAGGCATAGGCGTGACGCCTGCCGACGAGATTTTTGAGGTCAAATATGTGGATTATGGCTTCTTGCCATCGGTAAAGATGGGATTCCAAAAAGGCTGGAACCTGCTGGTTGATTACATCACCATGTTTAAGTATGTGTTCTCTAAAGAGGGCGTGAAGAGCTTGGGCAGCTTTGGTGCTATAGGCAGCATGTTTGGCGGCGAGATCAACTGGTATTTCTTCTGGTTCATCACTGCCTATCTGTCGATCATCCTGGCGTTTATGAACATTCTGCCCATCCCCATCCTCGATGGCGGCTATGTCCTCTTCCTGCTCATTGAGATGCTCACCGGCTGGAAGCCCAGCGAGAAGACTATGGACATCTGCCTGAGGATAGGCTTCTACTTCATTGTGCTCCTTATGGTCTTCGCACTAGGAAACGACTTCTACCGATTCATTATTAAATAAGTGTGAAGTTTTAAGTGTTAAGTGTTAAGTGGGGAAAAGGCACGCCTTTTCCGTAAAATGTTCTAGTTTTTCTAGAGCTTCTAGATATTCTAGACTTTCTAGAGCTTCTAGCCAACTCATAACTCATAACTCATAACTCATAACTCATAACTCTTAACTCTTAACTGTGAACTATGAACTATGAACTGTGAACTATGAACTGTGAACTATGAACTGTGAACTATGAACTATAAAAGAATTACTCTGCGGCGGGGCAAGGAGGAATCGCTCAAGCGGTTCCACCCCTGGGTGTTCTCGGGGGCGATAGCCCATGCCGACCCTGCCATTGAGGAGGGCGATGTGGTGTCGGTCATTGGCAGCGACGGCACCCACATAGGCAACGGCCACTACCAGGTGGGCAGCATCATGGTGCGCATCCTCGCCTGGGGAGACATTGCCATCGACGACGCGTTCTACAGCGACCGTCTGCGGCAGGCGTGGCGCGTGCGTCAGGCGCTCGGCTTGATGCGTCCCGACAACAACTCGTTCCGACTGGTTCATGGTGAAGGCGACTTCCTGCCTGGGCTGGTGGTGGACGTGTATGGCTCCACCGCCGTCATCCAGGCCCACTCGCCGGGTATGCACTTCGCCCGCAAGAGCATCGCCCAGGCTCTCGTTGACCTGCCTGGTGCTAATATAAATAATGTGTATTACAAGAGCGAGACCACGTTGCCCTACAAGGCGCACCTCGACCCTGAGAACCAGTACCTTATCGGCGAGTTCGACACCGATGTGGCGATGGAGAACGGCTTGCGGTTCCATGTCGATTGGCTGCGGGGGCAGAAGACGGGGTTTTTCGTTGACCAGCGCGAGAACCGCGCACTGCTGGAGCGTTACTCTAAGGACCGCCGCGTGCTCAATATGTTCTGCTACACTGGCGGATTCTCGTTCTATGCCATGCGGGGCGGGGCGCAGCTCGTCCACTCGGTCGATAGCTCGGGCAAGGCGGTGATGCTCACCGAGCGTAATGTGGAGCTGAATTTCCCTGAAGATGAGCGCCACAAGGCGTTTGCCGAAGACGCCTTCGACTACCTCGACCGCATGGAGCGCGACGCCTACGACTTGATCATCCTCGACCCGCCAGCGTTCGCCAAGCACAAGAGCGCACTCAAGAACGCTCTCGTGGGCTACCGACGCCTTAACGCCAAGGCTTTCAGCAAGATACAGAGTGGGGGAGTGCTGTTCACCTTCTCGTGTTCGCAGGCGGTGACCAAGGAGCAGTTCCGCGTGGCGGTGTTCACCGCCGCCGCCCAGAGCCGCCGCAAGGTGCGCATCCTGCACCAGCTCACCCAGCCCGCCGACCACCCCATCAACATCTACCACCCCGAAGGCGAGTACCTAAAAGGCCTAGTGCTTTATGTGGAGTGACTTTTTTTCAGACAATTACAAACAATTAATAAACAATTTTCTTCGCTGGTTTTCCGCTTCGCTAGTTCGCCGCTCGCTGCGCTTCGCTAGTTTGCCGCTCGCTGCGCTTCGCTAGTTCGGCGCTTCGCTAGTTATCCACTCAAAAAGTTGCCACTTCGTGGTCACAAAGCCTCGCAAGCTCGGTATTATATATAGGTTCTCTTGGTAAATAAATCCTGCGTAAGCAGGCTTTGTGACGACCTCTGGTCGTAGCTTTGTGAGATCATAAAATGAAGCGTGTTATATGAGCCCTCAAGGCAATTATGTTCTTGTGTCTAAAAACGAGGCGTGGGGGCAACTATGAACTATGAACTATGAACTATGAACTGTGAACTGTGAACTATGAACTATGAACTATGAACTATGAACTGTGAACAATTTTGTTAATCCATCTCCCCATTTCATAAATTTTGTTAAATCTCTGTGAGAGTCGTTAATTTTGCCGTGAAATGTTCAATTTTTTCCATTAATTGGTTGCAGTTTCAATAATAATGTGTAAATTTGCAGCGAAATATCGCCAATTGTGTTTGAAGACTGAATACATTGATGGTTATTCTTAATAGAATCGCTGACTAAATTGGGTGGTCAAACAATTGTGAGTCAGAGTTGTAAACATTAATAATTCCCATCACGACAGCCATGACGCAATAGACTGTGTTAGCGGTTGAGCGAGCTATTTATAGATTCTAGATTTATAAATCGTGCCGCCGCAACAATTATGCGAACGAAAAAAATATTTTTATTAATAATTTATCTAAAATTTTTTATTATGACACGAATTCTGAGATTACTATTAATCGCCGCTGTCGCCTGGCCACTATGCTACCCCGCAGCGGCTCAGAATGCTGTCCCACCTAAACATAAGTTGTGGACAGAGAAGAAGTCTCAAGCTCTGAGTGCTGAAAAATCTGCGACACATAGTGTTACAGGCAACTCAGCGTCAGCTGCTTCCAATGGATCGGTCGATGACCAGGCCGAAATGTTAGATGTTAAAATTCCACCTAAAGGTAATGGTGGACAAAAAGTTCCAAAACCACAGGTGGGTGATTTTACTGTGGCAGATGGTGATGTTACAAGTAAGTATGTTCCTATTTTTGGATATTATTATGACAATGATTATTCATCATCTACAAGCTATCAGACTCGCAGTCAGATGATTTATCCTGCCTCGATGCTTACTGGCATGGCAGGTAAATATATAGAAGGTGTCACCTTCTACACTGATGCGAATGGCATTCAGTTCAGTTCAGAGACAGGTGATGGTACGCTTACTGTTAAGTTGGGTGTTTGCAGTTCCAACTATGTGTCATCTACTAATTCTGACCTTAGTTTCAGTTCTAGTTATACCACAGTCAGTAAGACTGTCACCCCAAAGAAAGGCGACAAAACCATTTCGGTTGTCTTTGATGATGCATTCCAATATACAGCTAACACCAATCTTCTTATAGAGGTTCGTGTGACATCAGCTGGAACATGTGATTCAGACAATGGAGCCACGAATTTTGTCGGTACTAATACTACTAATAATCAGTCATTGTACTTCTACTCTAGTTCTAGTGCTAGTAGAACTGCCATAAATTTCTTGCCCAAAACCACTTTTGGCGTTTATGAGAGTTTTGGAGATTACACAGTCAACAAGGAATATATAGACTTTGGTAGTGTCACATGTGGCGAATCTGCTACACAAAGTGTTACTGTCACTAATACTACTAGCTATCCAGCAAACATCTCATGGGAATTTACAGGATTGAATGCCGACAAATTCTCAACTACTGTTGATGAATCGACAGTAACTACACTTGCTGCTGGCGCTTCGCAAGTGTTCCCGATCACATTTGCTCCAGGCAACTCTATTGGGGCTATGTCGGGTTCGTTGAAAGTGAATGTTGACAACACTTTGGTTCAGGTTATTTTGCGAGGCAAGGGTGTTAAGGATTATGCTGCCAGCGTCAATCCCACTTCTCTTGACTTAGGTGAGGTGCTGATTGGAGAGGATGGCACGGCGAAGGTGACAGTGACCAACACTGGTCAACAGCCCATGACTCCTGTGTCAACCTGCGATAATGCAGCATTCACTGTATCAAGTGCAGCTGTCGGTGCTTTGGCAAGCGGTGCAACACGTGACTATACAGTCACTTTTGCTCCTACCGCTGAGCAGGACTATACTGGCAAGTTGTCGATTAAGGACGAAGAGAACGGCATCGACCTTAGTGTGAACTTGAAGGGTAAGGGTGTAACTACTGCTGCTCCTTATGTTGTCAATCAAAGTGCTAGCACTACTTCTTTCCCGAAGACGGTGTGCGATGGCACAAGCACAACCCCACTTGTTCCAATCTACACCAATTATCTGGACTATGGCTTTGAGAGTCAGGTGGTTTACCCTGCTGCTACTCTTGGATTAAATGAGGGCGACAAGATTACCTCACTTACATTCTATGCATCATCTGCTTTGACTATGCCAACTAATGGCACTATTGACAATCCTGTAATAGTTAAAGTTGGTGAGATAACTGATGAGCCCACACTCTCTGGCTTTATTACCACTGGTCTTACTGAGATGTGCTCTGCTAGTGTGTGGTCGGATGAGGACTACGTTACTTTCACGTTCAATTCTCCCTACTATACATATAGAGGAGGTAATTTGGTAATTGATATGTCAGCAATAAATGAATTAAGTGCTGCTTGGGAATCTAGGTCTTGGTATGGTGTTACTTCAACTGGCTCGGGCTATTACCAGACCCTTACAAATAGTGGCTCACCAAATACATCTGACGTGGTTGACTTCCTGCCTAAAATGACGATTAACGGCACTGCAGCTGCGCAGTCAACTGAGTATGTACGTGCCGAGGTTGTTGACTGGGGCAGCAAGGACGCTGGTAATGCTTATTATTACACCCAGACTGTGACAATAAACAATCCGAACAGTAGCGCAGTAGAAGCTACGTTGACAACAACCAAGCCATTCTACTTCGATACTAGTAACAGTATGTCAAAAACTGCCACACTGCCTGCTGGCGCTTCTACACAGACACTCTATTTCAACCCAACAGAGGCAGCTGCCTATACTGGATACCTGACAATTACCGCCGGTGAGCACAGTAGCAAGACTCGTTTGACTGGTATCGGTCTGAATTCCTCTACCATTGCTACTCGCGACTCGTCGTTCTTCGCAGGTATCACCTATGACTGGACCGATAGCGACGGCCATCAGCATACCAGCAACCTGACAGAGATAGCAACCGATCCTGATCAGATTATCGCTATGGTGAAAGAGGTTTACACCAACAAGAACATTCCTGGAAACTACAAGCGTGGTTATAAGTCAGTTGGAGTTAATGAATCGGGATATGATGTTACCTATCCTGCTGTGGGTACTTTAAAACATACAGGATCTTCTTATAACAGCAGTTCTTATTATAGTTATGATGACACTTATGGATGGGGAATTGATACAAAAAAATCCATAATCCAAAGATCTGTTAGTTTAACAACAAGTAATAGCAATCTCAGTTCTTCGACAACAGCCTATTACGCTTTAATGGATTCGATGGAGTACAAGCCCAACTATGAAGGTGTAACCTTGTTGCTTGCTGAGATGGTTGATGACTTTAATAACTATGCAGTATTCTATGATAGTGATTTTGATAATCCTGTTTATGACACTGATGCATACAAGAATTTGCGTGCTTATATTTCGAACACTGTCAAGTCGATGCGTGTTGTCACCGACTCTAAGCGTACTGGTTCTGGCGCAGATGCAGGAACGCTGTTTAAGTTAGACGTTGACAAACTCAACAAGTTCTATCTGCTGGCTAAGGGCCGTCTGCGCTGGGTAAGCAACTCATTTGAGGCTGAGACAAATCGAACATATACTGGTTCTGATGGCAAGACTCATTATTATTGGCTTTATAATCAGTTCTGTGGTAGCCCATGTTATATATATACTGGAAATGTTGGAGGTGTTAACGGTTATTATGATGAATACTCACGACAGCCATTCCGCTATATGTTTGAGCAGTTCAGCCCTGTTATTACAGAGGCATCTACTGGTCTTGATGACATTTATCATTCCTTAGTCGATATGAATTCATTTGGTGTAGTTCATGACTGTGCCAATGTTGCCGACATGAACCATCAGTTCATGATGTATGGCGAGGACTCTGAGGCAGCCGACTGCCAAGACGTTCGTGACCTTATGTTCTTTGTGCCAGACTATCGCATGCTCCTGGATGAAGATCGTGATAACGATTATTATGAGAAATTCCTATATTACAATAAAGATCACCAGCCTAAGGTGGGTCTTTATGTGATCCATCAGGATGAAGTTCAGGGTTCTCAAGTCAGTGGCAAAGAATTGTACAAGCTGACATTGACATGGAAGACCAACCTTGACGAGTTCCTGCCAGGTGAAATGCAGGAGTACCAACTTTGGGAGCTTGTCGTTGACGAGTTCGGTGTTGAAAGCTACCAGCCTGTATATTACCGCAATGCTGACGGCTCTTATGTTCTGGATGGTAATGGAAATAAGGTTCCTATCGTTCTTGACCGCTCATCATTGAACCTGAATTCTGAGGGTAAGCAGACCTACACCGAAGTTTATGTAGATATGCTTTCAGGTAGCCAGACTAAGACCTATGCTATCCGTGGTCAGGATAAGGATCACTTCCTAAGCTTGCAAATGTCGAACGAGCAGGATTTCTTGATTCCTGGCACCGACCCAACAGAACTTGTGCTTCTCTCGAGTGCGACCTATTATAGCCGCTACAATCCACAAAATGAGAAGAACTGCTACAGCAACAAATTGCAAATTAAGAGCAATCCACAAATGATTAAGTCGTCTTATCTGACAAACAATCCAGCGATGACTCTTAGCCGCTCTTACAGTGTTGCTAATGGTGATGCAACTCAAACCGTGACCGAGCCAGTGGCAACTATCCAAGTTAATTACAATGCTCGTAATATGACTGTGACTTTGGCTAACAGCAATATCCTCAAGAGCGAGTTCCCCAACGGACAGACTAGTGGACAAGCTGCAGGTTATCACGAGAACAAACATGGTGGTAACGATGTTACCTCTTGGTCACAGGAATACACCGTGGATAATAATTATGTAAACTTTGACATCATTCTCTGGGATAACTTTGTGGCTGATGTTTCGGCTAATGAGCATCCTGGACAGTATATTTACGAGTTGACCTTTACTACCAATGGCAGTATCGAAGGTGCGACAGGTGATAATCAAACTCACGCACATAGTAATGAATACCGTGTGCCAGTTTACAAGACCGACTCTAAGATCAGTGAGCCACGCACATTGGCAGAGGTGCTGGGTGACACAGAGATGAACCCAGACTACTCTCCAGGCGATGTTGAGTTCCAGGCTGAGGTGCATCTGAGTAGTAAGCAGAACATCCTGCGCTATGACGCTTACCGTTGGAATACTGGCGAGGACCGCTACATTGTTGATGTGGTTGGTGAGAACGATGAAGAGGATGACCTGCCTCCAACTGGTATAGCAGGTAACCAAGGTGACTATTACACCGTGACAATGAACGGCATCGGCACCGAAGATTACTATGTTGGTGATCCAGTGGGCGTGAATACTACAAACACCACTAATTGGGCAACATTTGTCGATTACTATCCAACCAATGAGAATACAGATGCTGGAGCTTACACTTATGCACCTGTTGTTGAGCTCTTCACTCGTGGTTACAAGGTGGGCAGCACCACTGAGAAACGTGACGACTACAACACCTATGGTGGACCATTGCAGAATACCGCAGTTGGTAAGTTGGAGCTTAAGGCATATGCGCCTACAGCAAATGACGCTAACACCGAGAACGCCCTTATGTCTGACTATTGGTGGGAAGGTGACGGCACTTCAGGTACCGCAGGTGAGAAGTATTCTTACTATAAGATCCAGCTCGAGTACAATGCACTGGATATACCAGAAGGATATGAGCTTTACAAGGTTCGTGCTTGGAGAAAGGTTGACAAGCAGTACCTTGGTGAGATAATGCCTACACGTCGCAGTGTGCGCATTGATGGCATCGATGAGAACGGATGGTACATGTTTGAGGACATGAACTATGGTGATCCATTGACAGTTGGAGATAATCCTTCAACTATGAAACTTGAGAACCTGTTCGATAATGGACAGACAATGCAGCGTTTGGGTGCACGTTCGGTTAAGATTGCCAAACCACAAGATCCTGATGCTACCGGCGATCCACAGCCACTCTTTGAGACAGAAACGTTTGGTGAAGGCGAGGAGGCTATTTCGGGCGAAACTCGTGCATCCTTCGGTGCACGCCGTCTGGACACTGGCGATGAGGATAATGACTTCCCACGTCTTGACGTACAGTTCAAGGTTCGTGCTTACTTCACCAAGAAGACCAACCCGCTGATTAGTGGCCAAGCTCCAATCTATGTATTCTGCGACAATGGCAGCGGATGGAATTTGACTCAACCAGTTGCTACTCTGTATTCAGAAGATGGTAAGACCTATATGGGAACATTGAAATTGACAGCTGCTGAAAGCAATACTTCTGGAAATTGCTACTTCACATTCTCCAAGAGTATGGGTTCATCAGCTAGCGATTGGAGTACTGTTAACGAAGGTCGTTTCGGTTGTCCTTATGCTGCAAATAATACTAATGTTAGTGAGTCTGACTTAGGTAATACTAGCTATTCTATGGTATATTGGGCTGAAAATACAAGTACTTTCGTAATTGCTCCAGGCACTTACACTTTGACTATCACAAACCACAAAGCAAAAGAGGCTCCAGATTTAGCTGCAGGTGATCTCGTTATCACTAAGGGCGCTATGCGTGCTACAATGCGTGATGCAGCGATGACTGGCAGTGATTTTGATTACTATGTTGCTGAGGGTGAGTGCGAGTTCCACCAAGAAGGTGGCTCGAGCGTAGTTACTGGCATTGTTCAGAACCTCACCACTCGTGAGGTGGTAGGCGTGAAGTACTACAACGTGGCTGGTATTGAGAGCGACACTCCATTCCAGGGTGTGAACATCGTGGTTACTCGCTACAGCGATGGCTCGACCACCAGCACAAAGATCTTGAAATAAGAAAATTAGTGCAAGGTGAATGAAATCCAAACTTGTTTGAGATTTCTGAACCGCAGCCTAATTTATCTAAATTTTAGATAAAGTTTTTTATTGATGAGGAGAGCGGCAATCGTCGCTCTCCTTGATTTTTTCTTTTCTAGATTTTCTAGAGGGGCTAGACTTTCTAGAGGTTCTAGACTTTCTAGATTTTCTAGGGGTTCTAGATTTTCTAGACTGGCTAGGGGATCTAGATTTTCTAGTTTTTTTGAAAATAAATGAGTTTTTTGGTGGTTAATTGAGGATTTTGCATTATTTTTGTGGAGAATAATAATGTTTTGCTATGGATAATGATGTGACTCGGGAGGATAAGGGATTTGAGAGGGTGCTGCGTTCTCAAACTAATTGGAAGGAACTGTGGTTTTATCAGAAGTCGGTGGTGCTGTCGCATCTCACTAACGCGAGTTCGGGATAAGATTATCATAAAATGGCAATGCCATGCTCTCGATTA
>CALGGO010000071.1 GCA_937916085.1 uncultured Prevotellaceae bacterium | reverse complement strand
GTCTTCGACGCTCATGGACTCATCAACATTAAACACAGGTTTTTGCGGGTGACGCGAAAAAACTCCCGTCATTGTTGGCAGCCATCATCAATAAGGCAACAAAAAACGACAGGTAAAACATTGTGAATCTTTTCATAAGTATTGAGTGAATGGTTCTATATATCAATATCTAGCATCATCAGGGGCAGAACCTTTATCCCATCCAATAATGCAAATTCATCGTTCTTGCAGTTGTTTCATCAGCAATCTGACCACAAAAGTACAACATTTTTCATTTTTATAGCCGTTTTGAGTCATTTTTTCAGTGTCTATTTTTTAACTATCATGCAACATTTACGTATTTTCGGATATTTTCCACAAAAAGATTTGCGTATTTTCGGATATTTTCTACAAAAAGATTTGCGTATTTTCGGATAATTTCCATAAAAAGATTTACGTATTTTCGGATATTTTCTACAAAAAGATTTGCGTAACAAAAAAAAACATGCTATTTTTGCACCCAAGATTAACCATCTATCATCTTGATTATGGAAAGATTTTTCAAGCGCAAACTTTATGACCGGCTTCTCGAATGGAAACGTACACAAAATGGAAAGACTGCCATCTTGATAGAAGGCGCACGTCGTGTGGGCAAATCAACTCTTGTTGAGACTTTTGCTAAAAACGAGTACGAGTCCTACATACTCATTGATTTTAACGAGGCTTCTGATGATGTGAAGTCTTTGTTCAGCAACCTAATGAACAAGGATTATATCTTTCTGCAACTTCAAGCCATATACAATGTTGTCTTGAAAGAACGTAAATCGGTAATTATTTTTGATGAGGTGCAGAATTGCCCCCTTGCCCGACAAGCCATAAAGTATTTGGTTAAAGATGGGCGCTACGATTATATTGAGACAGGTTCACTTATCAGTATTAAAAAGAACACTCAAAATATAACTCTTCCTAGTGAAGAGGAACGCGTCACGCTATATCCAATGGATTATGAAGAGTTCAGATGGGCTTTAGGAGACGAGGCGACAATGCCTTTGCTTCGTACATTCTATGAAAAAAGACTTCCACTTGACAGGGCACATAGAGACAAAATGCGTGACTTCAGGCTCTATATGCTGATAGGTGGAATGCCTCAAGCAGTAAACACTTTTATTGAGACGAATAATTTCAGCTTGGTGGACCAAGCGAAACGTGCTATCATCAATATTTATCAAGATGACTTTCAAAAACTCGATCCAACAGGACGATTAGAGACTCTCTTTATGGAAATACCATCTCAACTCAGCCAAACAAGCAATCGATATAAACCTTATGCTGTACTTGGTGATATTGAAGACAATAAGCTAATTGAGCTCTTGAAAAACCTTGAAGACAGCAAAACGACGCTTTTCTCATATCATTCAAATGACCCTAATGTTGGAATGTCACTGACAAAAGACTTATCCAAATACAAGATTTTCTGTGCTGATACAGGTTTGTTCGTGACCCTTGCCTACTGGGACAAAAATCACACCGATAATATCATATATCAGAAACTGTTAAATGACAAACTCAACACAAACCTCGGTTATGTGTATGAAAATATGATAGCACAGATTCTTGCCTCGTCGGGCAACAAACTTTTCTATTATACATGGCCAAAGGATGAGACACACAACTATGAGATAGATTTTCTTCTTTCACGTGAGAATAAGATTTGCCCTATCGAAGTGAAATCCTCGGGATATAAGACTCATGCTTCGCTCGACGCATTCTGCCAGAAATATTCATCGCGAATTGGAGAAAGGTATCTAATTTATACTAAAGACTTGGGCCACGATGGTCAAACTATGTTATTACCTATCTACATGACACCACTCATCAGCCAGCAAACTCACAATAGCGATATACAAGAATTATGAACCTAAGATTAGAACAACCCAAAGATTACCGTGAGGTGGAGGAACTTACGCGGGAGGCGTTTTGGAACGTGTACCGCCCTGGATGCACCGAGCATTTTGTGCTTAATCAATATAGGAACAACCCTGACTTTATTCCTGAACTTGACCTTGTGATGGAAGAGGATGGCAAGATTATTGGCCACATCATGTTCTCAAAGGCTGAACTTGTGCTTGACGACGGCAGCCGTCGCCCGTCTTGGACTTTCGGACCCATCAGCATCCACCCTGACTACAAGCGCAAGGGCTATGGCATCAAGCTGCTTAACTATGCGCTTGACAAGGCTCGTGACATGGGTATCGGCTTCCTGTGCATGGAGGGAAATATCGAGTTCTACAAGAACGCGGGCTTTGGCCTTGCCAGCTCGCTCGGCATCCATTACCATGCCGAGCCACGTGATGCCGAGGTGCCTTATTTCCTCGCCCAAGAGCTCATCCCCGGCTGGCTGAAAAGCAATGGCATAAGAGAGGCAACCTACTATCCGCCAAAGGGCTATTTCGTCGCTGATGCCAACCCCGAAGCCTTTGACGCGTACGAAGCCACCTTCCCAGCCAAGGAGAAGGCTTTTCAGCCTGGCCAGTTGCCCCAGTTCTGCCAGAGCTGCGGAATGCCGCTCTCTAAAAATGAGGACTGCGGCACCAATGCCGACGGCAGCATCTGCTTTGATTACTGCAAATATTGCTACCAGGACGGCAAGTTCTTGCAGGACTGCACTATGGATGAGATGATTGAGCACTGCGCGCAATTCATTGACGAGGTGAACAAAAACATTCCACAACCCATGACCCGCGAGGAATACATCACAATGATGCAACGATTCTTCCCAATGCTGAAAAGATGGAGAACAAGAGAATAAAATTGCGGCTATGGCGCGACAGTGATGCCGAGGCGCTGTTCAAGTGGGCTAGCGACCCCGATGTGGGTTCTCGCGCGGGGTGGCCACCGCACAAGAGCGTGGAGGAGAGCCAGGAGATAATCAGCACTCTATTCAATAACGACACCACCTGGGCAATCGTTCATAAAGAGAGTGGAGAACCCATTGGCGCAATCGGTTATGGACCATCATGCGACTGCCAGCTCCCCGCTCGTGATGGCGAACCGCTCATAGGCTATTGGATAGCAAAACCTTACTGGAATCAAGGCATCTGCACCGAGGCATTGCAGCTGATACTTGACCACATACAAGCCACCACCGACATCCCGTCACTTATCAGCGGCCATTTCATCGACAATCCCGCCTCAGGCAGAGTGATGGAGAAATGCGGTTTCATTCCCACTGGCGAGACCTGCATCGACCCAAACCAATACCAAGGCGACAACCGCCCCATCCGCGTCCTGAGACTGGAAATCAGCCGCACATAACATACAAAAGTCCCTTGAAAAAGTGTAAGATTCCACTCAAAAGTCCCTTGAAAAAGTGTAAGATTCAGTCCAAAAGTCCCTTGAAAAAGTGTAAAATTCTACCTGAAAGTCCTTTGAAAAAGTGTAAGAAATATTTGGAAAGTCGCTTGAAAAAGTGTAAATTTGCACCAAAAAGTCACTTAAAAAAGTGTAAATATCACATATAATCGGTTAATTTACAAATATATAGCGATGTATAAGCGAAAAATAGAAAAAACACTTCTCGATTGGAAGGCTCGGAGAAATCACAATCCCCTTGTAATTAAGGGGTGCAGACAGTGTGGAAAAACCAGCAGTGTAAGAGCCTTTGCCAAGGCAAACTATAAGCACATAATATATATCGACTTTCATGAGCATGAAGAGTATAAAGACTTTTTTGATGGAGCATTAAACACCGATACTATAGTACTCAACATCACTCTCGGAATGCCGGGTGTAAAGTTCGTGCCAGGGCAAACTTGCTTAATACTTGATGAGATACAAGAATGCCCAAGAGCCAGAGCGTCGCTCAAATTTTTTGCCCTTGATGGTCGTTATGATGTGATATGCACAGGGTCACTACTCGGAGTGAGTGGCTACAAGTTGCCCGATAAAACAGATAATCAGGCTTCAATACCTGTGGGGTTTGAAGAAATCATCAATATGTATCCCATGGACTTTGAGGAATGGCTGTGGGCAAATGGAGTGCAGCCACAACACTTTGATTACCTGCGACAATGCTTTGAGCGACAAGAACCTGTCAACGAAGCTATTCATCGTCGCATGAGGGAGTTGTTATTGAAATATGTGATTGTGGGAGGGATGCCAGCAGCAGTGTCAGCATTATTTACCTTCAACGACATGAATCGAGTACAAACCATCCAGCGATACATAATTGACGCCTATAAAGATGACATGATAAAATATGCCTCCAATCATGACCAACCGCTCATCAAAGAGTGCTTTGAGTCAATTCCAGCGCAATTGGCTCGTGAGAACAAAAAATTCACTTATTCCATCATTCGCAACAACGCCCGTGCCAGTCAGTACCAAGGCAGCCTGCAATGGATTGAAGATGCTGGAATCATCAGGAGATGCTACAATTTGAGCATCACCGAATTGCCTCTTGACGGCAACGCTATTAAAGAATCGTTCAAGGCATATATGGCAGATATTGGGCTTTTAGTGAGTATGCTTGAAGAGGGAACCGCTTGGAGTATCATGCAAGGCAATATGCTTGGCTACAAAGGAGCAATCTTCGAGAATCTTGTCGCCGACATTTTAGGGAAAATGGGACGAAAACTCTACTATTTCAAGAAGAATAGTGGATTGGAAATAGATTTTGTGATTCGCTACAAAGGGGAATGCTACCCCCTAGAATGTAAAGCAAGCACTGGCAACACCAAGTCGCTGAAGACCATTCTCAAGCATCCAGAGCATTATCACGTGACACATGCCATCAAATTAGGTGACTACAACATTGGGAAAAGCAACTCAACCTTGACTCTGCCACTTTACATGGCATTCATGCTCACGGAATACTAATAACGACAATCGAAACCACATTTTCCAAAATAATCACAACTAATAGGTGAGTTTTAAGAAAAAAGTTGTAACTTTGTGGTTTGTAAAATTGTATTGACCTCAATACCTACTATTTACTGTTAACACTCATTTCTATGAAGCACTATCTGAAGACATTAGAGAACACTGTCCATAATCATTGGAACTTGAAAGCGCTCTGTGACTACGGAGGCGAGTCATTCACCTACGGCAATCTTGCCACTCACGTCGAGCAGATGCGGCTATTCTTTGAAGCCACAGGTGTCAAGAAGGGCGACAAAATCGCTATCTGCGCACGCAACTCCGCCCGCTGGGCGATGACATTCTGGGGCATCAACGCCAATGAGCGCGTGGCGGTGCCATTGCTTGCCGACTTCCACCCCGACAGCGTGTCGAAGCTCACCAACCACTCAGATAGTGTGCTGCTCTTCACCAACGATGACATCTGGGCAAAGATGAACCCCGAAGACATGCCCAACCTGCGCGCCGCCATCGACGTGAAGGACAACAGCATGCTGTGGCACCGCGATGATGCCGTGGCACAGGCGTGGGAGAAGCGAGAGGACGCTTTTAATGAAAAATATCCCAGCGGCATGATGCCTGGCGATGTGTCTTATCCCGGCGACAACTTATATGACCTGGCGATCATCAACTACACCTCGGGCACCACAGGCAACCCCAAGGGCGTGATGCTCACCTACGGAGCCATGAGCGACACCGACGAGTTTGCCAACGCCCACTTCCCCAACACCCCTGGCGAGACCATCGTCTCGATGCTCCCCATGGCTCACATGTATGGCCTCGCTATCGAGTTCATACACCCCAATGTTGACGGCGTCACCGTCTATTTCCTGGGCAAAACCCCCTCTCCCACTACCCTACTTAAAGCCATGCAGGAAGTGCGGCCCTATATGGTAATCACCGTGCCGCTGGTGATGGAGAAAATATATGCCGGCTCCATCAAGCCCGCCTTGGAGAAGAGGAAAAAGTTAATGCGCATCCCAGGCATGAAGCGGGTGATTTACAGCGCCGCACGCCGAACAATCATGAAAGTCTTCGGCGGACAGGTGCAATGCTTCATCATGGGTGGCGCGGCACTTAACCCTGAGGCCGAGAAGTGCTTCAAGAAGATGAAGCTGCCGTTCACAGTGGGCTACGGAATGACTGAGGCATGTCCGTTGCTGGGCTACGCATGGTGGAAAGAGTTTGTGCCTGGCTCGTGCGGCAAACCGGTGCATGAGGTACGCATCGACAGCGAAGACCCGCAGCACAAGGCGGGCGAGATACAAGCTCGTGGTGCCAACCTCACTATTGGCTATTACAAAAATCCCGAAGCCACAGCCGCCTCGTTCACCGACGACGGATGGTTCCGCACTGGCGACCTCGGCATAATGGACAAGAACGGAAACATCTTCATTCGCGGACGCATCAAGTCGATGATTCTCAACTCCTCGGGACATAACATCTACCCCGAAGAGGTGGAGGCGGTTGTCGCCAACTGCCAGTATGTTGACGAATGTCTCGTGGTAGATCGCAAAGGGAAGATTGTGGTGCTAGTCTATACCGATCTGCCCAAAGACATGGACGATGAGACCCGAGCCGCCCTGCCTGCACAAATCCGCAACGAGGCCAACCAGTCCCTGCCCGGCTACAGCAAAATCTCACAAGTGGAAATGCTCGATGCCCCTTTCGAGAAAACCCCGAAGATGAGCATCAAGCGATTCTTGTACAAGTAACTATGACTCCCGCCACAAAGAGCGCCTAATGCCTTAAAACCAAATCGGTCATTTGGCGACAACAGGTTGTTTTTTCTAGGTCTATTCATGTCCCCGACAAGTCAAATAACGGTGTCGGGAGACAAAATACGACCTGCACCTAAAGATATTTGCTGATTCTTTTCCTCATTCTACAATTTTTTATAAAAAAATACGATTTGGGTGCATTAATATTTAGATAATTTTCATTACCTTTGCCCATTCGCTTAACTAGTAGTGACCTTGAGCGTCTATAGACATAGCTGACGCAGTGGCAAAACACAAAAAACCTATAATACATTGAAATTCATCATTTTTTAAATTCACATTTATCTATGAAGAAATTTTTTACTCTTATCATGTTGCTTGCAATGACAGTACCTACATTTGCAAGCGAGAAGACTGTGACCATCTCCCGCAATGAAGGCGAGTTCTCTGATGCAAGTAATGTATATTATGGCGTGAAAGACGGCATTATCCTTACAATGACTGGCGGCATGAACAACGTGAACTACCTGTTGGCAAACCCCAACACCAACTTCACAGTGCTCTCCTACAACTACACTATCACAAAAATTGTGTTCCACTGCATGGACGACGCTGTTGAGGGTGACCTCGATGCAAGCTACTGGGGACCATCGACTATCACACTCTTTGCCAACCACACCAATCCCAACAACCCTGGCACCTACACCAGTGAGGGGTTCACAGGCACTTGGGAAGGCGAGTCGTCAAGCCTGAACTTCGCCGTTAAGGGCAAAGGCGTGCGCTTCGCTTCAATCGACATCACCTACGAGAAGCCCGAGGGCGACATCTATGAGCTGGTGACCCAGCGCAGCCAGATTGTGGAGGGCAAGAGCTATATAGTGGTGAGCCAGTACAACGACAAAGTCATGAAATTCAAAGAGGCAGCCGACGTGACTCCACAAGCCAAGCCCATCGTGGAATGGATGGACGATGGCAAGACCCGCGTGAAAGTTGATGGCGATGCGATGATAATCCGCATGACGGGCGTTCAAGACTCTACCATTGGCAGCAACACCCGCACCGTGGCATGGTTCAAGCTTGGCAACGGCTACCTGCGTGGCCAGGGCGACAACATCACCGTGAGCAGCACTCCTAACGACTATGGCCGCGCCATCATGTATATCAGTGCTACCGAGTACAACTACCTGTGCTGGTTCAAGAACGTGGGCAGCGCCACCAAGACTATCCGCTACGACTACGACAACGAGCAGTTCATGTTCAAGAGCATCAACAACGACCCCAACGGCCGTGTGTGGCTCTACAAGCAGGCCGAGAGCTATCAGGTGAACACTCTGGTACAGCCCGAAGGCACCGGCACTATCACTCTCACTGGCGGTGTCCTCGACAACAAGTCGCAAGAGGGTGAGACGGTGACTTTTGTTGCCGAGCCAAACAATGAATATAAGATTGAGAGCATTATCGTCACCAATCTCACAACTGGTGAAGAGACTTCATTGTTCAACACCCGCAGCGACGAGTTCAGCTTCGAGATGCCCGCGAGCGATGTGCTCGTAACCGCCAATTTCTCGCAGAGCACAGGCATCAGCCGTGTCGAGAACGCAGCTCAGGTGACTGGCGTGGAATATATCAACCTCGCCGGCGTGAGCAGCAGCAAGCCTTTCAAGGGCGTGAACATCGTCAAGACCACCTACAGTGACGGCTCGGTAGTGGTTTCTAAAGTAGTGAGATAACACTATTGCTAGCCACTCTTGCCGTTAACGCAACTAAAAAAATCACCCCAGGAACTGCAGAGCTCTTGGGGTGATTTTGTTATGTGCTTGTAATGGTTCTTAATCCACTTCTTCCTCCATATCAACTTTCTCAAATTTCACTCTCTTGTCGCTGTCGAGAGGTTTGATGGTGAACCCATCGGGCTGGAGTCGTGTAACGGTAAAGACTTGTGTCTTTTTCACTTTCTCCATCTCGTCTTCTATGTTCATTTCTTTCATCATCTGCTGCTTCAAGCCCTCTTCGCCACCGAGTTGCCTCATGATTTCACGGGTGGTGGCATCTTCTTTGGCAAAAGAGAAATCCACATCATTTACTTTCAGGTCATCGATAGAGACGGTGAGCTGCTTGAGGTCCTGGTCGTGATGCCATTTTCCTGTAGCGCCAATCATTATGTTGAATTTCAAGGTATTGCGAATCTCTTGAAAATAGATTGACGCATTATACACCATTTCAACGTCAAGATCGTCATCGTCGTTGAAGTTGAAGCTTGTTAAAATGTCGAGGTTGGCACCTTGCTCCTTTACCGACTGTTCGATGTCTTCCCCGAAGAAAGCCTCAAAACTCTCATTGTCAAGTCTGTACTCCCCATAGATGAGTTTCTTCTCTTTCTTGGAGTCGGAGTCGTCACTTTCCACCTGCTCAGTGCTGTCTTCGTCCTCATCGTCGTCTAAGTGGTATTTCTTATTCTTGCAGCCACTCAACACCAGCGCAGGAACAATTAACGCCAGCATCAAAATCCATAATAAGCGATTTTTCTTCATGATTGTTGCTATTTTTAGTTAAACATAATATTTGGTCTATGTCATTAAGGTGGGTTCTATAACTTGCTCGAGTCAGATTGTTTTAGATTTTTGAGCACGTTTTGTGTCAAATACGCGAAATAGTAGCGAGCTACAGTTCAAGAATTTGAGACAAAAGATGCCAAAAAGATAAATAATATGACCGAAACAACAAAAAACATTTTAGGAATTTATAGAACCCACCTTAATAATTTTGCAAATATAATATGAACGATTGAATTTTTTACTATTTTTGCATCACAAATATGAAAAAGCTATGAAAAATATTGTTATATCGTTAGTGTTTGCAATTATGGGTTGCACAATGGCGATGCTGGCGCAGGAGCCAGCCGAGGCGCCACAGCAGGTGAGCATGGGAAGGCTAGAGTTTTTTCCTCAGCTCAAGTCACAATACATTGAGGCACGTAACGTTACCGTGTGGCTACCCGATGGGTATGTCATGGGCGAGCCCTGCGATGTGCTGTATATGCACGACGGCCAGATGCTTTTCGACGCCACCACTACATGGAACAAGCAGGAGTGGCAAGTCGATGAGGTGATGGGACGGCTCATCGCCGAAGGCAAGATGAGGCGATGCATCGTTGTGGGTATTGACAACACCAAGAATCGTCTCAACGACTATTTCCCCACAAAATGCTATGAATATGTGCCCGAAGACCTGCGTGCCGACGTTGACGTGAGCTTCTATAAGGGCGACGAGTATCTGCGCTTCCTCGTCGAGGAGGTAAAGCCATTTATCGACCGCCGCTACAAGCCGTTGACCACGCGTGAGCACACCTTTGTGATGGGGTCGAGCATGGGAGGACTCATCTCGATGTATGCGCTGTGTGAGTATCCTCAGGTGTTTGGCGGCGCGGTGTGCATGTCCACCCACCTGTCGATGAATTTCTTTAACCCCAAGTTCAACAGCGAGGCGTGGGCTGCTGGCTTCCGCAACTATGTGAAAGCCAAGCTCCCCGAGTCCAACACCTGCCTCCTCTACATGGACTGTGGTGATGCCGGATATGACAGCCAGTACATTCCCCATGAATACAAGACAGTCAAGATGATACAGAACCTGGGTTGGGACAGTGAGCATTTCATGGACCGTGTTTTTTGCGGCCACGACCACAACGAGACCTTCTGGGCACAACGTCTCCACTACCCGCTGAAGTTCATCTTGTCAACCGAGAACTGAACTATGAACTGTGAACTATGAACTAAAAAGCCATGCGCTATTTCCTAAAAATATCATTTCAGGGTGCCGCCTATCACGGATGGCAGATTCAGCCCAGCGACGTAAGTGTGCAGGAGACTATTGAGAAGGCTTTGGCGATGGTGCTGCGCCACGACACGCCCATCACCGGAGCGGGCCGTACCGACGCTGGCGTGAACGCCACCACCATGTATGCTCACTTCGACACCGAGCAGCCCATCGCTAACCCGCCGCTGCTGGTGCGCAGCCTCAACGGCATCTTGCCTCAGGACATCGCCATCCACGACGTGATAGCGGTGCATGACAGCGCGCATGCTCGCTTCGACGCCACAAGCCGCACCTACCGCTACTTTGCCCACACCGGCAAGTCGCCGCTGCTGCGCTCACTGAGCTGGCAGTGCAACCCGCACCTCGACTTTGAGATGATGAATGAGGCGGCACGGCACCTCATGGACTATGAGGACTTCACTTCGTTCAGCAAGCTGCACACCGATGTGAAAACCAACAACTGCCACATCACCGAGGCGCAATGGGAGCGCTGCGAGCCACCGCTTGACGCCAATGTGGAGCAATGGGCGTTTACCATTACCGCCGACCGTTTCTTGCGCAACATGGTGCGTGCCATCGTGGGAACGCTCGTCGATGTGGGTAACCACAAAATCACAGTAGAAGACTTTTGCCGCATCATCGAGAAGAAAGACCGCTGCGCCGCCGGCACTTCCATGCCCGCCCACGCCCTATTCCTCTGGGACGTGAAATATCCCTACGACTTGATTCATTTATCCCAAATCGGTCATTAAATCGCTAGCGTATTTCTTAAGACTTTTAAATTCTCCAAAAGCCTAATTCGTGCCTCATGGCTTTTGAACAACTTATCGCTGCCTAATGACCGATTTAGCTTTAATAAGCTCCTCAAAACGATCTGTCTTCATATATCCTACAGCGACAGCAGAGCATTACAATAATCTAATCTTGTTTTGCAAAATTCCGATTTTCTGAAGCAAATCATCAAATGACAAAGGTGATGTATCATAGATGAAATCTCTGCACATCGCTTCATAATCATCCTTCCATGCTTTATTAACCCTCTCGGGCGGTATGATGCTGATTGTTTGTGGAGCATGAAGCGAATAGTCTATTCCCTTAATGTTATTGAAGGTTGCTCGATGGGCAACTATGGCTTCGTATAAAGTTCTGTCGGTCAAAGCGTCTTCTCCAAAAGACGTATTCATCAGTTTCTCAATGTCATAAAGATGTCGTGACATCCTATAACTGCGCGGCTTTTCCTTTTGGAATTCCTCATGGAGCAAGAATATCTTTTCAAAGAATGTTCTTTTTGGGATAACCGTCAAAAATTCTACTGATACTTCATCGGCAGTGGGTACCACCTCGCTGATGAATGTGTTCAACAGCTTTTGTTCAACAGGCTCATCCATTGACAGACAGCTAAATTCAATCTTGACTTGCGGCGTAATGTAATCCGATAGTTCCGGCATTACCGATTGATAGTTCACAAATATTGTGGACGGATGGGTAGTAGCACGCAACTCAACCATTTCACCGCCTTTGTTTCTTGATAATTCGGGAATAACAGAAAAGCCTGTTACACCTAAAGCAGACAAAGCTAGTTCCAATTCGCTGGGCAATTCTCTTACAATATAATGTCTTGCCACACGGCGAGCCTTTGCCATCTGATTTTTAGACGTGGATGATATGGCGAAACGGTCTTCACGGCGCAATGCAATATCTATATCCTCGCTGAATCGGCTAATCAAGTTCCAACCTTTGGATAAGGAAGTGCCACCTTTGAATGACATCAGGTGTGAAAATTGAGTTGTAGACAATGCTTTCAGCGTCATTGTCACCCACCAATCTTTCTCAATCGCTATTCGTGGCAGACCTTTTTGCGCTGCAACAATGTCAAGCAGTTGCAACCTCTCTTGTTCACTATATTGTTGCCAGTGTTTCATATCTTTGTTTTAAGCGCTTTTTTAATGATTTGTTGAACCCATTGAGGGGCAAGAAGCAAATCTTGCCCGAGCTTCGCTTCGGGATGGTTTTCGACAAATTGGCGGATAAGTCCCAACTCATTGTCGCCAATAGCATCTTTCCCAACCTCTTTGAGGGCTTGCGTCAATAAAGGAACCGCTTTGCCTACCGTAGCGAAATTGCGAGGAGAAGCATGACGAAAAGTGATGCTTCGATTGCCGATTGGAATTATGCGTGTCGAGCCGCTGGTCAAGTATGACAAGTTCATGGGTACTTGCGTGCTTAATCCCACCAAATTTGCTGCAGTGCTTCCGGTCGCCAGAATTTGGGCATGGTCACGCTTAGCAATTTCCTCGGCAATAATTTCAAGCGATGGTGGCACAATGCCAAACTGCGACATCACCGGCTTTACATATATGCCATGAGCAACGCGATATAAATCTCCAGAAATACATGCTTGGAGGAACACCTTTCGAACTGTTTCGGGTGACCCTAAATCCGTAAAGTCGCTGATAACAAAAACAACTTGGTTTTTACTACGCCTAATTCTGCTCAATATCTGCTCTTTAATAGTCATTCAGAGAAATAATTAACATAATTTAATACCGAAATATCTCAAATATTTCGGTGCAAATATAGTCACTATCTTTCATCTGAACAAATTTTTTCTTATAAAACCTGCGAAAATACCGAATTATTTATTACTTAATCTGTGAAAATACATTATTCCATCAAAAAGAGTTACTACGAAAAGTCATGAGAAGATGTGTTTTTTATAAAATATCGCCTACTACAAGGATTTTGTGGGTGTAGGGCATTGCAAAGAACCAGTTGAAGAAATCAAGCACCTCAGTCTTCGTGCCACTTTGGGTGAAGTCGCCGCTATGCACAAGCACATCGGCTGGAGGCTACGCTCCCAACCTACCATGCAACCCATGTGTGTCACTGATGTGGAGAAGAGTCATTCTGAATAAACTAAATACTTTTCTTGAAACTGTTTGATATGTTCCTTATCAAACCCACAATCTTCAGCTTTAGTTACAATCTCTTGCCATGCAACAAATTTCAAATGGTTTTCATATTTGCCCACTATAGAAAAACCGTTATTAAATTGTTTCAGTTCTTTTTCAGTGGCTGGATTTTCTAGAACGATAAGGTGCCAATAGGCGCACATCGTTTTCTGTCTTATCCTCATTGCTAAGCAAGCTTACCACGAAGTCAAAATAGAAAACGGTCTCGACTTTCGTCGAGACCGTTTCATGCTTGAATGGCGGAGAGGACAAGATTCGAACTTGCGGTAGAGTTACCCCTACGGCAGTTTAGCAAACTGCTGGTTTCAGCCACTCACCCACCTCTCCAGTGCCATTAGTGCTGAAAGTTTTTCACTAAGCGAGTGCAAAATTAGTGCTTTTTTTGTTATCTGCCAAATTTTTTTTGAAAAATATTTTATCCCCTCCCTTGCTTTTGCTTGCAACCACCTATCTATCAACACCTAAAGCACTCTAATAATTCTGTTTTTTAATATTGTTTTCCTGTCTGCTATCGTTGTTTCTTTGCGGTCATGGAAAACACAGAACAAAACCTATCGCCACCTAACGCTAGTAATAATAAGGTGGTACATGATATCGACTCCCTCTCTCTCGACGAGATTCTCGAAGAGAATGAGCGCCGCAACGCTGCACTAAAAAGCACCTACGACCCTATCTTGGGCATTGGGTGCTGCAACAGCCGTGTGCCCTACCCTTTCAAGGATGACGAAGGCAATATCCAAGAGTTTATGATTCCCGAATCGATGTTGGCCGAGCTCAAAGAATCCCCGCCCATGTCCTTTCATGAGTGGCAACTGCTGCGCATCAAGCACGACTTCGAATACTGGTGCGCCACTTGCGTGACGATTCTCGACAAGATGTCGGGAAAATTCAAGAAGTTTGTCCTCAACCGCCCGCAACGGCGGATCCTGAAAGTTCTTGAGTCGCAACGGTTGGCAAACAAACCGTTGCGATTGATTATGCTCAAGGCTCGTCAGTGGGGTGGCTCCACATTGGTCCAAATCTTCATGATATGGATTCAGCTCGTACTCAAGAAAAACTGGAACAGCCTCATCTGCGGGCACTTGCAACAGACGTCGGCAGCCATCAAGAGCATGTACAGCCGTGTGCTGCGGCGTTACCCCAAGGAGTTCTTTCCCGACGGCGAGCGACCTCGGTTCGTCACCTTTGAGGGCAGCCGCAACGTGAAGCAGCTCAGCGGCAGCGAGTCGCTGATTATCACCGCCTCGGCGCAGAGCGAGGACGCCGTACGCGGCTACGACGTGAAGATGGCGCACCTGAGCGAGGTGGCGTTCTGGCCCGACAGCCCTCTGCACTCGCCCGATGACCTGATACGCTCCATCAGTGGCACCGTGCCACTTGAGCCGATGACGATGATCGTGCTTGAATCGACCGCCAACGGCGTGGGCAACTACTTCCATAGCGAGTGGCAGCGGGCAAAAAGCGGTCACAGCGACAAAGCGCCAGTGTTTGTGCCATGGCACGAGATAGAAATCTACCAACTGTGCGTGTCCGATGCCGCCAAGCTGGTGGAGGAACTCGACGACTACGAAAAAGATTTGTGGGACGACGGCTGCACCCTCGAGCAAATCAACTGGTATCACCACAAGCGCAAGGAGTATTCCAGCCATGTGCTTATGCAGGCAGAGTTTCCCGGCACCGATGTGGAGGCGTTCCTCACCACCTGCCGCAACGTGTTTGACCCCATTCTGGTGGAGTCGCTGCGTCACACCTGTACTATCGAGTGCCAACGCGGCGACATAGTGGCAAACGGCGCAAAGACCGTTGCTGGAGCAAGGTTTGAGAAAGGCTTCGGCAGCAATGCCATGCAGGTGTGGGCTATGCCTGTGTCAAGCAACCATCGCTACCGTTATCTCGTCGCCGTGGATGTGGGAGGTTGCCGAGTCGATGCCGACTGGTCGGTGATTGCCGTCTTCGACACCCACAACGACGCCGGCGAGAACGAAGACTGCCGCCCCGAGGTGGTCGCCCAATGGCGAGGGCACCTCGACAAGGACCTGATGGCATGGAAGGCGGCACAGATAGCGCGGTTCTACAACAACGCCCTGCTGGTGTTTGAGAGCAACTCCATAGAGAGCGACAGCATGGTGGGAGAAACGCTCCTGAAGCACATCGGCATGAGATATCCGCACCTCTACTACCGCGACAATGACTCAAAGGGCAAAGTGCCGGGCTTCCACACCAATGTCAAGACCAAGAACGAGGCAATTGCCAACCTCACCGCCTACATCCGCGACCACGCCTACATCGAGCGCGATAATCAGGCTGTGAATGAGATGCTTGACTACGAGATTTTGAGCAGCGGAAGAAGCTATGGCGCACGCAAAGGCAGCCACGACGACATCCTCATGACCCGAGCCATAGGCCTGCAGGTCATCGAGGACAACAAACTCTCCCACGCTGGATCAAGAGCCGAGAAGCCAGAGAATTTCTATGACGAAAACCGACCGGTATCTAAACGGCGACATTTATAAAATGCAAGTCATTTCCAAGAAAAAACATTGATTTCTCGCTTTTTTTGAAGAAAAAACAATATTTTTCAAGAAAAAATTTGGAATTTTAAAAAATGTGTTATATATTTGCACCATGAAATCTAATTGAGGGGTGACCCTCTTTATTCTCAAAAAATAGTTGTTTTATAGATAATTGTGTATTTAAGGAACGGGACAGTCGTGAGACTATCCCTTTTTTTGTACTTTTTTGGTAGATTTTTAAGGGGCGTTTATCTATAAATTTCATCCAAACGGCTGCAAACGCCCCACAGTTGGCACTTTTGCAGTTAAACCAATCTTTTTGTGGAAGGTCAAAGAGACAAAGAAACACGAATTATTCACTTTCTAAAATTTGAGCATTATGAAAAGGACAGTTTACAACACAATGATTGGCTTGATGCTCGTATGCGGGCTCGCCATGACATCGACTGGAGCAATGGCACAAGGCCGCCGTCCAGCAGCAACTAACAACGCGGCAGCAACAGGCAACCGCAGTGTTGCCTCTGCACCTAAGAATAATGCCGCAACAGTGACTAACAACAATAATGTGTCGAGCCGTTCAACGGCAACCAGCGTGACTCCACAGGTTAACAGGAGCACCACCACTACTGGAACTCGCTCGACAACTGGCAGCAGCTCGACTACCGTGCGTCCATCCACTGGAAACAGCGGCAGCAGCTCTCGCAGCACTAGTGGCTCAACCAGCACCTCCGTTCGCCCCAACACTGGCGGCAACCACGGCACTGGAAGCACCACAGTGATCAACGCCAACACCGGCAACCGCTCGGCAACGGGCATCGGTACTTCGGTTATCACCACCACTGGTGACAACAAGAATAAAAGCAACGGCAACGTTCGTCCTAACACTGGCGACAAGAACAAGAACAACGGCAACACTGGCAACGGCAACATGCGTCCCAGCACTGACAGCAGCAACCGCACCAACTCAGGACACACCACTGTTCCCAGCAGCCGTCCCGACAACCGTCCCAAGGTAAAGGGCAGCGTAGTAACTGGTGGCGGTCACAATATCGACTACTCGACCTACCGCTACAACAGCAGCTGGAAACCTCGCTACGATGGCGACCGCTTCTACAACAGCTACCGTCACAACAGCTGGAGTTGGAGCAAGCCCATCCGTCCCTCGGTACGCCCCTGGCGTCCTGCTGAAATGTGGGTATATCGTCCTATCGTTACTGTAAACATCACCTACTCCAGCTATCCCACCATCGGTGGAGTGCTCGGACTGAGATGGGGAACTTCAATGAGCAACGCTTTGAACTACCTCTACTACAACGGCTACTACATCGACGGATACATGGACAACATCGTTTACTTGACCGACGTGGAACTGCTTGACTATGGATGGGATGACGTGATGATGCAGTTTGATGGCAACAACAACCTCGACTATGTGGAGTTTGTTTACACCAGCGACGACTACGACACCAGCCGATTCTTCAGCCTCTACAACGAGCTCTGCTCAATCTATGGCAGCCCCGTGAGCTACACCAACTCGATGTACTCATGGTATGGCGGCGACGGAATAGGCTTCGTAAACCTCGGCTTCGAGCGCACTTACGACTACAGCTACACCGTACTTGCCTTCGGCGTATAAGAAGCCGGCAAGTGACGACTATCAATACAATCAGTCTTATCTAACGACAGGAGCCTCACGAGATGGGGCTCCTTTTTGGTTGTTGTTTGCCAAATTATCTAGAATTTCAAGACCTTCTAGACAATCTAGATGTTCTGAGACAACACTACCTCAGCTTGCTGAGAATAAACTTCATTCCCTCGGTGGCGGCGATAGTGTCGGGGAACTCGGCTTGGGCTTCTCGCTCAAGCAGGCTGATGTCCTCGTAGCGGCTGCTGTAATGCCCCAAGATGAGTTTCTTGACACCCGCCTCGCGCGCCACCATGCCAGCCTGACGGGCGGTGCTGTGGTAGCGCTTAGCGGCGTTCTTCATGTTAGCGTCATCGTAGGTCGCCTCATGGTAAATCCAGTCCACACCATTCACGGCGTTTATCACGCGCTTGGAATATTTGGTGTCGCTGCAAAAGGCGTAGGAAATGGAAGGATCGGCATCGGTCGTGAGTTCAGAGTTGGGAATCACCACACCACTGGGGGTCACATAATCCATGCCCTGGCGCAGGCTGTTCATGGCATGTGGCGGCACCTGGTGCTGCTGGCACGCCCACGAGTCGATGTGGCGCAATTTAGGCTTCTCACGGAACAGGAATCCCACACACGGTACACGGTGCGTGAGCGGGAACGTGCTGACTGTGATGGCATTGTCCTCATAGATTACCGCCTTGTGCGTGTCAATGATATTGAACTGCAAGTCAAAAGAGCGGTCACGGCAGAAGAAGTCGAGCATCCGCCCAAAAAGGTCTGCTCCCTCTTTAAAGATGTGTACCGTGATCGTGCCGCCTATGTTCTGGAGCGCCATCGTTGAGAGCAGCCCCAGCAACCCAAAGCAATGGTCGCCATGCAAGTGACTGATGAAGATATTCTTAAGCCTCGAGAACTTAAGGTGATGGCGTTGCATCTCAAGTTGAGCGCCCTCGCCGCAGTCAATCATAAACAGGTGCCCACGCACGTTAAGCACCTGGCACGTGGGCAGATGCTGCAACGTTGACTTCGCCGAACCGCAGCCCAATATATTCAACTCTAATATGTCCATAACTGCAAATTTTCTCCCTAAACCCTAAAATTCTATTTTTTATGCCATAAAAAAATTGGATTCTGTTGTTTCAGGTTTCAAAGGTAATAAAAAATCTCCATATAAGCAAATTTATATCGACGCCTACCCAAAATGGTGACTAGCTTACATATCGTCACTAAAAAAAGTTAAAATCATCAATCAAGTTATTAACAACTCTTGCAAAGTATGTTACAACTCCATATCTTTGCATCAAGTTTTTTCATAGGATTAGATTTTTAAGGTTTACTTTATGCGGCTGTTGAGAAACATCTGCATAATTTTTTTTGCGCATTGTTTTCAAAGCTAATCACCTTTTCCTTCAAGCTGACACTTCAAGCTGACACATTTTTAGCCGTTTCTTATATTGCAAAAAAAGTTTGCCAATTAGGCAAGTTATTTGTAATTTTGCAATCCGCAATTAATATACCACTTAACTAACATGTCAAAAGAACAAGAACGTGCAGAGAAAGACTACAACCCGAGTGTGAGCAGCTATGTGGAGAAAGAAGACACACAAGAAGCAATCGACATAGACAAGCTAAACGCTGAGATACATAATGTATAGTAGTGGCAAGAGATAATGAACTAAGAACAGCTATTGACGAAATAATAAACATATTGAAATGAGAGAATCAGACTCCCCAAAACAAATCAGCGCACCCAAAAAAGAAATCACAAACGCTATTAGCGCACAATTAATGGCAGATGTTAGTAACAGCATTGTTGTGATTAGAGACCAGCCTGTTCTACTCGATGTTGATGTAGCTCGTCTTTATGGAGTAGAAACTAAGCGCATCAATGAGGCTGTGCGCAACAATCCAGCCAAGTTTCCTGATGGATACATGTTTGTACTCAACACAGAGGAATTGCAAGATTTGCGGTCGAAATTTTCGACCACAAAAATCTCTCCAAAGAGCAGAGTCTTACCTAAAGCATTTACTGAAAGAGGATTGTACATGATTGCCACCATTCTAAAAAGCAGAACAGCTCTTGATGTCACCTTTGCCATTATTGAGACATTTGCAACAGTAAGGGAAATAAAGAGAGAGTTGATTGATTTGCACAATGAAACCGACAAGAACAAGCAAGTCAAAAAAATGCATCGCTTTGGCGACCTGGTTTCTGAGATTGTCATGCCCGACTTGGAAGTATCGGAAACTGAATCTACGCTTGAGCTAAATTTCTTTATTGGAAAAATCAAGCATACAGTTAAGCGCATCAAGAAAGTAAAACCAGATAAAGAAACAAAAAAATGAGTGAGATAGAAAAACTTATACAAGAACTTTGCCCTAAAGGAGTGCCTTTCAAGAAGCTGGAAGAGGTTTGTGTTATTAAAACAGAAAAGGGAATAACACAAAAACAGTATTCTGAAAATGGTCTTTACCCTTTAATAAGTGGAGGTCACTCCGATTCATCAAGTCTTGTTTTGTCAATGGCGAAGTGGAAACTAGTGGCACTGAGATTGCCCAGATATTACCACCGATGAACCCCTTTGCTGTTGGTGGTGACAGGGAGAAAAAGAAAAACTCTGTCATTGAGAAAATTAAACGATTCTTCGAAAAATTCTTTGACCTAATCTCGTTTAATTAAGATATCAATAATTCAGGATAAAAAAACAATGTATAATAAAACTATGAAACGACTTCTTAACTTGATGCTGGCTGCTGTGCTGGCTTGTGCTGCCTGGGCAGCGGGTAATGACACCTACACCGTGATTGTTTCGTGCGACGGATTGCGCTGGGACTACGCCGAGTGCTACGACATGCCGTTCTTCGACCGCCTCGCCAAAGAGGGCGTGAAGGCGGTGATGCAGCCCTCGTTCCCCACCAAGACGTTCCCCAACCACTACACCCTCGCCACGGGACTATATCCCGACCACCACGGCATTATCGCTAACACCTTCCGTCTGCTAGACACGGGAGAGAAATACAAGATAGGCAGCGAGGAAGCTGGTAAAGGCAAGAACTATGGCGGCGACCCCATCTGGCTCACCGCCAAGCACCAGGGCGTGAAGACCGCCACGGTCTATTGGGTGGGCAGCGACGTGAAAATCAACGGCGAGTACCCCAACTACTGGCAGGACTACCGCAAGAAACCGCTGCTCAAGCCCGAGGAGCGCGTCGATAAGGTGATAGAACTGCTCAACCTCCCCGAGGACAAGCGTCCGCACCTGGTGATGTGCTACTTTGAGGAGCCCGACCACTCGGGGCACAGCTACGGTCCCATCAACAAGAAGACACGCCGCGTTGCCGAGGCTCTCGACGAGCTGCTGTGGAAACTCTGGGCTCGCCTTAAAGCGATTCCCGAGATAGGCGACAAAATCAACCTCATCATCACTGGTGACCATGGCATGACATGGCTCAGCGATGTGCGCGTGGTGCGCAGCGACAACTATGTGAAGAAAGAATGGGTGGAGCATTTCGACGGCGACAGCCCAGCTCTTATCTACACCACCACGCCCGAGTGTGCCGATTCCATCATCAACGCCCTGCAAGGCGTAGATCACATACGCGCATGGAAGAAGGGCGAACTGCCAGAATATCTGCACTACGGCACCAACAAGAACATGAGCGACGTGGTAGTGGTGCCCGACATAGGATGGGTGTTCCGCAACAACAATAAGGTGGGTGGCGGCACTCACGGCTGGGACCCTACTTACAGCGATATGCTCGTGGGATTTCGCGCCATAGGCCCCGACTTCAAGGTGGGCTACATTAGACCTGGAGTGTTCCGCAACGTGTGCATCTATCCCCTACTCGCCCACCTGCTAGGCATCACGCCAGCACCTAACGACGGCGACCTGAATGAAGTGAAAGATATGCTGAAAGTGGCTCCGCCACAGTTTTAGTTGTGCCGCTTCGCTGGTTTTATCGCTCGCGATGCTCGCTAGCTGTGCCGCTTCGCTGGTTGTGGCGCTCGCAGAGCTCGCTAGTTTATGAGCGTGGGCGTTGTTATTGCATTGCGCCGTAAGCACGGCGTTCGCCCACCACAAAAGAACAAAAAAAACATGAATAACGACATCGACCAATATCACGCAGGAAACACCAGCGCCACATCAAGTGACGACCATCAGGAGGAAGACTACAGCGGCGAGTGGTGGCGTTATCGCCAGTACCACGACAAAGACGGACTGGAGTTCAATGCTGTGGGAGTGATCTTGATGGCTGTAGGAATATTCTTTCTCTTCCAAGACCAGGAAAGGCTCATCTTCATCACTTGCCTAGCCATCAACGTGCTGCTGCATGAATGCGGGCACTATGCCGCCGGCAGGGCGTTCAAGTGCGTGGTGAGGAAGGTCGCCGTGTTCTTTTTCCCTGCAATCACCTATAAGGACAGGGCCACTAGCTTTTACGACCCAGCCACCCACTCCTGGCGCGACACCGTGTGGACTCTAGGCGTGTTGCCCTTTGGAGGATACACCTCCTTTGAGAACGCCACCACCCCTGCTCCTGCCGACAGCAGCCGAAGCCCCTTCGTCAACCACAAGCCGGCATGGCAGCGACTCATCATTCACACCTCGGGCATCCTCGTCAATCTTGCCACCTTCCTCGTGTGCTTCGCCATCAACGGATTCTCTTTCATCAACCCCGCCAATCCCTGGATCAGCTACATGGCATACATGTCGCTTGCGCTCTCCATCCTCAACATTCTGCCACTCTACCCCCTTGACGGTTCTGCCGCCATCACCACCATCTACGAGATGATTACAGGCCGCAAGCCCCCCAAGGCGTTCATGACAGTATTCATCGTCATAGGAGCGGTACTCTTCATCTACCTCTTCTGGATAAACCCCACCTTCCTCAACAAGCTAATCTCACTGATTATGGGACAATAACCAATATAAACAAAGAGAAAGAGACCCAAAAGTCCCTTTCCCTATAACTCTATACTTTGTACACTAAACTCTAAACTCTAACCTTCAACTTGTGAAGTGCTTGAGCACTTCACAAGTTGAATTAAATCAGAAATTCACGCCGAAGTTGAGGTAGAAGGTGCCATTGCTGCTTGAGTCGTAGTCGCTGTGGCTGATGTTCGCCAAGCCTATATCATAGCACAAGTCAAGGTAGAACATACTGAAACCTGCTCCGCAACCCACACGCAAGCCGCCATCAAAGCGCTTGAAACCTGGCACGCCAAGCTTTGTCTCTTTGCTAAAGGCACCAGCCTTAGTTTTAGTTATATAGTCCTTAATGCTACCATCCACGCCAACGGCCATATATCCACCAAAGAGGGGGTGAATGGAGAGCCCCATATCGGTGTAATAGATGTACTTGAACACCAGTGGCAGCTCTATGTAGCTCAGGCTAGTGGTCCAATTACTGCTCTTGCCGCCCTTGTTCACGTAGCTGAGACCCGTCTCAAAGAATACCGGCGCGCGGTTGGTGATTTCAAAACCAACTACACCTCCCAGGTGCAGACCTGTCTTGCTGTCGCCAGCGTAGGTAATGGCATCGCCACCCACATGCGAGAAGGCGGGACCTATGCGCAGCCCAAAGTACATGTCCTTGCCATAGTAGTTCCTGATCCAGCGGCTGTGGCTACGCTCGTAATCGTAGCGATTGTTGCTGGGAGTGGAGCTGTAGTTGTGACGCTGTGCCATCATGGGCAAAGCTGCCATGAGGGCAATCATTGCTAATGTGAATAATTTCTTCATAACCCTAATTTATTGTTAAAGTGAATATTAATTTCCAAACTGCAAAGTTAAGCACATTTTTTTTAAAATGCAAACCGATTTTTCTTGTTATATCCAAAAAATAGCACTACCTTTGCACCAAAATTAAGTGCATAACAAGAGAAATGAAGTTTCTAGATTTTCTTATACTCGAGATGCATTATCCTGATAGCCAATTAGTTGCTATTGAGGACAAAATATCAGCAACTCAATGCACAAAGACCAATTTACCTTCACACCGCTATTAGCATATCTACTAATAGCGGTGTGCGTCTTTTTTTAGACACATTATTATTAATATTATTTACATTTGTAATATTTTTTATTAATCTAATTTTTCTATGCTTAAAAGATTTTACTTCTCAGCGTTGATGATGTTGCTCGCAGGAGCCATATCATTGAACGCACAGATTACCACCTCATCTATCTCGGGTGTAATCGTCGATGAAGCCAATGAGCCTCTCATTGGCGCAGTAGTAAAGCTTGTGCACGAGCCTTCGGGTACAGAGTACAACACCGTCACCAATCTGGATGGACGTTTCTACCTGCAAGGTATGCGTACCGGCGGACCTTACACTGCAACTGTGTCATACGTAGGTTACCAGAACACAGTTGTTACTGGTATCATTCTCGAACTTGGTGAGAACTACAATCTCCAAGAGATTCAGATGAGTGCCGACGCCAACCAGCTTCAAGAGGTAGTGGTAACAGCTACAGGGTCGAAATTCCCTATCGACAAGACTGGTGCATCTACTAACATCACCAATGTGCAGATTACCAGCCTGCCCACCGTTACCCGCAGCATCACCGACGTGACTCGCCTCTCGCCATACGGAGGTAATGGCATGAGCTTTGCAGGTGCCGACGGACGTACCGCCAACTTCACCGTTGATGGTGCCAACTTCAACAACAACTTTGGTCTTAGCGACAAGTTGCCAGGTGGCGGTAACCCAATCTCACTCGACGCTATCGAGGAGATGCAAGTGGTTATCTCGCCCTACGACGTGCGTCAAACCAACTTCATTGGCGGTGGTGTGAACGCCATCACCAAGAGCGGTAACAACACCTTCAAGGGCAGTGCCTACATCTATCACCGCAACGAGCACATGCGCGGTGACGCCGTTGACGGCGAGCAGATTGCCGGTGCCCGCGAGAAAGACCGCAACACCACCTATGGCTTCACCCTGGGCGGTCCCATTATCAAGAACAAGTTGTTCTTCTTCGTAAACGGTGAGATGGCCAAGATTCCTACCGTTGCCAACCGCTGGCGCGCCTCAGAGAACGGTGTTGCCGATCCCGACAACTACATCTCACGCACCACAGTAGCCGACTTGGCAAGAGTTCAGAAGCATGTAATGGACAAATATGGCTATGACACTGGTTCGTTTACCGACTTCCCCGCCGACGAGAGCAACTACAAGCTGCTTGCCCGCATCGACTGGAACATCACCAACGACCATCACATGGCACTTCGCTACAACTACACAAAGAACAACGTGTGGAACTCTACCAACGGCTCATCGATGGACGGCGGTACACGCTCGGCCTACAACCGCGCTTCGCAGTACTCGATGATTTTTGCCAACGCGATGTACTCGATGCAGAATATCGTGCATTCTCTCTCGTTTGACCTCAACAGCCGCTTGACCGACAACCTGAGCAACCAGTTCCTTGCCACTTGGTCTAAGCTCGACGACGTGCGTGGCAGCAACTCCAGCGAGTTCCCATTCATCGACATCCAAGATGGCACAGGCAACAACGGCAACTATATGGCTCTCGGTTATGAGCTCTTCACTTGGAACAACGCCGTTCACAACACAATCTGGAACATCAAGGACGACATCACCTACTATGCCGGCAACCACAAGATTACCGCAGGCATCAACTTTGAGCACCAGATGGCCGACAACCAGTACATGCGCAATGGTACCGGTTACTATCGCTATGCTAGCGTTGACGACTTCATCAACGGCGCCGCTCCCGAGATTGTGTGCTTGACCTACGGCTACGACGGCGAGACCAAGCCTGCCGCACGCGTGCAGTTCAACAAGGCAGGTATCTATGGACAGGATGAGTGGAACGTTACCGACAAGTTCAAACTCACCTACGGCTTGCGCATCGATGGTCTGTTCTTCAACAATGGTGACCTGATGACCAACAACGCCATCTTGGCTCTTGACTACTATGACAACGATGGCAACGTGCGCAATATCGACACTGGCAAGTGGCCCAAGAGCTCTATCACATTCTCGCCACGCGTAGGCTTCATCTGGGACGTTCTCGGAAACAAGAGCCTCAAGGTGCGCGGTGGTACAGGTCTCTTCTCAGGCCGTCTGCCACTGGTATTCTTCACCAATATGCCTACCAACGGCGGTATGGTTCAATACCAAGCCAACCTCAACGCCAAGAACACCGACATGAGCCAGTTTGAGGGCGGTCTCGTGACCGACGCCAACGGCCATGCCACTATCGCTGCTCTGCAGAACAAGCTCTTCTCAATGGGCTATCCAAGCACTGTTACTCCTGATGACGGAACAGTTCCCTCGGCAGTTAATGGTGTAGATCCCAAGTTCAAGATGCCACAGGTGTGGAAATCGTCAATCGCTATCGACTACGCTCTCCCAGTATCGTTCCCATTTGAGCTCACCGGCGAGTTCATCTTCAACAAGACCGTGAACGCCGTTTCTATCAGCGACTGGTCAATTCCTAGCGTAGGCGGCTTCGCACGCTTCAATGGCGTGGATAACCGTCCTATCTACCCCGAGGGTTACCGCACAGGTCCCAAGGCGTTCGTGCTTGAGAACACCAGCAAGGGCTACGGATGGAGCGCCAACTTGATGGCAACCGCCAAGCCTGCCGACTGGATTAGCCTCATGGCTTCTTACACCCACACCGTGTCGAAGGAAGTTACCGGTATGCCTGGCTCGGCAGCCGAGAGTGCCTTCACCTACGTGCCCACTTGGGAAGGTCCTAACAACATTCGCCTGCACAACTCGCAGTATGTGACTCCTAACCGCTTCATCGCCAGCGCTACACTGCACGACCGCAGCGGCAACCACTACAGCCTCATCTATGAGACCTGGCAAGGTGGATATAACTACTCTTACATGACCACTAACGACATGAACGGCGATGGATACAATTACGATGCCATCTACATCCCAACCGATCAGCAGGTTGCCGACCGCGAGTTCCGCTTCGTGAGCGATAACGACCGCGACCGCTTCATGGACTTCTTGCACAACGACAGCTACCTCAAGAAGCATCAGGGCGAGTATGCCGAGGGCTACAGCGTTTACAGCCCCTGGGTACACCGCATCGACCTGGGCTACAAGCACGACTTCAACTTCCGTGCTGGCAGCACCAAGCACACCATCCAGCTGAGCTTCGACATGAAGAACGTTCTCAACTTCTTCAACTCCAGCTGGGGCGTGAGCAAGATTTTGAATCCCGCTATCGGCAGCGACGCACGCATCCTCAAGTATGAGGGCGTTGACGCCGACGGATATGCTACTTTCTCTACCAACAAGGCCATCAGCGGCGATACCAAGACTTGGACTCCCAACCACGCCATCGGCCAGTGCTGGAACGTGGCTATTGGCATTAAGTATATTTTCAACTAATTCATTAAAGCAGATTTACGACTATGAAACTAAAATATTTTATTCCCGCTTTTATCGCACTGATAGGTGCTGTGTTGGTCAGCTGCTCCGATGAAGACACAATGACCCTGCTCAACGAGATACAGGTATCTCGCTCCTACGTGCCCATCAACATTGACGGTGGTGAGGCAAGTATCGACATCAATACTACCGACAGCTGGAGCATCGACCCAAGCCAAAAACCTGATTGGCTCACTATCACTCCTATGAACGGCAGTGCCGGAGAAGGCAAAATCACTTTCTCGGCTCCTGCAGCTCCCGACGGACGTGACACCGAGCTGGTGATTGAGTGCGCCGGACGCCAGCAACACATCAAGGTGATTCAAGGTCTTGCCACCGTGCAAGACGCAACTTGTGCCGAGGTTGTTGCCGGTCCCGACAGTAAGACTTACCGCGTGACCGGTGCCGTAGTAAGATTCGGCAACAACTACCAGACCTACGGTAACTGCTATATCAATGATGGTACAAGCGACTTGCAAATCTACGGCATGGCCGACAAGAATGGCAAGCTTGCCAACAACCCGCTCAAGAGTTGGGACATCGAGGTTGGCGACATTATCACCGTCGAAGGTCCAAAGTCAACTTACAAGGGCGAAGCCGAGCTCGTTGACGTTACCGTCATCAAGGTTGTGAAGTCGCTCATTAAGGTTGAGAGCATCGACCCTGAGGATGCCACTATTTCATTGGAAGGCGGCGACGCTACCGTAAACCTCTCTTGCAAGGGCAACGGCGTGACAGTGGAGATTCCTGAGGAGGCCAAAGACTGGCTCTCTATCAGCAACATCACTGGCGGCACCAACCCCACAGTGACCTTCCACGCCAACGCCAACACTGGCGGCAGCCGCTCGGCAGTGGTTTCCTTCAAGACCAGCAACGGCTCGCAGGAGTCGACAGTTACTGCCACTATCTACCAGGATGGCGCTATAGTTGATGTTAACTGCACCGAGTTCCTCGAGGCTCCAGAGGGCGAAACCCAATATCGCATCACCGCTGTCATCCAAAAGGTTGACAATACCTCCTACGGCAATGTCTATCTGCGTGACTGGACCGATGAGCTAGTTTATGTCTATGGCATCGGTGCTAAGGGTGACTTCCAAGCCCTTGGACTTAAGGAAGGCGACATCGTCACTTTGGTTGGCAAGCGCAGTTCACACAACGGCAATCCACAGATGAAGGGAGCTCAGTATGAGAAACACAGTCCAGTTACCGACGTCACTATCAGCGAGTTCCTCTCAAAACCTGATGATCCTAACGTTTATTACCGCCTAACAGGTACTGTCGCAGATATTGCTAATGCTTTGTGGGGTAATCTCTACCTAGCAGATGATACTGGTCAAGTTTATGTTTATGGAACTTACCCAGGTTATGGTGCTACTGGTAACAACCGTCAGAACTGGCTTGAGACAGCTAATATCGAGGTTGGAGACGTACTCTCTGTGATTGGCGTACGTTACACTCACACTAATGGTGTTAATCAGCTCAGCAATGGTTTCTACTTCTCGCACACCAAAGCCGAGTAATAATTAGCAACACATTATATATCAAAAAAATGAGACTTGGGAATTGACCCCGAGTCTCATTTTTTCTATCAACTTATATGGATGTGTGTGGGAAGGAGAAGCGTGGTGGAGGAAATAACTCCATTGACGGCAAGTCGCAACGTTCGTGTGGGTGGAGTGATAAGTGGTCTTGACAGTGGGGCGGCTACAATGCCATTGACCCTCACCTGGTTGATTATGTAGCCGTGGCAACTTCTTCCTCTCTCCCCGCGAAGGGCTAGTGTCACATTAGCAGTGCTCGGTGCAGCCATTGTGGTAAAAAGATTCCAGGTGATTCTTGACAGACGCTTGGTGGGGTCGATTTCGAAGGGATGGGACAAAAACGAAACATTTTTCACCGCTGGCAGCTCATGTGAGAGGTCGAGGAGTGCGCCAGCGGCAGTTACCGCAAGCGAGTGGGTGGGGTCGCTGTAAAGATTGCCTACTGAAATGTCGCGGCTGTAGGTGCGCCCCGATGGCATAAGCACAATTATACTACCATCGCCCGACGCCAGCCAAAGCTCACGCTCATGGTCGTTCCATGCAAGCTGTGTTTCGGTAGCCACCTCATGGAGCATGCGCCTTATTGTGCTTCCCGAGAGCTGGCACAAAATGCCGTGTTGCGACACAAACCACAGAGCATCGCCGCCAGCCACAGGGTTTGCGCCATTGGCAAGCACCACTTCGGTGATGAGACGTGGCTCGCCCCAGGAGCCACTAGTGCTCTGCGGCAGCGCCATGATACCTTGTGTAGTGAACACATAGATAGGATAACGCCCAAATCCTCCCGAGTAGATGGGTCGGCAAGCGGCACAGAGGGCAAGGATGCGACATCCGCTCACCTCTGCCCGCCACTGCGTGACCAAAGGATTGCCCACAGCACTCACCACCACGGTGCCTTCACCGGGAATCGTGATTGATGAGCTGCCTTGACTGGGAAGGGAGCCAGCGGTCATAGCATTGCTTTGCAATGAAGGGTTGATATATGCCGCCATGCCCGTGCCTTCCAGCGGTGCCAAGTCACTCTCCCACACCCTATTGCCCACTGATATAGCGATGTGCGTGGCGCGCACGTCGGGAAACGAAAGCATGGGATTAAGACTTGTGGCACTGCAAGGGCAAACGCCAGTTTTTGTGAGCACCACATCACCATCGCTGGTACTAAGAGTCACCTGCACCGTGGCGGTGACCGAAGAGGATGTGGGCGAACCATCAAGCCAGGGCAACACGGACCAGGGATTAGTCACAGAAAAGGTAGCGGGAGCCTGAAACAGCCTTCCGTTATGCTCCATCGACACCTGAGCTACAGCCTTTTGAGAACAGTTCTCCATGACTTTGGCACATTGCTCTCGGCTCACTCTTTGCGACGCCAGCAGTTGCGAAGTCACCACGTCGCACCTAAGTCCAGAAATTGCCTGCTGCGAAGCAACAGCGGTGTTCACAGCCTTGAAACCACTGCCGTCGAGCGTCGTTGTCGATGCCACCACGCGCCAGTCGCCGTTGAGCATCGTCTGCAGCATCGCGCTTGCCTGGCGTGGCTTGGGTCCCATTTCGAGCAGGTAACGACGCGTGCCACTCGAGGTGGTAATCACGCAGCGATAGTCTAAACCCGCATTCTGGTCTATCAGGCTCGCCACTGGCGACACCAGCACGTCAATGGCCTTTACCAAATGTCGCCACTCACTCGCGATGCCGCTCGCCATTGTTATGCCCAACCGGTAGCTGTTCATGCTCAAGTTGCAGGATTCTACACCTGTGAATGCACTGCCGTTAGATACCACTGTCGCCGTTGTGCGATAAGAGTTGCTGATAAGGCTGTGCCCCACCATAACGGGCTGGCTCATCCACACATAGCTATCATCCCACAGCCGCACGGCATATCGCGCCAGCAGCACACCAGTGAAGCGACCCTGCGACGTGGCCTGACTTTGCAGCGTGGTCACCGCATTGCGCATGAGTTTGGTGAGGGCATCAAGGTCGGCACTTCTAAGCGGCGCCTGCCAAGTGGAATATGGGGTGTCAAACTCATAGGCGCCGATTGTCGAGGTCATCGTAGTCTGCTCTGCCGCAGTAATGTGTATTTGAGGGATGGCGGCTGAAGGGTCTAGAGCCTCGTAGCCGGTAGCGGTGCGGCGAAGCACCACGTTGCCATCGCGTGTGACCACTACAAGCAATGCGCCAATCTTGTGAGCAGCAACAACTTGTCCCGAAGGCTCCAAAACCACCGCATCGTCCCACATCACGCTGTTTCCACGCAAAATCAATGTGCGGTTGTCATCAATCGTCAGCACTTTATCGCCTGGTAGCAATTGTGAAAGGACTTGAGGGTCGCCCACCACCTCCAGCGCCTCCTCGCGCTCACGCATGTTCACCAAAGCCGCAGCCTCGCCAGCCACAGCACTCTCGCCATTGCTAACCTGTAACACTCCACGGGGCACGATTCGCAGTTTCTTAGATATGTTTCTCATGGTTCATAAAATGTTATTAATGTATTTATTAAGTTTTAATTTACTAGTTTTATTGCACAAAACTACAACAGCATCAACAACTACAGCAACATTAAAAAATGAAGAAAAAGGAACCGTCCCCTTTTCTTCACTTTTCTTCACTCTAAATATAAGGTGCAGTGTGAACGCAATAATCTTGCGCTTGATACGTTATTTCTTAATAAGGGGGATATTGCGCCCTTTTGTGAACGATAAAAAACGGCATTAAAATGACAAAATACTATCATAAAATATTGAAATCATTCACTCGCGCCATGGCAGTGCTGCTACTGCTGATGGTGTGCTCTAGCGCTCATGGCTTTGACATGTCGCACTATGCCGACACGTCGCGGTTAGCTACCGGCAAATGGGTGAAAGTGGCGGTAAATGAGAGCGGCATATATCAGATTACTGCCAGCGACGCCAGCAAGTGGGGCCTCGGCGACTTAAGCCGAGTGAGGGTGTTTGGATATGGTGGAGCTCCTATGAACGACACACTGCGCAGCACCATCCCCGACGACCTGCCTCAGGTTCCCGTGCTTCGCACCGGTGACCGCATCTTGTTTTACGCTCAAGGTGCGCTGTCATGGCAGTGGAGCAACTCCTATGCCGTTTACAAGCAGCGCCAGCACCCCTATGCCACTCAGGGCTATTACTTCATTACCGACGACAGCAGTTATGCCGACATGACGCCGTCAACATCGACCATTACTCCCGACGGTAACGTCGTGACCACCTTCCTTGAGCACGTGTACCATGAGCAAGAGCTCATAAACCCTGGCGAGACAGGAAGAGTGCTCCTGGGCGAAGACTTCACAAGCAACAACTCGCAGTCGTTCAAGTTTACCCTCGACGGACTCGTTGACGGCTCAACAGTGCAGGCTCTCACCCGCTTTGCCGCCAAGACGCTTAATGCCAGCAGCAGCGTGACGTTCAAGTATAACGGCAACAACATCGCTGGCACCCACACCATAGCCGCCGTGAGCAGTGACGACCCATCCCATTATCACTACAATGCTCTCACGATGATGAAGGCATTTGAGCTCAGCGGCACCAAAGAACTCACCTACACCATCAACTATAGCCCTGGCGGAACGGTAACCCTGGCACGCCTTGACTTTATAACCATCAATTACCAGCGTGCGCTAGACCTCAGCGGCAAGAGCAGCTTGCAGTTTGGCCTGCGTAGCACCAAGCCCACGCAGTATGAGCTTAGCGGAGCAAGCTCCAGCACGCATGTGTGGGACCTCTTAGAGAAAAAATCGCCTGTTGAGATGAACCTCATCATTGAAGGCGACAAAGCACGTTTCAGCCTCGACAGCAACGTGCGCCGCGACCTGATAGCCTTCAACGAGAACGGCACCTTCCCGTCGCCATCGCTGGTGGGAACCGTCGAAAACCAGAGCATCCACGGCAGCCCCATCCCCGACATGATTATCCTAGCCCCTAGCGAATACCTGCCTCAGGCGCAACAGATAGCCAGCATGCACGAAGATCTCGACAGCATGCGCGTGATGGTGCTAGACCACAACAAGGTGTTTAACGAGTTCTCGAGTGGCACACCCGATGCGGCAGCCTACCGACTGCTGTGTAAATATTTCTATGACCGCGGTGCCGACGAGCAAGGACACAAGCTTGGCTACCTGCTGCTCATGGGCAACGGATATTGCGACAACCGTCGCATCAGCAATGCCGCCAAGACCCTCAACTACCCCATGCTGCTTGTGTGGGAGAGTGAAGATAATGACGACCGCACAAACCCCTACAGCTGCAACGAGATGAAATCTTACACCAGCGACGACTACTTCGGCATGCTACAAGACAACTCATTCATAAGCAAGCCCGGCGCCACAATGGATATTGCCATAGGACGCATCCCAGCACGTAGCACGAGTGCCGCCAGCATCGCGACAACCAAGATTGTCAAATATGTTACCCAGGCCGACTATGGCAACTGGAAAAACACCATGCTCAACGTAGCCGACAATGAGGACAGGAGCCAACACTGGCTGCACGGCGAGGGTGTGGTACAGGCAGTGATGGCCAATGGCGGCGAGTATGTGAACTTCACCCGCGTGTTCCTCGACAATTTTGAGGAGAAGAGCGACGGCTCGGGCTCCAAGTTCCCCGATGCCCGCAAAAAGATGTATAAGACTCTCACCGAGGGTACCCTGTGGTGGAACTACTCGGGCCATGGTGGTCCCTCTGGATGGACTGCCGACGGTCTGCTGGTAACCAGCGACATCGAGAACAACCTGTTCTACAGTCACCAACCCATTCTCTTTGCCGCCACATGCGAATTCTCGCGACACGACGGCACTAACCCCTCGGGTGGAGAGAACGTGTTCTTCAACCCCAACGGTGGCTGTGTGGCGATGATTTGCCCACCACGATTGGTGTATATGGACGACAACCGCTATCTCAACCTCACCGCAGCCACAAAGATGTACCAGCGCGACAGCAACGGTCAGGCAATGCGACTCGGTGACCTGCTCGTCTATGCCAAGAACAACACCAGCAATGGCCGTGACAATTCCCTTCGCTACCACCTATATGGCGACCCTGCCATGCGCCCTGCCATGCCACAGTTGAAAGCCGTCATCGACAAAATCAACGGCAACGACATTGACCCCGAGAACATGCCTGTCTTTGAGGCGCGACAGACGATGGCCATCACAGGACACATCGAGAACCTCGCCGGCGTGAAGCAGACCAATTTCAACGGCCTCATCGAGAGCACACTATATGACTGCGAGAAGTCGGTGTCGTTTATCGACGATAACGACAATGTGCACACCTACGAAGAGCGTCAAAACAAACTCGCCCTCAATGTCAATCGAGTGAACAACGGCGAGTTTACCCTCAACATCACTATCCCCAGCGAAGTGACGGTGAGCTACGACAACTACCGCCCATCGCTGGTGAGCCTCTATGCCTACGACAGCGAGCGCAAGGTTGAGGCGGCAGGCTCTTGCGACGACTTCTACATCTACGGCTACGACGAAACAGTAGTTGCCGACACCATAGGTCCCGACATCAGTTATATGGGATTGAACAGCACCAATTTCACCGACGGCGACAACGTTAACGAGTCGCCACTGTTCATCGCCAGCGTGAGCGATGAGAGCGGCATCAACTTCTCGAATGCCGGAATAGGCCACAACATGACGCTCACCTTAGACGGTTCCACCACATTCAGCGATGTGAGCAGCTACTACACCGCAGTGGAGGCCGAGACAGGGTCGGCAGGAACAATAAACTACGCCCTCTCAGACATGAGCAACGGGCATCACACGCTCAAGCTCAAGGTGTGGGACGTGTTTAACAATTCAAGCGAGAAAACCATCACCTTTAACGTGATGAGTGGTCTCAAGACCGAAATCGACGAGATAAAGGCATATCCCAACCCAGCATCCACCACCACCACGTTCCTCGTGACTCACAACCGCCCCGAGGCAACAGTGACCATCACCATCGAGGTATTCAACCTGATGGGACAGCGCGTGTGGAGCACCACACAGAGCGGCCGAAGCTCAATGTTTGCCGCCTTCCCCATCACCTGGGACCTGAGCGATTACAGCGGCAGCCGCCTCGCCCGTGGCATCTACCTCTACAAGGCAACCATCAGCAACAACGGTCGCCAAGAGAGCACCAAGACCAAGAAACTGGCAATAACAAGCTAAGTGGGAAGTAGAAAGTAGTAAGTAGTAAGTAGTAAGTAGTAAGTAGTAAGTAGTAAGTAATAAGTAGTAAGTAGTAAGTAGTAAGTAGTAAGTGATAAGTAGTAAGTGTTAAGTGGCAACTTGAAACTGTGAACTAAAAATGAGCGACAGCGAGCGACATATCGACAGTGCGATGATTCCAGAGCCCACACTCAGGAGGCTGCCGTGGTATCTGGCTTACCTGAAAATGCTTGACCTCAAGCACGAGGAACACATCTCCTCCACTCAGATTGCCAAGCGCCTCAACGTTGATGCGTCGCAAATCGCCAAAGACCTGTCGTTCCTCAACATTAAGGGCAAGACGCGCATTGGTTATGAAGTGCATTCGCTTACCAAAGTTCTGACAGAGTTCCTTGGGTTCAAGCACCGTCACAACGCCTACCTGATAGGCGCAGGTTCGTTGGGAAGCGCCCTGATGCGCGACCTGGGACTGATACAGTTTGGCTTGAATATAGTGGCGGCATTTGACATCGACCCTGAGATTATAGGGTCGGTGGTGAGCGACATCCCTATCTACGACTTTGCCGAGCTGCCGTCACGGCAGCGCAGCAGCGGAGTGGCGATAGCCATTGTCGCTGTGCCATTCTCTAGCGCCCAGGAAGTTACCGACGTCCTGGTTGACAGCAACATAAAGGCAATATGGAACTTCACTCCGTTCCGCATCAAAGTGCCGCGGAATGTGGTTCTGCAAAACACATCGATTTATTCAGACCTCGCTCTGATGTATAACAACTTAGAAGCGAACGTCAATAATAAAAATATCACAAAGTGAAGATAATAGGCATTGGCAGAGAGCTGCCTAATCAGGTTTACTTGATGACCGACTCGGCGATTATCAAGAGCAACAAACCGTTTTTTGTGCCTCACTTTGCACAGAGTTTTACTGGTACACCAGCCATCGTGCTCCACATCGACCGACTGGGCAGGCACATCGCTCCACGATTTGCACATCGCTATTGCCACGCTGTGGCACCAGCCATAAAGGTGACGGCACGAGAATTAGCGATGCCACAGCCCAACGAGGCCTCCTCGGCGCTGGCTCACAGCTTTGACGGAGCTCTGCTACTGGGCGACTTCACAACAGTCGATGCCCCCGAAAGCATCAACAGCAGCGAAGTGACGATAGAGCGCAATGGCGAGCGGGCTGCTCTAGGCCGCCTCAACGACATCGCCCTCGACTACAGGAAGCTGATATCACAGCTGAGCGTGTATTTCACCCTAAAGATGGGCGATATGATAGTCGTGGAGCTTGGCAGCAGCGACATAGAGCTGAGAATGGGCGATACCCTGCACGCCGCAATCGACGGGAACCAGAAACTCACCATTAGAGTAAAATAAATAACAAACAATATATATAGCTAGAAAACAAATTATTAAACTACTATGCATAAGAAGTTTTTACTGAAAATCATGAGCCTGATGACTATCGTTGCGGCCACAACAATTAGTGTACAGGCATTCTCATCGGCCAACTATACCCGCACTTCTAAGCTGGCAAGTGGCAAATGGGTGAAAATCGAGATTCCCGAGAGCGGTATCTACCAGCTCACATTCAATGAACTGGCACAAATGGGATTCAGCAATCCACAGAATGTGAGAATCTATGGATTGGGAGGCTATCCCATCAGTGAGACACTCGACGGCTCACAAATCGACGACCTGCAGCAGGTTCCAATCAAAATTTATGACAACAAAATCTGCTTCTACGCTTGTGGAGCGGTGAAGTTCACCATGTCCACACCCACAGGCACTCCACATTACACCAGGGAGTTTAACAGCTACTCTTCTAACGGATACTATTTTATCACCGACAACGACGGCACTAGCCTCTTGGAACCAGCCACCAACAACGGCACCACCACTGCCACAGTGACACGAGCGCAAAGCTTTGACTACTGGCACCACGAGCAAGACCGCATCTCGCCGGGAGAATCGGGAAAAGAGATGATGGGAGAGGACTTAGTAGGCGGAGTGATTGATGTGCCCTACTCTATCCCTGATCTATGCACCGACTCAATGGTTGTGGTGAACATTTGTGCAGGAGCAAAGGTTACCGCCGCTTCCTACATTTATGGCAAACTCAACGGCAACAATCTCAACTTCCAGAACATTGCAGCTAAGATTTATGCCCCCGCCAACAGTTTTGTGTACTACAACTACGCTTCACCCTATGTGGGTTACACTCCCGCAGAAGGAGAACAAGTACCCACCGAGGGCAACATCAACGTGAACATAAGCAGTAACAGCGGTATTGTTTCCAGTGCTTGGCTCGACTATATCACAATCACTTACTTACACAACAACACGCTGGAAGGCGCTGCCGACAACCAGTTGCGCTTGGGGTTAAACAAATTGACCAAGCAAGACCGAATCACCTTTGCCGAGGCCAATACCGACATACAGATGTGGGACATTAACGATCCACAAAACCCAACCATCTGCGTGATGAGCACCGACGATGATGGCGTGTTGGGATTTGCACCCAACCTGGCTGCCAACATGAGACAGTATATCGCCTTCGACCCGACAAAAGACCTCAAGTCGATTAGCAACTTCTATGATGTGGAGAACCAGAATATTCACGGCTTGTCAGACCCCAACATGATTATCGTCACCTGCGAGGAACTGATGCCACAAGCCGAGCGCGTGGCACAAATGCACCGCGACAACGACAATATGGTGGTGCATGTGATCGACCAGCAGAAAATCTTCAACGAGTTCTCAAGCGGCACCCCCGACGCTATGGGCATAAGGCTTATGTGCAAGATGTTCTATGACCGCAACAAAAACAAGTTCAAGCATCTGCTCATGTTTGGCGCCGGCAACTACGACAACCGCCAGTTACACGCCAAGCGAGAATGCACAATTCTCACCTACGAGGCAAACATCAGCAACGACGAGGAGTACAGCTACGTGTGCGACGACTTCTTTGGCATGCTCGACGACAACTCGGGAATAGAACTCGCCAAGGACTACCTCAGGCTCGGAGTGGGACGCATTCCCAGCGCCTCACTTCAAGAAGCCGAGAGCGACATCAACAAGCTGCTCGATTATGTCAACAACCCCGACTACGGACCGTGGAGAAACGACGTGCTTCTCACCGCCGACGACTACGACAACGGACTGCATGCTTTCCAAACCGAGGGCATCAACAACATCATCGTTGACGAGCTCGCCACAGGAATGATGAACAACAAGGTGTATGTCAGCCAGTTTCCCAACGACGCCACAGGCTTTGCCTTCGAAGCACGCAAGGAGCTCACCTCAAAGCTCAAGGACGGACAGTACTTCATGACCTACGTGGGACACTCTAACCCTAACTTTATGACCTATGAAGTGAAGCTATGGGGAGCCGACCAATGCAGCAGCGTGGAATATCCACACCTGCCCATCATCACCACCGCAACCTGCAACGTGGCACGATATGACTGCAACCATCGTGGATTAGCCGAAATAATGTTCCACAAGCAAGGCGGAGGAGCCATTGCCTTGGTGACTTCGGCACGTTCGGTTTATGCCACCGACAACGATGCCCTCAACCAAGCCTTCGTAAGAGCCATGTTCTGCTATAACACCAAGGGCTACATGCCCACCATTGGTGAGGCCTACATGCTGTGCAAGCAGTCATTCGGCAACAAAATCAACAACAACAAGATGTCGTTCTACCTCTTGGGTGACCCAGCCATGAAGATCAACTATCCCAAACCTCTGTTCAAAATCACCAAGATCAACGGCACCGACGTGGGCACCGCAGCCATCAACTCGGGAGCAATGCAAGAGGTGACAATAGAGGCAAAGGTATATAACCCCGACGGAACAACCGTGAACACCAGCTTCAACGGCGACGCCACTCTCTCTATCTACGACCTGAAAAAGAAAGAGACATCAATCACCGTTAGAGTTGAGCGCGTGGATGTGACACGCGACATCTACTTCCCTCAAGACCTGCTCACTCGTGTCAACGGACGTGTGGTGAACGGCGTGTTCACCGCCACGGCAGTGATACCGCGATACATCCTCTCAACTGGTAGCTACGGCTCAGTAAAGGTGTATGCACACCGCGACGACAGCCAGGAAATGGTTAACGGAAGCTTCGACCTGCTGAGACTCAACTCCTACAACGAGAACAATCCGCTCACCGTCAACGACAATATGCCACCAGTTATCGAAGCCATGTATTTCAACGACGAGCAGAGCTTCAACAATGGCGACATTATACCCAAAGGCAGCACGCTCTACATTCGCGCCAGCGACGACTACTCGTTCAACAACCAGTCGATGGCAATGGGCAACAGCATGAGCCTGCAACTCGACGGCGGCAAGACCACCTACCCCTTCGTCACAAGCTTCACTACCCTCGAAGACAACGGCAAGGCATTATCAATCGAGTTCCCGATGGATCTCACCGAAGGACGGCACACACTGCAATACACCGTCTATGACGCCGCTGGCAACAAAGCCACCGAGACCATTTCCTTCCTCGTGGGCAACGAGTCTAATCTCGAGCTCACCGTCGAGGAGGAACCCGCGATGACCGAGGCGACCTTCAACGTGGTCAGCACACTCCCAACTACTCCCGACGTCACCATCAAGGTACTCGACAACGTGGGGAACCTAGTGTGGAGCACTACCACCGCCAACTTCCCCTACACCTGGGACCTCACCGACAGCAACGGAAACCGACTGTCGGCAGGAGTATATAAGTTCTTCGGCACCTACAAAGGCAACAACACCTACGGCGGCACCGAGATAGGACACATCATCATCATCGACCCCTACCGCAGCAACCAAGAATAACCGCTGCACAAGGAATATACCAAAAAGCATTTCACGCACCACACCATGCGTGAAATGCTTTTTTTATGAGTGTTTATAAATCCATAACTACAGCCTCAGTGGTTTTTTGACAATAAACGACTCTAATTTTCGTTATATTTAATAATGTATGTTTAAGAACAAAAACACTTATCTAGTATAACATCATGAATAAACGTCTTTTATTCAACATCGTGTGTGTCATCGCCCTTACTGTTGCAGGCGTTGGCTCCATTAAGGCTTTTCCTGTCAAGAACTATGCCACAGTTTCAAAGCTCGCTAAAGGGAATTGGGTGAAAATCGCCATCCCAGAAGACGGAATGTATGAAATCACCTTCGACGAGTTGCGCGCCATGGGATTAAAAAACCCACAAAGTGTGTGTATATATGGGACTGGCGGTCACCCCATTAGCGAGATTCTCGATGGTAATGCCGTGGACGACCTCAAGCAAGTGCCTTGCAAGATTATTGACAATAAGATCTATTTCTATGCCTGCGGACCCGTGGAATATTCGGTGGAATATTCGGATGAGTCGCAAACCTCCACCCCGCATTTCACACGCAAGTTGAACAGCTGCTCTACGATGGGATACTACTTCCTCTCCGAAAGCGAAGACACCCCGCTACAGCCATCAACAGTGACCTACGGCATCACTGGCTCCAAAGTGAGAAACACAAGCCTCGACTACTTCCACCATGAGCAGGAGGTTACGTCAATGTCGCAGTCGGGCAAGGAATTCTTGGGAGAGAAGATATATAACGATGCTATCACAATACCCTACACACTGCCAAAAAATTGTGCCGACTCGGCAATAATCGTGAATCCTCGAGTTGCTGTAAAGGGCACAAACGCATCCTACTTGACCATTAAAGTGAACGACGAGGATGTTGCTCTAACAACACAAGAGTCAAGAATTTATCCTACGTCTTCACAATATGTGTTCTACAACACTGCCCAGCCAGTGGCCACAGTACAAGGCGAGGACGGCACCGGCATTCCTATCAACGGAGAAGTGACACTGGGCATATCATCGGTAGGCTACATCTGGGCAAGATTAGACTACTGCATTATCACCTTCTACCACATCAATTCGCTCAGAGGCGCGCAGAACAACCAGTTGCGCATGGGATTCAATAATGTGTCATCGGCCGACATTATCGCCATCAATGGCGCCACATCGACCACTCAGTTGTGGAATATCGACAACCCTCTTGAACCCAAGAACTACACCATCAACCAGAAAGACGGTGTGGCAGGCTTCACACCACTCTACACGATAGACTTCACGCAATTCATAGCATTTGACCCTACTCGGGAACTGAAGAAAATCGCCGGATTTGAGCTTATCGACAACCAGAACATCCATGGCATGGAAATCCCCGACATGATTATCGTCACCTGCGAGCCATTGATGGAACAAGCCGAGCGCGTGGCACAGATGCACCGCGACAACGACAACATGGTGGTGCATGTGCTCGACCAGCAGAAAATATTCAATGAGTTCTCAAGCGGCACACCCGACCCCATGGGCATAAGGCTGATGAACAAGATGTTCTACGACCGCGACACCAGAGGCAAGTTCAAATACTTGCTCATGATGGGAGGCGGCAGCTACGACAATCGACAACTGCTCACCAGTCACCCTTGCAACATCATCACCTATGAGTCACCTATCAGCAACGACGAGAACAACAGCTTTGTGAGCGACGATTTCTTTGGTTTTCTCGACGACAACTCTGGCAGCAACCCTCCAGGTGAGCTGCTGAGGCTAGGAGTGGGACGCATACCAAGCGCCACGGTAGAGGAAGCCGTGACCGACGTTAACAAGCTCCTCAACTACATCAACAATCCCGACTATGGACCCTGGCGAAACAATGCGCTATATGTCGCCGATTATGTTTATGAGCTTCCCGGAGTGCCTAATGACGAGACCTACATGCACGAGAGCCAAGCCGAAGGAGTTGCCAACCTCATCACCAACGAGCTCAACGCAGGACTGATTCAGAACAAGGTATATGTCAATCAGTTTACAAAAGACCCTCTCACCGATTTCGCTCTCATAGGACGCCAAAACATGAGCACGCAGCTGGAGAACGGACAATTCTTCATGACCTACGTGGGGCACGCCAATCCCACAACACTCACCAAGCAAGTGAAACTGTGGACCATCAACGAGTCGAAACAAGCCAACTACCCACACCTGCCCATCATCACCACCGCATGCTGCGATGTGGCACGATATGACGGCAACGAGCGTGGACTCATGGAAATCATGTTCCACAATCCTGATGGAGGCGCTATTGCGATGCTCGCGGCTACACGGTCGGCCTATTCCACTGGCAACGACGCTCTTAACAGAGCCTTCGTGAGCAACATGTTCTGCTACAGCACCAAGGGTCAAATGACCACTCTGGGAGAGGCCTATATGTTATGCAAGCAGTCATTTGGCACTACCACATCCTACAACAAGATGATGTTCTCCTTGCTCGGCGACCCAGCAATGATGGTTTATTATCCCAAGCCATTGTTCAAAATCACAAAAATCAACGGCAAGACGGTAGGCACCAGCAACATGTATTCTGGAGCGCTACAGCAAATCACCGTAGAGGCCACTGTGATGAACCCCAGCGGCATCACTGTAGATGAGACCTTTAACGGCGACGCCACTCTCACCATCTACGACCAGCTCAAAAAAGAGACCACCTACAACAACCGCGACATCTACTATCCGCGCAAGATGCTCACACAGGTGAACGGAAGGGTGGTCAACGGTGTGTTCACAGGAATAGCCGTCATCCCGCGCTACACCCAGAACCCTGGATCATCGGGATTGATATCGGTATATGCCCACCGCGACAACAGCAACGAAATGGTCAACGGCAGCTTCGACAAAATCATCATCAACAAATACTCTGAGACCCACGCACTTACCGTCCACGACAACATAGCGCCAACAATTGACGCCATTTACTTCAACGACGAGCAGGAATTTGAGCTATGCAACACAGTAAGCCCATCATCAACACTATATATCACTGCAAGTGACGACGTAGCCTTCAACAACCAAGACATAGCAATGGGCAACGGCATGAGCCTCAAGATAGACGGAGGAAAGACCAGCATTCCTAACGTGAAAGCCTACTCCACGATGGCCAACGAGGGCAAGACTCTTACCGTAGAAATGCCCATGGAACTCGATCCAGGAGATCACACGCTCCAATACACCATCTATGACATCGCCGGAAACATGACCACACGCACAATCAACTTCGCCGTGGTCAGCACTCCACATGGCTCGCTCACCGTTGAGCAGGATCCTGTCGTGGATGTGGCGACATTCAATTTCTCTTCCAATCTTGATTCAAAACCTCAAGTGGATGTTAAGATCTTTGACAGCAGTGGCACTTTGAGATGGAGACGAGTATTAAAGACCTTCCCCTTCGACTGGGGACTCAATGCGTGGACAGGACACCTTCCTCCAGGCATATATAAATACTACGGCAAGTTCAACGATGGAGTAAACTACGGTAGCACTCCCATCGAGACCATGGTGGTCATCGAAGAGCAGAAAGAACAATAAAACACCGAATACAACATTTCTACCTCATCAAAAAAAGTGCGTTTTAAAAAAAATGCACTTTTTTATTCACTTTAACTTTGGTAGTTCCAAAACTTTGTAGTACCTTTGCACCGATTTTCCGAAAGGCTCGACTAAGTGTCTCACAAGATTGAGACCGCCGCACGGGTTAACTAAGGGGAAACCCTTACAATACAATTATTTAAATGTACGCAATTGTAGAAATTCAGGGACAGCAGTTCAAAGCCGAGGCCGGCAAGAAATTGTTTGTTCACTATCTCGGCGACGAGAAGAACGAGGGCGATGCAGTAGAGTTCAGCAAGGTCCTCCTCGTGGATGCCGACGGTGCCATCACAGTTGGCGCGCCTACCGTTGAAGGCGCAAAAGTAGTGTGTGAAGTTAAGCAGCCTCTCGTTAAGGGAGAGCACGTGATTGTCTTCAAGAAGAAACGCCGCAAAGGCTATCGCCGCTTGAACGGTCACCGCCAGTACTTCACCGAGCTCGTGATTAAAGATGTAATTGCTTAACCCCCTAAAAACTATTTCATTATGGCACATAAAAAAGGTGTAGGTAGTTCGAAGAACGGACGTGAGTCGCACAGCAAGCGACTCGGAGTGAAACTTTTTGGTGGGCAATTCGCAAAGGCCGGTAACATCATCCGTCGTCAGCGCGGCACTGTTAACCGCCCAGGCACCAACGTTGGCATGGGCAAGGACCACACCCTCTATGCTCTCGTTGACGGAACAGTAGAGTTCCAGCATCGTGCTGGCCACACCTACGTAAACGTAGTGGCAGCTCCCCAAAGCGAAGAAAACTAAGACATCATCTCATTAAGGGCAACCGCCCCACCGAGACTCAAAACTCAAATCATCGACCCGCAGCAGCGAGCCGATGATTGTTTTTTTGTGCTTTACACACATCTTGGGAGCAACTATCAATAGTGAACTATTACCTATAGAATATGTCCATAATTGTCTCCCAAAGACGTCACTGTTGCAGCGGCTCGATGTGCTTGAAGCGGCACCAGGAGGTGTCATTGCGAAACGTCTCTGGCTCAGGCACGTATAGTGTAACCTGCTCATAGTGATAAGGTTCAAAGACTGAGTCGATTACCGTCTGCCAACCACCACATCCAATGTCGGGAGGAGTCATTAGTTTTGGCATATTGATGCGCCTTAGATTTGTACAGCCTTTAAATGCGTTTTTCTGGATACCAAAATTCGTGTTTTCGATTGTCATCTCTTCAATCTCGGTATGGTCGCGAAAACATCCAAACCCCAGCTCATTAACTTTCCACATGCGGTTGGTGTGGCTGTATTCTTGCCTCAACGTAACATGCTTAACGCCACTACCCACATATTGCGCCGACACGTTGGGTGTATAGCCGTTGTCCCAGTTGGTAAACACAAACCCCAAACCGTCCTTAAACTCATATCTTCCCGATGGATCCTCGAGTTCAGACTGAAGCTCCTTGGTCGCCATTTTTTCATTGAGTCTTAACGCCATCACTACTCCTGCTACCACCAATGCCACAGCAAGTGCCGCACAAGCCCACATTACCCAGCGGCGACGATGCTTGCGGCGGTCAATATCCTCCACCATCTCGTCAACATTAAGGTAGCGATTATCGATTGTTGACAGGCACTTCTTAACCACTCCGTCATACACCCTGCCCAGGTGCATCTCACGCATCACCACCCCTAGGCTATAGATGTCGTTACGGATGTCAGCAACATTGGCGTTGAGCTGCTCAGGGGCGACATAGCGCTCGGTGCCGGCGGGGTTCTTGAAAACAGCATAGCTGTCTTTATCGGCAAGTCCAAAATCCACAATTTTCACATTCGCCCCGTTGCGGGTAATCATGATGTTCTCGGGCTTTAGGTCACGGTGGACGATGCCCTGGCGGTGCATGTAGCTCACCGCCTCAAGAAGCTCGTGCACCACGCGACGACGCAAGCTTTGGTTGGGGTTTGTGGCAAGCCATTCATCGAGCGTCACGCCGTCGATCCATTCCATCACGATAAAGGTGTCCATGCCCACATCAGCATCCTGGCAACCCTGCTCCATGTCATAGACCTGCACGATGCCTGGGTGCGACAGCTGCATCATCATCTCAAGCTCCTTGCGCAGGCGTTGAGTGTGAGCAGGATCGTGAGCATACTCAGCCTTCAGCCCCTTCAGCACATGCCAGCGGCCGTAACGCATAGCCTTCACCAAGCGACAACTTCCCAACGAAGGCAGCTCACTAACCTGCGTGAAGCGCCCCTCTATGCCGGCATAGTCGTCAGGAACAATCCCCGACACCTCACTCTCATGTGGAATATCTTTATCACTCATATCAGTTGACACTTTCTCGAGTATTTATAACGCAATTACGCATTGTGTATTATGCATTGCGCGTGAATTATGCATTATGAATTATGCATTATGAATTATGCATTATGAATTACGCATTGTGGATTATGCATTGCGCGTGGATTATGCAATATGAATTATGCTTGTGAATTATGCATTATGCATTAATTCAAACTGCACTCCCCCCTGCTTGCCGCACACGTAAGCTACAGGAGCTTTGCCATACTGGCGCAGGTTGCTCAGCCATAGTGGCTCACCGCTCACTATAAGACTGCAACAGAACCAGTCACCAGTCTTGATGCCAGTGTTCACCGACGACAGAACCTCAAATTCGCCGTCACCGTGATACACCACGTCGCACACTCGTTGTGGCTCCCACGTGAGCCTAACGCGGTCGCCAGGCTCCAGATCGGTCGAGACGGTGATTTTGTCGCTCAGCACCTTGTCGCTTGGCTTCTTGTCTCCACTCTCGCGATGCGCCTTGTAGTCCTCCCAGTCGCGGTAGCCCACTAGGCGGCATAGCGTGGAGAGGATGCTCACGCTAGGCGACGACAGATATTTCGAGTAGCCCCACAGTCGCTTCAGCGTCGAGACGCTCACCCGCTCGTTGAGGTCATTCTCAATCACCCCATAAAGGTGCTCAAAGTCCTTGGGGCTAAGCAACCCTCGTCCGAGGCGATTCTCCACATCAGCAAGCAACAAATCAAGATACTTATCAGTTTCAGTCATATAACACGATTTTATTGCAAAATTAAGTATTTTATAACTCTTACCGCAAATAATACTATGAAAAACTTCTCAAAACCTAAATTTGACCCAATTTGACCTGATTTCAAGTATGAAACTGATGCACGATTATATTTCTTACATTCCATTGAAAAAATGACTCAAATTGAATCAAATCAATTCAAATCAATTCAAGTTGCTCACGCACAGAATTTTATCCTTATTTTATCACCAAACTTCCATTATTTATTTATAAATTTGAATGCAGAAAAAATAAAGAAAGCACCCCTTACTAGAGGGCACTAGTCTCCTGCTTTTTGAAAAAGAAAACCATAAGAACTAAAGCCTCTTTTGAGGGAGGCGGAAAAAGTAAAACATAATGATTATGACAAAAAAAATAATTAATGTAAACTCATTCTCAGGATTAGTTGATATATATAATAAATATCAGCGAAATGGAATGATAATTGAACTCGAATCCACAGCGTTATTACTTCAAAGTGCCAACTTTACTAATGAAGAAAAGGCTGAAATACTATTAATGGGAGGTCATCAGTGGCACTTAAGAATGTCATCGAAAAAGGCATTTCGAGATAATATTTTGAAAATACTTGCTCAAGCGAAGCTATGGAATAATAATTATAATTCTTTTGAAGATCTATATAAAGATGTTGATCAGTTATTCTGTAAAACTAAGTAGGGATATTCAGTTAATGCGCTTCAATGGGAGCTCCTCAACCTGTTGAGAGTGC